>DASYAY010000013.1:0-63068 GCA_036501065.1 Chthoniobacter sp. | reverse complement strand
TCCGTCGCCCTCCCGTGCATGTCTCTGGTCAATACACGCGGCAACTTCAGGCACGCCTAATTTGAGTTTTACTCCAGCCATCGCTCTCTTTTGCCAGCCTCCCTCACATATGTCACGTTATTTATGAAAGATGGTATTACTCATAATCTTAATCCCCCAGGCATGAGAGATAAAGATTACGAGTAAGATTAAGATTAAGAATTCCTGGCTGACCGTCCTTACACAATCGCGCTCGGCTTAGGAGCGGAGCCCTTATCGCTCGCGCGGTAAGGCGCAACCTTGACGACGTTTTCCGGGTCGTAATCGATGAGCTGCAGCCAATCCTCGGTGAGGTCGCCGGGCGGGAAGATATCGTTCTCGAGATACTCCGCGTCGAGGGAGGCGCGGAGGTCGTCGATCCCGATGCCTTCCTCCAAGCCACTGGCGATGGCGCGCTTGATGGCCAGGCCTTTCGCCCGCTCCACAATGCTGGCGATGATCGCGCCGCTGATGAGGTCGCCGCGATAGAGCGTGTCCTTTTTGCCGGAGCGCAAGGTGATGCTCAGGAAACGGTTGTCGTCGCGGTGCGTAAATTGCAGGTCGATGAGTTTGTCGATCAGGACGTTGATCGCACCTTCGATGCTGCCGGCTTCGCGGACCAATGCCGGGTCGTAGGGGAGATTCGGCGCGAGATAGATGTGGTAAATTTCGCGAGCGCCTTCGCGGGTCGGCCGGGCGACCTTGATCTTCCGATCGATCCGGCCGGGGCGGAGGATTGCCGGGTCGATGAGGTCGGCGCGATTGCTGGCCAGGATGATGACGACTTCCGCGAGCGATTCGATGCCGTCCATCTCGGTGCAGAACATCGGCACGAGCGTGGAGAGGATATTCGAATAACGCGAGGCCCGGCGGGTGCCGAGAATGCTCTCCGCTTCGTCGATGAAGAGGAATGGCAGGTAGCCTTCGCGGCGTTTCTCCCGCGCGGTGGCAAAGATTTCGCGCACCATGCGTTCGCTTTCGCCGACCCACATGTTGAGAATCTCCGGCCCTTTGATGTGCATGAAATACTCGCGCATTTCTTCGCCGGTCTGCTGCTTGAGCTGTTGGGTGAGATTGTAGGCGGTGGCTTTGCCGATGAGCGTCTTGCCGCAGCCGGGCGGACCGTAGAGCAGGAAGCCTTTCGGCGTGGAATGCTCGAACCGCTTGAAGAGATCGGGGTGCAACAGCGGCAACTCGATGGCGTCGCGAATGGCGCGCAACGCTTCCTCCTGGCCGCCGACTTTTTCCCAAGGCAGCTCGGGCACGCTGTCGAGATAGTATTCGTCGCTGTGCGGACGGTCGAGCACTTCGATGGCGATCTTGTAGTTCGGATCGGTGCGCACTTCGTCGCCGGCCTTGAGCTTTTCCTTGAGCAGCAAATCGCCGCGCTGGAGAACGAGTGATTGCATGCCGTGCTCGGTGCCGACGCGCAGGCGGTCCGGGCCGAGGACTTCGCTGATTTTCACCACGGGCCCGCTGCGGTCGTAGCCGAGATCCCCGACGATGACGTAAGCTTCATTGACGAGGACGCGGGTGCCGCGGCGCAGCGATTCGATGGGGACGCGCGGGTCGACGTTGCAATAGTAGTCGCTGCCGCCGACGACGATCTGGGCGGTCTCGCGATTCGGTGTGCCGAGAAAAGTGCCGATGCGGTTGGCCGGCGAGGTGACTTTCTTGATGATCGCCTCCATTTTCTCGATGGCCTGGCGGGCCTCCTGCATGGTGTCCTGCAGTTCCGCCATCTCGACGCGGAGATCGATGAGTTCGCCGCGGAGAAGATCGCCGGGCGGAAGTGAAGAGATGATGCGGTCGAGGCGTTCCAGCGGAGTGAGGGATTCTCCGTGGGGCGTGAAATCGAAAGAGTCTTCGTCCATCAGTGAGAGTTTTTCGATTATACGACTGCCCGCCCCACACCGCAAATGCGGTGTGAATTCTTCGAGCGATAATGATTGCACTGACGAAGCATGAATCGCCCGCACCGAGACGACCGGTCTTCGCGATCCTGGCTCAACGGAACGCGAGTCTCCCGACGCGCGACATTGGGACTGACGCACGTCAGCAAACTTCGCACCCTCTCGTCCGCCTTACCGGCGGGACGGTGCGCCGGCGAGCTTCTTCTGCGTTTTGTCGGCTGCGTCCGCGGAGGTGAAAGTGGCGCGAATGGACGGGCCGTAATTGGTGATGAAAGTCTTCAGATCGGGATCTTGCACCGTCTTCTCGGCCGTCGCGGTTTCGTGGTCGAGATGCTTGGCTTCCTTGGCCAGGGCGTCGGTCCACTCCTTGGCCAGTTTGTCGGGCTTGGCCTTGATCACGCGATCGTAGTCGACCTTGTCGGTGCCCGAGACTTCGGTCGGAACCTTTTCGCCATGGGCCTGGGCGATTTTGGTGATGGATTGCATCGCCGCTCCGAGGTTCTTGGTCGTTTCATCGCGCAACCGGGCGAGATTGAGATCGCCGAGCGACTTGGCGGCGGTGGCGAGTTGGACCTGGTAATAGAGCGACTTGATGGCCGCGCGCAGATAGGTCTGGTCGTTCATGGCCAGAGGCTGGGCCGGTGCGGCAGCAGCGCCGGGAGCGCCCGGAGCGGTCGTGGCGGGTAGTTGTGCGAACGCGGAGGCGCTGCAAAGCGCGCCGACCGCGACGGAGGAGATGAAGCGGGATAATCCCGGGAGGAGTTGGGTTTTCATCGAATAAAAAGGGCACTAGGCCCAGTTGGGTGAAAGTGCAAGCAGCAAGAGACGGGCCAGCGGAGGGGGGCGAAGTATGAAGGATGAGGGATGAGGGATGAAGAAGATGGCTGCTTCGCAGGGTGTTTCGAGTTTTCCGAATCGCGCCTGGGCTCACGAGCTGGGATGCCGTGTCCGAATCGAGCCATTGGATGTTGGATGTTGGATGTTGGATGTTGGATGTTCGCGCGAAGCGCGTCCGGATGTTTCCCATTGTCGGCTCTTTCCTCCTCCCGGTTTCTTGGTTAAGCATGACGTCCCCTTGTGAAAAAATCCGTTTCCTTCATTATCTGGCTCTGTGTCGCGCTGTTGGGCGCTCTTGGTTATTGGACGATTGCCACGCAGCGGCATGAACCGGTCAATTCCGGCTTCATCGTCATCGCGGCGCTGTGCAGCTACGCCATCGGCTATCGATTTTATGCGAAGTGGATCGCCGCGAAAATTTTGATGCTCGACGATCGCCGGGCCACGCCTTGCGAGGTGCACGAGGACGGTAAGGACTTCGTGAAGACGAACAAGTGGATCGTCTTCGGCCATCATTTTGCGGCGATCAGCGGACCGGGGCCGTTGGTCGGGCCGGTGCTGGCGGCGCAATTCGGCTATTTGCCGGGCACGCTTTGGATTATCATCGGCGTAGTGCTCGGCGGGGCGGTACAGGATTTCATCATTCTCTTTGCCTCGATGCGGCGCGACGGGCGTTCGCTCGGACAGATGGTGAAGGAAGAACTCAACTCCGTGGCAGGATTCGTTGGGGTAATCGCGATCCTGGCGATCATGATCATTCTGCTCGCGGTCCTGGCGCTGGTCGTGGTGAAGGCGCTCGCGGAATCGCCGTGGGGTATATTCACGATCGGCGCGACGATTCCGATCGCCATGCTCATGGGCGTGTATCTGCGCGCGTGGCGCGTGGGCAAAGTACTCGAAGTTTCCGCCCTTGGCGTCGTCCTGCTCCTGCTCGCGGTGTGGGGCGGAAAACTCGTGCACGAGAACCCTTCGCTCAGCCATCTCTTCACGGTGCGCGCCGAACCGCTCGCCTGGATCATCATTGTTTACGGTTTTCTCGCGAGCGTGCTGCCGGTGTGGCTGCTGCTGGCGCCGCGCGATTACCTCAGCACGTTCATGAAGCTGGGCACGATCGGGTCGCTGGCCATTGGCACGCTCTTCGTGCTGCCGGTGCTGCACATGCCGGCGATCACCAAATTCGTGGACGGCAGTGGACCGGTGGTGGGCGGTAAACTCTTTCCCTTCTGTTTCATTACGATTGCCTGCGGCGCGATCAGCGGCTTCCACACCCTGATCTCCAGCGGCATCACGCCGAAGATCATCACGCGCGAGAGTTATTCCCGGCCCGTGGGCTACGGCGCGATGTGTCTTGAATCATTGGTCGCGATCATGGCGATGATCGCGGCGTGCACGCTCGACCCGGGCGTGTACCTGGCGATTAATCTGCCGGGCCACGACGCCGCGATCACGCAGAAAGCGGTGGCGGCGAGCGGGCTCACCCAACTCGTGCCCGGGCCGGAGAAGGGTTACGTCGAGGCGCCGGTCAGCGTCTCGCCCGAGACGATGAAAGCTCTCGCCGTGCAGATGGGCGAACCGACGCTGCTCGGGCGGACGGGTGGCGCGGCCACGCTCGCCGTGGGCATGGCAATGATCTTCTCGAGCCTCACCCATGGGCATTGGCTCGATATCTGGTACCACTTCGCGATGATGTTCGAGGCGCTCTTCATTCTTACGACGCTCGATGCCGGCACGCGCGTGGGGCGATATCTATTGCAGGATGTTTTCAAGCGAGTCGCACCGGCGCTGGCCGATACGAAAAACCTCGGCGCGGGCGTAATGGCCAGCGCGTTGATCGTGGCGGCGTGGGGCTTTTTTCTCTTGATGGGCGTGCGCGATCCGGACGGCGGCGTGAAAGCGCTCTGGCCGATCTTCGGCATCGCCAATCAATTGCTCGCGAGCATTGCGCTGTGCCTGGCCACCACGGTGCTGCTGAAGATGCAACTGCAGCGCGACAAATCTCCGTGGCTGTCTTTCGTGACGCTCGGGCCGCTGGCCTGGCTGCTGGCGGTCACGCTCAGCGCCGGATACATCAAGGTGTGGGATGCGAATCCGAAGATCGGCTTTCTCGCCGGTGCGCACGCCGCGGAGGGCAAACTGCCTGGACTGGAGCAGGCGCTGACGGCTGCGGAAACGGGTGGAGATCCGGCAACGATCGCCGCGGCGACCAAGGCGTTGAACGCCCTGCGGACAACGCACTTCAACACCATCGTCGACGCGTGGGTGACGCGCATTTTCCTCACGCTGGTTGCGATCATTGTGCTGCTGAGCGTCTCAGAATGGGTGCGCCTGTTGTTGCGTCACAAAGCGGCGACTCTCAGCGAAACCGAGCCGGTATATCTGCCGGCGGGTTCGATCGCGGAGTCAAACCCGGTGCCGGCCTTTGGGCTGGCGATGCTCGGCTTTATGATGCTCAAGGAGCTTTCCGGCGAAGCCGCCATCGATCGCGCGGAAGTCTGTGCGTGCCAGGCCAGCGAAGCCGCCGGACAGGTGCAACCGGCCAAGTACCGTCGGCAGAATGCTTTTCTGACGGCCACGGAGCATCGCTACCGCGGCGTGAATCGTTGCTGCTGAGTTGAAGTTGAAATTTATTGGATTTATCGCAGAGCGCTGAGGAAGTTTGGGAGGGCCGCAGAGGGAATGCTCTTCGCGCAACGAAAAAGCGCGATGAGCCGGCGCGATTTACTTCAGCGTGGGTGAAGGCGTGGCGACGGGCAGCGAAAATGTGGATGGGACGGGCGCTGGGGTGGAAGGTGTGGGAATGGCGACTTTGAGGGGTACGATAGAATCCTCCGCATTTGCTGGAGAAACGCCGGGAGGTGGCGTGTGGCGCGGAAGCCCGGAAAGACTCGGTGCCGTCGCCGAGGCGGGCGTGGGAGGAGGCGCGGACTTCGGCGTGCCTTTGCCTTTGCGTCCCGACTTGGTGGGCTTCGGAGTAACGGCGGGTGTGGCGGCTGGTGTGGATGAATCAGCCGGCGGTTCTGCTGCCGCCGGAGCGGACTTGGGCGCCGAGTGGTCGCCGGATGCACCGGGGGCGGCGCTATGCCGGAAGAGCTGAGCCGCGGCTTTGCTACCGGCGCCGGTCATTTTCTCGACGACGTGCTCCTTCTCTTCGGCGAGCGGGAGCATTTGCGCGGCGAAGGTCTTGATGTCCGGGTCCGTCGATTCAGCGGCGCTTTGCAAGGCCGCGAGCGAAGCCTGATTGGCGGCGACGAGTTTATCCATGGCGGCTTTGTCGAAATTCGAAGCTTGCAGTTTCTCCAATTCGGCGCCGGCTTTTTTCAGTTCCGGCGTGGGAGCCATGGAGACGTTCCAACCCTTCTTCGCCGCGAGGTTCGCGATGCGTTTGTCCTCATCCTCCTGGGCGATGCTGAGGTTCTCCGCGAGCTTTTTGATTTCGTCGGAGCTGGCTCTGGTGTGGAGGAGATCGATGAAGTATGCCTGCGCGCGACCCGAATTCACCACGGTCGTCAGAAACTCGAGGTCGCGTCCGCTCATGTCGCTGTTGATGAGTTGGCCCGGTTCCTCGTTGCCCGCTCCTGCGCCGGGAACGGCGAGCATTGGCGATGTGGGCGGCACAGCGCTGGGAGTCGGCGAAGATTTCTTTTTGGCTTGGGCAGGGGCGGCCGAGATCAATACCGCGAGACCGAGGATTGGGATCGTGGAGGGAAGGGGGACTTTGATTCCACGGAAAGTCATGGACGGAGGCGTCATGGTTAATCGGGGATTTTCGCTGGATGATTTGTCAAAAGCGATTCATTTCCGCGGTGTGGAATGCGGGCAATCCCGCAATCGAGAATCGAAAATCCCTACTTCGCCAGCTTGCGCGCCAGGATCTCGCCCACGACCTGCGGATTCGCTTTGCCTTGCGAAAGCTTCATCACCTGGCCCTTGATCGAGTTGATCGCCTGCACTTTGCCGGCTTTGTACTCGGCCACGGCCTTGGCGCTGGCGGCGATGGCTTGATCGCACAGCGCCTCGATGGCACCGGTATCGCTGACGACCTCGAGGCCTTTTTCCTTGACGATTGCTTCCGCGGCTTTGCCCGTGGCGAACATCTCGGCGAAGACTTCCTTGCCTTGCTTGCCGTTGATTTTGCCTGCGTCGATGAGGTTCACGAGTTCGTCGAGGGCGTGCCCGGAAATCGGGCAATCGCTGATCGTTTTCTCCGCGGCAGCGAGGGCGCTGAGCAGGTCGTTGATGATCCAGTTGGCGACGTTCTTCGGCTTGCGCGCGGATTTCGCCGCGGCGTCGAAATAGTCAGCGAGGGCATGTTCGCTGGTGAGCACGCTGGCGTCGTAGGGTGTGACACCGAAATCGCGCACGAAACGGTCGCGCTTTTCGCCGGGAAGTTCCGGGCGGCGTGTGCGGACTTCGGACATGAAGACGCGGGTGTCCACGGGGAGTAAATCGGGATCGGGAAAATAACGGTAATCGTGCGAGGATTCTTTGATGCGCATCTGGAAGGTTTGCCCGGCGTCATCGTCCCAGCGGCGCGTGGATTGAATGAGTTTCTCGCCGCGTTGCACGGCGTCGATCTGCCGGGCGATTTCGTAGGCCAGCGCGCGCCGCACTCCGCTGATCGAGTTCATGTTCTTGATCTCGATTTTCACGCCGAGGTTCGGGTCGCCCTCGGGACGGACGCTCACGTTGCAATCGCAACGGAGCTGGCCCTTCTCCATGTCGGCATCGCTCACGCCGCCATAAACGAGGATTTGCTGGAGGCTGGTGAGATAGGCGAACGCTTCCTCCGGCGTTTCGATTTCCGGTTCGCTGACGATCTCCATGAGGGGCGTGCCGGCACGGTTGAAGTCGATGCCCGTGCTCGTCTCGAAGTGCTGCGACTTGGCCACGTCTTCCTCGAGATGGATGCGGGTGAGCCGGATGGATTTGCCCGGGTGAAGGATGCTCTTCTGCGCGTCCTTGGGATAGGCGAAGTCGTGCAAGGGCACGGTGCCACCGGAACAGATCGGCTGGTCGAACTGTGTGATCTGGTAGTTCTTCGGCATGTCCGGATAGAAATAATTCTTCCGGTCGAACTTGCAGACGTCCGGCACGGCGCATCCGAGCATGAGTCCCGTGAGGGCGCTCATCTTGAGCGCTTCCTCATTCATCACCGGCAGCGCGCCGGGAAAGCCGAGGCAGACGGGGCAGGTGTGAGTATTGGGCGGGGCACCGTATTCGACCGGGCAGGCGCAGAACATTTTGCTCCGCGTCTTGAGCTGCACGTGGACTTCGAGGCCGATGGTTGGGACGAGCATGGAAGTGAACATCCAACATCCAACATCCAACACTCAACATCCAATCGTTTTGGGGCGGCGATTTTTCCTTATTTCCTGACTGCGCCGTGCTTCCATCACCCGCTCCGAATCGAGCCTATTGGATGTTGGATGTTGGGTGTTGAATGTTGGATGTTCCTCCGGACGGAGCGGAGGTGGAAGCCGGTGCTGCCTGCGGCTCGGTTTTCGGCGGCGGCGGCTGCAGGGCGTAATCGAGCGCCTTTTCGAATTCGAATTTTCGCATCAGCTCGGCGATCTCCGCGTCGTTGGCGGCAGTGATGATGTGCGGATTGCGGATGAGGGCGAAGTAGTTGTGATTGACCAGGTCCCGGGTGATGTCGGGATCGTTTTGCAAGGCGGCAATCTTGGGATGCGCGAGGAGCGGTTTGACCCCGGGATAAGAAAGGAAACGATCCACGCTTTTGTCGTCGGAGACCATCATGCCGAGCTTGTGGAGGATGCCGTAGAGCGTGCCGGGAATGGGGTCGACCTGCTGGACGACCGAGCCGGCTGGGCCTTGCTCGAGCGACTGTTTCATGTGGGCCAGCGTGCGGACCAAACCGCTGGGCGGCACGGGAGCCGGAGTCGGCGAAGCGGAGGTCCTTCCGTGAGTGACGTGCGGAAGATCGGCCACGGCGATCTGGCTCTCGGCGACACTGCCGAGCAGCCGGATGGCGAGGACCATGATCCAGACCAGGAAAAGCCCATAGAACGCCCCGCAGATCGAGCCGGAAATTCCATAGCCGAGCCGGATCAGCCCGACGCGTTGTTGGGCCGTCTTGGTAAAAGCGATGACCCCTATGAGGGTGATGCAGCAATAAACGACGAAGCCCATTCCGACCGCCCCCACCACGGCCAGGGTCTGCACGGGCAGATCGATAAAGCGATGGAGGAAAGGCCCGAGGCGGCTGCCACCGAAATAGCCGATGATGTAGGCCGCGGCGAGGGCGAGGATGTTAATGAGCTGGCGGAGGATGCCGAGCCGCCAGCCGTGCCAGGCGGTAAAGGCGACGAAGAGACTCGCGCCGCAGAAGAACGCCGCTTGATAGGTATCGATGCCGTGGCTCACAGCCCCGAGCATAGAACGGAATTCAAAAAGCGAAAAGCTCGTACCGTGGACATGGATGGGTAGCGGTAACACATCATGAGGTTCAGATCAAAGTGAGTTTGGTAGTTCTCAGAAATTGAAGGGTTGTGCGTAAATTTACGAATATGCGACGGCAATGGCTTGGGTCGGGCAGTGAAGCGACCCCACGGATCGCCCGATCATTGCTTCGCAATTTGTCGGCAGTCGGTCGTCCCACCACCTCCTATCAAAAACGCACAAAGGCTTTTCGGCCGCACGGGGACGCGCTTTGCTGTCGGCCCTGCGCCCTCGCAAAAAAGACTGAGCACTAAGCACTTTACCCACTTCCCCACATGCCCAACCCCTGGACCGGAAAAGGAAACCCCTACACGCGGCAGGAAGTCCGCGACCGTTTGCAAGCCGCCCTCGATCGCGGCGAGCCGATTATCGCCGCCGGCGCCGGCACTGGCATCAGCGCGAAATTCATCGAGCGCGGCGGTGCGGACCTGGTCATCATTTACAATTCCGGGCGTTTCCGGATGAGCGGGCACGGGTCGACTTGCGGATTGATGGCTTATGATGACGCCAACCAGGTGGCCATGGACATCGGCGAGTACGAAGTGCTGCCGGTGGTGGAGGAAGTGCCCGTGGTCTGCGGGGTCCACGGGACCGATCCGCGGCGGCGGATGTGGCACTGGCTGGGCAAGGTGAAGGACATGGGGTTCAGCGGGGTGAACAATTTTCCGACGCACACGATCGTCGATGGTCTTTTCCGGCAGGTCCTCGAGGAGACGGGTATGGGCGTGCAGAAGGAAATCGAAATGATCGCCCTGGCCCGCCGGATGGATTTGTTCACCATCGTTTACGTCGCTACGCCCGACGAGGCGAAAGCCATGGCCGAGGCCGGTGCGGACGCGATTATCGCCCACGTGGGCACGACCGTGGGCGGGTCGATCGGCGTCAAGGGCGCTGTCTGCACCATGGACGATGCGGTGCACCGGACTCGGGCGATCATCCAAGGGGCGCGTTTGAGCGGGCGCAAGGACATCTTTTTCCTCAGCCACGGCGGCCCAATCTCCCGGCCGGAGGATGCCGCCTATATCAACGAACAGACCGACTGTGTCGGCTTTGTCGGGGCCAGTTCGCTGGAACGCCTGGGAGTGGAGGCGCCGCTGACCGAACTGACGCAACGGTTCAAAAAGATCCCCGCGCCGGCCGGGCGGGCGAAGGTGGGATAGACGGATTGTGCCGCTGGGCGGCGGCGCATCAGACGGTTGTGCGGAGCGAATAGCGAAATCGAGGCAGGCTCATATCCGACGCTTCCAATGCCGGTCGTGCCGCGCGGCATGAATGACCGCGAACATGGTAGTGAGATCATCACTCAGCCGGTAGAAGATGCGGTAAGGAAAGCGTGGCGGTAGGAACCAGTAAATCTGTCGGCGCCGATCGCGGAGTCGGTATGCGCGCGGGTTTTCAGGAAGACGACGGATCGCGACCCTTACAGTTCTGGCAAAGTCCGATCCCAGCCCAAGTTCCCGCTGTTCGTACCAATCGGCAGCGATCTCGATATCGAGCAGCGCCTCTTCGCGGATATCAAGCCGCCACCTCACTCGCCGAAGCGAGCCTTGAGACGAGCCTCCGCCTCCGCCCATGAAACGGATTTTTCGGGATGCTCATCCATCGCTTTGAGCCGCGTCTCAAGAAGCGCTTTCTCTTCGTTGGAAAGGGGATCGTCCTCGTCAACCCAGCCATCACTGTCCATCTCCGCCAACTTGATGCGGATTTCATACCGCTCTTCTCTAGTGAGCTTGGTCAGCTCAGAAAGAATTTCGGCTTTACTCATCGGGCGAAGCAAACCACATCGGCTGGCCGCCAGCAAGGCAGTTTCGCCCAGCGATCAAGCACGGAAAAACCAGAGCCGAGGCTTTGCGAGACGCCCAAGGTGCAATGGGGGCAAACCAGAAACCTTAAACCAGAAACCGGCCCAACGGCGGGGTTCCACGGTGGTTTTCTTGCAATTTTCACCTCGCGTGGACTTGACGCACCCCCCAGCCCATACCAACCTCCCGCAGTTCATGTCCCGAGCCCCTTTCCAGAGACGCCCCGCGATCCTGGCGACTTCTGTCGCCGTCCTGCTTGGCCTCGGATTGCTTCTGGGCGCTACACCGGGAAATGCGGATGAGTACTGGGACGGCACCACGACCATCGGGAGCACCATCGCCAATGGAAAAGGCGGGGACGGCACTTGGGACAGTTCGACGACGAACTGGGTGAATGCCTCCGGGACCGCCCCAACCTCTTACAATCCGAATATCACGGCTCACTTTGCCGGCACGGGCGGAATCGTTACGATTAACAACGACCTCACATTTACGAGGCTGGACTTCGACTCCGATGGCTACTTTATCGAGCCAAACGGGGACTTGACCTTCATGCCGGCGGCCGCGGCCACGATCGCGGTCGCTTCCGGGGTGACGGCGAATATCGATGCGGTCATGTCGGGGACCGGGGCGATCACGGTCACTGGTCCCGGAACGCTGGCGCTCAATAACAACAATACCTACAGCGGGGGCACGACCCTGACGGGTGGCGCGACGCTCTTTATCAACAACACCACAGCGCTGGGCTCTGGAACGCTCACCATCATGGGCTCCGGGGACACCATCGGCACGCAGGTGAACGTGAGCAACAGTACCGGGACGGCCTTTTCCAATCCGATCTCCATCCAGACGACCAGCCCGATCAACTTCTCCAACGGACCGGGCGTGATCACGCTGACCATGAACGGCTTGGTGAACTTGAATGGTCAAACCCGGACGATCACCGGCGACGTGGCCAAAGAGCAGATCGCCTGGGGCCAGGGCGGCATCGGTGTGGCGGGTGATCCCGCGGGGCTGACCTTCACCACCAATCTCGCCGGCGTGGGCAATTACGTGGCCTACATTTTCGGGGCGAACAACACCAACCACTACGTGGGGCTGACCACGGTCGAAAATACGGCGTTCATCGTGCTCCAGAGCGACGTGGCCGGCGGATCGATCAAGGGGAACGTCGATATCGAAGGGAATGGCGTGGTGGACTACGACCTGATCGGAGGCGCGTCGGCGCAGTTCAACAGTTCGACCATCACGATCACCGATAACAGCTACGGCGATTCCGCGAGCGGAACGCCCTTTGCCGGGTTCGACATGTTTCAGAGCACCGCGGACACCATCGGCACGCTCACCGGCTCGGGAACGGTCTCGGTGGCGGGGGCGACCTTGACGCTGGGCAATGCCAGCAGCAGCACCTTCAGCGGCCAGATCAGCAACGGCGGGATCGCCGGCTTCTCTGGTGGCGGCATCAATAAAGCCGGCACCGGAACGCTCACGTTGAGCGGCATGAATACCTTTACCGGCGCGACGACGATTTCCGCCGGCACGCTGCAAGCCGGAGCGGTCAACACTTTCTCTCCCAATTCGGCAGTGCTCATCGCCAGTGGCGGCACGCTGGATCTCAATAGCTTCAACCAGATCGTCGGATCGATCGCCGATTCGACATCGAGCGGTACTGGCACGATCAATCTCGGCTCGGCCACGCTCACCGCCGGTGGAGACAATTCGTCGACGACTTTTTCCGGTTTGATCCAAGGCACGACGGGGGGCCTGACGAAGGTTGGCACCGGGACGCTCTCGCTCACCCCGACGGCGGTCAACTCGGCAACCTATACGGGAGCGACGACCGTCAATGGCGGAACACTGGACGTCAATCTCTCCGGCTCGGTGTCGAGCCTGTTCAATTCATCTTCAAGTCTGGCCGTTGGCGGCGGCATCTTTGAATTGAGCGCGGCTTCCGGGACGGTCTCGCAGCAACTGAGCAGTTTGGCGGTCAATCAGGGCTCGAGTCAGATCACGATCAATAGCTCCTCCGGCGTCACTGCGACGCTCGACATGAGCGCCGGAGGAATTTCCCGCAGTGCCGGCGGGGTGGTGGATTTCAATTCCAATGAGACTGACTTCGCCACTTCCGGTGCGACCGATGCCTTGGTCCGGACCGGACAGGCAAATGATCTCACGGGGATTCTCGGCGCCTGGGCCACGGTCAACCACGGCGCAGCCTTCGCCGCCAACGATGGCTCCAACAATATCGTCGCCTATACCGGGTATGTGGCCGCGAGCGGTGGCGAAATTGCGAGCGATCCGAATTCGAACGTGGCCATCACCGCCGGGGGCAATTACACCTTTCAGCCGGGAAACACGACCACGGCGGTCAACACGCTCTCGCAACAAGCGACGGATTCCGCAGTCACGGTGGATACAGGCGGGGGCATCCTGCAAGTCGGCTCGGTCGGCGGCATTTTCATGGCGCCCAACACCCAGGCTTTGACCATCGGCGCAGCGGGAAATGCCGGTTCGCTGACGGCCGGGAGTAGTGGCGCGGGGGAATTGATCCTGGAGAACAATACCTCCGCAGGGGGGGGCACCAATCTGGTGATCAATTCCGCCATCACCGATAACAGCGGTCCCGGCGTCGTTTCCGTCACCATCGCGGGCACCGGGATCACCGAACTGGCCTCGACCAGCAACACCTACACGGGGCAGACCGTGGTCACCAGCGGCACGCTGCAACTGGATGTGGCCAACGCGATTGCCATGAGTTCCGGCGTGGTCGTCACGGGGGGCACGCTGAATCTCAATAACCAGAATCAAAATCTGGCTTCGATTTCCGATGGTGGGAGCACCGCGGGCACGATCAGTCTCGGCTCGGCGACGTTGACTTTGGGCGTGACCACGGCCGCCGGAGGGGCGACCTCCAATAACAGCATCAACTCCACCTTTTCCGGGTTGATTACCGATGGGGGCGCCGGCGGTGGCATCACCTGGAATGGCACCGGTACCCTGACGATCTCGAATCCGAACAACTCTTATTCAGGAACCACCACCCTGAACAGCGGCACGCTCATCGCGAACGGCAGCAGCGTCGACGGCTCCGGCACGCCCTTGGGTTCGGGCCAATTGACGATCAACGGTGGCACTCTCGGGACGACCATCCAACCGGGCATGTCCGGTGCGGGCACGACGTTGGACAATAGCGTCGTGGTTAACGGCAACTTCAACATTTCCACCAACGTCAATCCGGTCGATCCGCTGACCCAGAATTTCACGCTCAACGGGGGGATCAACCTCAACAGTTCGAATCCGACCATTACCGGACTGACCAACGGGGGGATCGTCCACTTCGGCGGTATCATCAGCGGCAGCACTGGGGTCACCTTCAGCAACGGGAGCGGCGGCTATACCGCGTTCGAGTACCAGGGAGGGTCGGCAAATACCTACACCGGAGCCACCGTGGTGAGCTCAGGGGTGTTGCTATTGTTGAATGCTTCGTCTTCCGGCACCGGCGTCGTCTCGGTGCCCGGTGACCTGGATATCGAAGGTACGGGTGTCGTGCTCATGGAAGCATCCGGCCAGTTGGCTACGACCTCGAACCTCATCGTCAACAGCACGGGCAATACGATTGCCGGAGCCGTCTACCAGGGCCTGGAGTTGGCCGGCACCAGCCAAACCGCGGACAACCTGAGCGGGTCGGGGACGATCGCGCTGGGATCGGGCACCCTGACGCTGGTCCCGACGAGCACCTCGGTTTTCTCCGGCGTGATCTCGGACGGTACTCTTGGGAAAGGCGGGTCGGTGACGATCAACGGGGCCGGGACGCAGGAATTTACCGGAGCGAATACCTATACCGGGGCGACCACCATCGAGACGGGCACACTTCTGGCCGGCGCCGCCAACACTATTCCGCTGCAATCAGCCGTGGTCCTGGAGCAAAACGGCACCCTCGACATGAGTGGGGCGGGTGACAACCAGAGCATCGGCGCGTTGGGCGATGGCGGGACCGGAAATACCGGCACCGTGAATCTGGGCGCGAATACCCTGACCACGGGAAACAATAACGACAGCAGTTCTTTTGGCGGCACCATCACTGGCACCGGCGGCCTGACGAAGGTCGGCAGCGGCTTTTTCCAGCTCACCAATAGCGGCACCTATTCGTATACCGGGCCCACGGATGTCAACGGCGGCACCTTGGAAGTCGATGGCACTATCACCAGCCCGGTCACGGTCAATAATGGCGCGACCTTTGTTCTCGGGACCACCGGCATGGTGAACTCGGGCACGAACACGACACCGGTCACCCTGAATAAGGGAGGCACTTTTAATAACAATGGCAACCTGACGGTCACCGGCTCGACCTCCGTGGGAGTGGCTGCCACGGGTGGCGGGGTAATGATCAACAACAACTCGGGTGCGGTGATTAGCGGTAATACCGGCATCCTCGTCACCAATCCCAGCGGCGAGGTCGAAGTGGTCAACGATGGCACCATCACCGGCACGGGTGGCATTGCCATCAACGCCTCGACCAGTGCGGGCTTCACGCTGATCAACTTTGGCACGATCAATGGGCAGGTCCTCTTTGGCCCTGGGCAGAGCAAGGTCATCCTCGTGACCGGAATCACTCCCAGCCCCGTCAAGGGCGGCGGCGCAAATTCCACGCTCGAACTCGCCGGTGGCAGCCAGGGCGAGGTGAACCTGAGCGATTTCCCCAACTTCGGCATGTTGGACAAAGTCGGTGGCGGCTTTTGGACATTGACCGGGAGCGGCGCATTTCCGGGCGGGACGAATATCGAGAACGGCACCATCAATCTGCTCGGGACGTTGACCAGCAACGTCAGGATCCAGCCCCTTGGTATGCTCACCGGCACCGGCACGATCGTGGGCAACGTGACTAATTTTGGCATCGTCCAGCCGGGCCTCGCGGTGGGCATCATCAACCCGACGACCACGCCCGGGACCCTGCACATTGCCGGGAATTACGCGCAGCAAGGTTTGGGTCAATTGGTCATCGAAGTCGGCGGACATCAGCCGGGTCAGTATTCCTCCTTGGTGGTGGGCGGACAGGCCAACTTGGGCGGTGAACTCGTCCTACAGCAGGTCAACAAGGGGCCCAGTCTTTCGCTCGGACAATCCATCCCGATCCTGATTGCGCCCGGTGGAGTCATTGGCAAATTCTCCACGGTCATTAATCCGCTGACCAGCAACACGGTGGTCCTTCCCGAAGTGGTTTATGAGCCCGACGCTGTGGTGCTGGAAGGTGAGCAGGGTTCCTTCGAAGCGATCCAGCGCCGTGGAGTGCCGCTCACCGCGAATCAAACGGCTGTGGCCGGCGCGCTGGACCGTCTCACCGCGGATCACAATTCCAATGGCGGAAAGTCCGCACTGATTAACTTCCTCGACAAGCAGACCATTCAGAGGCTGCCGGCGGATTTTGACAAGATTTCGCCGGAGCAGGTAGGCTCGGTTTATCGGATGGGGGTCTCGTTGGCGGATGTGCAATCGAGCAACCTCCAGCGCCGCATGAACGATCTGCGCGATGGAGCGGAAGGTTTCAATACGAGCGGATTTCAGACTTCGGGCGGTCCGAATTCCATCGGCGGGCTGGCCGGCCCCACGGGCCCCGCGGGCCAGCCGGCGTCGACCGCGACGGCCACCCCGGACATGCGCTGGGGCGGCTTCATCACCGGCCTGGGCGATTTCATTCACGTGGGCAACACCGCCAATTCCCAAGGCTACAATCTGACCACCGGCGGGATTACGCTGGGCGGCGACTATCGCTTGACGGATAACTTTGCCGCTGGTGTGACTGCCGGTTACGTTGGCACCGATTCACCCTTGGCGGGCGACGGCCGGTTGCAGGTCAATGGGGGCAAGGTTGGCGTCTACGGCACTTACTGGAAGAACGGCTTCTACGGCGACGTCATCGCCGGTGTTGGTTACAACAGCTACGACGTGCGCCGGGATGCTTTGCAGGGCGACGCCCACGGGACGACCAACGGCATGGAGTTCGATGGCGCCATCGCCGGCGGCTACGATTGGCGGGTCGATGGACTCAGCATCGGACCGACGGCCTCGTTCGAATACACGTACCTTGGGATGAACGCCTTCCGGGAGTTGGGTTCGCTGGCCCCGCTGGCTTATCCCTCACAGCACGACGACTCCTGGCGGTCGACCATCGGGGTGCGGGCTTCATACGATTTGAAGCTGGGCAGATTCGTCGTGCGGCCGGAAGGGCAGATTGCCTGGCAGCACGAGTTCGGCAGCCGCGCCGCTTCGATGGATGCGAGCCTGGAGTCCGGCCCCGGATCGCTCTTCAGCGTGACCGATGCCAATGCCGGTCGCGACAGCCTCCTGCTGAGTGGCGGTGTGTCGGTGCTCTTCAATCCGCGCACCTCGACTTACCTTTTCTACGACGCGGATTTGCTGCGAAAGGAATATTACTCGCAGAGCATTACCGGCGGGCTCCGGTTGAGCTTTTAAGACGGTCTGGTGCCGGGAGCGAAGTGAGCATCTTTCGAGGTTCGCTCCTCGCAGTGGGCCGCGTGTGAGGCGGGTCGACGCAGATTATACCATTTTTCGAAAATAATTTCCGAAAAGGGCAGCGTTTGATTGGCATGGGGGGCCGGTGGTCCGGAGGAGTTAGGGCGGCATCCTGCCGCGCTTCGTTCTACGAGAAGCTGGCTGGAAGCCGCTCCTACTTCGCTTCGCGCTCTTCTACGAAACTAGAGCGGTTCCGAAAATGATGTAGCGGATCGACAGTCCCGTAGGGACTTCCGAAAATAGCCCAGCGCTTTAGCGCTGGGGACTTTCCGCAAAGAGCCAACCAGTCCCGCAGGGACGGCAGATCTGCACAGCATACACCCCGCCTCTATCGGACATGGGCACCGTCAACACGCTACATCACTTTCGGAGCCGCTCTAATTTTCGCCGTGGATCGCCTGGCTCTCCTCACTCGGCTCTTGGCTCTTTCCCGGTTTTACATTTCCTTTACAACAAACCACTTGTTGGACGGGAAACTCGTCCGAAGTTTCTTGCCGAGCTAACGTCGTGAAACCGCCGGTTTCCCCGGCTGCCAGATTCATCCCGCCGCCTATGAACTCCCCCAGAATTCTCCGTCTCATCGGTCCGGCGCTCGCTACCGTGGCCGCCGGTTTGTTGGTGGCCCATAGCGCGGCCGACTCCACGACTACGGGCAAAAAGCCGGCCGATCGTTCGGTTGATCATCAGCCGGGGTCGCCGCCGCGGGCGGGCGGCCGGCCGGGCGACCCGTTGCCTGAACTGACCCAGGATCAATTGAACGATTTCGAGAACGGCTACGATCAATTCGTGAACGTCGAGACGGTGGAGAGCGGCCTCGGTCCGATTTACAACAACACCTCGTGCGGCAATTGCCACTCGGCCCCAGCTCCTGGCGGCGGAAGTGCCGCGCTGGTCACGCGGTTTGGACACGATGAAAGCGGCACCTTTGATCCGCTGACGGAACTGGGCGGCTCGTTGCTCCAGAGCCAGGCCATCGATCCCGGTGTGCTGGAACGAATTCCGCATGAGGCCGACGTGATTGCCCTGCGCAAGACCACTGCGCTGTTCGGCGCGGGTTTGATCGAAGCCATTTCGGATCAGGACATCCAGGCTCTGGCCACGCGCAAGAAGGCGGATGGCGTGCTCGGCCGCGCCGCGATGGTCGAGGACATTACCACCGGCCAGCAGCGTGTGGGACGTTTCGGCTGGAAAGCGCAGCAGGCGACCTTGCTGGCCATGGCGGCCGACGAATTCGTCAACGAGATGGGTATCACCAATCGCTATTTTCCGACTGAGAATGCGCCGAATGGGAATGAGCAGGTGCTCGATCAGTTCGATCAAATCGCCGACCCCGAGGATACCGCGGATTCCACTGGAAAAGCGGCGATCGATCGAGTCACGGACTTCATGCGGCTGCTCGCGCCGCCTGCGCCGCCGCGGCCCTCGGCGGAAGTGGAGGAAGGGTCGCGACTGTTCTCGCGGATCGGCTGTGCCGAGTGTCATGTGCCCATGTTGAATACCGGTTCGAGTTCCATTTCCTCGCTCAATCACAAACCCGTGCCGCTTTACTCCGATCTGCTCCTGCACGATATGGGCAGCCTGAATGACGGTATCGCCCAGGGAGACGCGCTGCCCAATGAAATGAAAACCGCGCCCTTGTGGGGCTTGAAATTCAAGGCGCCCTACTTGCACGACGGCCGCGCCCCGACCATTGCCGACGCCATTTCCGATCACGACGGGGAAGCCTCCACCGCGCGCGATCGATTCAACAAGCTATCCGCGGCGCAGCAGCGTCTGCTGCTGGATTTCCTGCGGAGTCTTTGAGATAACCGGCGAAAGCGCGCGAAATCGCGCCAGCGTTTTGGAGTGCGTGGACATGTCCACGCTTTTCATCCGGGCGACATGTCGCCCCATCCAAAGCAGCGACATGTCGCCGCACTCCAAGATTTGCTGTCGCGCTTCGATGGAATCAAATCTCTTGAGTCTGCCTCACGCCGCCTTCACCCCCGACAGCGCCGGACTGGACAGCCCCAGCACCTCTCGATACCCCGCGACGGTCGCTTCCGCGATCCGAGGCCACGAGATCTTTTCGCGCCAGTTTTCGGCGGAGCCGTAGTCAGAAGCAACGGCCAAGATCGCATCGAGCTTTTGGGCGAATCGGGCGTCGAGTGCTTCGAAACGCAAGACGCGCTGATCTGGCTCGGCCAGGTCGACAGTCTCAAGGCGAGTGGGCAGGAGAATAGGAACGCCCCACGACCGGGCCAGCGTGGCTGCTCCCGAGGTGAAGATGGTGCGATAGTTGAACAGCGTGCAGTCCGCGGCGCTCAGGAAGAGCGCGAGTTCCGGGTCCGTGAGCCACTGAAGCCGGAGGGTCACGTTGGGCAGGCCTTCTGCGAGGGCAGCGATGGAGCGGCCGTACTCGGGAGTCTTGGGTTTGCCCACGATGAGGAGTCGCGCGGCGGGCTGTGCTTGCTTCCAATAGCCGATGACTTCCTCCTGGCCCTTGTAGGGTTCCACCGTGCCAAACATCAGGCAGATCGGGCCTTCTGGTAGATTCAACCGCGTGCGCGCTTCCTCGCGAGCGATCGGCGGCGGCATGGCCACGGAAAGGTCGCCGTGCGGGACAACCCGGATTTTCTGCTCCTCCACGCCGTAGGTTTTGGCCAGCGTGGTTCGGGCCGCGGCGGAGTGTGCGAAAATCAGGCTCGCGCGGCGGCAGGCGGCTTCGTAGTTGGCCCGGGCAAAGGGCAAGTCCGAGAAATTGTGTTCGCAGAGATTGTGCGCGGTCAGGACCAGTGGGGTACGCCTTGTCGCCAGCTTGAGATCGAAGGCAAAACGCGCCCGGCGCAATTTGTCCCACGGATCGTTGAGGCGCCGGTAGTAGGCTTCCGGCCAATGGAGATGCAACAGGTCGGTGGGGATTCCGCGGAGCAATCGCGTCAGCGGCAGCACGCGTTTGTAATGGCTGAGGAAGTCGACCTTCACTCCCAGTCGCTCGAGCGCCTGGGCGAGCAGCCGCTGATACGGGCCGCCGCCGCGCCAATCCGGTGCGAACAGGATGTTCATTACACGCTTTCCGTCGGGAACAGGACGCCATTCAGCCGCTTCACGCCCTCGGCATAAAAGCGGTCGCGCACCGCGCCGACGTAATGGCGGCTGATGGCGTCTTCCTGGGCAAACTTACCGAGCGAAACTTCATAGGTGTGCGGGAGCAGGCCGCCTTTTCCGTGGCGCGCGGCGCAGAGCATGAGGAGGGTCTGCTCGATGCGCCACACATGGCCGCGGAGGATCGAAGTCTGGGCCAGGGCGCGATCGCACAGGTCGAGATCGATGGCTGATTTCGTCAGCAGGCACAGGCCGGTGTTGACCCGCGACCAGATTTTGATCCCCAGTTCGCTCCGGGCTTCGGCGGCCGTCACCAGCGCCGCTTCCTTGACGTCTTCATTGAACCAGCATTCGTCCGCCCCGCTTTTCACCCACTCGAGAATCTCCCGGGGATAATTGAAGAAAAGCAGGTCGCTGTCGAAAATGCAAAAGCGGTCGCTGGGGCTGAAATGAGGCACGTCAAAAAGCTTCAGGGCGAGGGGATGCTGTTTGCGATAGTCGGAGCAAAAAGGATACCGGTGCAGGATCGGCTGGAGGGCGGCATCGGCTTCCTGGCGGTCGATGATGCGCGTCCCGGTGAAGAGCCGCTTGAACATATTCCGGGCTTCGTCAGGGAGGGTGCCGTCGTCGTGGATCAGCACCGGCCAGGCGTGCTCACTGAAAGTGAACCAACTGGCCAGCATCCACGCCGCCAGCCGCCAATCCTTGGCTCCGGTCAGGACGTGGATCGGTATGGCCTGCGGTGCTTCGCCCCAGAAGGGCCACGACCATTCGGCAATCCGGGGCAGCACCCGGTACTCGTGCTTGGCAGCCTCCCAGCCGCGTTTCAGATCGCGACGCAGGAGCCACCAGAGCCGGCCGAGGGAAGGGGATGGACGCGACTGGGGTTGGGGCTTAGGGGCAGTCGAGCGCGGCTCGCTGCCTGGTTGACGTTCGGGCACTTGCAAATGACTTTCCAAACACGGTGGTCAGGCTAGCGTGCGGCTTGCTGTTAGAACTTTCAATGTCTGATTTTCGTATTCGAGCCAATGGCAAACGCCTCCTGGCACGTTGGCAACGAGTCGTCGCGGACAGAAGCCTGCCTTTTCGGGCGGCCTGGGTGCAGCGTTGGATCCTGCCGCAAATCAAGCGGTGGCGTGAGCCCGCGCAGTTGCCTTTGGAATCGGCGGTCGAAGTGCATCTGCTGACTTCGGCGCGCGATTGGAAGTGCGCCGCCTGGGCGCTGGCCAGCTTCATTCACGCCACCGGCCGCCGCTGGAACATCGTCATTCACGACGATGGAACTCTGAACGATGAGGCCCGCCGGACGCTTCGCGCCTCGTTTCCCAGTGCGCGGATCAAGGACCGGGCGGAAGCGGATGCGGAAATGGAATCCCGGCTTGCGGGACATCCGCGGTGCCTGGAGTATCGGCGAACTCATCCGCTGGCGCTGAAGTTGTTCGATTGCACGATGCTGGCCGGCACGGAACGCTTGATCCTGCTCGACAGCGATCTCGCTTTTTTCCAGCGGCCGGACGAAGTGCTCGATTGGGTGAAAACGGGCAAGCCGGATTGCATGTTCAACCCGGACTTTCAGGACGCCTACTGTCTGTCGCGCGAGTCCGCCCGCAAACGCCTCCAGGTCGAGTTGCATCCGCGGATCAATACCGGCTTGAGCCTGCTTCCGCGCGCGGTGGTGGATGTCGATTTTTGCGAACAGAGCATGGCCGACCACGCCCTATCCGAGGAGGACAGCATCGCCTGGCGCGAGCAAACGCTCCTCGCCTTGTGCGCCTCGCGTTTCGGCACGACCGGGCTCCTCTCGGAACGCTACGAGGTCCATTTCAAACCCTGGATGTCGGACGACGCCATCACCCGCCATTACGTGGGTGACATCCGGCCGCTCTATTACGCGGAAGGAATCTGGCGGCTGCGCGGCTTGGTGCGTCCATGAAAAAAAAGCGCGGGAAGTGGCCGAGCGCCGGGAGATTGTGGTGGCTCTTCAACTACAACCGCAAGCGCGGCTGGGCCACCGCCTGGATGGAGTACCGCGTCATGCCGCAGATTCTCCGCTGGCGCGTGCCCGTCGATTTTCCGATCGAGGATCGCGTGGAGATTCACCTGCTCACCTCGAGCAAGGACTGGCTCTACGCGGCTTGGATGCTGGCCAGTTTTTTTCATTTCACGCGCCGGCGGTGGCGGGTGGTGGTGCACGAGGACGGCACCTGCGACTCCGAAGATCTGGCGACGCTGGCCGAGATCATTCCCGATCTGCGAGTGATCCGGCGCGTCGAGGCCGATGCCGAGATGGAAGAGCGGCTGGCGGCATTTCCCGCGTGCCGGGCGTATCGCCAGGAACACGCGCTCGCCATGAAGATCTTCGACGTGCCGGCGATGGCCGCCACTCCGCGCGTCCTGTTGCTGGACAGCGATGTCCTGTTTTACCGGGAACCGCAGGAAATTCTCGATTGGGTGGATCGCGAGGCCGCAGAGACGTGGTTCAATTCCGATTTCCAGCATTCCCTGAACATCAGCGCCGGGGAGGCGCTGGAAAAATGGGGCATCAAGCTCTGGCCATTGGTCAATTCCGGCCTGGTACTGCTGGAACCGAAAATCCTCGAACTGGATTTTTGCGAGGCCTGCCTGGTCGAAGGAACCATCCGCACCAAAGGCTGGAAATGGTGCGTCGAGCAGACGCTGTTTTCGCTCTGCGCATCACGAGCCGGGCGGGGCGGTCTGCTGCCCGTGTCGAAATATGAAGTGAGCTATGGTGAGCAGGCTGCACCGGACGTGACTGCGCGGCATTATGTCGGGTTTGTCCGCCAGCAATTCTTTTCGGAAGGCCTGCGCCGGCTCCAGTCGGTGCTCCTCGGCCATTGATGCCGTAAATTGGAGGTCCACGAAAAACGCTCGAGGACCCGTCGGACGGCTCACGTTTCCAGCCGCTTCAGGAACTCGCTGGCCAATGCCTGGAACGCCGCCGCGCCGGTCGCGCTGGCATCGTGCAGGGCGATGGGCTTTGCCTCCATCGGCGCCTCGGCCAGCTTGATGTTTTCGGGAATGTAATTGTCGAAAAAATGGAGCCGCTTGAGCGCTTTGTCCTCGCGCAACCGCTCCATCGTTTCCGCATGGTAGCGCAGCCAATGACGCACCCGGGTGAAGATGATTCCGAGGCAGCGGATTTTGAATTCGAGTTCCTTTTTCAAATAACCGAGACGGTCCTGGAGCAGACCGAGGCCGACGGAGCTGAGAAAATCCGGCTGCATCGGAATGCAGTACCAATCGCTGGCATAGAGCGCGTTTTGCGTTCCAGTCATGAGATTCGGCGCGCAGTCGCAGAGAATCAGGTCATAGTCGTCGAGCACCTTCTCGAGTTTGCGGCTGAAGATGCGTTCGCGGCCCGGCCGGGCCGCGAGGTCGAGATCGAGGAAAGTCAGCGAGAGGTGCGACGGCACCAAGTCGAGATTGGGAATCTCGGGAATGACATCGCGGATGATGCAATCCTTCAACTTGGCGTGCTCCGTATGCTTTTTCTTCCACTGCACTTCGAGGATGTCGGCCATCGTGCCATGCTCCTCCTGCCAGTCTTCCCACGCCTTGTCGCTCATCACAGAAAGCGAGGCATTGGTCTGCGGATCGAAGTCAATGAGGAGCACCCGTTTGCCGTGATCGCGCGCGAGATAGGTGGCGATGTTGACGGCGCAGGTGGTCTTTCCGACGCCTCCTTTCATGTTGATGAAGGAAATCACTTGGGCTTTTGGCATGGCGTGAGCCTTTCTATTGGGATGTTGCGGGGGTTGGGCGCAGGCTAGCCGAGGCCACAGCCGATGTCAGTAGCGAAAGGGTGACGAAAGGATTGCGCTTTTCCCAAAGGCGATTTCGCTTATCGTAGGCGGTACGTTTTCCGACGCCCGGAGGATCGCCAGCGAAGTTCACATCCCGGCTGCGGACCCCAATTCCCCCCTTTGATGCGCAGATCCATGATTGGTCGCAATTGGCAATTCATCGTTGTCCTGCTGGTTGGCCTGTTCCGCACGGCATGGTGCGAGGACAAACCCGCCGAACCGGCCGCGAAGCCTCACGAAGAATCAGCGAAAGCCGGCGAGGGACGTTGGAATATCATTGCCGAGTGCCAGATGGTCGTGCTCCCGCAAAAGGCCGCATTCCCGCTGATCCCGGACCTGAGCGATGACGACAAAATCGAAGCCGCCTGGACGAAGATCCAGCAGATGATCGAGCGCGGCGAGGCGACCCTCGTGGCGGATTTAAATCTTCGCGGAGAAACAAATGCGAATTTGGTCTCGGAATCGGTCGAAGAAATGCGTTACGCGACGGAATTCATGCCACCCCAGTTGCCCGACAAGATTCCCAAGGGAAAGGAGATCGAGTTTCTCAAGAACTGGCCGCACGTGGGCATCGTTCCGACGGCGTTCGAAACCCGCAACGTCGGTCCGACAATCCAGCTCAAGGGCGCGGTTTCCGACGACGGGCAATGGATTTCGATGAACGTAGTGCCGATGCACGTGAGGTTTCTGCGATTCGCGAAATTCGATGCGGGCATCCTGCCCTCCGGGGAGCGGTTGAGCGTCGACCAGCCCCAATTCACCACGCTACGCGACCAGCTCACGATGTCCGTCCGTGCCGGCCAGCGCGTGCTTCTGGGCGTGCACAAGATTCCGGAAGACGAAAGTAACATGGAATTGTTCTTTCTGCGGGTCCGCACGCAGAAAACCGGAGGCGACAAATGAGAACCGCGGTCCTTGTCGCCGCGCTCGCAGTCCTTTTCGGCTTTCCGGCACCATGGTCGTGGGGCGCGGGAACTGCCCCGTTGCCCGATCCGAACGCGCCTGCACCCGCGCCGCCCCCACCGCCTCCTGCCAGTATGCGAGTGGACGTGCAAATGGTGAGCATTTCGGTTGCCGATGCCCGTGCGCTCGTCCCGGAATTCCAGACCCGGCAAAAGGCGAATGCGGCGTGGGCGCGGTTGCAGGAGATGATCGCGCAGGGGCAAGCTGAGCTTTTGGCCTGGCCCGTCGTGTGGTTGCGTACGGGTAACGATCGCGGGTCCTCCGAAGGTTGCCTGGAGGACCGGCATCCCACGGAATACACGCCGCCAATGATTCCCCAGACTATTTCCACCGATTTGCCCCCACATCCCGTCTGGGGTTCGAACACTCCCACCGCCTTCGAAACCCGAAATACCGGCGCTATGCTCGACGTCACGGCCGTGAAAGCTGCGGGAGATGGTACGGAAGTGGACCTGGCGATCGTCAGCGAATTCTCCCGCCGCATTCGCACCCACGAGTGGCGCATCCAACGATCGCCGTTGGGTGTGGAGGGGGTGGCTACGCAG
Organism: Chthoniobacter sp.; assembly: GCA_036501065.1. GTDB lineage: Bacteria > Verrucomicrobiota > Verrucomicrobiia > Chthoniobacterales > Chthoniobacteraceae > Chthoniobacter. The sequence continues at coordinate 37,092 of DASYAY010000013.1, read as the reverse complement.
CCCGATTTCCAAACGTCGAAGGTCGACACTTCGCTTTGGCTCCATCGCGACGAGCCTTCGCTCATCGGCGTCTTCCTCCAGTCCGAACCAGCGCCCCACGTCGAACTCCATATCCTGCACGCTCGAGTCATGCACCTTCCACCTGGCGCACTCAATTCTCCTGCAAAATGAAGCGGCTCCTTGTCTTCCCGTTGGCGTTCATGGTTGCGCTTACAAATCGCTCCGGCGCAGACCCGGATGCGACCAAGCCCCGCCCCAACATCCGTATCGAAGTGCAGGTGGTGGCCATTCCCGAGCAAATCGCCATTCCTCTCGTGGCAGAGATGAAAAAAAAGGACCGGATCGAAGCCGCCAATACCAAGGTGCAAGAGCTGCTCGAGAAGGGTGTCGCCAAGCTGGTGGGCTGGCCGATCGTCATTACGCCCAGTGGCCAGCGGGCAGTTTACGAGGCCATTCAGGAGATTCGCTATGCCACCGAATATAGCCCGCCGACGGTGACATTGACGCCCGATGTCTCCACCGACACGACCATCAAGGTTGCCCCTTCAGTGGACGTCACGACCTTCGCCGAAGCGCCGACGGCTTTCGAAACCCGCAATGTCGGGGTGACGTTGGAAGTAGAGCCTACCCTCGGTCCGGACGGAAAAACGATCGATCTCAACATCGTTCCACAACACGTGCGATTGAAGGGCTTCGAAAAGGTCACCGTTGAAGGCGGAGGACACCGCGGAAAAGTGATCGTCGAACAACCGCAATTCGAGACCAACAAGATCACCACCAGCCTTACCGTACAGAGCGGTGAGCGCGTCTTCCTGGGTGTGTACCCCACGACCGATCCACCGAAGCACCTGGAGTTTTTTATCCTCAAGGCGGAAGTCATGGAATGACGAATGACGAAGGAATTTCGAATGACAAATGCCTGGAGCATCTCTCGAAGGTAAATTCCGGTTTGGCCCGAAGATCCTCCGCGAAGCGATCGAAAAAAAGCCTGTCATTCTGAGAGCGGAGCGGAGCGGAGCCGAAGAACCTCTGATATCCGCGGGGCGGCGGTGCGGAGCCGTAGGTCATCAAAACGGAAATTACTTTCGAGAATCACTCTAAATAACTCACGCGCCGTTGCGTCCCATTCGTCCTTCGGTCATTCCTTCGTCCTTTGTCATTCGTCATTCCCTAGCCACCCGCGACTATCCGCACCAACTCGACCCGATCCCCTTCAGCCAGCGCGCGCCCTGGCCACTCCTCCCGCCTCAGCGCCAGCCCATTGTGCTCGACGAGGGTCGCCGGCGCTGGCAGTCCCAGTTCCTCAATCAACCCGGCGACGTCCTTTGCGCGGGCGACCTCGCGCGGGTCGCCATTGACGATTACCGTCATGCCACAGCGGCCACGTTTTGCGGTGCCGCGGGAGCATCCAGAATCGCGCGGTCCCAATCCTTCCACACCGGCTCGAAACCGTGCGCGCGGATCACCTCGGCCACTTCCTGCGGCGTGCGGGTGTCGGAAATCTGAAACTGCCCCGTCGCGCCCTCGGCGTCGGAATCGGCAGGCGCGAGAATTTTGCCCCGCACGGTGAGATGCAAATCTTCGCGGCCTTGTCCGGTATAACCGCCGGGTTCGGTGTGGCTGCCGGCGCTCATCAGCGTGATGCCGAGCGGCAGCAGAGCATCGCGCAGCGCCGCCGGTTCGCGCGTGCTCAGCACAATGCCGACTTGCGGAAAACAGAGGCGCAGCGCGCAAATCAATTGAATGAATTCCCGATCGCTCACCGGATGCGGCGGCGCAAACTCGCCGGCACAAGGCCGCAAGCGCGGCAGGCTCACCGTGAATTGCGCCCGCCAGCAATTGCGCAAGAGGCTCTCGAGATGCGCGGCCAGCGCCAGCGCCTCACTGCGCCATTCCGCCAGCCCCAGCAACGCACCGACGCCGATGCGCCGAAAGCCCGCTGCATAGGCGCGTTCCGGGCAGGCCAGCCGCCAATCGTAATCCTTCTTCGGGCCCGCGGTATGCATTGCCGCATAGACCTCGCGGTCATAAGTCTCCTGGTAAACGATCAGCCCTTCCGCGCCTGCCGCCACCAGCGTCGCATATTCCGGCGTTTCCATCGGGGCAACTTCGAGCGAGATGCTCGGGATCTCCGCCACCAGCGCGCGCACGCAACGCTCCAGGTAGCCGTTGGAAACGAATTTCGGATGTTCGCCGGCCACCAGCAGGACATTGCGAAAACCTTGCGCAGCGAGATGCCGCGCTTCCTTTACCACGGCGCCGACATCCAGGGTCACGCGCAGGATGGCGTTGTCGCGGGAAAATCCGCAGTAGGCGCAATTGTTGATGCACTCGTTGGAGAGATAGAGCGGCGCGAAAAGCCGGATCGTCCGGCCAAAATACTGGCGTGTGAGCGCCGCGGAATCCCGCGCCGCGCCGGCCAGTTGAGCATCCGTTTTCGGCTCGAGCAGTGCGGCGAAACGGCGCAAGGCGGGCGAATTGGCGGAGGATTGGATCTGAGCGGACGACATGAAGGCGAACCACGAATATGCGGGCTCGCCCCGGTCTTGTAAATAGGCGGGGCTGCGGCACGCTGGCGCGAATGGGAATCGTTTTCCTCCTTTACCATGTCTTGATCCTCGCCGGGTTGCTCTTTGCCCTCGGGATGGTGGTGGCCAATGTGTTCTGTTTCGGCGGTCTGCGTCCCGCGGAGCCACCGTCATCCGCGGATGCTCCATTCGTTTCCATTCTCGTTCCGGCGCGAAACGAAGCTCGGAATATCGAGGCCTGTGTCGGTTCACTGCTGGCGCAGGATTATCCGAATTTTGAGCTCATCGTTCTCGATGACCACTCCGACGATGGCACCGGCGACATCGTGCGGCGCCTGGGGCTTCAGGAAAGTGGGAATCGCCGCATCATCCAAGGCACCGCCCTGCCGGCGGGTTGGACTGGAAAAGGCTGGGCCTGCCACCAGCTATCGCTCGTCGCTCGCGGCGCCTACCTCTTCTTCACCGACGCAGATACCGCGCACGCACCCGGCACCGTCTCCGCCGCTGTGGCGGAGGCCCGGGCCTATCGCACCGACCTGCTTTCCGCATGGCCGCGGCTCCTCACCGTCACTTGGGGCGAGCAAATGATTATCCCCATGATCCTCGTTCTGGGCATGTCCATTTACCCACATTGGCTCCTGATTTTCCTGCAACGACATCCGCACGTCGCCGCGCGGGTGCCCGCGTTCCTCCTCCGCGGTCTCGGTGCCGCCAACGGGCAATTCATGTTCTTCTCGCGGGCCGGCTACGACCGCATCGGCGGCCATGCCGCCTTGCACGATCACCTCGTCGAGGATGTGGCCTTGGGTCGTGCCGTCGCCAGCCGCATGGGCGAGGGCATGCGCCTGCTCAATTGTGACGCCCTCCGCTTCTCCACCTGCCGGATGTATCAGTCCTTTGGCGAATCCTGGCACGGCTTTACCAAGAACATGCGGGCGGCGTTTGAGGACTCGCTCGCGGGCTTTTTAATCATCGGCCTCACCCAATTCTGCGGCTTTTTCCTGCCCTTTGTTCTCGTCTTTACGACAGAAGCGGCGCGGCCGTTGGTTCTCGCCCAAATCGCCGTCATTTACCTGATCCGGATCATTCTCACCGCCCGCTTCCGCACTTCCTGGTGGAGCTGCTTATTACACCCCGTGGGCGAAGCGCTTTCCCTCGGCATCGGACTCGATAGCTGGCGCCTCCTCGCCTCCAAAGGCGTCCAGTGGAAAGGCCGCGTCTATCAGACCAGCCGCGGCGTGGGGCGTTGAGCGCGAAATATCCGGTAATCATCCTTCGTTACTCGGCTCTAAGAAACCCGGATTATGCTTTAGTGATTCTTATTTAATGTCTTCCAAATCGCAGTCCAACTTATATAAAAACGCCGCGCACACCCTGTGTGGCTCTCAACTCTCCACCCTCAACCCTCAACGGCTTCTCGAAACCTTCGTGAATTTCCTCCCCTCGACTTGCAATTTGCCGGATTTCCCGCAACGTCATTCCTGATGCAATTGACCCTTCTTAAGTCGAAAATTCACCGTGCCACTGTGACGGGGGCGAGCCTGCACTACGAAGGCAGCATGACCATTTCGCGCGATCTGGCGGAAAGAGTGGGCCTGCTCCCCTACGAAAAGATTCTCGTCGGCAACATGGCGAATGGTGAACGTTTCGAAACCTATGTGATTTACGGTGAGGCGGGAACCGGCCAGATTCAGTTGAATGGCGCCACCGCCCATCTCGGCAAGATCGGCGACCGGGTGACGATCATGAATTTCGGATCTTTCACCGCCGAGGAGGCCGCTGGACACAAGCCGCGCGTTATTGTCATGAACGAAAAAAACGAGATTGTTCGCTACGAGGCGGGCAAGACCAACGAAGAACTCCACGCCGTCGCCTGATTCTGAATTATGACCGTTTTCAGCAAAGATAACGTTTTCCTCGGGGAATTTGCCTTCGGCTTTTACTTCGGGTGCATTTTCCTTCTCATCGTTAGTTACAACTACCTGCGACTCAAAGGGGAGCTCGCCCGGTTTCGTCGGCATCTCAGTGACAAGCTGGAGATCGAGGCGGAGACGATGAAAAAGATCAAGGCCGAGCAGGAAGTCCTGCGCAAGGAAAACGAGACACTTCGCGTGAAGGTCAACGCGCTCAACGAAATGCCCGACCGCAAACTGCAGCGCGACCTCGAAATTTACGCCCGCGCCGAGAAGCGGATGCTCATCAACGCGCCCGGCTTCGCCCCGGCGTGGGAAACCGCGAAGAGCGACGCCCACACCGAACTCGCCGAAGAAGAAGCCGGCCGCGCGGCGCCCAAGCGCATTTTTGCCCGGCTCTTTGGCGGCGGCAGCAACAGCTCGACCGCGGCTCTTCCAGGTCGCGACCCAAATCACGCGAACGACGCCGAGACCTCGCGCGCGACCGTCGATCACTAGGCCCAAGCGGACTGGTTTCGCTCTGCTTCAGGCACCGTCGGGCCGATCGCCGATGGTGAAGGACTGGACCGGCGTGTAATCCACGAGGGAAAAATTGGACCACGGATTACACGAATTGCCCCCATGGCGCCATGGGCGTCTCGCCAAGCCTCGGCTTCACGGATTGATTTCGCTGCGGAGGCTTTAATCCGTGTAATTCGTGTAATCCGTGGTTCATCTTTTCCGAAACTGTTCTTTCGTGTCCTTCGCCTCGTGCCCGAACTCCAATAGGGGTACTCACCTGGGAGCGAGATTCCATCCTGCAGGCGGGGGTGTCTGCGGGTTAGTGCCGTTTCGATGAAAATCGAAAATCTTTTCGAAACCCTGCCCGGTCCTTCCGATCGCGAGCAAATCCGCTGCCTCCTGGAAACCGGCGAGGTTCGCATCGAGCAGATCATCTCTCACGCTCAGCCCAGCCCGGAAGGATTTTGCTACGATCAACCGAATGCGGAGTGGGTGCTTCTGCTGAAGGGGAGCGCGACCTTATTGCTGGCACCCAAAGAAACGGTCGAACTCAAAGCAGGAGATAGCCTGCTGATTCCCGCGCACCTCCGGCATCGGGTCGAGCGAACGTCCGAGGACGCGATCTGGCTGGCGGTTCATTTCCAAAACACGCTTACGCCTCGAACCCCGCCCGAATGACGGCCAGGGCCTTCGGCACCGCCGTGTCGGGATTCTCTTTCCCCTCCATCTCGAGCGAGACATACCCGGTGTAACCCGCATCCCGCAGAATTTTCGCGATGCGCACGTAGTCGAGATCGATGGTATAAAACTCTCCGCCACCATGATACGTCTTGGCCTGCACGAAGACCGTTTTCGGCGCGATCTTCACCAGCTTGTCGTAAGGATTCTCGAGGAAATTGCCGGTGTCCATGAGCGCGCCCAGCCACGGGGAATAGACCGCGTCGATGATCTTCAACTGGCCTTCCGGCGTGCCGCTCAGGCCCCAATGGTTTTCCAACGCCAGGACGACCCCGCGCTGCCCGGCGAGTTCGGTGCATTGGTGAATGGAATCGATGCACCATTTGAAGCCGTCATCTTCGGTATATCCCGGCAGCACCGGTTCGACGCCCCGCGCTTTCATGAAGGCTTCGAAGTCGGGGATGGTTTTCCAGCGTCCGGAGCTGATGCGAATGCAGGGAATACCCATGGCATAGGCGATCTCGATGCATTTCTCCGTGAAGGCGATCCAGTGGTCGCGCTCGGCCGAATCTGGCGAGACGAAGTCCTGAAGCACGGAGAGGCAGGCCAGGTCCACGCCGCACTGCAGCGCATGCCGCTTGATCTTCTGGCAGTAAGCGTGTGTCGCCGAATCGAGCCGGCCCATCTCGTCAATCGCCATTTGCCGGTGGAGCAGATCGATCCCGTGCACACCGAGGGAAGCGGCTTTCTCCAGGGTCTCTTCCACCGGCGGCTTCGGACCTCGGAAATGCCAGTAGGAATAGGTGGAGAGTGCGAGTTTGAGGGGATTGCTTTGCGCAGGGCTGGCGGTTGCCGCCGTGGCCGACGAGGAGGATTTGTTTTCGCCGGCGCCCAGCACCGTCGCGCCAAGTCCGGATGCGGCCCCGAGGAGAAAGGCACGACGTTTCATGGCGTCCAAATATCAGGTGGGATTCGAGAGTTCAAACCCCCATTCAACCGCCAGAAACCGGAGTTGATGGTTGATAGATGATAGTTGATAGCCGCCCGGGGTATGCCACGTGAAGCTTCCAACTCGTTATACTCTTAACTTGGCCGCGCAAAACTAAAGCCAAGCTTTGTCTCTCACATGGCGCTCCTTTTAGGGTATAAACTCCGCGGTGCTATCTGGAAGGGGGGCGCATGTTCGCGAGGATTTTTCCGATACTTTCTTTCGTGTGTTTCGTGGGCACCCATTTGGTTGCCCCTCTGCGGCCTTCTGCATCTTCCTCGGCGCCTCTGCGGTGAGTTTGACGCCCGTCTTCAGCTGCGCAGCAAATGCTCGAACTCCGGGTCGAGCATCATCCGCAACGTCTCCTGTAGCTCCGGGTCCATGTATTCGAAATCGTCAGGAATCTCGAGCACATCGATGCGCGGCAAATCGAGCCCTTCAAATCGTGTCGTCATCCAAAGCTTGTGCTCCTGTTCCATGGCAAAGACAACGTCGGCCCATCGCAAATCCGCTTCGCTCACCCGGCGGTTCGCTCCCGCCCGGACTCCCGCGGAGCGCACTTCCAGCCGCGGATCATTGCGATAGATTTGTTCGGCAGTAGCACTGCGCTGTTTATTCATCGCGCAGACAAACAGCACCTTCAGCCGCCGTGCCATCACGCGAAAAGCTCCTCCGAGCGAATGATCGCTTCCTGTTCCAAGGGCGCTTCAGGATAGCCGATCGTCAGGCACTCCGAGAGATATTGCCGGAGAAAAGCGGCGACACTGCCGAACCGTTCGTATTGCCCCGTGTGGACTAGTTCGTGCGCGATGAGCCGACGGTCCTCGATGAAATCCCGGCGAACGAAAATGCCGTAGCGCAGCGTCAGGCCGGCGGTAAATGGACTGATCAGTCCGGTGGCTTCCCCAGCCGCGCGCAGCAGGGGATGGTCGGGCGCCGGAATGGCTCTGACGGTGAGAAGGCGGACTCGCTGCGGTTGCGTGACTCCCACGCGGGTAGCGTCCGAGAGTTGATCCTCAGTCAGCGCCGTGCCAGCCGCCAGGATGCGCTTTTCCTGTTCCTCCGCCCACGCCGCGGCCAGTGGCAAAAGCTCTTCGAGTTGCTCCAGGCTGAGGGGATGAGAATCGGGCATGAGTTCAGGAAGGCTTTGGCGCTTGCTCGCTTTCCGGCGGAAAGCTTGGGCGCGGGATGGCGGAGAGTTTGTGTGCGAATTTGGGCGCCAGCAGCAACGTGGCCACGCTGGCGAGCGACGTCAGGAGAGGGCGCGTGAGACTGTAGAGTGCCCGCGATTCCTGAATCGCGCTCTGGCGGTTCGCTTGGTTGGTAACGACATAATAGTGAAGGGCATTGATAGCATCACCGATCGAGGAAAGGAAAAAGTAGAGGCCGAGGAAAGTGAAAGCGAAGCAATAGAGATCGTAGCGGCTGAGCGTCCCGACATTGACCTGTTCATTGGGAGGCGGGACGGCGATGCGAGCGATGGGTTGCGAGAGGAAGAAAACAACGACCGCAAAAATGATCCATAAGAACCAAAGGCCGTAGAGCGTAAATGAGGCGCGGGTGACGCTCAGTATATCGTGCGACTCGATGATCTGGGTGATGCACTGGACGATACCTTCAATGAACCAGACCAGGGAATAGATACGGATGACAATGGTGACGATGGTGGTAAGTCGCATGGATGGGAAGCGGTGAGGGACAGGATGCGGACGTAATGTGGGAATGCGTCGGATACTGTGTGTTCTCCGCGAACAAACAGCAATTGCTGAACCGGCGGGACTCGGCAGGGAACTCGACAAACCCAGCCCTGACCTCTTAGGCTACACCGCATGGAAATTCACATCGCTCGTGACGGTCAGCGAATGGGGCCGTTCCCCTTGGAGGAAGTTCGCCGGCAACTCGCCGCCGGAACATTGCTGCCCACCGATCTGGCCTGGACCGAAGGAGCCGCCGGTTGGGCGCCACTGAGTTCGCTTCCGGGAGTGGCCTCCGGGATTCCCGTCCCGCCACCACCGCTTTCGCCCGTCACGCCCGCTCCGGTGACCGGTCCGCAGCAGACTTCCGGAGCGGCCATTACCAGCCTCGTTTTTGGGATTCTCTCCATCCTGTTTTTCCTCCCGTTCGTCGGGTCGATCGTCGCCGTCATTTGCGGGCATGTGGCCCGCAGTGGCATTCGCAAATCCGGCGGGCGTCTGACTGGGGACGGGATGGCTCTGTCCGGCCTGATCATGGGCTATGTGAGTCTTGGTCTCATCGCCTTGCTCGTCCCCATCCTCGCCGGCATCGCCGTTCCGGTATTTGCCGAGGTGCAGTTGAAAGGCAAGGAGACCAAGTCGCTTTCGCAGGGCAAGCAGATCGTCACCGCGTGCAAACTCTATGCCATCGATCATCAGGGCGCTTACCCGAAAAACCTCGACGAATTGGTGCCCGATTATGTGCCGAATCGTTCACTCTTCGTGTGTCCATTGTCTCCCACGCTCCCACTCGGTTACGATTATTTTGGAGGCAAGGATCAAGACCCGTCGGACAGGGTGGTGCTCATGAGTAAATTCATCGATCGCCACGGCAAACGCATCGTCGTCTTCTCGGACTCCTCGGCTGCCGTCCGCGTTCCGCCGAGGAATCTACCGGCGGGGCCGTGACCGCTTTTTGTTGAATCACGTTCGCGGTGTTGGAGATCTACGTCGCGCCTGATGGACTCCGCTCGCGGTGCCTCCACGCCCTCGTACTCGACACCTCCATCGGGTGCGATTAACTTTCCCCGCGTATGGAAATCCATATTGCCCGTGATGGAGAGCAATTCGGGCCTTTCCCCCCAGACGAAGTTCGCCGCCGACTGACGGACGGCACGCTTTTGCCCACCGACCTGGCTTGGGCCGAAGGCGCCATTGGCTGGGTGCCGCTCGGATCCCTCCCCAATCTGGCTTCTCCCGCTTCTCCGGTTGCCCCTGTGCGGAGGCCCACCCCGTTTCCCGCCAGGTTGCCGGTCATTACTTCCCGTCTCGTGCCGCCGGTCGAACCTTCGTTACCGGTTGCCTTCCGGAAGTCCGGCCCTGCGGTGGCCAGTCTCATTTGCGGGGTTCTCTCCGTTTCCTTTCTCCCCGTCATTCTCGTTGGCATCGCCGCGGTAATCTGTGGGCATTTGGCCCGGGGACAAATTCGCCGGGGAGGAGGAATGGTGCTGGGCGAAGGCATGGCCACGGCTGGACTCGTGACCGGCTATTTTGGCATCGGACTGAGCATCCTTGTGGGCATTGTGCTGGCCTCGGCGATCTTCTTTTCCGGCACGGCACTGCCATTCGTCAGGGATATGGCAGTGAAGGAGAAGGCGACGAAATCGCTGGCCAACGCGAAGGCGATTGCCACGGCCTGCCACATGTATGCCCTCGAGCATCACGACGTCTTTCCCAGGACCTTGGAGGATCTCGTGCCGAAATATCTGCCGGACCGGACGAATCTGACCTGTCCGCTCACACCGGAGATGGCCGTGGGCTATGAATATTTCGGTGGCACGGCCATGGACACGCCGGACAAGGCGCTCTTCGTGAGCAAGTATGTCGATCCCCGGGGCCGGCGGATCATCGCGCACGTGGACGGCTCCTGCGTTTTCGAGATCCCGGCCACTCCCTAGTCGGCGCGCGGTTCTCTCTCGACCGCAAAATTACGATCTATTTCGCAGACAAGATTTGCGGTCTGTGGCGTTTATCTGGACAGAATGAATTCAGAATACCACGTCTTTCTAACGGCTGACGACTGCCCGGTGATCGTTGAGCAGGACGGTGTCGCAGAAGCCATCGAATTCCCCTCGCTCTCCGATGCCACCCGCCATTTGCGGAGCACCGGGTCGGGGTTCGTGGTCATTCACGACCGGGATATGAGGTCGTCAAATCGGATTCCGCTGGCCCTCGGTGCCTGAGCACGAGAGGCGGGAAATCTCTCATTGGCTCGCGGAGGAGTCCTGATGGCTGGGGTGATGTGGAAGCCCTTTCGGCGCAGGGCTCAACGGGAAATAACAATTTCGTCATATTCAAACCAGCCACCACCCTCGCTCCGATTGAGGGATGATGACTGTCCGATACATCCTCTATACCAAGCCGCGTTGGGCCGGGTTCCGATTGACACGGGAAGGCGAGAAGTGGGAGCGCGAGTTCGATTCCATCCCCAACGCGCTTCACTACACCCGCACGCTGCCCGACTCCCAAGGAGCGGCCCTCATCGTGCTCGACGAGCGGGGTAAACAGATGGCCGACCTAACCGTCTGAGGGCTCGGAATCCCACCGCGGATGGGGCTGTGCTGGAAGGGTAAAAATTGAAATTCCTGCCGATTTTTTAAATCTCTCTGCGCGCAAACTCCGGACATGTGTCAATGCTTACGATGCCGAGAGGTACCTTTGGGAGACGCACGGCGCTGCGTCGAAAATCCGACCGTCTCTGAGCGATCGAAGCAGCTTGATATATTCGGCATGCGCCCAGACCAGCGGACGCGAAGAGCCCGTCGCTCCGCCATTGAACAGACAGCGATCGGGTAGGTCGTGATCATCCCAGATTTGTTCCGGCAATAAGCGAACTTCTCCCGCGAAATGAATCATGGTTTCGGCTAACTCCCGGGCCAAGTCCAAATTGCCCGCCGCGATCTCATAGTGGGCGCGTTCACCGGTCAGCAATGGCCAGGACCGTCCGACGCTCCCCGTCGTGAGCGGCTCGCCGCCGGCATTTTCGCCGTAAGCGTCGCCAATGTATCTTCTCCAGGAAACGCCCTCTTTCGTCGAACGTCGAAGCGTTTGATCGATCACCTTGATTGTATCCAAAACCCGGGAATCATCGGCGCGGCGTAAGCCAAATCGGACAAGCGCCAGCGCATCCGGACTGACGATCTCCGCAGCATCCCTCTCCTCGAAGCCCTTGGGCTGGCGCGCCAGGCGGATTTTCGAACCGAATCCACTCCTGGCGCTGGAATTTTCATAAGGGCGTATCCAGATGTAGTAGCCGTGGACTCCACACCGCTGGGCGAGCTTCGTCCCAGTGACATAATTTGCCTGATCCAATCGCGAATGCCACTCGTCGGCGGTTAGCTGGCAAGTTCTGGCGACGTCCCGATCACCTACGAAATCGGCGATGTCGGCCGCAACGACCAAGCCGGCGATCGCGGCGGAAACAGTAGAGATGGAGTAACCCGCATTCTGCTCCCAACGGTCCTCGTCTGTCCCCGGCCCCGAGCGGATCACATAAGCAGCGGCTTTTTTGACCATCGGCCAGAACCGGCGGACATCCGCATCGAGCAGCGCGCGTTCACGCCAGGCGAGTCCAACGAGCAGGATGGGCAGCGCGGTTTCATCGAGCTGGATTCCCGTCCAATGCGTCGTCCCGTCGAGCCACATATTTTGCACCCAGTGGCCATCTCCCCTTTGTGTTCCCTCCAAAAACTGCAAGGTTTGGCGAGCGGAGGAATGATCACCCATGGCGAGGTGTCCGCCGGCGATTTCCACCAGATCGCGTGTCCACAGGAGATGGTAGGCAGCTTCATTGGGGTCGTGCTTGATGGGTCCCCACGGAATGGAGAGGCTCGCCACTGCCCCTCCTGGAAAGTCTTTGCCATGATGCGTGCGCAGCACCGCCGTACTGCATCGATAGAGTGCGCCGCCATCGGACGCGAATGAATCGAGTGGAAGCAAAGTCGACTGCCAGGCCTTCCACCCAGTGGCGTAGCTTTCAGCGGCCCGATCCAGCTCCTGATGCAGTGCACAGCGCGCCTGCAATATCGCTGCAGCCACACAGGCACCAAAACCAATCGCCACGTCGAAGGTTCCGTCGTCGGGAGAAAACTCAATTTCACCAGCCAGGACCACAAAGCCACCGGAAATGTGCTTCGCGCCACTTTCGAGTCTGCCGTTTCGCCGCAATTCCGCGCCGGGATCGAAATCGCCGAATGTTCCGACTTGGCAGGAACGAAAACTTTCGCGAGAGACCAGCGCAAGCGCCTTCCTCGGAGCGTAAGCTGCGAGAAAGGGCATGCCATTTTCCGATCCAGCATCTCCTTCGTTTTCGCCGGCTTTCTCACTGACGAACGACTGCAGAACGCAATGCAAGCGGTAGTCTGCCGCTTCGCCGACAGTCGGGAGGAATTTTCCGCGCACGATCAAAGCGTTGCGTTCAGGGTCGCTGAAGATGGTCTTCTCGAGCCGGTAGCGGTCCGTCGAGTTCTGCATCCGAAAGGCGGGCACACCAGGTTCGAGCCATTCGCAGCGGTGCGCGGCGTCTTGTTCGTCTGAGAAGTAACCATCCGCATTCGTTACGAAGAAACGCAGTGCGCGCACGCAGATGCGATCGGGACCGGGAAAGAAGACTTCGGAAATGCTGCCATCGACCGTGGTGAACCAGATCCTGCTGGTCGCGTTTGCCGCGGTGCCGACCGCGGTCTTTGCAGCGCCTGGCCATACCATGGGGATACGATGGCCACCCTCAGGGTCCGGCGTAACGCCGTTCGCGGGGATCGTTGACGTGCTCATGGCATGATGGGTGCGCTAACCAAGACGGGGAATGCCCCGGCCATGTACGCCCGGTGGTGAAAGCGATTTACGGACCGGCGGCGAAGTCAGGTCGCGCTTGTTTGAGTGAAAAATCCTGTCGCCCTGGCTGACCAAATAATCCGCCGTGCGCGCGGCCAGTGCCTGGATGGTCAGCCCCGGATTCGCGGCTCCTTGGGTCGGCAAAATGCTCCCATCGCAGACGAAGAGGTTGGCGATGTCATGGCTCCTCCCGAAAGCGTCCACGACCGATGTCGCCGGGTCCGCGCCCATGCGCGCCGCCCCGACGAGATGTGCGTATCGCGATTCCTGGACAACTTCCTCCGCGCCGGCGGCGGACATGACTTCGGCCGTTTTCTTTTTCGCAAAGGCAATGAGCTTCTCGTCATTTTCCCGCAGGCCGAAAGTGACGTGGGCCACGGGAATGCCAAATTGATCGCGTTCGGTGGAAATGCTCACGCGATTTTCCGGCCAGGGCAAAATCTCGCCGAGCAAGCCAAATGTCGCCCAGTGGTTGTAATCCATCATCACACGCCGCAATCCCCAGCCCCACGCTCCGATAGCCGCCATCATCTGCTTGCCAAAAGCCATCGGCAGCGGCCCCACCGTCTGGATGCCGAATCCGCGCGCGAAATCCCGCTTCGGGTCCGTCTCGTAGAATTCCTCCGTCATGCAGTGCGCCGGAGGCGCCTTGTACATGCGCACGGGCTGGGCGAAGCGGCCGAGAGTTACCGTGCCTGCCTGAGCCATGAGATAGCGGCCCACGGTGTCGCTGGAATTGGCCAGGCCGCTCGGATATTCCGTGCACGCGGAATTGAGCAGCAGGCGCGGTGTCTCAATGGAATAGCTTGCGACGATGACGGCCCGCGCTTTTTGAAAATGCTCCCGGCCTTGCTCGTCGTAGTAACATACGCCGGTCACACGATTTTCTTTTCCTAAAACGATGCGTGATGCCATGCAGCGGTCGCGAATTTCTGCGCCGCACTCCAGCGCGTCCGGCACGTGGGTGATGAGCGTGCTCGCCTTGGCCCCAACTTTGCACCCTTGGATGCAATAGCCGCGATAGATGCAGTGAGGACGATCGCCCCGTGAGCCGGAGAGAATCGCGATCGGTCCGCCGGCAGATACGCGCATGCCGAGTTTCGTGCAACCTCGCACCAGCGCATTGCCGACTTCCCCCATGGGATGAGGTCCGTAGGCATAGCCGTGCGGATCGCCCCACGGAAACCACGCCGGCCCGGCCACCGGCATCTCCAGTTCGAGGAGTTCGTAGTAGGGCTTGAGGTCCGAGTAAGAAATCGGCCAATCCGCGCCGACGCCGTCCGCGCTGTAGACGTGAAAATCCGACGGATGAAAGCGGGGAGCGAAGGCCGCCCAATGCACTGAGCCGCCACCGACACCCTTTCCGCAGTTATTCGCGCCCAGGGCGAGTGGATGGGAACCGCCCGTGATGCGCAAATCCTCCCAATAAAGTTTGTGCGACCCCTTCTCGTCGCTCACCCAATCCCTTTCGGTATCCCAGAAAGGCCCGGCTTCGAGTCCGATGACTTTGAAGCCGGCGCGCGCAAGTCGCTGCAAGAGCACTCCGCCTGCCGATCCCACGCCCACGACGAGGTAATCCACAGTCTCAGTCTCGGAGAAATGCTTCCCAGGAAAGCGGACTTTCTGCATCGGGCCGAGCCGGTGCTCGTGGGGCGGGGGAGCCTGGAATGGGCCTCCGACCGGCGTTTTCAATGAGTGCCTCCCTGGCCGGCGGCCGGATGATGCCGATGGGTGGCGACGCGCGATTCTTTGTCGTCCGACAAACAGTCCGCGGGAGCCTTCCATTCGTAGCGCTCTTCCTCGACTTCCCAAGGCTCCGGTTCGCCGCGTTCGAGCCGGGTGTAAGCGCGGGGATAGGCAGGTCCGCCAAAGCCTATCTCATCCCAGGCCAGCGGATGCGCGTAGTAGACATCGATGCAATCTGTGACCAGGAGCGCCCAGTAGCGGTGAATCGGGAGCGATTTCCAAATTTCCTCCGCGCCGGCGAGTGGTTGCCCATCGTGAATCGATTTCAACAATCGCTCCTGCTCCAGCCACGTCAGTTCCTTGAAATCCCGCCCCAAGGATTTCTGCGCCATCCTTTCGATCGCTTGCAATCCGCGCCGGTAGGCCTCCCCATCGGGCGGCATGTCTTCGAAGCGATATCCGGGACCGTGCCGTTGGAAAAGCCGCTCGTCGATAAATGGAAGAATGGGGATTCTGGCGGACGAGACGCGATCGGTCTGTGGGATGACATGCTCGCAGATCAGGCCCATGATTTCCGTTTCGGATGCCGTGAAAAAGCGGATTGGCGGAACATCGTGAACGCGCTGGTTCACCACCGCGCGAGTGGCTTGGTCCCAGAAGTTCTGCTGCGCGAGCGTGCTATATCCCGGATAATAGCCTGGCTGCGAACGAAGGATCGGTTCTCCTGTCCTGCCGTCCGTTGGCGGCCTTCGCGATACGCTTTCATCCAGGTTCTGTTCCATGGCGTCAGCGCTCGCGCCGCATCAGCGCCGCCAGAATTCCCAGGCTTCCACAGGCCGCAAACAGCAGCGGCGCGAAAATCGGCGGCCCATAGGTGATGTTATAGAGAGGCTTTTTGATACCACCCGGTCGCCGGAGCACCCCACGGGCATGATAGTAAAAGCCGATCACGCCATCGACCACTGCCGCCGCGGACAATAGAGGCAACCAGGTGCGGGCCACTTTTGGATTCTTGATTGAGGCCAGCGCTGCGCCCATGAGGAGCGGTGTTAGGAAGATCGGCGTCCACTGTGCTTTATAGCGAAAATTGTTTTTGTAGTGTGAGTAGAGCGCCTCCACTCCACTGCAAAAGGTGCCGATGGCAGTGACCACGGCGAGATGTTTTTGGAATCGCCCGTGGCTTAAATCCAGATCCCAGGCGCGCCCCATGACATCGCCCGATTCGATAGAAGGGAACAGCAATCGCAGCGTCCGTGAACCCAAGTCACCTTCTTCCGGCTCGAGATAGGATGCCATCAGGCCGAGATAGGCGCTCACACCGAAAAGTATCGGCGCAAAAATGGGCGGGCCCATGATGACGTTTGTCACCGGCAGTCGCCAGCCGCCAGGCTTCCGTTGAATGCCGCGAAGGTGAAAGCCGAAACCTACGAGGCCATCAATCAAGGTGACGAGTGAAACCCACCGCAGCACGGTCCGCGCCACCCACCGGCTGAAGGCTCCCGCGATCCCCGTGATCGAGAGCACGGCCCCGAGGAGGATCGGAGTGTACATGATCCTCTGCCCATAACTGCCCCGTGCATGCTCGTAAGCAACTTCCGCCGTCGAGAGAACGCTCGAGAGCCCGGCGACCAGGGAGAGGCTGTGTTGAAAACGTCCTTCGCGAATCTTCTCGTCCGTTTGTCGCACCAGCGTGCGGATAACCTCTGGAGTTGGGCTCATGCACATGAATTTCGGATTCGCCACCGGTGCGTGGATGCAACCGAACCTTTCTTTTTTCCGCATCCGAACCGCGCGACATCGCGACGATTCCGCTTCCCCCCTCGGATAATTTGCCGAGGCCGTGCCCATCTCACAGCCCGCCCTGATTCGACAAACAGGCGTTCACCCGACCCTCGGCGAATATTGCCTTGCCGATGAAAGGGCGCCATGAAATCGAACAGCCCCACTTTGAAGGATCCGCGCACAGCGGGAGCTCAGCCGCCGTTTGGAACAACTCGTGAGATGACGCCTCCTGGTTCCGAGGCAGATATGAATCCAATGCCGGATCACGGTGAGGATTCCTATCGCGGACACGGCCTGTTGCAGGATTGCGCCACCATCGTCACTGGCGGAGATAGCGGTATCGGCCGCGCGGTGGCGCTGGCTTTTGCTCGCGAGGGCGCGGACGTCGTCGTCTCCTATCTCAAGGAGGATGGAGACGCCGCGGAAACAGCCGGCTTGATCAAAGACGCGGGCCGCACCGCCGCGCTCGTTCCGGGAGATCTCCGCAACGAAGAGCATTGTGAAAAAGTCATCCAGACATGCCTGGAGAAATTTGGCAAGATCGACGTGCTCGTGAACAACGCGGCATTTCAGAGCACCCATTCCGAAATCGAGGAATTGACCAACGACGATTTTGACCGCGCCTTCAAGACGAATGTCTACGCCTCGTTTTTCCTCAGCCGGGCGGCTCTGCACCATATGAAGCCGGGCGCGTCGATCATCAATACGACTTCCATTCAAGGATTCGATCCGAGCGGACATCTTTTGCACTACGCCGCGACCAAGGGCGCCATTGCTAACATGACGAAGACCCTTGCCGAAATGGCGATCGAACGCGGCGTCCGCGTCAATGGAGTGGCGCCTGGGCCAGTCTGGACACCATTGATCCCCACAACGATGCCGAAGGAAAAGGTCAAGGAATTCGGCAGGAACACGCTGTTCAAACGCCCGGCACAACCGGCGGAGCTGGCTCCGGTCTACGTCTTTCTCGCCTCGCAACTTGCCAGTTACGTCGCCGGCGAAATTTATGGTGTTACTGGCGGGCGCATGCCACTCTAACTTGTGTTCAGGATGTCAAACATCCTTTGGCCCGCCCGCTCTCGATAATTGGGTGCACCGATGAACGAAGTTGTCATTGGCCGAAAGATCTGGGCAATCCCCGAAGGCTATATCCCAGGTTATGGTCACGGACCAAAGCCTGAGATGGTGAGTCATGAAGCGGCCTGTTTTCTCAATGCCACGGGCCGGACGGCGCATATCCGTCTGACGGTATTCTTTGAAGATCGCGATCCGGTAGGCCCATATCTCATCGATCTGCCTGCCCGCCGAACCAAACATGTCCGCTTCAATAACCTCAAAGATCCCGAGCCGATTCCGCGCGACACTCCTTACTCGAGCCTTATCGAAAGCGATGTGCCCGTGGTCGTGCAATACACGCGGCTCGATTCGCGTCAGGCAGCAAACGCCATTCTGAGCACTGTCGCCTTTCCCGGAAATGAATAACCCAACCAAAAACCCATGAAAGAAACAGTCAGCGATCACTTGATCAAGCGCATCGGCGAATGGGGATTGAAACGGATCTATGGTTTTCCCGGTGATGGTATCAACGGGATCATCGGCGCCATCGGACGCGCTCAGGACAAGATCGAGTATGTGCAGGTGCGACACGAAGAAATGGCGGCCTTCATGGCTTGTGCCCACTACAAATTCACCGGCGAGGTGGGCATCTGTCTCGCCACGAGCGGCCCGGGGGCCATTCACCTTTTGAATGGGCTTTACGACGCGAAGATGGATCACGCGGGTGTCGTCGCCATCGTTGGCCAGCAATCTCGTGCCTGCCTGGGAGGCGACTATCAGCAGGAAGTCGACTTGGTATCTCTTTTCAAGGACGTCGCTCATTACTTTGTCCACATGGCGACGTCGCCGGCGCAAATCCGTCACTTGGTGGATCGCGCCATTCGTATCGCCGCTGCGGAGCGAACGGTCACCTGCATCATCGTGCCGAACGATTTGCAGGAACTGGAGGCCATGGAAACGCCGCCGCGCAAACATGGGACCGTCCATTCGGGTATTGGATATTCCTCACCGCGCATCGTCCCGAAGGAGGCCGATCTTCGCCTCGCCGCCGACGTTCTCAATTCCGGCAAAAAGGTAGCGATGCTCGTCGGAGCCGGTGCGCTCGGCGCCACCGACGAGGTGATCGAGATCGCGGAGATATTGGGCGCGGGCGTGTCGAAGGCCTTGCTCGGTAAGGCGGTAATCCCTGACGATCTGCCGTACTGTTGCGGACCGATCGGCCTTTTAGGAAGCAAACCGAGCTGGGATATGATGGCCGAATGCGACACTCTCCTCATGGTCGGCTCCTCATTTCCCTATTCGGAATTTCTGCCCAAGGAAGGGCAGGCTCGCGGCGTCCAAATCGAGATTGATCCCAAGCTCGTCTCGATCCGTTATCCCATGGAAGTGAATCTCATCGGGGACAGCGCCGAGACCTTGCGGGCGCTGGTCCCGCTCCTCGCGCCGAAGACCGAGCGCTCCTGGCGAAAGACCATCGAAAGCAATATCACTGAATGGTGGAAGCTTCTGGAATCGCGCGCGATGAACGACGCGAATCCGATCAATCCCCAGCGAGTATTCCACGAACTTTCAAAACGCTTGCCCGATCGTTGCATCCTTTCGTCGGATTCCGGCTCTGCGGCAAACTGGTATGCCCGCGATCTCAAGTTGCGTCGCGGAATGATGGCGTCGCTCTCCGGAAACCTCGCCACCATGGGGCCGGGAGTGCCTTATGCCATTGCCGCCAAGCTCGCCTTCCCGGACCGCGTGGTCATCGCCTTGGTTGGAGACGGGGCCATGCTCATGAACGGCATCAACGGATTGGTGACGATCGCTAACGAATGGAAAAATTGGCCCGATCCGCGCCTCATCGTGATGGTGCTGGCCAATCGCGATCTCAACCAAGTGACTTGGGAACAGAGGGTCATGAATGGGGATCCGAAATTCAATCCCTCCCAAGTGGTGCCGGAATTTGGCTTTGCCCGGTATGCCGAGTTGCTCGGCTTACAAGGCATCCGTGTCGAGAAGCCGGGCGACGTCGGTCCGGCCTGGGACGAAGCGCTCACGGCCAATCGGCCGGTCGTGTTCGAGGCGCTGACCGATCCGGAAGTGCCCACCTTACCCCCACACATCACCTTCGATATGGCCGTGAAACTTTCCGAGGCCGTCATCCACGATAGCTCCGCGCCAGCCATGATTCGCGGCGCCTTCAAGGAGGCGGTGGCCAATCTCATCCCGCACAAAGGCTAAGAGATGCAGTCGACCGCGCCGAAGATCGAACACTTAACGATCTCGGCGTACACGGTTCCAACGGAAACCGTGGAAAGCGATGGTACTTACACCTGGGATAAAACGACGCTTGTTCTCGTTCAAGCCGCCGGCGGCGGGAGAACTGGGATCGGCTATACTTACGCCAGTACGTCCGCCGCATCGGTCGTAGCGAGCACCTTGCGGGACCTCGTTATCGGACGTAGCGCGATGGACGTCCGGGCGATTTGGGATGCGATGTGCGCTGCGGTGCGAAATCTTGGCAATACGGGCCTCTGCGCGATGGCGATCTCCGCGGTCGATACGGCGTTGTGGGATTTGAAAGCCCGGTTGCTCGATCTTCCGCTGGTCTCGTTGCTCGGCGCCGCTCGCGAGGCCATGCCTGTCTACGGGAGTGGCGGGTTCTGCAATTACTCCGACGAACGCTTGCGAGAGCAACTGGGCGGTTGGGTCCGGAACGGAATCTCGATGGTGAAAATGAAGATCGGGCGCGAGCCGGGCCGTGATCTCGAGCGGGTTGCCGTCGCGCGCCAAGCGATCGGGCCGGACGCGAAGCTTTTCGTCGATGCCAACGGCGCTTACGGCCGCAAACAGGCGCTAGCCCAAGCCGAAGCCTTCGCCGCCCAGAATGTCAGTTGGTTCGAGGAGCCGGTCTCTTCGGACGACCACGAGGGCTTGCGCTTGTTGCGAGACCGCGCCCCGGCGGGGATGGAAATCGCCGCCGGCGAATATGGCTACGATGCCGGTTACTTCCGGCGGATGATCATGGCGGGAGCAGTCGATACCGTGCAAGCGGACGTCACCCGGTGCCGGGGAGTTACTGGCTTTCTCCAGGTCGCTGCCCTCTGCGACGCATTTTATCTTCCTCTCTCCTGTCACTGCGCCCCGGCGCTCCACTTGCATCCCGCCTGCGCGGCCAGTCGCATGGTGCACGCAGAATACTTTTTCGATCATGTGCGCATCGAGCGGATGCTCTTCGATGGAGTGCCGAAGCCGGAAAATGGCAGATTGCACCCGGACCTCTCGCTGCCCGGCAATGGATTGATATTCAAGGAAGCCGACGCGCGTTCTTATCTGGTGACGTGAGCGAAAGAGAAGAATTATGAATACTAAAACAAGACCTCGCGTCATCGTGGTAACTGGCGCGTCTGCTGGAGTTGGGCGGGCCACCGTGCGGGCCTTGGCGAGAGAAGGGGCATCGATTGGTTTGATCGCGCGAGGACGCGATGGCTTGGAAGGCGCCAGGAAAGACGTGGAGGAACTCGGAGGCAAAGCCCTCGTGCTTCCGACTGATGTGGCCGATGCCGATGCTGTGGAAGCCGCCGCGGCGCGGGTCGAGCAGGAATTGGGACCGATCGACGTGTGGGTCAATGTCGCCATGACGAGCGTCTTTTCACCGGTGAGAGAAATGCAGCCGGCGGAGTTCAAGCGGGTGACGGAAGTTAACTACCTTGGCTATGTCTATGGCACTCTCGCGGCGCTCAAGCGCATGCTGCCTCGGGACCGCGGCCGCATTATCCAGGTCGGCAGTGCCCTGGCTTATCGCGGGATTCCACTGCAATCGGCATACTGCGCCAGTAAGCATGCCATCCAGGGGTTCATGGATTCTCTCCGCTGCGAATTACTCCACGACGACAGCGGGGTCACCGTTTGTATGATCCAGATGCCGGCCATGAACACGCCGCAATTTGGCTGGGTGAAAAGCCGCCTGCCCAAACAGGCCCAGCCGGTTCCGCCTATTTATCAGCCCGAAGTCGCGGCGGAGGCCATTGTCTTTGCCTCGCATAATCGCCGCCGTGAGATTTATGTGGGGCTGCCAACCGTCGAGGCCATTGTCGGAAACAAGTTCTTCCCTGGATTGCTGGACCACTATCTTGCCCGGACCGGAATCAAGGCGCAGCAAACGGACCAAGAAAAACCGGCTAACCAGGCTGACAATCTTTTTGAACCCGTCCCGGGAGATCACGGCGCTCACGGTGCCTTTGACGATCGCTCGGAGAGCAATAGCCCGCAACTATGGACCAGCATGCATCGCGGATGGATCGGTCTGCTCCTCGTCACCCTCGGGGCGGCGGCGTTCGCCTCATTCTTCGGTAAAAGCCGGCTATAAAGCGAGCTCACCTTGCCCCGGTGAACCTTGCTTCCTGCTCGGAGTAACGCTTTGACTCCGTCTCGGCCGGGTATCTGACTTTGACTTCCGCAGACCGGGGCGGTCGTCAGGGAGGAGGGTCGCGTTAAAGAGGCGCAATGCGAATGCGACGATGCCGTCTTCCCTACCGCTCAGGTGGCGTGCAGGAGTGCTCATTGAGTCGGCAAAGCAACAAAATCACGATTTACTTTTGCGCGCCGTCGCCAGCCCACCCTTCCGCCCACCCTTTTTTGCCGAGGCGCTGCTGCTCTTCTTCCCCCGGCCCGATCCGCTTTTCTTTCCGCCGCCGCTCGATTTGTTCACGGTCGCCCACGCGCGCTTTTCGGCTTCTTTCTTCGACGTACCCCGCTTTTCGTAGCCCTTCTCGATATGTTCAGCCTGACGTTTCTGTTTGCTGCTATATTTTGATTTGGATCCTCTTGGCATACTTGACGTTTCGCGCCTCCGCTTGCGGTTGAGGGTATGGCGGAATTAGCCGGTGAGACAACGCGCAGTTACATAGATAGGAATGTCAACCGTCGTGGCTGAATTCCGGCCGCCACCGGCGGTCTCCCGAGATTTATTGCTCCTCGGCCTTGGTGAGCTGTTGCTCCGCTTCCAGCCAATCCTTCAGCGGATCGGCTGCCTCGCCGTTGCGATGGCGCTCCAAAGCGATGAAGTAAGCCCGCAGAGCAATTGCATCGTACAGGGGTAGCGTCATCTTTTCGGTCGGTGACATTTGGTCCTGGCGGTTGCGGTCGGGCGTCGGATCAGAGTTCATTTCTCGTGGGGGACAGAGGAATCGAGTCCTGCGGCAAATCCGAGAGCATCTCTCGAAGCCTTTTGCTCACAGCTACTTGAAAAATCGTTTACCCCGCCGCGGGCGGTCGCATGGATCGAGCACGAGTCGAAGGAAAACCGAGCGATTGATCAAACACTTACCCGTCCCTTTGTCGCGAATGTCTTTACGAGGCGCCGAATTGCCACAGGTGGTTGCGGGAGCTGCTGTTAGGCTACGCTGACCCTCGGGTGTCACTCGGGCCGCAACCTGACATGGGAAAAAGGGTGGCCGCCTGAAGTTTCAAAGGCAAACATTTGCGTGGATCGGTTGGCAACGAGAGGCGGCCAGTTTCGGCCCGACATGCGACACATTGATTGCAGCTCTATTTTAGGCAATAGACACCTCGTTCCCATGCCCACCGTCGAAGATTTTCTTCATCATCCCATTGAGACCTTGGAGCGGGCGATCGAACTCCGCAAACGGGTCGACCAACTCAACGAAGTATTGAAGGAGTTATTTGGCTCTCCGCCGATGTCATCGACCGACGTCCACGCCGCTGCTCCAAAAAGCGGCGGAAAACGAAGCATGTCAGCCGACGCGCGTGAACGAATTGCCGCGGCCCAGCGAGCTCGGTGGGCCAAACAAAAGGGAACGCACGCGGCGGAGACGGCGATTGTTCTCGAAGCTGCGAAAGCGAAGAAGCAACGCGGCGCGGCCACAGGAAAGCCGTCCAATGAAGCGGACGTCCCACAGAGCCAACCCGCCAAAGCGAAGGCCGGATCATCGTCCAAGTCATCCGTCAAAGCGCGCGGCAAAAAGAAACGTCACTTGAGCCCGGAGGCGAGAGCCCGAATTTCGGCGGCCGCAAAGGCTCGGTGGGCAAGGGAGAAGAAGAGCCAATAGTCGGTCGGCACATAGGGGCAGGGAATGCGGTCGTCTCCCGCCGGCAAGATTGCAGAAGACGGGATCAGACTCGGTGGTAAGCTGCCGCCGTTTCACCGGTCCAAAGAGCAACTGGGCCAACGCCGGCAAGGTGACCAGGATCGCTATTTTCGTTGCCCAGCTTCAGCTTTTGGTTCACGTTCCGCGCACCTCTTGCGGCGTTAGCTCAGCGGTAGAGCAGGTGCTTTACACGCATCTGGTCGGGGGTTCGATCCCCTCACGCCGCACCAAGTCGTGCCCATAGGCCTGCTCAGCCCAGCCGCAGGTCGTAGGTGACGAGTTGCGGATTCAGCTTCCGGCAGGGCTTCGAGTCCTTCGCCGGTGCAACGGAATCGGTGTGCTCGGTGAAAAGACGGCGATCTTGATCCAGTCGATAGGCCGTCGCTTTTCCCGCGCCGGTGATGGTCACTAACAAAGGCATTTGCGGCGGAATTCCGGGATGCAGAGACGGGTAGAGTCCGGTGCGACGGTAGCGCAAACCCGCGCCTCGTTTTCCGCCAGGGAACGACTGAAGCGCCAGTTCCCGCCCGCCAACGTGGATGGTGTGGCTTGCGGCAAACTCCCGCGTCGCGACGAATTCCAATCGCTCGATCGAAGTATCCACGAAGCGGCTGGTGCTGCCGCCCTCCAGCGGTTGCTCGCACAAGAGCGGCCAGCCTTCCTGCGCCCGGCGCACGGTCAGCGTGCCCGAACCGTCGCCGTGCTCGAGCATCGCCGGATATCGCCAGTCAAAAATGGCGCGAAAAATTGCCGGCGGCAATTTGAAGCCAGCACGCCGCAGGTCTCGCAGGATTTTTTCGAAATCGGACCAGAGAAAGCTGGGCAGAAAATAGGCGTCGTGAAGTTTGTCTCCGAAATCGATGAGCGGCTCGGTGAATGGATGGGCGAGCAGCCAGGCGGCCAGCGTGTGCCAGAGCAGCGCGACAGCCGACATCCATTCGGCGGTGGGGAAGGTCTCGACCGCGCGAAATTCGATCAGGCCCCGACAGCCGCCGTCGAAATTGACGTTCCAAAATTTATCGAAGCTCGTCTCGCTGCGGTGGGTGTTACCTGAGGTGTCGGTGTGCAGATGGCGCAATGTTTCGCTGATCAAATAGCGATGGTCCCCATCCGGCAGGGCCTCGAGAAAGCGATAGGCCATTTCCAAATCGTAAAGCGCGCTGGCGCCTTCGTCGGGTCGCGGCGCTTGCGACGATGAGCCGACGTACTGGCCGGTGAAAAGATAGGCCAGCGAAGGATGATGCTGCCAGTAGCGCAGGATCGATGTGACCCACGCTGGCCGGCCGAAGAAGGGGTGATCCTCGAGACTGGGGCCGCCGAAAAGGAGATGATTACCGCCGCCCGTGCCGATCTGGTCTTCGGACGAAATTTGCTTGAACGAGACCAGACCCGATTCGCCCGCCGCACCTTCGAGAACGTCAAGCCAGTGGGAGTATTCGAGCCAGGTGGGGCAGGGCGGAAGATTGATTTCCAGGACACCGGGATCGGCGGCGATGCCCAGCCGCGACCAGATCGCCGCCTCGTCTGCGGGCACATACCCGGCGAGAACCGGCGCGGCAATTCCGCACTCATTCGTGATGGCGACGATCGCTTCGAGCAGCTCGAGGAACGGCCCCTGGAGCAATGGCGGCAGGAAAACATGCAATTGGTCGTCGACGATTTCCGCTGTCAGCGCCCGGCGATTGACCTCCGGAGGCAGGCTGTTCAGCGGGAGGCGCAGCCCGGCGGGGCCTTCCGTGCGCAGCAACTCGATGGCCTCTCCCATCCGCCAATCCACGCTCCCGAAGGCGCTGCCGTTGTGGTCGAGCGGGAGCACCGCTGCCGGTCGCTTTTCATCGTACGGATCGATGGCCCGCAGCCATTGCTCGTTGAGACCGAGACGCTGGAGCAGAATTTTTTGAAAGAGGATCAGCGTTTCCGCGTCGGTCTTGTGCGGCTGAGACGAGCGGTGCGCGAACGATGGCACCAGCGGCGTCTCCTGGCGGTTCCAGAGGAGATGGATCGTCCAGCGGGGATTGACCTCACCGGGGTAAAACTTCCCCGGCGAATAGATCGGGACAGCCTGCGGGAGCGATTGCGCGATGAGTTTGCCCGCCAGGGCGTAGGCGTAACGAAGCTTGGTCGGGCCGAGCGCGGTCACACTCCATTCGAGACCCTCCGGTTTTACGGGAATGTAAGTGGGTTCGCCGCCCAGAGTCAGGCGCACATCGTGCGCGGCGAAGATCGCCTCGACCTGCTCGGCCACTCGGAGGAGCGCTTTAGGATGCTTCATGGGAAAGAATTCGCAGCGACGCATTCATGCGGCTCTGAACGGGGGTGGGATTGTAAAAAGTTCCGAGCACAGGGGTGATGTCTTCCGGGGTTAAGCCGACCGCCGCAGTGATGTGATGGTGATTGCAGAGGTAGCCATTGGTTGGATCGAAACCCACCCAACCGGCGCCGGGCAGGTAGATTTCCGTCCAGGCATGCAACGCACCCTCGGCGCGCTTCTCGGCTTCGCCAAATTCACAAATGTATCCGCTGGCCAGGCGCGCCGCGAGTCCAAATCCGCGGGCCACTTCAGCCAGAAGCACGGCAAAATCCCGGCAGGAACCTCGCCCCGCTTGCAAGGTTTCCTCGGGCGACCAGGCGGCGCCTTCATCGCGACGTTCGTAGGCGAGGTGGTCGTGGATGGCCTTGTTTAACGCCACCAGCGTATCGACGGTCGGCTGGGGTTGTAAGGGTGCCTGCCAGAAGGGCAGCGCCGGTGGCGACCGGTGCTGCAAATACGGCGACAACGCGCGTGCCTCCGGTGCGGAGTAGGAAAAGGGAAAGTCCAGGGCGTGCGATTCGAGCAGAAATTCGAAAGCATTGCGAGGGGTGATCACGAGTTCGATTTCCAGCGACGCCTGCAAAAGGGCGGATCTCTCCGGATAGAAACAGGAAGCAATTTCGTTGTCGAAAAGATCGCGGCGATACTTGACCGAGGCATCCGCGTTCGTTTGAAACTCCAGCCGCCGCACCGAGACATACCGGTCCGATTTTGGAAAGAGCCGGAAGAGATGCGGGGAGAAACCGACTGCTGCTCCGTAGGCGTATTGGGTTTGGTAGAGGATGGTGACGGTCACTGTTTTTCAGTAGTTAGTAATCAGTGCGCAGTAATCAGTAATCAATCCCCGGTTCCTCGTCTTTAGTGCTCATTCTCTTAGTGCGTGGCGCAAACTCATACTGATTACTGAAAAACTGATTACTGATTACTTCTCAATTCACAGCCCGCCCTTTCTCCACTTTCTGCGCTCGTCGCTTCATCACGACCCGCACTTTCATCCCCTGGCCGCCGCTGCCCTTGAAAGTGCCGCGCAATGGTGAGGCATCGCGCATATCCCGGCCGAAGCTCAATGCCACGTACCGTTCGTTGATCCATTGGCGATTGGTGGGATCGATCGCCACCCAGGTCATGCCCGGGACGAGCACTTCGATCCAGGCATGCGTTGCGACCGCTCCGGTCATCCGCCGCACCGTGCCGTCGGCCGCACGAATCGGATCGGTTTCGATATAGCCGCAGACATACCGCGCCGGCAAGCCGGCCATCCGGAGAATGCTCAATCCGATGTGGGCGAAATCCTGGCAGACCCCAATTTTGCTTTTCCAGATGCTTGCCAGCGGCGTCGAATTCTCGGTCGCGCCCGGTTTGTATTGGAACTCCGTGTAGATCGCTTCGTTCAAGCGCTGGAGTCCTTCGCCCAGAGGGACTTTGCCCGGGAGATATTTCTTCGCCCATTGCACCGACTCGCGCGATGGCTGCACCGCCGGGGTCATTTGCAGGTAGTCGAAGATATCCGTCATCACCGAACCGAGAATCTGGCGGGTTTCCTGCACCGGTAATTCCAGGCTGCTCGTCGGCAGAGGCACACTTTGGGTCCGCACCACGGCCTGGTTGCTCACGGAGAGCTGTTTGTGGCGGAAGGGCAGCGAATAGAATTCCACGTGGTTGCCGAAGTGATCGGTGTAGCCCGATGTCGGCACCTGCGGATCGATCACCAGCCGATGGCTGAGCACAGTTTGCGTCGCCAGATTCGGCGGCTTCAGCCGGGCCTCGCCGTACGCTTCCGCAGCGGGGTGCCCATACTTGTAGTGTGTGACGTGGGTAATTTCGAACTCCATCAGGCCCTGGAAAAAACTATCGCCGAACCCGTGCCTGCCACCAAGCGTCAATTTGCGGCAGGACCCGCGCTTTGAATTCCGCGTGGAAACGGATGTTGTCCGCCGCACGGGCCACCGCGGGTTGAGCGACCGGCGGAAGATTCTGCTGCGCAAACGCTTCGAGCTCATCGGCGCGTGCGGCATCATCAAACCCTTCGAAGATATTCGGAACATAATGATTGGCCGCGAGGGTCGGGAGCTTGGCCAGCAACTCTTCGAGATGCTTGTGGGCAAATTCCCAGGCCAGTTCCGGTTGCTCGCCATCGTGCGCCACGCGCTGGACGATCCGGGCGGCCTCCGGCGCGATCAATTCGTTCGAAAGCGAGAGCAAGAGCGTTTGCCCGGCCAGCGCCGGATTGCGCGCCGATACCAGCGCGCTGTAGAGCGCACGCTTCTGCTCGAAACTGTCCTCCTTGCGCGCCGCATTGTGCAATTGTTCCCACGTCATCGCATCCGCATCGCGCCCGACCACCGAGAATACCGGGCCGCGCAGGTCGCCCGGGAGCGAAGCCGGATTGTGCACGTATTCGGCAAATCGCGCCCGCGCCGTGCTCAGCACTTCCTCGTTCCCGAAGTCGCCGAGAATCGAGATCAGACTGCCACGCAGCGCCGCATCGAGCGGGGATTCCCCCTTCTTCGCCTCCCAGGTGAGTCGCTCAAACTGCGGCCGGAGAAACTCCCGCGCCCAGGCATGAAAGCCGTCGCGATTTTTCGTCCCACGTTCCAGTCCATCGATCGACCAAAGGATCTCCACAATCCGCCCGACGACCGTGGGCGAATGATCGTCGTTCAGCGCCGCCATCAGATCGAGACACTCGGTCACGGGTGTGCGGCCCGCTTCGACCAGCGCCCAGGAATCGTTGAGTGCATTCAGCCGGTCAGCCTCCGAAAGCATCGGCGCGGCCTTGAGCAAACGGTGGCTCAGCGTCTTGTCGTAGGCCACGCGGTAGTACCCGACATCGCCGATGTTTGCCTTGATGGCGATATCCGGCTCCAGGAGCGTGCCCGATTGGACCGTTTCCTTGAGCAATGTCAGGACCGCGCGATTCGGCGCGCCGGCGGGTCCGTAAAGGACCGGGATATGCCAGGTCAACGGCGCGGGCTTGTCTTGATGAATGGCGAAATGGGATTGCTCGAGCTGCACCGTGCCCTGGCTGCCGGGGGGCAACTCGCTCACCGTGACCACCGGAAAGCCCGGCTGCTCCGTCCAGCCGGCGGCAAACTCGTGGACGGGTTGCCCGGAGGTTTGCGCCAGCGCCGCCCAAAGATCCGCCGTGGTCGTATTGCTATACGAGTGCGCGTGGAGATAGGCGCGAATCCCGTCGCGAAACGCCTCTTCGCCCAGCCAGCTTTCCAACATGCGCAGCACCGCCTGGCCTTTGTTGTAAGTGATTTCGTCGAAGCCGTCGGCGGCGCGGGCGTCATCCGGCACCGCCCGTTGAATGGGATGAGTCGTCGATCGCGAATCCAGGCGCATCGCGTATTCCTTGCTCCCGGCGGCGCGCAGCCACACTTTCCAATCGGGATTGAAATGGTCCGTGCACTTCGTCCCCATCCAACTCGCAAAGCCTTCGTTCAGCCAGAGATTGTCCCACCACGCCATCGTCACGAGATTGCCAAACCACTGGTGCGCCACTTCGTGGGCGATCACCGCAAAGACCCGCTCCTTCATGCTCTGCGCGCTCGTCGCCGGATTGTAGAGCAGCGCGTTGTCATTGTAGATGATACAGCCCCAGTTCTCCATCGCACCCGCGCCGGTACTCGGGATGGCGATTTCATCGAGCTTCGGCAGGGGATATTTGGTGCCGAAATACTCGTGATAGTAAGTGAGAATCTTCTTCGTCGATTCCAGCGCGTACTGGCCTTCCGCGCGTTTGCCCGGCGTGGTCAGGACGGCGACCTTCGTGCCCTCCACTTCGTCCTGCACTTCCTCGAGATCGCCAATGACCAGCGCAACGAGGTAGCTGGCCATCTTCGGCGTCGGCGCGAAAGTGACTTCGCGCCGTCCATTGCCCAGGCTCTTTTCCGAGGCGATCGGCATATTCGAGACCGCCCGCTGCTTTTCCGGCGCCACCGCCGTGAGATGAAACACCGCACGAAACGCCGGTTCATCCCAGCAGGGAAACATCCGCCGGCAATCGATCGCCTCCATCTGCGTGGCCAGCATCTTTTGCTGCGCGCCGTTGACCTGATACGGCGCGATGTAAAGCCCGCGCGGCTGTTCCGTCAGCTTCCCCGTAAAGTGCAGCGAAAGCGTGCAAGTCCCCGCCGGCAATTCCTCCGGCAGCGCAAACGTCAGCGTCTGCTTTTCCTCATCGAGCTTCGGCGTGAGCGGAATTTCCGAAGTCGTCACCAGCTTCGCCTGCGAAATCTCCAGCCCCGCCGAACTCAGAACGATCTCGCGAACCGGCTTCCGCACTTTGAGCACGACCTGCTCTTCGCCGGAAAAGACCGCCCCATCAATATCCGGATCAATCCGAACCGTGTATTCCTGCGGAACAACGTTTTTCGGCAACCGCCCTTGATTCTTATCGAAATCAAACGGGTCCTCGCCACGAAGCACCACGCTGGAAAGGCCAAGGCAAGTCATAAGGATAAAGCGAAACGGAAATGACATGGAGCGTGCAATCTGCGTCAGGGTGGGGGAGGAGGAAAGCGGGAAAGTCCGCCCGCCCGCAGCGCCCCCGCCATCGGAGCGGCGACATATCCTGTCGCCGGGAAGAAGGACAATGCCCACAAGCGTGAACTTAATCGGGAACAGCCTCGCAAAAGAATTCGCACACCCCGAAGCGCCTGCGTTTTGGAGTGC
Organism: Chthoniobacter sp.; assembly: GCA_036501065.1. Classification (GTDB taxonomy): domain Bacteria; phylum Verrucomicrobiota; class Verrucomicrobiia; order Chthoniobacterales; family Chthoniobacteraceae; genus Chthoniobacter. The sequence continues at coordinate 6,305 of DASYAY010000013.1, read as the reverse complement.
GGCGCCGCCATTTCGACAAGCTCAAGGCCCCGAGCCCGCCGAGGGGCTGCGCCGCTTTCGGAATGTCCGCGGGCAGGCGCCCCCTTTCCACCTCCGAAAGCGCCAAGCCAGCACCGCCCAACGTGCCCGCCGCTACTTGATCCCTTGATCGTCCGCAGCGCTTCTCGGAACTCTCGCTATGGCCGCGTCGAGTTGCGGTTTGAGCTGGTTGGCCATTTCCGACAAACTCGGCTGATTCGATTCCACGCGCAGGACTTTGCCCTGACATACGACGCGAACAATCCAGCCCTCGACCTTTTGCCCCTTGATTTCCTTATAGCTATTGATCACACCCACAGTGCTCCCCACCGAGCCATCGCTATACGCCGACGTGCTCGAGAATGGCATTGAAGTGAACGTGCGTTTGTTTCCGGCCAGTGGCTGGGAGACGAACTCCTGACGAAAATCTTCAGTCTGCCCGGTCGTCACCACGGCATCGTAGATCGCCCGGGCGAGAGTCGCCTCATTCTTCGAGATAAAGAAACATTGCACTTCATACGGCACGGGTGGCGCCGCCGCAAATCGGCAGGAGACATCCACGCTGTAGGTTCGATTGTCCTGCTCAATCCGCGTCGTGCCCGTTTGTAACTGGGCGATCCTCCTGGAAGCGAGATTCGTCTTCGCGGTGAGGATCGGAGCGATCACATCCACTGCTTGGACGGTCGAAGGACCCGGAGCAGGTGCCGCTGTGGACGGGGAGTGCGCCGGTTGACGGGAAGATGGCAATGCCGTCGGTCTCGATGGCGGAAGACGAGTCACCGGCGCCTGGGTAGCGATTCTGGCCACGGCGTTGGGATCGATCTTCGATGGCACCACCGGCGGTGCTGGGTGGGGCTGGGCGGGGTCCGTCGCCGTGGTCGTAATCCCCAATTGTTCGGCCACTCGCTGGACTCGTTTCAAGCCCCACTCCGGATTCTCCGAGTGGTTATTGCTCGTCACAAAGTTGCCCGCCGCATCGAACACAAAGTAGCGCGGTTGGTGGGTGCGATCGTTCTTATCGACCCACTTCGCGAGGTCGGGGTCATCCAGCGTCGTGAAAACTTGAATGAAGTTTCGGCTCACGAGGCTCTTCGTCTCCGGCTTTTCGTAGAAAAAGTTCAGAGCACGGCCGGCGGGTTGGTATTCCCGGCCATCGGCAGAATAGAAGAAGGCCTTGTCCCAGGCGACAATCCACACCGGCCAATGATCCGCCAGGCCCCGTTTCAAGGCGGCCGCCACATCGTTGGTCGCTTCGCCCTGCAAGTATCGTCGCGCCGTAGGCACCTCGGGCAGGTCCGCGGATACGGGAGGCCGAACGGCGTTCGCGGGCAATGGATCAGCCAGTATTTTCAGCCCCAGTCCGGCGGAAACCTCCTGGACCTTTTTCAGGCCGGTGTCCGGGTTCCCATTGTGCGGTTTCAACGAAATGAAACCACCATTGGCATCGAGCACGATGTAAACCGGCTGGTGTGAGTTGCCGCCACCGCCGATCCATTGGGCAATCGCCGGGTCATCGAACGTCGTGAACACTTCGACGAAATTCTGCGCGACGAGGTTTTTTGTCTCCGGATTCTCGTAGAAATAATGCAGTGCGAAGTGTGCGGCTTTCATGTCTGGGCCTGCCTTGTCCCAGGCCACAATCCAGATCGGACGATGTTCCGCGGCGCCCCGTTTGATCGCCGTCGCGACATCGTTGGTCACATTACCACGCAGGTATTTATCGGGCGTCGGCTCGATGTCTGTTGCCGCACATTTCGCCGACAACGCCAGAACCAGGAGGGGAACCCCCAACAACAGACGCCATCGTGTTTGCACAGAGCCATACGACCCCGTCGCCCCCACATTGTCAACCCTCCCGCCACCAGGTTACGTCTGCAGAATCGTCTCGCCCCCCCCCGAAACCGCCGCCCCGCATTCCATCATCAGGAAAGACCTCGCCAAAGAATGCGCTTCCCCGAAGCGCTTGCGTTTTGGAGTGCGGCGCCGCCGTTTCGACAGGCTCAAGGCCCCGAGCCCGCCGAGGGGCTGCGCCGCTTTCGGAATGTCCGCGGGTAGGTCCCGCCCGGAAAACGAAAAACAGTCGGCCACCCACTCCCGAAGTGAATGCATTGACCACCAGATTCGCCCGTGACAGCGTTCCACCGTGAGCAGGGCGAGCTTTCCAATGACGAAACGCCCATCGCGCCAGCAGCACTTTCCCAAATCAACGCAATGAGTAACGAATGGGAGGAAGCCGAAATAACCCGCCTGTTTGGCCCGCCGGAAGTGCGCGAGCAAAAGCACCGCAAGTACATCGAAGGATTAATCGAACGGCATTCAGAAAAGACCGTTCGAGGCATCCTCAAGGCGCTGTCTCTCCTCGATGAGCCCTATTGCTGTGAGCGACTTCGGCGCCGCGACCTGGACACCCAGTCGCTCGCCGAGATTATCCAGCCTTACCGGCCATTCGGGCTCAAAGTCTCCATTCTCATCGAAGCAGGGAAAGACGGGAAAGAAGTCATCATCGAAATCGACGAGGGATGGCTCGACGCCGGAAGCGGCGGAAAATTCCTTCTGGAGCGTCTGGACGACGGCTCGTTTCGGGTAGTGGCCACGTTGGAACAGTGGATTCATTAACGGGCCACCGGTCATGCATCACAGGCGTGCCGGGAGTTCTACATGAGCGGTTTGATCGAGTGAATGTGTGGACAAGCGGACCGTGAAAATTTCCTCCCGCAGACAGTTTGCCAGCGAAGCTGAAAAGTACGTCACGGCCGCACTGGCATTTACTCTACTCCGAAAATAGTCAGATTCCCGCGCATGGGTGGATCGCGATCTCCGAGCGCGATGACAAAACCAACGCGCGCCAGCGCCCATTTTTGGAAGCACGTGGGGTGTGAGGCGGCCCTGGGATTACCACTTTGAAGAGCCAGCGGAAGCCGCTACACATTGCCAGGTGAATAAAGTGCGACGCATCGAGGCCGGTGAATTCGACTTGTATAAGCGGCTGCGGTTGGATGCTCTGAAGGAAGATCCCGCTGCTTTTGTCACGACCTACGAAGAGGCTATTTCTCGAAGTGACGAGAGCTGGCGAAACCAGGCCGATGAAGCAGCAACCAGTGCTGAACGCGCTTTATTCTTCGCCTTTGTGAACGAAACCGCTGCCGGCTTGGCGGGCCTTTATCGTGATCAAGACAATCCACAAGCGGGCGAATTCATTCAGGTCTGGATCGCTCCGCCCTTTCGCAAAAGAGGCCTGGCAATGCAATTGATCGAGTTCGCTGCGGATTGGGCCCGAAAGCGCCAACTAAGGACGGTGAAGGCGATCGTCGCAAAAGAGAATGCAGGGGTGATCTCTTTTTACGAGAAATGTGGATTCAGTCGGCCACCTTTGAATATTGAAGTATCCGACCAAGAATTGACGTTGCAGCTTAAGATGAGGATGGCGCCTACAGTATTAACTGCGTACATAATCGTTCACTATTTGAGTTGCTGATGAATCAAGAAAAATTTGCAGAGGCCATCCGGAAGGGGGATTCGCAACTTCGAGTGGACAATGTTGCGGTTACCGCCGGTAAGGAAAAGTTTCGAGGGACAGGAATTTTGGAGACTATCGACGGTGAAATGCAAATCCAACTCATCCTGGGGCTTCGATCAAAACTCCCGAATTGGCAATCCAAGAGCGTTTGGCGGAAAGAGGATTTTTGGAAGTTAACCGGAAGAATCGAACGGTTCTCTACGTTTTCAGCAACGAATGTTTCACCGATCCGCGAAATCAGGTCCGGCAGCACGACGGAGGTGACGCTTAGATTTCATTCGTTGTCGCTGTCTAGAAAGAGAAGGAGCTCGTTTGCGAAGATGCGGGAGCGGTTCGATAAAATAGCTGCGAAGTATAGATCCGAATCTAAAGCTCCGCTGCCTCCACAGCCCGAAACTTCAGAGCGGCGACCTCGACTGACGCCTTTGGCCAGATTTGAGGCGATCATAGTCAATTGCAAACTGATTGCGAAAAACCTTGCGACGACCACAATCAGAAAGAACAAATTCCTCGGGAAGTCGAGCGGCTGGGACTACGACACATACCTCGCTAAAGGGCGGACTTATGACGTTGCACTGATCCGCAATGACAATGGTGATTTACACATTCACTTTTGCTCAAAAGGGCAGTACGAGTCTGCGTCGCCCGCGGAGGATCGCCATCGCTTTCAAGCGGTGTTAGAGGCGATTGGATTTACTCATGGTTTCAACCCCTGGCCATATAGTTATCAGCAGTGGCGGGAAGGGTCGCTCGTCGAATCGCGTTTTAGCGCGCCGCAAATTCCTCCTAAAACTGACCAGGCGCCGTTTGACGGAGCTTTAGGGGATTTCGGTCATCCGCCTCCGATTCTTGTGGTGAGTCGTTTTTTTGAAAAGGGATCGGAACTGTCCCGTCACATCGCCTATTTTTTGTTCATTTTTCGGCAGGCCGGAGAGAAGGGAGTACACCTACCAGTGCGAACTTTAGCCTTCTGTTCCCTATTTGAAGGGCTGGTTAACAGACTCTTTGAAGAATTACGGCTCGAGAAAGAGTTGCGGCGCTCAACTCCTGAATTCGGGGAATTTCTGGCAGCACGTGACCGGCTGGTCCAAACCCTAAACAAAGATGGCGCTGCCGGAGACGCCGCAAGTCGGCGCCTAGCAGGTCTTCTCGGACACGCCGAACCGGTTAGTGTGAAGGATAGATTCTTCGCTTTATGCGATGCATTTAAACTTGATCGGACCGAGATGAAGCGACACTTCGATGCATGGCGAGAAGAACGAAACCCGTTGATGCACGGAAAGTGGCGTGATCATTCGGATGGTGATTTTGAGCGGCAGTCACTCATCGCGGGGGCGATCAACATACTTCTACTCAAGTTGATGGGGTATTCAGGAAAGGTGGTTGCGAGCCGTTTCGCAGAGAACAGGGGGGACGTCTATCGGATGATCTGACAACGAGCCTGACGTTGCCTTCGAATAAGCGCTTGAATCTCCAGTGAAAGCCGTAGTCTTTTAGACACTAGGTTAAAAATTTCGCGATCTAGCCATTACGTTTTTATTTACTCACAAATGTCCCGTGCTTGCTAAAGAGGAACTTTTGCCACTTCCAGCGAGACTTTTCGCGAATATGCTCGCAACTGCCGAATGCTCCTGATCGACATCATCAACGGTCTGAATTTCCCCGGAAATGACTTCGATTCGGTGCTTGCGGCGGCCGGGCATCGGAAAAAGTATCTGAATCCCCTGATTCGTAGGGTGTTGGATTATGCCGCCAAGGAACCCGAGGCATTCCAGTTTCGGTTTTCACGATCATTATTAGCATGTGCTGCCTATCTGCTCGCGAAATCAAATGACGGAATGTTCCTCAGTTTGGTGGCGCCACTGATTGATGCTGAGGCAGAGCCCAGCTTGTTGGGCTGTTATCCTGAAGACACGGCTCGGATGCTGGCAGATGTAATTCCGTCGCAGCTTGATATTCTTACTCGTCTTGTCACCACTCCAGGCGTCCCAGAACACTTTCAAAGCGATGGTTTTGATGCCTTTGTTCTAGCTGTCCATCGGGATGCGAAAAATCGAGATCCCGTTGTCTCGACGTTGAGGTCAATTCTTCGCAAGGGAATCTTGGGGACGATGTCATTACGGGCGCGGCACTTCTTCGTCGAATCATGTTGCAGAATTGATCCGTCCGACTTCGTTATTGATCTACAGTTCGCCATTGAGGCGGGCGATTTGGACGAAAAGTCCACAAATGAACTCATTGCTGAGGCCAGCCAGCCATACTCAAGTTCAGTATGGTTTTGCGATCCGTCGGTCAATGGACCACTGACGCCGCGAGACGGTTACTTAACGCAATATCGTCTGACATTTTCTGAAGCGGAACTCCGTCAGAACCCGGATGAAGTAGAGCCCGATTCTGATGCCTTATGGCTCTTCAACTCGGTTTCTGTGCCACGCAGAGATTATTTGGAGAGGTTTGCCGCACTTCGGGCGACTCCGCAACTTGTGGATGTTTGCACGCGTGTAATGCGTTGCGTCGCGAACGCACCGGGAGAATACCGGTCTGCGCATCATCCGGTTGCGGTATCGGCAGCGATTTGTCTCGCCGCCCCTACTGGGGATCCGGCCTTCGCATCGCAGTTCGCAAAGTTCCTTAGAGGGCGTCTAAAAAATAACTTCCAAATAGTACTTGTACTTTTTATGGCAATTACAGACAAGGCTGGGGATGCCAACCAAAGAACCATATTCGAGCAGCCTGACGAACAAAGAATGGGCGTTCATCAAGCCGATGT
>DASYAY010000012.1:0-61229 GCA_036501065.1 Chthoniobacter sp. | reverse complement strand
CCGAAGGGCTGACGGACTGTAGCCGGGGGTAACACCCCCGGAGGCGACACCCCACACAACGGATGCACCCCGGAGGGTGTGCCGGAGTCGCCTTCCAGGGGTAATTTCCGGCACCCCGGCCGGGGTGCGTGAGTTATTTTTGGGGGTGCATTCCGGGGGTGTTACCCCCGGGCTACGGTCCGGCAAGCCTCCGGCTTGCCCCGTACGCACTTACTTTTTAGACGCCCACTTAAGAGTCAGCGCCGTTACCGCGGCAATAGCATCGCCTGCGGCTCACCGCGGCTGCGCCTTGACCCACCATGAGCCCATAAACTGCTGGGCGAGCTTTTGCACTTTGGCGGCGTCGGCTTGCGCGGACAGGGTGGTGACGACGACCTGGACACCTACTTCCAAATTGATGTAACTCACCGTGCGCACCATCGGCCGCCCGTAGGAGGCATAGGTCCAGGTGAATCCGAGACTCTTCCAACCGTTGTAAGGATAGGGATTCATCGCCGGTTGCGCGACGACTACATTGGTTGCGCCTTGGGGCAACCCCCTCGAAGCTTCGTCCCGGTACTTCAGCGCATTCGTGGCCAGGTCTATGTCCGGCGTCAACGGTGAACGGTTCACATGGATTTCCCCGTCCAATCCCGCTTCGGTCGGGAGGAGCATGAGACCATCGCCGCTGCTCAAGCGGCAGCCCTTGGGCACACCAAATACGAGGCGATTGTCGCCTACCGTGCAAAAAGTTCGCTCGACGTCGGGGCCTTCGACGCTCTCTTCCGTAGTCTTGTAAACGGCAAAAGAGATCTGCGGCGGCGCAGCAGCGGCGGCAGATGCAATTGAAAAGTGAGAGACCAGCGCTGCGATGATCGCGACGACGATCCCGGGACGGGATGGGTGGTGATGTGACTCCATAAATTAAAGGCGGCTCAAAGGACCACGAATGCAACCGCCTGTGGAAGGAATTCCCGGAAGCATGCGTGTAAGTAACATGGTATCGAAATACCAATAGCGGGTGGGTGGGACATAGATATCGCCGGTGTCCCAGGAACCGGTAAAAGTCTGGCTCTCATAGAGTGAGACGAAGGCGCCGGAAAAGGTCATGTTATCGTTCGTCCAGGACTCGAGAAATCGCGGGAAATTGTTCATTCCTCCCGAATATCCCGATCGGCCATTGTTACCTCCGCTCTCGGATGTCAGATATCCGGCGACCAGGGCGGTGTTGAGGGTGGTGTTCGTGGCGTTCCGGTTACTCACGCTGCTCGACGCATTGCTATCGGACCAACTGTTCGAAAGCACGGTGATGGCATCGCCGACGAGCGCGGCGGATTTCGCGGTGTAGCCGGGCACGACGGTGGACACGTTGGACCCAGGGCCGGAGTTGGAGGGCACGGCATTGGGATTGGTGGTGGTGCCGGTATTGTAATCGCCTTGGACATAAATGCCGCCCTCGGTCGCGACGGTGAGGCCGTTGTCGGGCAAGACCCCGCCATTCTTTACCCGGATGGCGTTCTTATCCCCGGAACCGGTATCATAAAGATAAACCACACCGTTGAATCCGGAGACGCTGTTCAGGGTCGGAGTCAGGGAACCGACATTGACGTCGGTAATGGGAACGCTTTGCACCTCGCGCTTGTCATAGAGAGTTTCCTGGGTGACGACATTCGAGGTGACATAGTGGCCTTCGTCCACGGTCGTCGTTTTCTTGTTCCGGCCGCTACCCGTGGTCACCTGAACGAGATCGGGCACCCACGTCTGCACCTGAGTGGTGACGGCGTTGGTGATGGCATTGCGAATGGCGGTGGCCTGGGTCGTGGTGAGAGTGGTGCCGTTCTGCGCGGTGATGCTGATGTTACCTCCGCTAAAAGTGTCGCTGTTCTGGGTCAGCGAGGCGGTCTGGTCGATCGGCCCGTTGATGTTGATCAGGACGCCGGCGGTATTGTAGAGGCGGCTGCTGGCGATCGCCGGAGGATCGGGGTATTTCGGGTCCGGCGGCTCGATCAATTCGTGGTTGCCGTCGTTGTTGTCGTTGGCATCCGTGGTGTCATATTCCGCCTCGGTGCCAAGGCCGATTCCGGATATCTGCGTGACCTTTTTCACCTGGTTGGCCAGGCCGCCATCGTAAGTGGGCGGATAATTGGTCCCTGTGTCATTCCAGTTAGCTGCGCCGGCGGGAATACCGTTGTCATAACCGCCCACGTAACTCAGGTGGGTCGAGGAAAGAAACTCGAGGTTGGAGGACCCGGTGCCCGTGGAAACGTGGGCGCTGCCGTTGGTATGCACATCGCCGCCGATGACCATTTTCGCGGGTTTGTAGAGCTCGAAGTCACCCTCGGAAAAGAACATGCCGCGCGTCGGCGGGACCGCGGTGTAAACAAAGGTCCGCCGCAGCGAGACAGTGCGTTTGCCGCCGACGCCCGAGGTCTGGAGAGCCACCGAGGCGAGATAAGTGTAAACAACCGACATTTTGCAATCCAGGGTCTGGACGGCATCGGTGCTGGGAAGGCCGAACTGGTCGACGGGAGTGAGCGACAGGCTCACGATCTGCATGTTCGCGGGAACCGCCGGCTGATTGGCTCCTGCGATCAGGGCGTTGGAATCGGTGGCATTGAGGAGGCCATTCGAATCCAACGACGATTTCCACTGGCCGTAGGCATAGTCCAGGACGCCTTCGCCGGCGATTTCCAAGGCGGTGACATCGGCGCTGCGGGAAGTGAGCAGGCCCTGCGAGGTCGTGGCAACGTAAGCGGCGCCGCTCAAGGCGACGGCGACCATAACGACGAGCATGACCGCCAGGAGGGCGCTGCCATTTTGATGGTTGGCGGATTTTCTCATGATCGAGATCGGTGAAGTCATTGCGAGGTCGGAGGCAGGTTGTAGTTCCAGAGTTTGATCTGCACGGGCATGGTGGAAAGGGTGGTGTGACCACTGATGGTCTCGGCGTATTCGGCGTGATTCGAAGAACGCGCCACGGCCCGCAACCAGGTGGCCTGTGCGCTACCGTCCGTGGTGGTGGTGAACCACGATTGATTCGCCAGCTTCTGGAAGCCAGTGGCTAACTCGATGTAACTCAGTGTCGAGCTGTAACTCATGCCGGTGGTTACTTGCGGATAATGGCGCAGCGACCAATAGGAACCCGATTGGGCGAAGACATAGGCTTCCTTGCGATAGCGGGTGCCACTGACCGTGCAACTGCCCGGCGAGGCGGCTTCGGTAATGCTTTGCCCGGTGTTGATGACGACGCTGGAAGTCGAACCCGAGGTGCTGACCGCGCTCACGGTGGTCACTTCGAGATCGGGTTGCGTGGTGGCCAGCGTGAGCAGGAAATGGTCGCCCACCTTGGGGGCGCTGGCGTCGGCGCCGGGTGCAAATTGCACGGTGAAGCTGGTCGCGCCGGATGGGATGTCGGCGGTGGCGCTCCCGTTGGCATTGAGGAAGACGTAAAATCCAGGGAGCGCATTCTGGACGAGAATGCCGTCGGACGTGGTGCCCGTAGCCGTGGAACCGTCGGCATTGATGAGCGTCGGCGTGCTTACGGCGAAACGGACGAGGTTATTGAGGCGGTCGACGGCCTGGCGGGCGCGGAAGTTGGAAAGATTAGTCACCGCATTCTCACTGGAGAGCGACATACTCGTGACGAGGACGCTGACAAAAACCATGACCACGACCGCGCAGATAGCCACGGAGACGAGTAACTCGGCCAGGGTGAAAGCCCGGCGATCAATCCGGTGCCTTATAAGTGAAGAGCGCATAGGATAGGTTCCGATTGAGGTATTTGCATGAGATCGTGCACTTGACAGAAAGGGTGTCGTCCGTGCCGGTGACTTTCGCCACGGTCCAGGTGGCCGTGCCGGGGATGCTGCCGAGGCCCGTCGCACTGCTGCCGAGGTCGACGGCCGTGGTCGAGGTGCCGACGGTGAGAAGAGTCGGCACCACCGCCGGCGTGGCGTCGGGGTCATAAGAAAGTTGCGCGACCTCTTCGATGCGCGAGAGGGCCTCGGCCTTGGCGGCATTGGTAATGCGGGAAATGGCGGCCCGGCGATTGAGCTGGAGAAATGCTTCGGTGACGACCACGGCGGTCAGAGCCAGGACAGTGAGAGCCACCAAAACCTCAGCGAGGGTGTATCCCGGAGAAAACCGCCGGGCAAAGGGAGCCGGCGGGCGCTCGCGGGAGCGCCGTGCGACAGGCAGCGAATGAAGTGAGGAATGGGCGTGCGGGTTCAAAAGAAGTAAGCCTTATAATGCAAGCTGAGTGCCAGCCTCTGTGGTGAATCTGCGCATTAACACGTATTCGTCGTGTGGCGTTATCCTCTACGGAAGCGGCCGTTTTGTACTGAAGCCGGCGGTCTTTCGGACTCAGATAGGTTTAACACCCCGATCGACAGTTGCCCTCCACTCGGCATCTGTGATTTTCACCCGCTCGCCTTTTGAGTACGGCTTCGCCGAGCTACGCCTCGCCCTCCACGGGAAGGCTGCGGAGCCTATTTTTTCTTCGAACGGTACTCGTCGTCCAATCCCTTCCCGGCGAGGATCTGCGGCAGGCATTTTTCCACCCTGGCTTCCCGGGTTTTGGATTGTTTGGCCGCGGAAAAGTAGAGGACGTAGGCCCTCTGACGTCCGGGCGTCAACGCCGCAAAGGCAGTTTTCAACGCAGGGATTTCCTCCCATTTCGTTCGCAATTCTTCGGGAATCACGAGTTCCGTGCTCTTTTTATATTCCACCTCCAAACCGGCTTTCTCCGCCTCGACGGCTTCGTGAAGAAAGGCTTTCACGCTGCGTTCCCTCTTCACGACTTCCTGAAGATTCTTAAACCGCATCTGGCGCGCCGCCTGGGTATTCTCCGTCGGTCGAATGAGAAGACCGTGAGGATCCTTCAACAAAGCGCCTTTGCAAAAGAGAAGCACGCAATGGTCTTTGAATCCGATGATCAAAACGATGTTACTTCCCTCGAAGGTGTAACAGGGTTTTCCCCACTTCAATTCTTCGGTCAGCGGGCCGTCGAGAACGATCGTCCGCAACTTCTCCATTTCTTCCTTCCACTTTTTGGCCCGCTTGAAATATTCATCCACCTTGGGATTCAATTGACCCTGTTGGTGTTTGCCGGCGTCGATTTTTGTTTTTCGCTCCATGGGATTCTATTTTCTGGGTCTGTCGCTTTTCATGCTGCTTTCCAAGCGATGAAAGCGGTCATCCCACAACTTTCAGAATGGTTCAAGGCCCGAGAGCGGCAGACGGTGAAATCGTTCTCCTGCTCCTTCAGAAAAGCGCGGGCATGATGGGTTGGCGCGGGTTTTTACTCGTTTGCGGGGTGCGAGGATGGTAGCAGAACGCCGAGCGTTGGCTGGGTCTGGGCGGCTGGCGCTTCCCTTTTTCTCATGAATCTCTCCGATCCGAAGTACATCCTCTGCGCCCGCATCTTCCAGGGAATGGCCGTCGCCGGTTTCCTTCTCGGATGTTATTTCTGGGTGCGTGCGTGGAGTTTCTACTCGTCTTCGATAGTCACCACGGGGTTGGTCACCAGCTTGGTCGAGCAACCGCACGATGACCGCCCTGCAACGTATGCGCCAACCGTGAAGTTCATGGCTTCCAACGGAAGCGTGCAAACATTTACCAATACGTGGGGAACGTCGCCGAACGAAATTCGACCCGGCGCGAGCGTTCCGGTGCGCTACCGTCCGAGGCTTCCGGCGGACGCGTCCATCGACAATTTCATGTCTTTGTGGGGGCTTCCCGTGCTGGTGCAGGGCATCTGCATCTTCGATTTTTTTCTCGCCGTGGCGCTCCTGTATTACCTTCGCAAGGGAGCAAAGGCGGCAGCAGGATAAGCGATGGGCTCGATGGGCCGTTCGGGGCGGGGACCTTTTCCGACCAAGCCCGTCCTCAAACGAAGTGGGCCGAAGCCTTCCGAAAACTAGGCATGCGCCGCACGCCACGGATGGTCCGAAGAACCAGCGCCGCTTTTCACCTCGCGGCGCCGTGCCAGGGCGAGCAAGTGCAGAAGCATATAGAGAGGCACAAGGAAGGTGGGAATCAGCGCGCGCGGAAACTGGCCCATGAGGAGCGTCGTCGGGCCGTCGCCGGTGAGGAGACCGAGTTTGCTCCCGGTATGCAGGATTCCGGAAGCGACGGCGATGATGAGATCGCTGAGGCCGAAGAGGTTCCAGGCGACAAACCATTTCCGCGCGCTGGCGGACGACGATGTTCGTGACATGGTCAGGATCAAGGGGATCGCCGCCAGACCGGTGAGGATATCGCCGAATCCCGCAGGGAAAGCAAAGCCTGCCGGGAGCCGGCCCTGGGCATAACAGATCAGGAAATCCACTCCCACGATGCGGAAGACATTGACGGCGACGAGGGCTCGCAAATCGAGCGAACCGGCAAAGGCCCTGAACGAACCACTGAGCGAATAGGTCGCAACAGCTACGACGATGGGAATACCAACGCTGAGTCCAAGCGGCAGCGGCAGGCGCGTCGGGCCGGTCTCGAACCATCCCTGAAGGCTCAGGACCAGGGAGGTAAAGAACCAGATCAGGAGGACACTGTAGACGGGCAGGGCGACGCGGTGCGGATTTGTAGGATGTTCAGTTTTCATGAGGCGTAGTTATTAGGTTGAGGTTGGTCGATGGGTTTCGGTGGAAGGCGATGGCGGTGGCGTGGATTGTGGTTCCTTGGGGCCGATGAAAGTGGAGCGTGGAGGCGCCATGTGTGTATATACACTATTAACTGACGGATTTGACTGCACGGCAGCGTGGGCATTCATTCCCCCTTCAATTCCCCGGCGACCGCTTCCAGGTCCCGAATGATCTGCGACCAGCGTTCCCGGCCGAGGATGGCGACGACTTTGTCCTGCGCGGAACGCCAGGCGGGCAACATCTTTTCCAGGGCCCGCCGGCCCTTGGTCGTGATCTCGACCTCCACACGTCCCCCCCGGCCACCGCCACGGGTGCACACCAAGCCGTCGCGTTCCAGGGGTCGCAGGTTGCGCAGAAGGGTGGTGCGTTCCATGCCGAGGAATTCGCTCAACTCGGCCATCCCCCACCCTCCCCGGGCCCGCAAGGCGGTAAGGATGGGCGTCTGGGTGGGGCGCACGCCATGCCGGCGCACTTCGGCATCGTAAAATTGAGTAATCACCCGTGAGACGCGGCGAACGTTGAAGCAGGCACAATTCTCGGGCGAGGCGAGGTCGAGGTGCGGGCGCATATTGTGTATATACACATACGAGCATGGGAATGTCAAGGACCAACGAGGGAGCGGCTTCCAGAAACACCGGCAAAGATCGATCCACTCGGAGTCTGGCAGAGCCTGCGTTTCGAACGACGAGAAGGACTTTCCGCTGCGGGGGCGTGCCAGGCCCCAGAACGCAACGGAGGCATACCACAGACCGCCCGGGGGCGGCGCGTATCCGGAGGATTTCGCGTGCGGGTTCGCGTTTGCCGCCAGCCGTGCTATAGAGCGGCGCATGACTTCCGCTTCCGCGGAGCTGGCTGCCCGGCAGCAAAGCCCCCGCGTATTCCTCAGTTACAGCAACGATTCCCCGGCTCATGCCGCGCAGGTGCTGGCCCTCGCCCAGCGTCTGCGGCTCGATGGCGTGGATGCACGCATCGATCAGCACGACGACGAACCGGCTGAAGGCTGGCTGGCCTGGTGCGTGCGGCAGGTGATGAACGCGGATTTCGTGCTCCTGGTGTGCACGCCGGAATATCGCGCACGGTTCGTCGACCTGGCCGAATTCATGAAGAGCCACGGACTGAAGTCGGAACCGAAAATCTCGCAGGAGATTCTCTTTTACCGCGAATCGCCCGCGGGGTTCATGCCGGTGCTATTCCCGCCGGCGACGGATGCGGACGTCCCCGAGACGTTCCGAGGCACGGCGAGCTTTACGATCACCAAGGTGGCGCGATTGGACAGTGGCTATTCGCGTCTCTTGCGGGCGGTGATTGCCGGGCGGGCGCTGATGCCGCTGGATCGTCCGGAGCCGCGCTCTGAATTCGCACCCGGCGTGAGCCGGAGCATTCCGACCGCCGAGGTCTGGTCGGCATCACCACGGCTCCAAAGCGCGATTCAGCAAGCGCAGCCCAAGCTGGAGAAGAAGAAATCCGTTGTCCCGCCGGGAGACAAACCTCCGACTGAAGCGGCATCGCCGCCGACGGCGAAATCCGCTCCGCCGCTGGAAGAGAAACTGATCCGGCTGCCTCGTCCGGTGCCGGGTCCACAGCCACGAGAGCAGAGAAGCCCGGTCACGCCCGCGCAAGTGCAAGCGCCGCCACCCACCTCCGCGGAGGCGGCTGCTCCCGTGGAAGCGAAGACCACCGCACCGTTGCCGGTGAAAGCAGTGCCGCCGCCGCTGGTGGCAAAGAATCCTGGCGCGATGCCGGCGCCATCGACAGTCGACCCGCGGCCACTGGCGGAGGCGAAGTCACAGCCGAATCCGCCAGTGGAGACCCAGCCGATCGCGGAACCGCCGGCCAAGCCGCCACCGTTGCCGCCAGTCGAATCAAGCCCTGCCCCGCAGGCACCGGCGCCACTGGAAAGACCGGCGCCACCGGAAGCAAAAGGGATCGCTCTTCCACTGCCGAAGTTACCGATGAGCCCGCCAGTGGAAGCGAATCCAGTCGCAATACCGCCGGTAAAGCTGCCCTCGCTGCCGCCCGCCGGAAAGAGCCCGGTCGCGCCGCCGCTGGCGAAACCGGAATCATTCGCGCCCGTGGAAGCGAAAGTGCCGGCGCTCCCGCTGGCCAAACCGCAACCGCTTCCGCCCACGGCTGAAGCGAAACCGCTCCCCACCGGCGAGTTGCCTCCGAAGTCCACCACGGGAAAAGAGGAGGGTTCGTTTCCGGGAACATCACCGACGACGGATTTGCCGCCCGCCGTGGAAAAAACGCCGGCCAAAGTCCCGCCATTGCAGATGCGACCGCCGCACCCTTTGGAAACGAGACCGGCGATGCCACCCGCCCCCCTGCCGGTGCCGCACACGGAGAGAAATCCGATCCCCTCACCGCCAGCCAAGCCCGACGCGCCGCGAGTGGAAAGAAACCAGATCAAGTTACCTCCGCCAAATCCTGACTTACCGGCGCGCGCGGAAAGGAATCAGATTCGATTGCCAAAGCCTGATCCGGCGCAAACGGAGAAGAATCAGATCAAGCTACCACAGGCGAAATCAGGCGTTCCGGTGCCCATCGACAGGAAACTGGTACCACCTGTCGCACCGAAACCGGAGCCGACGCCGCACCCGGAAAAGAAATCATTCCCGCTTCCGCCAGCGGCGCCAGTGTCACCGCGGCCGGTTTCGAAACCGATCGCTCCAGCGCCACCCAAGCCGGAGTCGCGCCCGGTTGTGGATCAAGCGCCAGCCACACCGCCTCCTCCCACGACGCCGACCCGCCCCCTTCCGAACCCCGAGAAACCACCACTCGCCGCCCCGCGACCATCATCTCTCCTTCACCCTCCTGTCAAACCGCTCACCAGTTCGCCAGCAAAGCCAACGCTACCTTCAAAAAAGCCGTTGGCCCCGACCCGGCGGAAGCAGCGCCGCCGGCCAATCCTGATCGCCGGGCTAACTGCGCTGGCGGTGCTGGCGCTGGCCATCGCGGCCTGGATCGTTTTTCAACCGGACGGAATTCCGAAATTTACCGACGTGTGGAGTAACATCCGCAATCCCTCCAAACTGCAGGAAGTCTGGAAGAAGCTACGGGGGATAACACCGGTTTCGGAAGCCTTGCATCAATTGCCGGACGCGGTCGCGCAGAGCAATCTCCTCGGACAGAAGGAAGATGAAGCGCTGCGAATTCCGCGGGCCTATGCGCGCCTGGAAGAGAGTTTGAAGTTACCCCCGGGCACGCTCGCCAAAGACCTGCCCGCTTACGCCGATCAAGTCTTCACCCGGCGCAACGCCTCGACCCGGGACCGCGCGCTGGCCTTCTTCGCGAAGGGACAAGTAGCCGAGGCCGAGAAGGCTGCCTTGCAAGCGCGGGATCAAGCGGTGAGTTCGCCCGGCAAATCGGTGGATGAAATTGTCGATGCGTTGCTTCTGGCCGGGGTGAGCGCCGCGGAACAAATCCAGTATGACCGTGCCCTGGAACATTTCGAGGCGGCGGAAAAGCTCGTCGACAAAGGCCGCTCCCCGGCGGCCTGGGCGCGCGTGCGCCGTAACATCGGCAATGTCTGGCAGGCGCAGGGCAAGTATCGCGATGCGATCGATCTCTGGCGCGAAGTGGTCCAAGCGGATCAGTCGGCGCTTGGCGCGGAGAATTCGAATACGCTGGCCGATCGCGCCAGCCTCGCCCTCGCACTTCTCGCCGATGGAAAAGGCGCCGAGGCCGCGCAAGAGGACCGCGAGGTGGCGGACATTCGCCAGCGCGTGCTTGGACCGGCGAGTCGCGACACGCTCACCAGCCGCTTGCAGTTGGGCATCGCCCAGTACGCGGCCGGCGAAGTGGAACCCGCGGACAAAGAATTGCGCGCGGTAGTTGCGCTCGATGAAACCCACTTCGGCAAGGACGACCCGGATACCATCATGGCGCGGCTCAGCCTCGCCAATGTCATCGTTTCCATCGGTAAATATGCCGACGCCGAAATTCTCTATCGTGCGGCGCTCAATAGTGCGACGCGCGCCTTTGGCCCCGAGCATGCGCTCACGCTGGCCGTGCGGGTGAATCTCGCCGCGGCGCTCAACGCCGAGGGCAAGACGTCTGAAGCGGAGGAGGAAGATCGCGAGTTGCTCGCCATTCGCGAGCGGGTGCTCGGGCCGGATCACCCGGCGACGCTCGGCACGCGCATCAATCTCGGGATCACTCTCGAGCGCCAGGGCAAGATCGACGAAGCCGAAGGGCTTTTTCGCAAGGCGGCGCCTGACGCGGAACGGATTCTCGGTGAGGACAACCCGACGACGGTGAAGGTGCGCCTCGCCCTGGCCCGTGTGCTCATGACTCAGCAACACCCCGGGGAAGCCGAGCCAATTTACCGCGAAGCGGTGCCCATCGCCTGGAAAGTTTTCGGCGCCGCGCACCCCGATGTCCTCAGCGCGCAAATGCATTGGGCGGAAGCGCTCACCGCACTCAAGCAATTGCCGGAGGCGGAAAAACAATTCCGGCGGGTGCTGGCCGGGCGCACCGAAGTGTTGGGTTTGGCACATCCGGACACTTTGCTCACCTGGATCAGCCTCGCGCATGTTCTCTCCACCGAAGGCAAGGAACGCCAGGCGGTGCAGGAACTGCAAGCCGCCATGCCCGATGTCGAAAAGACTTTCGGACCGGAAAACGCCACCACCTTGAAGTGTCGTCTCTTCCTGGCGATGAGTCTCGCCGATACCAATGAACCGACCGATGCACTGGAACAGGCGATCCTTGCCGAACACGGGATGATGAAAACGCTCGGCCCGGATAACGAATCCACGAAGCACGCTACGACGTTGCGCGAGTTATTACAGAAAGCCGCGGCGGCACCCGCGTCCGCAGGCACACCGGCGCCGACGTCGCCTGGAACAACGCCTCCCGCACCCGCGCCAGCCCCGAAGTGAGGTTTGGAATCGCGACTATCTGCCTTTCGTGACTCAGTGTTACCGGATATCCCAGGAAAATGAGCACCCACCCAAAAGCGAAGCCCCGGTTTCACCAACTCGCGACACTCGTCGCGGTATTGCTCCTCGGAACCGGTTGCGCGATTTATCCGAAAATCGGCCCGGCGGCGAAGCCGGTCGAGAACGATACGCTGCTGGGGAAATGGAAAATATCGCAGTTCGATTTCAAGGTGCGTTGCCGGCGGCTTCCATCGAAGACTCCAGAATATCGGATCAGCGATGCCCGCTTCTGGGCCTCTCTTTTCGGCTTGGGCATTCTCGAGCGCAATTTGGTCTTCTACCAGATTCGTCATCAACTTTGGTATGAGACTTATGCACCGCCGGGGAGCGCGGAGGCAAATTCCAGGCCGATGGATGAGACAGTCGACGTGGGATTGGTTCGCTTCGTCGGGACGGATAAGTTTTACCTGCGACCCTTGAGTTCGACCTGGGTGCGCGACTATGCCATGAGCTATCCCAAAGTGCTGCCGTATAAATCGGTGAGCAAGGATTCCAATGATGTCATCATCACGGCTTCTCCCGAACGCTGGTACTGGTTCCTCGAGAATAAGGTCCGCTATCCGGAGAGCTTCGGAACTCCCTGGGTGTTTTATCGGGTGAAGTGATGGAACAGACCACCAGCTCAAAATTTCAGATGGGGTGTCCCCGTTGTGGAAAACGGATGCTGGTCAGTGTCGCTTCGATCGGCAAGCAGGGGACTTGCCCGGCCTGCAAACATCTCTTCGTTCCCGGCCACACAGCCACGGAAGCGGCGAGATTCAAGGAATCGAAATCGAAGAAGCTGGCCAGAAGTGTGGTGCAACAGGTGCAGGCTTTTGTCTGCGCGTTCTCGGGGCTCAAGCCCTTGGAAGGCTTTCATCTCGCTTATCTGTCGGCGAATCCATTTCAGCGGCGCTCGCGAGAGGAACTGGACACTTATTTCAATGCCGGCAGTCCGCAGACCACACCTTCACTGGCGGCGGTCTCCACCGAATGGCCGCGGCCCTGGTTCTTTTGGCGGCTGCTGATTTTCGGCGCGGCTGTCCTGCTGGCGTTCATCGTCGGCTATCAAGCTTTCGATAACTCGAAGTTAGTGCCCGGCATCATCATCACCGGGGCCTTTTGCGTTCCGCTGGCGTGTGTGTCGCTTTTTTTCGAGTTCAATGTCTTGCGGGATATCTCGCTCTATCAAGTCCTCAAGTTCATCGTTGGTGGCGGGGCGGTCTCGATCTTCATCGCCCTGGCGTTGTATCATGCCACCCATCTCGAGGAGACTTTTCTCGGAGCGACCTCGGCGGGCATCGTCGAGGAAATCGCCAAAGTGGTGACAGCGGTCGTTCTCTTGCGGACCATGCCGCATTTGAAATGGATTCTGAACGGTCTCTTGGTCGGGGCGGCCGTCGGCGCGGGTTTCGCCGGATTCGAAAGCGCGGGCTATATCTTCGAGTCCTTTGTCCAAGGCATCACCCATTCGCATCAACCGGCCCTCGCCCTTTACGGCACGCTCTTTCTGCGGGCGATCTTTGCGCCATTTTGTCATGTGGTTTGGACGGCTGCGGTCGTCGGTGGGCTTTGGCGCGTGAAGCGAGATCTTCCTTTCCGCGCAAAGATGCTCATCCATCCGGATTTTCTGCGCGTGCTGGGTTTCGTGATGTTACTCCATATGCTCTGGAACAGTGGGCTGCTTTGGGGAGCTTTTGGCGTCATACTTTTCAAAGTGGAAGGCTATTTCTGGGTGACGTCGTTCGTGGGTAGCTGGTATCTGGTCCTGCTCTTGGTGCAGGAGGGGCTTTGGCAGGTGCGCCTGGCGCAGACACGAGGGAACTGACCGTGGGTACGCGCGGCATTAGCTCGGCGGCGCCTTCCTGGGACATCGCTACCAATCAGGCGTTTCGGACTGATCCGAGAGATTTCGAGGACGGTTGGCGCGGAACGCGATCCGGTGCTATTGTTTTCCCATGAAACGGTGGCCGCTTTCTGTCTACGTCATCGCCGTGATCATTACATTGCTCATCGTCAACGTGGCGGCGTGGTGCACCGGGGGGCCAGCGAAATTCCGGATCATGGAAATCTATTCTTCCGGATTTCTGATGGGGATGGTGGCGATGTATATCGCCGTCCACGTTTACCGGTGCAAGTAGACCATTCTAGGGAAGCGGTGGTCCCCGGTGACCTTTGACGATCATCGTTCAGAAGGATTGCGGCCATCTCTACAAATCGCATATAACCGTCAACGGCCACCCGCAACGAATCCATCTGTGCGCCGCACCTTCTTATGAACATGACACACCTCTGGGATAACGCTGTTCCTGGGACGGCCTATCTGGCGATCGTGGCCTTTTGGATTTTGACAGCGGTCGTGAATATCGCCTTTGCCATCGCCGTGCAGGCGGATGCGCAAATGCTCTGGAACCGGCTACGCCGCAAGCCGTTTTTTGTCGGCGGCGGGATCTGGGCTCTGGCTACATTGCTCGGCGGGGTCTTCGTTGCGGCGATTTATTGGATCATTCATCATTCCACCCTACGGCCGCGACCCGCGCAGGTGGACGCCGAGGAGGAGCAACAACCGCCGCCGGGTGCGTAACTGGTGCGAATGCATCACGATCGTGAGATAGGTCTCCCGGTTGACCTTGTGCAACACGTCGGATCTGCATGAAGCCCATCCGCCGCAAGAAAGTGGAAGTAAGGCTTGGTGGCTGGGCTTAGCCATTGGGGCCGCCGCGAACCTGCACGCTATTGAGGATACGCATCACATCGTTTGTCAGGTCCTCGGCATACTCGATTCCGATGATCATGCATTCCCGGCGGCGCTGGATTAATAACAGATCTGCCCGGATCGGACCATGGCTGCTCACCCGCGTGCCGGATATTCTCCGGGCGATACAACCGCTGACAAAGAGGGATGGTGGATTAAACCCCGCATCTTCGAGCGTCACTCCGCGGTTGCGCATCGACCTTTCCACCCCGCGTACGCCGTCCGCAAAGGAGAGAGTATGCGCCCCGTCAATCCGCAACTCTCCTACGGCTATGTCGAGGCGATCACTGATTTTTCCCTCCCACCAGTGCATGTATTCCAAATGTTCCATGACGCTCGCGGGAAACTGTCTCGGCGCCGCTGTCGGAGCCACGGCCACCGGTGTTTCAAATATCAAATTCGTGCAGGTCTGCTGTCTCCAAGCGATATTGCCGTTCGCCGCCGATGAGGGATAGGAGGAGGGGTTTGCCGGCTGCAGCGGGTACGCCGGCGGCGCCGGATTCGTTCGTGCCGACGGAGGGGCCAACGGCGCGGTCGGGTAATAGCCCGAAGAGGGCGCGGTATAGTCTGCGGTTCCGGGCGCGGGAGTTTGCGAACTCGCGGAGACAAAGAGAGGTTGATCGAGTCCCGGCAATTGTCCGTGGCGGATGACAAAAAGCCCGACGGCCAGCACCAAGGCAAAGAAAATCGTCCAGCAAAACTGCAGGGCAAATCCCCTCGGCCGCGGGGAAGCCGGAAACTGCGAAGATGACTCGGGATTCGTATCGATCATAAAGTGCCCGACCCTGGCACATCGAGTCCGAGATTCCTGCCGAAACTTTCGTTCGCGCGTCCGAGAAGCATTGGGCGCGGGATTGTCCTTTCCGCGGGCAATTTCACAAGACCTTTTTTGGAAATCGGCACCGGCACCAGAGCTGCCATTTCCCGATTGCCCTCCGCCCGCTCCATCGGGCGCCGCACTCGCGTTACTTGCGGTCGGACGCGATACTTTCCACACACCCACAAAAGCCTCTCCCCTGATAAATCTCGACCGCACCTCGTTAAAATGCCAGCACCACACGATGAAGACGCCGCTCTCGCTGATTGTTCTTTTCCTCGTCGTCTTGCTGGATGCGCCGGGAGCTTTGCGAGAGGCGGCCAAACCGGCAACGCCGGCGCCGATTCCGGACGAACTGCATTTTCATATCGCGGCGGATTTTGACTTCGACTCCTTTGACGGGTATCTGCGGCAATTGGAAAAGGCGGTGGAGTACAAAATCGAATGCCCGGAGGACGTGGCACCGGTGGTGCGGAAGTCCTGGGACGGTGAGCAAGCGCCATGGGAGAACCTTATCACGATGGGGAGATATCCGATGCCGGTTGCGCAGTACTTGAATGCAACCTGTGCGGACCTGTGCCTGACTTGGGCGTATCATCCAGAGAGCAAGACGATCGTGTTCGATGTACCCTGGCGGCGGTCCGATCGACGCACCGGGCAGGAACTGCTGGAATATGTGCTAAAGCGAGGCCGCGATTCGCGCATCGACAAGGACAAGGAGTGGCAGGATGCTTTCAATGCCTTGCTGAGCAAGGAGGGTAACATCGCCAAGGCGGCCCCGGTCTGCCAGGAGACTATCTTTGCTTCGTTCCATTTCACGGGGCCGAACGGACAGTTGCCGCCGCTTCCTGACAGGCACCTGGTCTTCCGCGCGCCCGTGGTCGATGTCATCGGTAATCACTATCTGCTCTTTGCCTTTCATCAGGCGAAGCTTTTCGCTTCGCGCGGAAGCGTGAGTTACTTTTGGTTCAGGGATGACGGGACGCTCGCCGGCGCGGGCCTGCTGAGCACCGGCGATCGCTGCCAACTGATGGGCGGTTCCGTCCGGTCGGGCGCAGCGACGGACCTGCACGAAAAACCGTCCGACGTGCAATTGGAGATCAGCAATATGGAGGCCCATTTTCTCCTCCGTGGCGATGGGCTGAAACTCACCCGCTTGAACGATGTGCTCAATGATGAACTGAACGATGTTTATAGCATCGGCAAGAATCTCCTGAAGGAGAACGAGACAGCGCGCGAGAAAGCGCCGGAGGGTCCAGACACTTACACGCTGGAGTTTCCCAAGGATGCGGATCTGGAGACGCTCAAGGTGGTTACTTATTTGAGCCGGCCAATGGATACCGGTGATCCTGGATTTACGAAGTATCACCCGCAGGAAAAGGTCGCCGACGGCCGCTGCACGATCGCCACCGGTGAGGCTACGTCGTTGAAGGCAGTCATCTTCGGACCACGCTATCAGGTTGCGCAAGTCGATGTGGCCTTGTCGGGAAAGGATTCTTCCAGGTCGATGGCGGTCACGCTGAAGCCGCAACCCGCTATTCGTTTCACGGGAAAGATCGAGTTTCCCGAAGGAGTCGACCCGACGCAATACAGGCTGGAAGCCATTTACTATGGGCGCTGGGCGGCGGCCTTTCTCCACGCCTTTGGCGAGCCGCCGGTGCCCAGCTTTACCGCGGCGTCGATGGATCTCCAAGCCGATGGTTCATTCGCGGCCAGCGTGCCCGATATGTTGCATGATCCGGCAACCGGCGTGCGGCCAAATGAGTGCGCATTCACGCTCATTCTGCGCGACAAAAAGAGCGGCCACGTGCCCTATGAATTGCAAGTCGATGGGACCACGGGAAGCGATGTGCGTATCGCGGAAACCTACGACGCGGTGAAGATTCATGCCCTTCGTTGGGATCGAAAGTAGAGGGTCCCGCGCGCCGCTCGTAGCGTCGAACACTACTATTCAATCCGGTGTTTTATGGAGACGCGGTCGGTGATCCAACGAGACTGCGTGGTGTGTTCTTTAGCTAAGTCAGAGTACGACTCTCTTGGTCGAGTTAGATAATGAATTTTCCTGCGTGTTTAAACGGATTTATCTCGGCAATTTACAATCGTTCGCTAAGTTTATGTGTCATCGACCGATCACTGATCGACTGCATGACTTTGCGATACTTCATTGGCATCATCGGGATCTGTATGGACCTGATCGCTTACCCGCTCTCGGTGGGACCGGCCGCGCGTGTCGCGCTACCGAAACGTCCCGGAGGCGGATTGGTGGCGCCGCCAGTCTGGTTTGCGCAAGCTTATCGGCCGCTGTTTGCGACGGTGCGCGACTTGCCGCCCTGCTATTCTGCGGCGCTGCAACGCTACCTCCGGTATTGGGTGCCGCACCGTTACGGATCGGAAGATTAAGGCCAGTGCAGGATTGTCTTGGACCTGTGGGGTGGATCGGATGAGAGCTCTGAAAACAGGCATTTCGCGGAAGAGTGATCTTATGCGGAAAGACGCAACGAAGGCGGGTAAGTGATCAAGATCGGTCTGCATGGTTTTCCCTTATCGTACGCGAATATCGCGACGCGCTACTTCGCAGGTGAAGCAGGGGTTAGAAAGAAAGCGCCCGCTGCACCTTAGAGGGCGTCTAAAAAGTAAGTGCGCACGGGGCAAGCCGGAGGCTTGCCGGACCGTAGCCGGGGGTAACACCCCCGGAATGCCCTCCAAAAAATAACTCACGCACCCCAGAAATTACCCCTGGAAGGCGACTCCGGCATACCCTCCGGGGTGCATCCGTTGTGGGGGTGTCGCCTCCGGAGGTGTTACCCCGGCTACAGTCCGTCAGCCCTTCGGGCTGGGCCGCAACTTCCTTTTTAGACGCCCCGTTTGCCTCCTTTGCTTAATTACCTCCCCAAGTGCGCACATACCAATTGAAGACTGTGCCGACCGGCGGAGAAGCGTGATAGAGCCAGACCAGCGGCCAGTAAATCGGGTCGGCAAATTCTTCAAAGGTCCGCTGGTGAGCCGGAGTGAGCCGGGCATGGATCAACGCGGCCGGTCCAATCGACAGCGCATAGAGCAAAACTATGCAGATAAAGGCGACAAGCAGACGGCGCGAATTCATACCCGGCTCGACGCTATGCGGAACGCCATTTCGTTGAAAGGAATTTGGGAGAATGCGGGGTGCCATGACGTCAGGCGGAACGCCATTCCCTTCGAATTGACCAGGGGCGGCCACTAGTATAAAGGTCGTATCCGTGAACTCGGAAAAGTTTCCCCCTGGCAGAGTGTTCCCGCCTGCGGTTATTGCCCGGCGTTTGCGCGGACAATTCCCTGGCCGTCCAACGCCGGGTTCGCAGCAACCACGCGTATGAGAACGTTCTGCATCGCCTGCCTCGCCCTGGCCGTCTGGATTTATGTGCTCTTCAGCTACTTCACCCCCGGAAATAAGGCCTCGGCATCGGCGGCCGAAGAAACTCCCTATCCCGCGGGTGCCGTCTCCTATCCAATCCTGCTCCCAGCGCCGATACCGACCCCACCGATCCGGCAGGGCCCATTGGTTCTCTATTGCGGAAGGGTCGTCCAGATTTCCGGTAAGGACGTCGTGATTCGTTGCGAGCAAAACAAGGCCGTTGTCCGTGGCCATTACGCCCTCGAAAACGTGTGGCACGGGACCGAAGGCCAATCCGAAATCGGCGGTGATTTTTTGCTCACTGGAGATCCGCTGACGCGCACTTACCAGCCCAACACCAAGGTCTTTGGCGTTGCCGAACTGGTCCCACCCTCGGCCAGCATGACGGCTCCGGGATTGCGCGCCCCACCGCGAAGCCTCAACTGGGTGGCTGCCTCCACCATCGCCAATTACAAGCCCGGCACGCCGGTGATGTTTGGCATGACTCCACCACCTGCGGGCACTTTCATCCGCGATTCCATGGGACTGAAGGGTTCCGCTCTCGACAAGTAGGTGGGAGATTTATGACCAACTGCCGGGAGTTTTCTCTATCATTCCGTCCCAGGAAAACCTCCATTGGCGCCGGCGCTGCGCATGAAGCCTTCATCAATCTCATCCCGTGAGTTTCTGGGACATTCTTGACGTCATCACCGATTGGCTCTTCAACTGGCGGTTCAATCTCTGCTTTTGGATCAGCGTGTTTCTCGCGGTCTCGGCCCTGGTTTCGATTCCTTACCATACGCTCGGCGTGGTCGTCGCCGTGATCATCGTCATCGCGGGGGTGGTAACTGGCATTTACTTCAACCGCTCGAGCTGACCCCACAGCCCTCCCTCGCGCATTCGGCTTCGAAGGATCCGAGTGTGCCGATGTCATTCCCTTCCCAAGAGCGCGGTCTCTTTCATCCCACGCACCACTCGCGCCACATCGCCCGATAGGCTTCTTCAATTCGCCGGGTAAAATGCGCTGCGTCCATGAGGACCGAGGCTTCCATCCGCGGGCGCAGCGTCGCTCGCAGTTCCGCCAGGCGCGGGAGATCGCCAGCCAAGCCGGTGGCGATTTCCACATACTGGTCTTTCGAAAATGCCACCAGTTCTTGCAACCCGAGATTCGACAACTGACTCAAGCCGGCCCGAGATACCGAACGCTCGCCCGCCAGGCTCACCATGGGCACACCCATCCAGAAACCGTCCAGACCGGTCGTGTGCGCGCCATAGGGAAACGTATCCAGCACCAGATCCAGGCGATGATACAATTCGAGGTAAGCGCGGCGCGGCTGCAATTCGAAGAACTCCACACGGTCCGGAACAATCCCGTCTTGCTGCAGGAAATCCAGCGTGCGCTGCCGATGACTCCCGCGTGCACTGAGCAA
The DNA here is from genome assembly GCA_036501065.1 of Chthoniobacter sp. Taxonomy (GTDB): domain Bacteria; phylum Verrucomicrobiota; class Verrucomicrobiia; order Chthoniobacterales; family Chthoniobacteraceae; genus Chthoniobacter. The sequence continues at coordinate 41,318 of DASYAY010000012.1, read as the reverse complement.
GACAAGACGTGAATTCTTCACCGCCCGCAGGACGCGCGCCCACAGCTTCAAGACCCCTTCGTTGACCTTGCAGAAGTGATTCAGGCATCCAAAGGTCACCCGGCCATTTCGGCTTGCCGGCAACTCATTTACCATCACCTCAACGCCGCACGGATCATAGCACCAGAAGCTGTCGAGGAGATAGACCCGCTCCGCGGATCGGGTCTCGGAGATGGGAGTTCGGAGTTCGGGCGAAAGAGCGAACCCGATCTCCGGACTCCGAATTCCGATCTCCGACTCCACCCACCGATCGCTGATCCGAAACCCGATCGCCTCCACACCCGTGGCCGCCGGATAGCCGGCAAAACTCACCTGCACCGGCGACGGTCGGCGGGCGAATACGGCCAACCGGTTACCCGCGGTATGTTGCGAAAGATCCACCAGAATATCCACGCCGTCCTGGCGGATCAGCTCCGCCAGCGCGTCATCGGTCATTCCCACCGTTTCCCGCCATCTATCTGCGCGTTGTCGAAAACTCTCCGTCATGGCATCGCGCCGGATCACACCCGAGTAACAGATGATTTCAAACTCCGTCTTATTGTGACATCGGAACAACGGCCGAAGATTCCTGCCGACCACGTGATCGCGAAAATCCGGCGAGACATAGCCAATGCGTAATCGCCGGTCCGGATTTCGATCGTTCGCCGGTCGCGGAGCCTTTGTCCGATCGCCAAACCGCTGGTTCCACCGCGCCTGTTCCTCCTCCAGGATTTTCGAATCCGCCTGGGGATCGTAAAGCAGTGTAGAGATCAGTGTGCTTCGGTAAGACGGGCTATCCGGCCTCCATTCAACCGCCCTCCGATGCGCCTCGAGGGCCTCCTTGATTCGACCTTGCTCGATGAGCGCGAGTCCCATGTTATAGCTGGCTTCGGCGTTGCCGGGCTTCAAGCGCAACGTTTCCGCGTAAACGTCGATCGCCTCATCGAATCGCTCCAGTTTGGCCAGGGCCAGGCCGAGATTGGTGCATACCTCCGCAAATTCCGGCCGTAATTGCAGTGCCTGCCGGAACGCCGCGATCGCTTCGCCGCTTTTGCCTTCGTCGGCCAACACGCCACCCAAATGATTGTACGCTTCCGCATGGCCCGGTTTCAGTTCGATCGCCCGGCGGCAAGCTGTGGCCGCCTCCTCGAGGCGTCCCAGCACACGCAGCGCCTCCCCCATGTTACTATGGACTTCGCCCAGACTCGGATTCAGCTCCAGCGCGCGCCGAAATGCGGACAGCGCCGCTTCGGCCTGTCCCTGCGCCAGCAACGCATTACCTAGATTATTGTGCGTATGCACGAGATCAGGCCGATGACCGAGCACCCGCTGGTAGCAGTCGATTGCTTCCTCATTCTTGCCCTGCGCGGCCAGCGCGACTCCAAGATTATTCAGCGCCTCGACGTAATCCGGCTTGAGCCGCAGGGCCTCACGAATGGCCGCAACCGCCTCGGCTAACTGGCCTTTTCTTCGCAGCGCGTTTCCGAGATTGTTGTAGGCCTCGGCAAGGTTTGGCGCCAATGCCAGGGCGCGTTGATAACTCGCGATGGCCTCGTCCAGCCGTCCCTCCGCGCGGTAAACTTCGCCGAGATTGCTGTGCATGAGCGCATTGCCGGGTGAGATGGCAATCGCCTGCCGAATCCATTCAATGGCCGCATCGTGGCGACCCACTTGATGAGCTACCAGACCGAGATGATGCCATGCATCCGCTTGGCCAGGCTGCACCGCCAGGATTTGCCGATAGAGCACCTCCGCCTCCGCCAGCCGCCCGGCCTGATGATGTTGGTAGGCGGCTCGGAGGGCGTCCTGGATCGTTGTCGTGGCCATGGATCCTTCAATTCAGGACAAGCTTCGCCAAAGCGCAATACGAAGATGCGGCTCTTCGGCGAGGCGAAATCGGGAATGCAACCGCCCCGCACTCAACGAAACATACCGCGGAACCTCCTCATTCCCCGCCCCTTTCAGCCATATCTGCCTGAGACAGCAAATTGCCAAACATCCGTGTTGTCACTCATGGACGAAGCATCGATTGATGAAAGCGGATGCCCAGACAAAATCGCGATTCCGCATACGGTCCGCGAATGGCCTGTGGAATCTGGAAATCGATCGCAAACCGGTAATCCGGGCGCGGGATTTGCACTGGTTGCGGCGGCTGGCGGTCGATGTTCGCCGGGCGGTCGTCGGGCCTATGGCGCGGTGATGCCGGGCGGACGGCCCACAACCCGGAGACCTCTTTACGGCTTGGGGGGAGTGTTACCGGGCGACTGTTCCGCCGGCTGGATGTTATACTTTCGCACGATCTCCCTGGCATCCGGATCGGTCTTGGCGAGATCGACCAGGCCTTTTGCCAACCCCTGAATTTTGTCCTGCTCGTCGGCGGCTTGTTTCGCCAGAGGCCCGCGTTGCGCATACAGATCGGCGAGGCGTTTCAAGTCTCCTTGCCGCTCGGTGGCCAGGTCGCGCAACCGCGAGAGCGCCGCATTCGCTGTGGTCGACCGCGCATCGAAGCTTTTGCTGTCCGTGTCGCGGACGGTCACCGTCTCTTTGAGCCTCGCGCTCAGGTCTTCGAACCGCCGTTTTTGATTGTGCAGGTCGAGGGTGAGCGCCGTCGCGAGGATGGCCAGGCCGCATGCGATCACAGCGACCAGCCAGGCCACTCGCGGCGCGCCGCTCGACGATCTCCGCTCAGGATGGCTGGGTGGGGGATTCATGCGTGTGTGCGGTGGGTCACTGGCGAAACCTCATTTCGTCTGAACGTTATAGCCATGATTTGCGAGCAATGACTTGATCTTCTCATTCTTCGCCGCGACGGCGGCCAGATCGTGCAGCAAGTTAGGCGCGACCTGTTGAGTGATCTGCATGGCTTGATTGATCTGTTCCTGCTGCGTCTCCAGCGCCGACTGTTGTTGCGCCACCTTCCGGCGCCATGCTTCGTTCTCCTGCTCCAGGGCTTCCCGCTCTTTCTCCAGGACCTGCAGTTCCTTCATCTGCTCCGACATGCGCGATTCGATGCCGGACAACTGCCCCTCCTGGGCATCGACTCGAATGCGCAGATCGCGCAAGGCCATATCGAGTAACAAGCTGGCGATCCCCAGCGCGACGAATGCAACCGCAGCGGTCACGGAGATACCATAGGGGATTTTCATGGGAGAAATAGTCACCCTCGAAAAAAACAGGCGCCTAAAATGCCACCTGCCCGGGTCCTTTCAGCGCCAGCATCTCGCGAGTCTCCGCCGGTGTGGCGATTTCCAGCGAAAGTTCTTCGAGGATGCGGCGAATCTTTCGCACCTGGTCGGCATTGGATTCCGCGAGGCGCCCTTTGCCAAGATAGAGGCTATCCTCCAAGCCCACGCGCACGTGACCGCCGAGCGTGGCGCCCGTGGTAACAAAGCGCGTCTGATGACGCCCCGCAGCCAGCACCGACCACTCGTACCCGCTGCCAAAAAGTTTGTCCGCGATGCGCCGCATATGCAGGAGATTCTCCAGGTCCGCGCCAATCCCGCCGAGAATGCCAAAGATGCTCTGCACGAAGAGCGGCGGACGCACCAAGCCGCGCTCGAGAAAATGATGAAGGGTGTAGAGATGGCCGATGTCGTAGCACTCAAACTCGAACCGCGCGCCGCATTCCTCGCCGAGCAAACGGATGATCGTCTCGATATCCTGGAAAGTATTGCGGAAAATGTAGTCGCGCGTGTTCTCGAGATAGGGCGACTCCCAGTCATGTTTCCAACTGCTGAATTTAGCGGCGGCCGGATACAGGCCAAAGTTCATCGATCCCATGTTCAGCGAGCACATTTCCGGCTTCAACGACGCAGCCGTGGCGATGCGCTGCTCCACGGTCATGTTCATGCCGCCGCCCGTGGTGATATTGATGACGGCATCGCAGGCGTCCTTGATGCGCGGCAAAAATTGCCGGAACACCGCGGGATCGGCTGTCGGGCAACCGGTCTGCGGATCGCGCGCGTGCAGATGAAGGATCGACGCGCCGGCCTGCGCCGCCTCGATCGCGCTGGTGGCGATCTGATCCGGGGTAATCGGCAAGTGCGGCGACATCGTGGGCGTGTGGATCGCCCCAGTGACCGCGCAACAAATGATGACTTTACGGGAAGCGGCCATGGTTTTAGGCGGATGAGCGGGATGTGCCGGAATAAAACATTTTCAGCAGAGCGAGGAATCGCTGATCGCGCAGAGTGCGCCGGGCCGCGAGTGAAGCCGGCGTGTAACTATAGATCCCCTTCCCGGTCTTGGCGCCGTAGTGGCCGGCGTCCACCAACTGGCGAATCCGGCCCGGCACGCGAAGGCTCGAAGAAATCTCCGGGACGAGATTCTCGAAGACGCGCTTTTGCAGGTCGAGCCCGCCGAAGTCGTAAACCTGGAGCGGCCCCAAGGCGGCGAGACGAAAACCCATGCTGCCGCAGATGGCGGCATCGATCGCCTCCGGCGTGGCGATCCCCCGGTCGAGCAAATCCCACACTTCGCGCATGACCGCGACTTGAACGCGATTGACGATGAAACCGGGCAGTTCGCGATTGATCGGCACGGCGACTTTGCCGGCCTTTTTCATCAGCGCGAGAGTGGCTTTCATCACTTGCGGGCTGGTGCGCGGGCCCGGCACGACTTCGACCACGGGCACGATGTGCGGCGGATTGAAGTAGTGGGTGACGATGGCCCGCTCCGGCCGGCGCATTTTCTTCGCCGATTGCGAGATCGGGAAGCACGAGGAGTTGCTGGCCAGAATGGTGTCCGCGGCAACGAATTCTTCGAGCCGGCGGAAAAGGTGCTGTTTCACCGCCAAATCCTCGATCACGGCTTCCGTGACGAATTGCGCGCCACGCACGGCTTCGGCCTCGGTATCGCAAACCTGGATGCGCTCGAGCAGCGGCGCGACTGCCGATTTCCGCACCAGACCCGCGGCGACGAAATCCTGGAGATTGCTCCGGATGAGCTTGGGCAAGGCATCTCGCGCCGCTTTTTGTTCATCGTAACCGCGAACTTGAAATCCAGCCGCGGCAAAAGTCTGCACGATTCCGTGGCCCATCGTGCCGAGGCCAAGAACGGAAATGGTGCGAATTGCTTTCATTAGGGGGGGAAGGGAGAATGGCCATTGAGACTTCTCGGCAGTCCGGTTTCAATCTCTTATTGCCCTCGATTCATGATGGCCCAACGGACGCTGACTTGACCGGAGCGCAGTTCCTGTCATCATCCGCGGGCTGAGCAGCCACCTCACGAGGGTGTCGTCGTGACGGAACAATCTTCCGCGAAATGTTCCTCCGCTTCCCATCCCTCAAACCAAAGGGTGACGCGACAAGAAAGGCCCCCCAATGAAAGTCAGCACCTTCCTCATCATCGTTTTGTTGAGTGTCATTGCTTATCGGCTGTTCACGACCAACCAGCCGCAAACTTTCTTTGCTGCGCCGCCGACGCCCGCGCCCGCGGCTGCGGCCTATGCGCCGCAACCATCTCCGACACCATCCGGTAATTGGATGAATGATCCAAGTCGGCCAGGGGCCATTGCTTCCACTCCCTTCGACGAGACTGGACGTAAGAGGAATCATTGGACCCGGCATTGAGTGGCGAATGCTTCGGCGACTTGGAGGTCGCCGCTCCCATCGCTCCGGGAGGGGAATGTCATATGAAACAAGGATTGTGGTCACTCATGCCTGTTTATGGCTATCCGTACTTCGCTTCGTCCCGTGACCCGCTTCCATTTTGACTTCCGCCAAATTTGGTGGTGCGGCTTGGGCGCATGGGCGCGGCGATTCGCAGCGATGTTCTTCATCGGTGCTCTTGGCCGGATCGCGCCGGATCTCAACGCTCAGTCGCAGAACGATGTTACCGTGGCGGCAGCGGAAACCCGCTACCTCATGTTTCAGTTGATGACGGGAATCCATGGTTTCGCCGGGCCACAACCGGCGCCCGGACATCTCGCGCTCAACAAATCGCAACTGGAAGGTTTCGTGCACAGCGTAGTCCCAGCGATCGGGGTGACGGGCGATGCCCGGCACAAGCTGGGCTTCACCGTGGGACCGCTCTCCTTCGATATGCCGGATGACGAGGTGCGCCAGTTCATTCGCGATACCTTTGCCGTGGCGCGCGAGAATGACATCGCGGCCGCGTTTCACATCGACGATTCCATGTGCTGGGGAGCGCGGAAGGATTTGCTCTCGAATCCGGATAACATCGAGACGGCCGGCTGGGATCAAATTCCCAGCACGGGGCGGCGCGCCGATTGGGGACCGAAGCCGACGAAGTTTCCGCCGCAGATGTGTCTCAACAGTCCCGCCATCGTGGCGGCGGTGAAGGAGCGTGCGGCCGTCATCGGCGCGGAGATCGTCCAGCAACTCGCCGCTTTGAACCGCGAGGGAAAAGGGCATCTTTTCGCTGGAGTGATCGCCGGCTGGGAAACGCAAATGGGGCGCGATTTCGAGACCGATCGGCCGCTGGGTTATCGGGCTTTGAGCCACCGGGGATTCAGCGCCGAACGTCCGCCGAAGGATGCGGACGCCGAACGAGTGCAGGTGGTGAGAGAATTCATCGAGCTGTGGGCGAACTCGCTGCACGCGGCCGGGATTCCCAAGGAACGGATTTTCTGCCACATCGCATTTACGGCGCAGGGATTGCGCGCATCGGACGCCCGGGAATCGTACGCCGTGAAAGTGCATTTCGCCACGCCGGAAGTGGCCTTTGATTCGGCGTATCGTCCGGGATTTTCCACTTACCCCGAGGGGACGACATTCCAGGAAGTTCACGCGGCGATGGCAGCGCACGGTTCTCCTGGTTGGATTTCGGCGGAAGGGACGAATGTCTCACCGACCAGCATGCCGGGTGAGCCGACGATGGAGACTTACCTCGGTCGCATGTTCAATCACGGCGCGGTGCTGGTGAATGTCTTTTCGTGGGGAGTGGGTGGTGAGGCGATGCGCCACAATTTCTTTCGCCAGGCAACGGAGAATCCGGAGGCTCTGGCGGCTTATGGCAAATTTCTGCGCGGCGAGCCGCTGGTCGAGACGGCGGCTTCCGCGGGCTTTTCCAGCGCAGCCTTCCAGGCCAAGATGCATCGGATTCAGGCAGAACTGCCGGGCTGGGTGCAAAGGTCGGGCCTTCAGGCTCAGGCCCAGCCACTCGCGAGCAAACTCACCGCCTTGATCAAAGATAAGAAATGGCAGGAAGCAGATGCCGTCGCGGATCAATTGCTCGGGCTGATGGCGAAATGATTTGGGGGACGCAGCCTATGGACGTCCATCGTGCGCTGTTCCCCAATACTCGGGTCGAATCCAATGAGCATCGACGTATTGCACCGGGGCAAAAAAGACGGGCCAAAAGCCGACAGGGAGCGCAGTCGCCTTAAGAAAGGGAATCTGGTAAGCAGCGGCGCGATGAGACTGACGATGACTGGTTTCGGGCCGGGCGGCCGGTCCGAGCCGGGCCACCGTTTCGGACCGAACGTGAGATGCCGGATGGACGGGCAGAGGTTTAAGGACAACAAAATAAGCGGCCACGTAAAGCAGCATCACGAGCGCGACAGCGAAAAGATAGAATAGGGATCGGATCATTTTTGGAGCGGCACAGTTGCCGACACTGCTTCCGGTTTAACGTTTCCGGATTCTGGTTTCCAGCTTGCCGCTCTTGTCGCGAGGTTCCCGGCTCCGTCTTGCACTCGGGAGATGCAAAGTCGCCATCTCGCAGCGCCCGGCGCACCCCGTACGCAGTCATGCCTCTTCCTGAGTGTGTTCAGGAAGAGGCATGTTTCTGTTCCTCGCCAAGATTATCTCTCCACGTGCACCACGGTCTCGCTCTGGCGATAGTGATGGTGATGATGGTGATGATAGTGGTGGCCGCCGACACCCACCGTGACCTCGCTACGTGAGGTATAAGTGTTGTCGGGGTGCTCATGAATGACCGTGCGGGACTGCACGTCGCCTTGCTGGCGGTGAATCTCGCGAACTTCGTCGCCGAAAGTTTTCGCCGGAGTCATGAGCGCGAGCGTGCCCGCCACGGCGGCCGCATAGGTCAGGATGCCAAATTTATTCATATTACGCGTATTGGTAGTAGTTGTTGTTTCGTTGCGGGCTCGTCGCCCACATCCCAAGAATCGCGGGCCGGGGAATGATTGGGCGGATGGCCCGGCAAAAGAGCGATCTCGGGTTATCCTCTTCGCCTCTTCCGCAGATCCGGGATAGCCAAGGCTGGCTCGCGCCGTAGCTTTGCGGAGCCGGGTTTTCCGCTACATGATTTTGGAACGGCGGTGCTGGACGTCCGCTGGGGCGCGAGTGCGGGCGAGAATCCATTGCCTATTTATGGCTCCGCCAGCGGGCAAAGATGCGGCGATAAGCTCCCGGGCTCTTTTCCAAGATCATTGACACGGCACCAGCACTCACTACTTTCCCAGCTTTCACCCATGTCCACTCCTGTGTCTTCACTCGAACGCCTCCAGCAGCTCCAAGCCGAAATCGCCAAGCTCCAGCAAGTCGCTGTCCAGGAATTGATGGATCGGCGCAATGCGCTCAGCCGTGAATTGGCCGCCGTGGACGCCGATATCGCCAAGCTCACCGGCAAGCCCGTGGAAGCCAAGAAATCGCGCGCGGCGGCTTCGCCCGCCCGCAACGTCCCTCTTCAGCAATTGAAGGACGAACTGGCCGCTGCACCAAACAAGACGCTGGACATTCGCAAGTCGAACCTGGAGTTGCGGAATATCAAGAATCTCGTGCGGGTGAACCCGGGGCTGCTGAAGCTCGGTGGCAAGGGCGCGTGGCCGACGGTGACGCTGCTGAAGTAGCCCTCGAGTTAGCCGCCACTTACGGAGTGGACGTCAGACGTGTTTCCGCCGGCGGCGCGATGAGTTCCAGTTCGCAGACGGACCATGGTTTGCCGCGCTGGGCATTGGTCAGGGTCAGTTTCACGAGTTTCACGTTGGCGGCTTTGAAGTAGAGTTCGCTCGCGCCCGGCAGGCCATGGCCTTCGGTCAGGCGTGTCCATTTGTGGCCATCGAGCGAGCCTTCCACGCGCCAGTTATTCGGGTAATCGCCCGAGGCTCGCGATTGGTCGAGGCGCACACCGAGAATCTTCGTCTCTTGCGGTAACTCCACCTGAATCCATTGGCCGGACTTTTGTTCGTTCTGTGTTTTCCAACGGTTGTCGGTCCGGCCATCGGTGAGCAGCGCGATGTCAGCCTGGTTTTCGCTCGCCGTGACTTTCCAATCGACCGGCTTGAGCGGATGCGGAAGCCCGGCCAGCAGGGTGTCCACCGTCCAGGGTTCCTTGCGCGCGGCGGATTGCTCGCGCAGATGTTTGACGTCCTCCGGCGCCACCATCGCCCCGTGATTGCCGAAAGCATTGCGCACATAAGAGGCGACCGCGGCGATCCAGGCGTCGTCGTTCGTGTTCATCGGCACCATCTGGGCGTCATACTTTTTGCCGCCAATCGGTCCGGCGAGTCCGCTGAGGAGAACCTTGACTGCGGCGTCCGGGTGGGCACGTAATTCCTGGGCGCCACCGAGCGGCGGCCCGATGGTCAATCCCGGCTTGGGGCCGTCCATGGGCATGCCTTTGCCGTCGAAACCATGGCAGGCGAAACACACTTCCTTGTAGATATCGCGGCCTTTCTCGAGCACGGCGATCTGCGCGGCGTTGAATTCCGGGCCGCCGATTTTGTCGGAGCCGGAGAGGATGACCATGCCGAGCGACTTCAGCCCGAGCGAGGGTGAGGTCAGCAAGGTGGCCTGGGCAAACTTCGAGTAATCCGGCCAAAGTTTCTGGTCGAGAGAATTGAGGAGTTTTCCGGTCATCAACACCTGGGCGATGACGTTGACGTCAGGATCGTGCGCCAGCGCCTGCACGTCGCCGCGCAGCGAGGCGTCGCCTTTCTCGATCAGGCGCTCGGCGACGCGGAGTCCCTCGGCGCGAATCTTCGGATCGGAGTCCTTGAGGATTTTGCGCACGAGGCCGGCATCGGCGGAGTCCAGACCTTCGAGCGTCCAGAGGGCGTGTATGCGGGCGAGTTCATTGCTGTTGCTGGAAGCCATCTGCACGAGTGCCGGCACGACGGACTTATCGCCTTTGACGACGAGCAGTTTTTGCGCGGTGTCGCGCCACCAGCCGTTGGGATGCGTGAGATGCGACACGAGTTGCGCCGGGCTCTCGTCGAGCATGTGCGGCTGCGGGCCGGGTTGGAGACCGCGATAGCGCAAGCGCCAGATGCGGCCATGGCCGACGACTTTGTCCATGCCATACTGCTGGATGACTTTCCGAAGATAAGAACCTTCGCGGCACCAGGTACCCTCCTGAATGATACCGCGATACATATCCACGAGATAGAGGCAGCCGTCCGGACCGTTGGCCATGTTGACGATCCGGAAATTGGGATCGGTCGAGCGGATGAACTCCGAATGACCGTAGGGATTCGAGATGGTGGTGATGCCATCCTTTACTTCCACCTTGGCCCGGCGGATGAGCCGGCCGACGGGCTCCGAGATGAGAACGTCTCCGCGCAAATCCTGCGGGAGCCGGTCGCCGCGGACGACCTGTTGTCCGCAGGAAGCGGTGAAATGGTTGAGCGTCTTGTCGGGCACCCGCACACGCCCGGGACCGCCCTGGTAATCGGCCAGGCCGAGCAAGGGCCAGACCTCATTGAAGTCCGCGGGCATCTGCCCGGAAAGATCGTAGGCACCGTAGATGATCGGCGTTTGAAAATGCCAAAGGCCTTTTTCGCCACCGGCATTGCTCCACCAGATTTTGCCGTAATCATCCTGCGCCAGACCCCATTGGCCGCCGCCGCTCGGGCATTTTTCCTGGAGCGCCTGGTTGGCCCCGTTCCAGCGGAGCCGGTAGTTGGCGGTGCTTTGATAAATCCAGTTGTCGAGGCACCAGATGAGGCCGCTCTGCTGATGCTCGAGGTTGCCGCCACGCGCGCCGCCGGCAAACCATAGCTCCTTTTTGTCGGCCACACCGGTGCCCTTGGTGTCGCGATAGCTGTAGATATCGTTGCTATCGGTTTCGTTGATGAGCACGCGATCGTCGAGCGGCAGGACCTCACGCGGCAAAACCAGCTTGTCGGCGAAAATGGTGTGCTTATCGAAGTGATCATCCCCCTTGGTGCTTTCGTGGCGCGAAACAACACCCATCGGGTCGTGTTCGTTGTTACCGTCGATGTCCTGCATGTAGGTGCGCATTTCGGCGAGATACATGCGGCCGTTCCCGTCGAAGGCGATGGCCACCGGTTCCTTGATCCCATCGCGTTCGCTGAGCACCAGTTCCAGCGAATAGCCCTCCGGAAGTTGAATGGTCTTGAGCTCTTCCTCCGGCGAGAGCACCGGCACAGGCGGCTTCGCACTGAAGTCGGGTTCGTACTTCGGCTGATCCTCAGCACCAACCAAACCAGTCAAAACCAGGAACGTGAACGCGGGGAGAAGGAGGGATTTCATGCAAGTCGTGTATTTTAATGGAAGCGGGGGCGAAAACTTGGCAAGGGGCTTGGTTGACTATTTGCAGGCGAACGAGGTCTTCGATGGCGGGGATCGAGGGGAAGGCAGGCAACCTGCCATTGACACCCGAGCAATAACCCAACATGGAGAAGAGTGTGACGACAAAGCCTATGCCAAATGCGCCACATTCTCCGCGGCGCCATGCCCCGCACACCGCTCCGCCGGCGCTCCTCCGCCGGCGCGATGTCTGGTTGAGCAAAGTGCATGTCAAAGCCCATTATTACACGCTTTTCGACCACCTCCCGGACGTCAGCTTCTACTGCAAGGATCGGGACGGGCGGTTCATGCTGGCCAGCCGGAGCTTTCTCCAGCACCACCAATTGCGCCATGAACGCGAGATCCTCGGCCTCACGGATTTCGATCTCGCGCCGCATCACATGGCGGCGGGCTATGTGCGCGACGACGCGCGCCTGCTCTCCGGCAAAAGCCGCTGCGTCGAGCGCGTCGAGTTGTGGTTCGACAAGCAAGGCGCCCTCGACTGGTTCTTTGTCAGCAAAGTGCCGCTGAAAGATGCCCGGGGCCGCATCTGCGGGACAGCCGGCGTGGTCCGGCGCGCCGCCAAGCATGAAAGACAGTTGCCGCTCATCCAGGGCGTTGCCCAGGCGGTGGAAATCATCCGCCGCGATTACGCCGGCCCGGTGGTCCTGCGCGAGGTGGCTCGCGGCTGCGGCCTTTCCATGCGCCACTTCCAGCGCCGCTTTCAGCACGCTTTCGGTTTCAGCCCGCAGGAGTTTCTCATCAAGACGCGCCTCACCACTGCGATGAAGCTCCTCGAAGAAACAAACCTCTCCGCATCCGAGATTGCCATCCGCTGCGGATTCGTCGACGGCAGCAGCTTCGCCGAGCAATTCCGCGCCCGGGTCGGCCAGAGCCCCACGGCGTATCGCTGGCAGATTCGGAATTGAGGCGTCTCCACCTGGCAAAAAAATCCGCTAGAGCGCTCCGCCGTTCCTTTTAAGCTCTCGACGATGAAGACCTTCGCGCTGCTCCTCCTCGCCGCCGCCGTGTGGATCTTCGTCGCCTATAGCATTTCGAAAAATCGCCCCCTGGATCAGCAAACGATGGAGTTCCGAAAAATGGACGCAGCGGAACGGCGGGCGCTCGCGCGTCACGCGGAAGTGGGCATCACGGATTTCATGAGCGGCGGCGCACTCGTCTCCGGTGGCTTTTACGATTGGCCGCCCGGCGCAAAGATTCCGCGTGGAACTACTTCGATCGATGGAGCGATCGTGCCGATTCTCCGGAGCAAGTGGAGAGACTTTACCGGTCCCATATTCCTCAAAGGCCTCCCCGGAGGACTCCCCGAGCACGCCCGCTGGCAGGGAATGATCGAACCGGACGGCATCTATCAATATCAAACCTTCTTCGGTCCGGAGCACACCGTCCCGGCGTATGTCGTTTCCGCAGCCGACGATCCCGTTGAAGCCCAGGAGACAGCCCCTCAGGCGCCATCACGCCACGAAATGACGGGCACATCGCTCGACCATTCGGCGTATGGGCAAAAGCATTGAGAGCAGTGCTTCCAAGGAGCGGCTTGGGAGCAGCGACCTCCGGGGCGCAGCGCGGTTCTTTGGAGAACAGATGCGACAATGATCCTGGAAGTAGGAGAGGCTTCCCAGCCTCTTCCGCCCGTCCGGCGCGGACTCCGAGGAAGCGGCAGGATGCCGCTCCTACTTCGGTTGCGGCTTCGCCGCTCTGCGCCCCCTGCGTTTTTCCCACTTACTTCGCCGTCGCCGCAGACGGCACCTGCCCAGGCACTCGCCCCGGCGGTTGCAGTTTCTGAATGGTCTCGACCGCCTGCTTGATCTTATCCGACACGGCGCCGGCTTTGTTGAGCAGCGCTTGGGTCTGCAATTCCCGCAGCGCGGGCGGACCGATGTCCTGGATGATGATCCCGATCCGGGCGGCCACTTCAGGATCGAGACCAGGGCTCGTCCACGCATGCACGATCTTCGTCACCAGCGTCGGGTCGGTCTTGGCCATTTTGGCGAGCGCTTCTCCCTCCATCAGGCGGAGATCATCTTCCGTTTCTTTCGCCTGCGCCTGGAGCAGCGACGCGGCCGCTTCCTTCGGGACGCTGGCGTTGAGTTTCAGGCTCAGAATCGCCGCAGCCCGCGCCCGCGCGACGTAATCGTCATTTTGCGACTCGCTCATCATTTCCACCCGCGATTGGAAAGGGCGGATCACCTCGGCGGGCGCCCGCGCGATCATCCCCATCGCCTCCACACGGACCGCCGGGTCGGTACTGCTCACGCGAGCCGCCCAGTAGGTGAAAGGGTGGCCCGAGATAAGCGGAATCGGCACCGGCGTCGGCGCCGGTTCCGGAGTCGGATTTCCGGAAACCGACGAGGCCGAAGCCGATCCGGGTTCGACCGGCACGATCGACGGCGTCGGCCGCGCGGCCACCGCGGAAGCACTGGGCGTGACCGGAGCAGCCGCCGCGGACGGAGATGCCTTGGCGACGGGCGCAGACGTGGACTTCTTTCCACAAGAGCACAGGATCGCCAATGGAAGCATCAGCAGCAGCGGCAACGAGAGAGATTTCATAATGGGCATGGCTCCAGTCCGCCGGTGGATCGTGATCCAGAAACGGCCGCGGGAGTCATTTCGCACAAATTGCGTCATCGACGAAATTCGCGCAATCCCCGAAGCGCGGATTTCGATTTTGGAACGGGGAAGCCGCGCTTCGCTTCCCCACCTTAAATTCGGCACCCACCACGACGGAGACGGTCGACTGCCGCAACGTGAACACCATTTTCCGCATTGCCTTTCCGGAAAATCCCTTCAGCATCGCCCCCTCATCGGGCTTGGAGGTATCTTCGATTGCGTGGATCTTCCTTCCTCCTCCTGGCCTTCTCTCCTTGCCATGATTTACAGTTCCGAGCTCCGCTGGATGTTTCGCGGCGAAGTGTCCCAACGGATCATCGATTGGTTCGTTCGCGGCCAGGCCATCGCACAGGAAGGCGGAAACAAGGGGCGGATCGACGAATATCTTCTTTTTCCGGGATGCGATTCCGTCGGTGTAAAGCTTCGCGGCGCGCAGGATCCGAAAAGCGTTCTGTTTGAGATCAAGTCGATCCTGGGAACTTCGACGCCGGCCTTTCCCAGACAAGGCGTTGGCGGGAAGATCGATCACTGGGTGAAATGGTCGACCCACGGGGAAGCCTTGGGTCCGGCGGCTGTGCTCTTCAAACAGAAATCGAGATGGGTCTCGGTCGGCAAAGGCCGCTACCTGCGCAAGCTGAATCTCGAAAGCGCCCGGCCCGAGGAAATCGCCTACCCGCTCTTACCCTCGACCACGCTACCGAAGATCGGCTGCAACTTCGAACTGACGGAAATCCAGAGCGAAGGCGAGAAATGGTTCTCTCTCGGATTCGAGGCCTTCGGCCCCCGACCGCAGACTCCCCATGCGCTTTCGGCCGCGGTCACGTTCTTTCTCCAGACGATGGGATTACCTCCGGATTGCGAGTTGGTCAGCGGTGCTTCCATGAGTTATCCGTTCTGGCTCGCAACTCACTTTTACGCCACCGACGAAGGTTCTGATTCCCAAGCCAGTAACTCACCCAATCAGTGACTAAGTCCAATATTCTGGATACCCTCACTGCCCGCGTGCTGAGCTCCATCGTCCCGGCCATTCCCACCGGCACCCACAAGCGGCTGGAGCTCAAGTCACACTGGAGCCATAACTTCGGCGCGGTTCTGTTTCCGATCTTCCTCGGCATGGCCGGGCTCATCTCCAGCGCGCCTTTGAGCATGGCCCATCCGTCGGCACAGCATCCGCCCGTCGCACTCCTGCGGGTCAATGCCGCGGCCGTGCCCGCTCTCGGCGGCGGTTATCGCTGGCGGCTCAGCACCATTCCCGCGGATACGGATATCCTCGTGACCGATTGGAAAATCAAAAAGCTACTTACGGACAATCTCGCCTATCTGCGCGGCCACAATGGCAGCGGCTACTATGACAACGTCGATCATTTCCAGGATGCGATACTCATGGATGCGGTGCCGCCAATGCACTTTCGCTTGTTACCGCTGCAGCCGCCGACTTCCGCCCACGCCGTTCTGACCGCGCCTTTGATGGGCACCTTCGCGCCCAGTCCGCCCCAGGCGCCGCATCCGTTGCGCATCGACGTAACCGTGCAAGGCTCGACCGCCATCAATCAACATCCTGTCACCACCACCATTGGAGCCTTGCAGTCCCATGGCATTCCTGTGGCCGGCACGCTGTCAGCCGCCGATCGGGCGACCCTGGTGCGAATCTACGGAGACACCGGCCCTGCGACGGATTCCACGAAATGGTTCACCACGAACGAACACAAGCTTGCCTATCAAACCGCGGCGCGGGCCTTCGTCATCGCACAGCAGTCCCATTTGTCGCTCCAGGACCCGCTGGATCGCGCTCCATCTGGACAGGACCTCCCGTCCCGGACGGTTCATGACCAACTGACCGGATATGTCGTAAAGACCTTCAGTATCCTCGGGAGCTGGAATCCGACTCCTCCGGGCGATGGTGTGCTTGTTTACTGGCAGTCTTCACTTTGTATCATCCAGGTGCCACTTCTCGCCGTCGGCAATGTCTCGTTTCAAATCAGCGGGCTGCATGCCGGAAAGGATTTCACGTGGGGCGATTTCAAGAACACTAACTGGTACGCCGCCAACCCCGTGGGCTTCGAAGCCAATCGCAAGAAAGTCGAGGCGAAGATGACGCAAAGCCTCCAGCCCGCATTTCGCAATCTATCCCACACCCTCGTGGACAAGCACAGCTTCCTGGAGCAGGAGGATGCCATCAACACGATCATCGAGCGGAAGGGGCTCACCGAATCCGCGACCATCGCGACCAACGGAGTCAATGATCTCGCCGTCCTGGCAATACTGGATCCGACGCTGAATAACATCTCCATCGGCGGTGGTTACTCCAATGACAAACTTCTCTTTGGAAGCCTCAACGCCAGCTTCACCAAGAAGGGCATGACCGGCGAGATCACCGCCGAGGCCGGACAGAGGAAACAAGACGGCACACTCTCCTTTTCTCTCCCGGACTATCTCCCGACCAAAGATGACCAATGGAGTGCCGGCCTCGGCGTCACTGGCAATCTCAGCCGCGCCACCGGCTTGCAATTGAATCAACCCGACGAGCCCGCAACCGACACCGACAATGCTACGGCGGAGATTCTCCATACCTTGAAATTCACCAGCCTGCACGCTGGTGGCCAGGATGCAACTGGCGCCAGCAACGACGCCACGAGCAACGATATTTACCAGGCGGCGCTCCAAACCGCGGTCGGTTACAGCTATGTCACTTGGGATCAGCACGACGCCGGCGCCCCGCAACTCCAGAGCGGCGGCTTCTGGTATCTGCGCGCCGATTTGAACCAGGAATGGGTGCATACCTGGTCGCCGCCGGATCAACCTGGCTTGGGGAGCCTCGACCTGCTCGTCGACACCAATATCAAGCGTGGCTTCAACGCCGGACCCGGTGACTTCGATTTCACCAAGCTAGCCGCCAGCACCAGCGCCACCTTCTACTTCGGTTGGGTCACGTCGTCGGATTACTTCCTGCGGGCCGTCGCCGGCGGCGGCGCGATGAGCGGCAAGGCCCCGGTTACCGAGGAATTCGGCCTCGGCGGTAATGACATCGTCCACGGACTCGACCAGGATGAACGGACCGCCCGCGGTCTCCTTTGGCAAAGCGTGGAACTGGGTGTGACCCTCGAAAGCATTTTCCGTCTTCTTCCGTTGCCGCCCGTCGCCTCCTCCCCTTCCCCGCCGGCAAACAGCCCCGCGTCGGGCAAAACACCGGCATCCGACCAAACGCAAAACCTCCTGCGCTCGACTTATGTGAGTGGATTTGCCGAGTTCGCTGAGATCACCCAGACCTCGGTCAGCCAGACCCAGCATCTGTCGTCCGATTTGCAAAGTTATGGCGTCGCCCTGGATGTCACTCTCGGGAGTGGAAAGTTGGCCGCTCGCAGGAATGGAGCCAGCACCCAGCTTCGCCTCGGCTACGCCTGGTCGCCGCAATCCATTCACCGCAGCGGGCTCTTCTTTACCGACGTCTCCATTCCCATTTTCTAACCTCAACGAATAATCCCAAAGTATGCCCGGACTCGCCTTCACCAATAACAATGTGCAATGGGTTCTCTGCCTCGACGGCAGCGTTTCCAAAATGGTCAGCGGCCAGGAAACGCCGCATCAAGGCCAGTGGTCGAGCGATCCCCTCGCTAATCACATCAATCTCGTCATCCCCAAGGGAACTAACTTCTCGGTTCCGGTCAAATACTCCTTCAACGCCAATAACCAGCTCGTGGTGGCCGTCACCGGAGGCGGCGTCGCCCAACCCGGTTCGCCCGCTGCCACCCTTATCCCGGACTCGGCGCCTTATACGTTCGAAGGATACATCGACATCAGCGACAATCGCGAAGTATGCTACCGCCTGCTGGATTCGAACGGGAATCCATTGAATGACGCCTCGGGAAATCCGCTCACCTTCCTCGTGCGCGGCGACCTCAGTATCGATGACAAACTCGCCCATTTGGTCGTCACCTTTCCCGACAAAAGCACCACCTTCATTACCGGCCTCGCCCCGGACGGCACCGGCGTAAATGCCGGCTCCAACCCGAACGGCAACACCGGCGGTGGCGCGGATCAGCTTACCTTTTCCGCCGTCACGACCAATAGCTCCGGCAAGATACCTGCCAACATCGTCTTTCTCGGCTCCTGGAATGTCAGCAAGAACGGGATTGTCTTCCAAGCCTCTGGAACCACCGGCCAGCAGATGGCCCTGCTGCTCGGGGGAAGTTATCAAGGAGTAACCGGCGGCATTTCGGTTCACCAGCGTGGCAACACCAGCGACGTGGCTTTTTCCATCCAGGGCACCCATCAATTCAAGGCGCCCAATGGCAGCGGGACGAATGTCAACTGGAGCGTTGGCCTCGGCTATTCCAACCGGCAGGTCGATGCCATCGTCAATTTCGGCGCCGCCAGCACCCCGGCCAATGCGAAAGACAAATCCTTCAACATCAATGGCACCCTCCAGTTCGTCGGTGGTCCGGCCAACCAGGCGGTGGCCCTCGGGCTGAAGGCCACCTACGACCCGAGACCCGACGGACAACTCGTCTTCACCGCGAATGTGACCGACGGCTCCGGCGGTGCGAGTTACAACCTCGGATTGCAAGGCACCTACACCGTCAAAGGCGGCCATGTCACCTTCGATATTTCCGTCGATGGAACCGCCGCCGGTAACACGGTGAAAGTCGACCTCGGTTATCTATCCACTGACGGGAAACTCAACGCACACATCCAAGCCGTCCTGGCGAAGACCCCGTCGGGAAACACCCAGGTTTCCTTCGATTTCGAGCTGACCATGCAGACCGCCAATGGCATCCTCGTCCCAGCGGGCGATCCCATTCCGCTTTCCTCCTCGAGCAGCGCCACGGCCGGTGCCTCGTCAGCCGCAGGTCCCGCCCACCATACCGCTCCGGCCAATCCGAAGCACTGATCCCACCCATAATCCGGTCGATCCCTGAATCGCAGAAAAGCGCCGCGGCCGGTTCATTTCGCGGACACGGTTCTGCCCGGGGAACCAGGAACGTCGCCTCTCAAATCCAGACGCCAGGCGGGCCTCCACTTCCCCACGCCCCACCCGGCAACCAGTTTCGGTGGGCGGTTTCAAAGTTCTCGTTGATCTGGTGCGCGACCCACCAAATCAGCTCCGGATTATTCAACAAGATCCCCGACAGCTCCCGCCGTTCCGTATCATCGCAATCCGCAGCATCGATGAATCTCTGGATTAACCCCACTTCCGTGGGCTGCAGTTCAGCGAGAATCCGGTTCACGGTCTTCCTGGCAAGTTCTTCATTTTCCACGGGGACCTGAACGATTTCGTCATTCATAGTCACAGGTTCAGATGCCGTGTTTCCCGGTTCTTGCAGGAAATCTTCCCCCTTCTCTTCCATTGCCGATTCGCAAACCGGGGCCTCTTTTATTTCATCGAGTGCAACCCGATCAGGTTCCCTTCGGTGTCCACCACGTGAACGATAAACCCGTGATCGCCGATCGATTTTTTGGGCGTCTGGATGCGCCCGCCATTGGCCACGGCGCGATCTCCCCCGACCGCACAATCGGGCACCGGAAAATAGATGATCGTCCCTCCGACTCCGGAATCCTTCCCGGCCATTTTCACCAGCGCGCCCGCGCAACCGGGGCTCTCGTGCTTCATCGGAAAAGCCCACAATTCCACGCCACTGGTCTCCAGACGCTCCAGTGTCGTCTCAAAGGTCTTTTGATAGAACGCTTTGGCGCGCTCCATGTCCTGCACATAAATTTCAAACCAGCCGACGGGGTTGCGATCTTCACTCATATTTGGTCTATCGGTGCTACCCGGTCGCGCGGTTGTGCGCAAGCCAAGGATCATTGTTCTCGCCGGGCACTCTCCGTGGTTCTCGCGACACAGCAAATCTGTCGACAGGTCCCTTCTGCTTGCACCCGTCAGCCGCGCCCAAGCTTTTTCCTTTTCATCGGCCAATCCCGACCGGTATCAACACCGTCCATGCGCCCATCTCTCCCCATCCTCGCCGTCGCTCTCGTTTCCCTCACGGCATTTGCCGCCGCCAAGGAAGTCACCATTCCCGCAGGCAATACGCCCGCCCTGAAATTGGAAATCCCCGAGGGCGCCAAAGCCACGACCAAAGACACGAAGACCTCCGTCCTGCTCAAGGAGACGTGGGTCTACCTCTGGTCGGTTCCCTCGGCGAAGACGGTGGCTGACGCCATTCCGCAGGCCGCCAAAATCATCAAGAGCGAATTCATCGAGTTCGCACCGGCCAAGACCACGCATCTCACCGTCGCCGGAAACGATGCCGTCCACATTTATGGAAAAGGCGCGGAAGCTGATGACAGCGATCCCGGCGCGGCGGAAGTGGTCATCTTCACCGTCGGCAAGCATGTCTTCGCCGCCTGCGTGCATGGCGAAAAGAACGAAGCGGCCGAACGGAGCCCTCACATGATGGCCCTCCTGAAAACGGTCAAGGCTCCGTAATGCCACGCTTTCCAATTTCCAGGTCGGCTCATGCCTCCACCGACGCCCCCAATTCCGCCCGCAACTAAGAAGACCAACTGGTGGCTGATCGGTGGTGGCGGTTGTCTTGGTCTGATCCTGCTGGGCATTCTCGGATTCGGAGCGCTTTATTTCGCTCTGACGAAAGTCATCAAATCGACGGATCCCTATAAGATCGCGGTGGACGGCGCCACCCACTCGCCGGAGGTCCAGGCAGAACTCGGCACGCCCATCGCCCCGGGCTTTTTCATTCAAGGCACCGTCAACTCGAATATTTCCAACGGGACGACCAATGAGACTGCCAATCTCACCATTCCGCTAAAGGGACCGAAAGCCTCCGGCGTCGTGCACTATGCCGGTACGAGAAACGACGGCAAATGGGAGGTTAGCGACTTTAGCGTCATAGTTACGGGAAGTAATAAGAGGATTTCACTCTCTCATTAAGTTACCCGCGGTTACTTATTCGAGGTTCCATTCCCGGCGAGACCGCCCGATCCGCAAATCAGGAGACTCGCGCCCCTTTAGGGTTGCGCAGGAATCGGATTCACCACCGGGACTTCGGTCCGAGCCGGCGCCAGACCTTCTTTCCCAAAGGCAATATTGTGCGGCCGATAGACTGGCACATTCTCGTAGCGAATCACTACGCTGTTGCTCACCGCCGCGTCCGCCGGTACGCTTCTCCACTTGGGAAACAGCCAGAGCGGACTCCACGATTCATGGATTTGCCCCAAGGCAAACTTCGGATCCATGTTTGTATAATGCTTCGCCACGGTCGGATCCACTTCCAGACCAAGGCCCATCGCCTTCCCGAGCATCCAACTCATGGTGATATCCGAGAGCGCCGTGTCGGCGTACCCACCACCCACGTCGCAATGCACGCCCGAAAACCACACCTGTTCCAGCACCTGTCCCGCAACCGGCGGCTGTGGCAATTGATAAAGCGTGGGCGGAAACTCCTGCCGTCGCTCATCGATCGCCAGGGCGTGAAAAGCATTGTGCACGTCGGGATGCAGGCTCGTGTCGAGAAAGCCGTCCATCAAAGGATCCACTCCGCCGAACAGCGCCGGCACACCCAGCGACCCGACCGTATCCCACACCCCCACCATCTTGATCTGCGCATTGTCTAGCGGATGCTCGGCCAGGAATGCCGCACGCTGACTCTTGTACTGGTAGGCGCGAAAGGCCGCCTCCACCAGCGCATCGTCAAACGCCGCCGTCGGCAACCCACACACCGCGATCATTCCCGCCAGACTGCGCGCCGTAAACGCTCCGCGGCTGAACCCGAAAATGAAAATCTCGTCGTCCTTCTCATACACATGGGCGATCCGCGTGTAACCGTCCTTGATCTTTTGAAAAATTCCCTGGCCGATGGCACCGCCAGCGAGCTTCTCGATCGGCGTGCCATCGGACCCGACGCCGTCGTCGTAAAAGGCCACCTGGTCCGATGCCACGGTCAAGGCCTTGTAGATCTTGTAGACGTTGGTGTCGTTTTGCGCCGTGTCCCAAGTCCCATCTGCACAGAAAATAATTCTCTTCTTCATGATCCCAACGCCTCCTCGATGATGTCCTGATCGCTCATAGGTCCCCATTTCGAGAAGATTTGCCGATGAAACGCAAGCGATCTCTGCCTGCTTCGCCGCCGAATCAATTCCCGATCTCCCATTTCCGAACTCCGATCTCCGAACTCCGATCTCCGATCGCTCCAGGCAGACTTTCCGTTTCCCTCCCCACCCGGCCCTTGCCACGCGCCGAAAACGGGCACACAATTCCCCTCATGCTCTGTGAACGCTGCAAGCAACGACAGGCAACCGTCTTCATGACCGCCATCATTGGCGGCGAGATGTCCAAGATGAATCTCTGCCAGGAGTGCTTTGAGAGCGAACATCCCGACGCCGCCAGCCAGGCCGAATCGCAACTCGCAGCACAGTTGGAAGCGGGCTGCCGTTACTGCGGCCGGCAATGTCGGGCCACACTTTGCCGCCGCTGCGCCGTCGAGTACCAGCGCATCATGAAATTGAAGGGCTTTTTCACTCTCGATCGCGAGGTCACCGAAGAGTCGATGGCCAAACGTCTGCGGATCGTGCAGGAAGTCGAGGCGCACATGCGCAAGTGGGTTTCCGAACGGGAGCCCGACGAACTCCAGCCATCCACCGGTAGCTTCCCGCCGGACGCGACCTTCGAGCGCTTCGCCCGAGCCGACTCGCGCTTCAAAATGGAAGCCTACCGTTTCGTCGCGCAAGTCGTCCGCAAGGCTTTCGCCGAGCACAGCTATCAGCACATCAGCGGTCGGGAAGTCGCCCTCGCCTTCCGCACCCAGGCCCTGGAGGAATTTGGCAAAGACGCGCTGGATACCTTGATCGATTGGGGCATCTACACCACCTTCGACATCGGCACCATCGTCTTTCAAATGGTCGCCTCCGGCCTCCTCGGTGCCCGCGCCGAGGACAAGCCCGAAGACTTCCAGGCCATCTACGATTTCGCCACCGCCTTTCCGCGGCAGTGAGAAGCCGCAGACCACCGGCATCGGCGCGGCAACGCTGCCGGCAAAGGCGCCTCTGCAGCTCGCAGCATTAAAGTAAGGTAAGCTGGCTGCGTCTCCGCCGGGTCGAGCCAGTCTGTTTCGAATGTTCCCCTACTTTGCCATCGTTAACTTAAAGACCACGTTCGCGGGATTCGGATCCTCGATCGTTGCGTCGCGATACAGCGTAATGTCGATCAGCACCGGCTGATTCGGAAAAATCAAAGTCCTTTCGCTCGGAGAGAATACATTCACCCCACCGTTCGGATTTCGGAAAGTGATTCGCGGCGAAAGATTCGCCGCCGAAACGCTCATTTGGATTTCCGCGGATGGATTCTGGTCGAGGTAGGCATTCAAGTCCGTGGTATCAAAGAGAAAACTCCGATAACTCCCATCGACTTCATTCGTCGTAACCTTGTCCAGGATCTCCTTGTGAATGGTTTCGAACACCTTGTCTTTGTCGTCGCCCCGCTCCTGGTAGAATTCCACGATATAGTCGCGGATCGGCTGGCCAAACTGGTCGTGCACTCGAAATACCACGTGCTGATATTGGTGATACCAATCCGGATGCGCGCCCGCCACACCTTCGCGGAAGGTCGTATCCGCTATCACCTGGCAACGCTGAAAGTGCGCGTCGTACCCGGCCGCATCCGTCCGCAGCGCATCGGTGATCGTCCGCGCCCAAAGATCGTGCTGCGTCGGCTCCGCCGGGTCGTGGATACTGGTATGATTGCGATGAAACACGGCCAACGCCACCGGCCCATAGTTCCCCTGGCGCTGCCGGATGACGGGAATATTCGGATTGCTGAAATCGACCTCGTAATAGTGGCAATTGAGATTTGCGGTGGAAACCCGCACCGTTCCATCCGAACCATTTTCATGGATGCTCGAGCGTAACGCGTCCGGATACGCCGTCGTCCCCACCATCACCGTGGTGATCGTATTTTCGGGAGCCAGTACCCGAAAGCCACTATCGAAGAGATTGTCTTCGATTAATTGCCACGAATACGGGGACGCCAGTTCCAGGGCATCGAGAATGCGTTGCCCCGACTGGGCAAAATGGTCCCAGGACCACCCTTTAAAGAGGCGCCCTATGACGGACTTTCCTAATTTCGCCAGCGACGAACCCAAGTTTGCCGGCGCTAGCATGCAGAGATGCTGAATGGGTGTCTTCGTCGCGTCGCCTTGACAAACCTGCCGCAGGTATTCCAAGGCCACAAGCCCCCCGGTGCTGTGCACCACCAGATCGAAGCTATATCGCCCCTGCGGAATATTATTGCGCTCCAATGCCCGGCGAAACGCCGAACCGAGATCGTAAAGGGTAATCTCGTCGTTCATTGACAGATAGTCGCCGAGGTAAATCTCGATGACATTGAAGCCGTTCCCTTTCAACCAGGCGGCCAGCGACGTGAAGGATGAAGAGTTATCACTCCAACCGTGAAGAATAATCAATGGCAACGACATATCCGAGACGTAATATGAATTGTGAGGACCGACGCTTGCGAACGAGGGCTTGCATCCCGCCTTTCGAAAGCAGTCTGCCCATTAGAAACGATCCGGCGGTCCCGAGGGAATAGGGGAAATCCCGCAATTGTGACAGGAAAAATACCCGGCTGGTGTTCCCGCACTTCCATGGGCACAACATTAATTCATAAACTTTTGCTCCCCCAACATTCGGAACGACGCCATTTTAGCCACCCCCTAAGAACTTCCCTGCCTCACGCCTCATTCAGTTTGCCCTCCCGCTGCGTCCCGACCACGCGGCTGGCTGCACCGGTCCTCTCCACTTCACTTTGCCATGATTCGCTTCCTCTCTTTTGCCGCTCTCCTGCTTCTCGCCATGCACGCCGCACTGCATGCCGCGGATGCGCCACCTGCCAAACCCAATATCGTGTTCATCCTCGCCGACGATTTGGGATGGAAGGATCTCGGTTGCTACGGGTCCTATGCCTATCACACGCCCAATATCGACCGCCTCGCGGCAGAAGGCGTCCGATTTACGCGCGCCCATGCCTACCCTTCCTGCTCGCCGACCCGCTCCGGTTTGATGACCGGGATGGACCCGGCGCGCTTGGGGATCACGACCCCGGCTTGCCATCTGCCGCAAGTCATCCTCCAGCCCACCCTTCCAGAGCGGGGACCAAAATGGGAGCGCGAACTCACCCCTAGCGTGGTCACACGCCTCGACACCCGATTCACCACCTATGCTCGCGTCCTGAAGAATGCCGGTTATGTCACCGGCCACTTCGGCAAATGGCATCTCGGCCGCGAACCCTACTCGCCGCTCCAGCACGGCTTTGACGTCGACATCCCTCACACGCCCAATCCGGGCCCCTCAGGCTCTTACATCAACCCTTGGAACAAAGATATCGCCGGCGGCTTCACCCTGCCCGCAAAACCGGGCGACCATCTTGAGGATCATCTCGCGCAGGAAGCCTGTGCCTTCATTGAGAAAAACAAAGATCGTCCTTTTCTGCTCAACTATTGGGCTTTTTCCGTCCATTCGCCGCTCAATGCCAAGGACGACTACATCCAGCAGTATCAGGCCATCGCCGACTCCGACCATCCCCAGCGCAACCCCGTCTACGCGGCCATGGTCCGGAGCCTCGACGACGCTGTCGGGACGCTGCTCGATTGCCTGGAAAAAAACGGCCTGACCCGCAACACCATCGTGATCTTCAGTTCGGACAATGGCGGACTCGGCTTTTATGACAATGGCGGCATGGCCCACAAGGAATACCAGGGCAATCCCGCCACCAGCAACGCCCCCCTGCGCGGTGGCAAGGGGATGACTTACGAAGGAGGCACCCGCGTGCCGCTCATCGTGAAGTGGCCCGGAGTGACCAAGCCAGGCACCGTCACGACCGCCCTCGAGGAATGCATGGACATCTTCCCCACCTTCATCGAAATCGCCGGCCAGCAGCTGCCCAGCCAACCGCTCGATGGTTACAGCCTCGTTCCCATTTTGCGAGGAACCAAGCCTTCCGTCCGTTCCAAAGTCTTCTGCATTCAGCCCACTTACCTCCTCAATTATAGCCCCCCGATTTATGCCCCCAGCGCCTCGATCACCGAGGGCGATTGGAAACTGATTCGCTTTTACGGTGACAACCCGGACGGAACCGACCGCCAGGAATTGTACAATCTCAAGGATGACATTGGCGAGACCTTCGACGACGCGCCCTCGCTTCTCGATATTACCCGGAAGCTCGCGAAAAATCTCGACACTTACATCGCACGTATTCAAGTCGTCCTCCCCAAGGCTAACCCAAATTTCGATCCAAAAGTCGTGCCGCCGCCAAGAATCCGCAAAGCCTCCGAGCCTCTGGTCCCCCCAACCGACAACGGCGACTGAAGCACTCCCATATAGGAAAGGTCATCTCGCGGCTATCGATCCATCCCCGCAGAATTCGGACTGAGTTCATCAACTCCATCGAGCCGAATGCGCCCACTTCGCATCTCCCCTTGCATCACAACACCACGGCAGCCGGTTGCGATCAATCTCCGTCCACCTTTTCCCCAGATTGCCACCCCCCGGCGCGTGGTGCAATTTTTGGTGCAGTCGCCCGCCAACCCCGATGGGGGCAGCGGTGGCTGGGGGGAGAATCGAACTCCCGACACTATGGGGGCTGGAGGGCGGAGTGTGGTTCACTGTGGGTTTGTGCGGATTTTTCGTGCTTTTGAGTGCGGTTTTGGTGCAGTGTGGTGCATATGGCTTCATATTTTGTCCGGCCGGGGTCTTCATTTTTCTACCTCAAGGTGAAGCGCAAGGGGGGCTGGGTGCAGGTGCCGACTTCGGTCCGTCATGGGGAGCCGGGGGCGTTGCGCAAGATCAAGCGGGAGGTGGCCCGGGAGTCGGCGAAGGAGTTGGCGACGACGCAGACGCAGCGCGGTTGGGATTGGGTGCCGGCGTTTCTCCGGGATTCTTATACGGATAAGACGCGGGTGCGTTATGCCAATGCCTGGTCGGCGTTGCTGGTCTGGTTTGAGGTGCATCACATTTTCGGGCCGGGTGAGGTGTCGCGGAAGTTACTGCTGGCTTATCCGAGCTGGCGGGTGAATGTGCCGCGGGTGTTGATGCGGCCGTGTAAGTGGAATACGGCGTTGACGGAGTTACGGGTGTTATCGGCGGTGCTGAAGGAGGCGATGGTGCGGGAACTCATCGCGCATAACCCGTGTGCGGCGCTGGGTTTGAAGCGGCGGGATGTGAAGCAGAAGCCGGAGATTACGGCGGCGCAGCAGGCGGTGATCGAGGCGGAGCTGGGGAAGGCGGAGACGCCGGACTGGATGCGGAAGTCGTGGATGGTGGCGATGGCGCAGGGGGTGCGGCTGAGTGAGACGTGTGTGCCGCTGGCGAATGTGGATCTGGCGGCGCGGCCGGGGTTGCCGCTGGGGACGTTGTGGACGCAGGGAAAGGGGGGGCGGATTCATACGGCGCCGTTGCATCCGGCGGTGCGCCGGCTGGTGGAGGTGGCGCTGGCGGAGGGGCGGACGGTGTTGTTCGAGTTTCCGAAGGCGCCGGCGAAGGTGTGGTGGAAGTTTTTCCGCCGGCTGAAGCTGGATCTGAGTTTTCATTCGACGCGGGTGTCGGTAGTTACTCGAATCGTGCGGCAGGGATTTGCAAAATCTCAGACGATGACTTACGTCGGACATGCGTCGCAGACGGTGCACGATGTTTATACGCGGCTGGGGGCGGCGGATGTGGCGCATCTGGCGGGGGCGTTGCCCGTTGGCGAGTTGTCGCCTGGGAAAAGTGGGGGTTCTGCTGGAGCCAGTCGAGGGCCCACGGGACGGTAGCGCGGAAGCCGGGCATGGGGAAACCGGCGGCTTTCATGTCGCGGACGAATTGCGTGGGAACGCCGAGGGCTTTGGCGAGGGCGGCGGCGCGCATGAGGATGGGTTCGGCGCTCATGGGTGGGCGGTGACTTGGTCGGGGAGTTAGGTGGTAATGTTAGAGCGGTTTCAATACAGCCGTAGGCATTTTAACCGCAGAGATGCAGAGGGGATTGGAGAGGGTCGCAGAGGGACGGGGGCGGTAACATGGTGGGGCACTTAGCCTGCGACTTGCTCGGTGTAGCTGCGATCATGGCTGGGGAGGCCGAGTTGGGTGCAGCGGCGGCGCAGGGCGCAACGGATGTCGGTGAGGCTGGTTTTTTCGCTGTAGAGGCCGGCGCGGCGCATCTGGAGGGCGATGGCGGTGGGGGGCTGGGTCTGGAGTTCGGCGCGGTGGCTGCCGAGCCAGGTGTCGATGTGGGCCTGGCGCTGGTTGCGGGAGTAACTCATAACTCGGTGGTAGGGCTCGAGGCGGGCGGGTAAGTCGGTGGGCGGCCGGGGGACTTGCGGGAAGGAATAGGGCCTTTAGGCCATATAGGACCTATGTAACTCGTGCGGTGATGCTCGTGGATTCCCCGGTTTACTTTTTTACGGGTGGTTAGGATTTCTTTTCCGGTGCCGGCGTCTGCGGGGACGGGCGGGCGATGCGGCAGACGTAGCCGAGATCGAAGACGGGGGTTTGGGATGTTTCCCAGCGGCCGCGGGCGCTGAGATGCTCGAGGCGCGAGGGGTCGCGGTGCTGGAGCCAATCGCGGTAGGCGGCGGCGGTGGTTTCGATTTCGGCGGGGGTCATGTGGGTGGGAGATGGGCGCTTTTCTTTCGGGGGACGACTTACTGGTTTCTCGTTTCTGGTTTGCCCCGTTGCACCGTGGGCGTCTGGCAAAGCCTCGGCTCTGGTTCGCTACTTCGGGGGATTTTTCCGAGGGCGGGAACGCATGGTGGATGATTGGAAACCGGGGCCCTGGAGGTGTGTGGGTTGGATGGGCGGTTCGGTCCGATGGGGATGGCGGCGGGCGGCGCGGCGGGCGTTGATCCGGGCGCGGATGAGTCGCGGGATCAGTCGGCGCCGGGTTTTTTCGACGCCGGCGAAGTAACCTTGCCAATAAGAACGTTCGCGGCCGACGTAGTAGGCACAGGCGGCGATGGCGATGCCGAAGAGGAAGCCGAAGGCGGCGAGGGCCGACCAGTCCTGGATGGTATCGATCATAGCTGGGGTAAGACGGCGAGGGCGGCGGCGAGGTCGCGCTGGGCGATACCGAGATAGGCGGCGCAGATTCCCAGATGGCCGAGGGTGGCTTCTTCGTAGGCGAGGTCGACGCGCTCGCGGAGGGCGGAAAGATGGGCCTGGACGACGAGGGCGGTTTCGCGGGCTTGCTGGTTGGCTTTGCTCATGCGTTCCTCGAACTCGGATCGCCGGGTGAGGAAGGGCTGGGGTTCTTTGACGGGGGCGCCTTCTTCGGCGGGTTCGGTTTTGTGGACGATGCTCATTGGGGAAAGTTGATGGTTGAGAGTTGAGAGCCGCGGGTGGTTTGCGGGGCGTAAGATGGTGGAGTTATGATGTTACTTTTGAACGCGGAGGTCTGTGGTGGCTTGGCTGGAGCTTGGAGAGTTGATGGTTGAGAGTTGATGTTAATAGCCGCGGGTGGTTTGCGGGGCGTAAGCTGGTGGAGTTACGATGTTACTTTTGAACGCGGAGGTCTGTGGTGGCTTGGCTGGAGCGGAAGGTTTTTTTTAAACGCAGAGACGCAGAGGACGCAGAGGGTCCGAATTGAGGTTCTTTTCGTGGATTTTGGGTGGCCTCGCGGGGCGGCGGCAGGCGTCTCGCCGAGATTTGGCTCGTGGTTCCCGCTCTTCCACTCTTCGGGGTGGGGTTGCGGGGGGCTCTGCGTTCTCTGCGTCTCTGCGTCTCTGCGTTTCAAATCCCGAGTTATGATCATAAGTGTGCGGGTGGGCATTAGTGCTCGCTGCGGAGGAGGGTCCAGATGAAGCCGGCGAAGATCCAGACGAGGGCCACGCCGAGCATGAGGGGAAAGGCGAGGGTGTAGAAGAGCGCCAGGGCTAACTTGCGGGCGGGGCTCATGTTAGGGGAGAGTTGGTGGTTGATGGTTGATAGTTGATGGTCCTCCGCTTTCCCGCGGGCTGGGCCGCTCCGCGGCGGGTTGGGTGTCCGGTTTCTGCTCGCGTCGGGCTTTGGTTTCGTCTTCGTCTTCGCTTCGGCGGATGGGGCGTGGCGGGCGCAGGGCGGCGAGGCGGAAGGAGCCGCGGGCGTATAACATGGCGGTGTAACTGTCGTACCCGGCGCCGGCGGCGTCGGCTAACTTGTCGGCGTAGTCGCGCATCAGGCGGCCCTCCGTTTGTAAATGCTGAGGGCGCCGCCGATGCCGTCGGGGGCGATGAAGAGGGTGCCGAGTTTGTGCCGGGTGCGGATGGTCTGGGCTGACCGGACGATGTTATCGACTTCGTCGGAGAAGAATGGCCCGAAGATGCGACGCGATTTCGGTTCGCGCGCCTGGAGATACTCGACACCGGGAATCTCGGGGAGATGTTGGTGGTTTGGGGCGGACGTGCTCATTGGGAATGAGTGAGATATAACCCGGCTTTTTTCCGCGAATGGCGGCGGTCGCGTTTGGCGCAGGTTTCCGCAGGTTTGGCGCGGTCTTGCTCCGCTTTAAAGTTGTTGACGGGGTGGTTTGGGAAGACAGTCGGACAATGAGACCTTCCGCTGCGGGGGCGGCTGATTGTCTCCTCCCTCTCATTGTCTCATTGTCTGGCACGGCGGTGCGCTCCCGGGTGTCTTTGGGGAGATTGCCCACCCGCAGACACCCCCGCCTGCGAGATGGAATCTCGCTCCCAAGTGCGTGCCCAAATGGAGTTTGGGCACGAGGAGCTTTCAGACGATGAGACCTTCCGCTGCGGGGGGCGGCTGATTGTCTCCCCCCTCTCATTGTCTCATTGTCTGGCGCGGTGGTAGGCGGTGGGAGGACAATCAGACAATCGGACTTTCAGACAATGAGACCTTCCGCTGCGGGGGCTTCTGGTTGTCTCCCCTTCTGATTGTCTCAATGTCTGGCGCGTCGGCGGTCAGACGTCGCTCCGCGACGAATGGCGTCCGGCGATCGTCCAGGGGTTGAAACCCCTGGCTACCGGCGGGTCGTCGCTCCGCGACTTGGCGCGCGGGCGGCGGGGCGGACTCGCGCCCGGCTGGCGAGGACCTTTCAGGGCTCGTCTTCCTCGGCGCATATCTTCGCCGCGGCTTCGGGGTTTTCCGCCATCCAGGCGCGGACCATCGCCGGGTTCATCTTGCGGAACCAGACGGGGGCGCCGGCGGCGTTCAGCCGGGTCATGGCCCAACGGCTGAAGCCGAAAATGAGGCCGCACTCTTCGAAGCTGAAAAAGGCGTGCGGATTGTCGCGCGCTTCCTGGGCGAGCCGGAGGCGTTCCACGGCCTCGAAGGTCGGCGCGAGGCTTTTCGCGGGCAGCTTCTTTTTCACAGCCGGTCTCCTCCGGCGCGCCCGGGGCTTTCATTTGTGCCTTGAATTTGGCACAGAACGACCGTTGATTCGTCAGGGAAACCCTCAAAGGTTTCTCCAACGAAATACGCTCTAGTCGGCATATTCTCGTTGAATTTACGAGCCGTTCCGGCTGCAACCGGGACGGCTCAATTTTTTAGGGGATGGGAGTTAGGAGTTAGGAGATCGGAGATCGGAGATCGGAGATCGGAGTTCGGAGTTCGGAGTTCGGAGTTCGGAGTTCGGAAGGCGAATTCGCCCTCGTTCCCAAGCTCCAGCTTGGGGACGCACCTGGATTTGGAAGCTCCTGCTTCCCTGCCGGCTGGCAGACCCAGCGATGCTCTCTGGTTTCGCGACACTCCTCGAAGCTGGAGCTTCGCCGACGAGTGCGTTCCCAAGCTGGAGCTTGGGGACGAGAACGGAATGCGGAGATCGGAGATCGAAATGCGGAATGGGGAATTTGGCTGCGGGATCGTTCGTGAAATGCGCGCCGACGATCTTTCGCAAAGAGCGCGAGCGCGCGAAATTGTGGGCGAGGGGTTTCCCGGAAAGCGCGTCCCTGAGGTGGTTCGCGAATGGCGCGACCACGCCGACCACCGACCCGTGTCGTCTCGTGTCTTCAATTTCATCAAGCTCCTAGTTGGCGAATTCGTCCAACTACCGTCGTCGGTTGTTAGCGTCACGCCCTCGCTAGGATCGTTGAGATCCTGGTCGGACGAAAGCGCTGGCGCGACGGTGTTAACCGGGATTGCCAGTTCGACACGGGCATTGCAAGCGCTGGCGATGCAGGCGATCGGAAACATTACGGCTCGGAATCGTCGGTCATGCGCGGCGATGTCGCCCACCGGCGCGCACTTCCGCCCGGCTACCACTTACAACCCAGCCGCCGCCCCGTGGGCTTCGATGGCGGCGATGAGGGCGGCGAGCGATTTGTTTTCCTCGCTCGGGGTGGCCCCGGCGGCGGGCTTTTGTGCGGCGGTGAGTTGCGCTTCGTTGTAAGTCTTGGTCAGCGCGGGGCCGACGGAGACGAAGTTGCCCGTGGAGTCTTTCAGGCCGCGTTGGACCACGATCTGCGCGTTGCGGGTGATCTTGCCGCCCTGGTTAGCGGTGTTGAAGTGGAGGCTGGCCACGGCTTCGGTCGCGGCGTCGCTGGCGAGTTTGATGGGTTTGCTGGTTTCGAACATAGGTGTGTAGAGGTTAAGTGGGATGTTAGTGAAAGATGTAAGATTACCGGCGGCTCAGATCCAAAAGACGCTCCCATAGTTACCGTTGCCCGACATACTGCCATAGTTCCCCTGGCTGGCGCTAAAGCCGCCCTGGTTGCCGGACGAACCCCAACCGCCGCCTCCCGCGGGGCTGCCGCCATTGCCGCCCCAGCCGGGGTAGTTGAACCCGCCGTTGCCGCCATTGCCGCCGCTGCCGGTCATGCCACCCGCCAGGTTCCAATAGAAAAGCTGCACACTGCTCTGGGCATAAATATTCGAGCCGTCGCCACCGCTGCCGGGCGATCCGCCATTGCCGCCGTTGGCCGTAGCGCTGCCGCCGTTGCCGCCATTGCCGCCGTTGCCGTCATTGCCGCTGCCCTCGGGATCGGTGGCATTGCCGCCGTTGCCCCCGTTGCCGCCAGTGGCCTGGCCGGCATTTCCGCCAGAGCCGCCATTGCCGCCGTTCCCTCCCGTGCCGCTGATATTGTAAACCGCCAAGCTACCCAGCAGCGTCACATCCCAGGCGTAATATCCGCCCGACCCGCCGCCGCCGTCCCCTGCGCTGGCGTCCGCGGAGTCGCCGTCACCACCGTTTCCGGCCGTTCCAAAGGGATCGAAACTAACATCGATATCATCTCCATTGGAACCGGGGTTACCAAAGACATTCGCGCTGCTATTATCCGTCCCGGGGCTGCCGTCTCCAGGGTCGGACGTGCTGGCCGACAGACCAAGATACTCAATCTGTGCGCTCGTCCCGGTGATGGTTACCGCGTTGAAATGGCCGGAATTCACCGAAGGCTCCATCTGCACCTCTTGCAGGTTCACATTATCCAGCGTCAGAGAACCTCCCCCAGTGCTTCCCAAATTGAGGGTATTATAGAGCCAATTCGTTCCGTTCGTGGAAGTAATCGTCAATCCCCCGCTGAGCAACGACCCGATGGTGGCGTCGTCAACGCCCGGATCGGTATCGCTGCTGATGTCACTCTCCAAAATGACGGTGGTCGGCCCCGACGTTTGCCCGTAAAGGGCCACCAAGGCGGCCGTCATGCTGGCGAAAGGCAGGAACAGATCGTTCAGCTCTCCCGTGCTGTCGTTACCCCAGGTAGCGACAAATGCCGTGTTAGTATAGGTCGCGCCAGGTCCTCCTCCCCCGAGGGATTCCGCCACACAGGAAGCTGCGATGCAGGCGGGAGTAAACATCAGGGCTCGCTGTAATAGGAGACAGTCACGGCGATGTTACCGGTGGTATTGGTCTGCACGCCGAGCGTCGCATCGGGAGAGGCCAGCTTTACCTTGCCCCGCAAGGTGATCTGCCCGCCGGAGTTCGCGCTGACATATTCGGTGAAAAGCACCGCGTTGGTGCTCTGGTCGATGAAATTCATCTGTAACTGTGTGTCGCTGGAAAAGCGGATGTCCGTAATGACGAGCCGCTGGCCGCTGACTGGCGCGTCCGTGACGGGGATTCCCCCGGTGGCGTTCGAGTTCTGGACGCACTGGCCCGAAACGCCGATCGATCCCGGATAAAAGGAACCCCCATCCAGGGACAGGATGGGCCAACTAAACAACTGGCGAAGAACGCCGTGGACTTGTGTGCCGATGCCGGAAAGTGATTCCATAGTGAGTTAGCTTTGGGGTTGGCTGGCGCCCGCACCGAACCAGTTACCGGCGCCGTCTGCCTGAAGAGTAACCGTCGTATGAGCCGCGACGGTGATGTTAGTTCCGGCGCTCAAGCCATTGAGCGTGTCGGAAGAGTTGTGGTTGGGATAGAGTTTGCCGGCGGTCGCCGAGAGAATGACGAGGGTAATCTCGTAACCGGCGTTGCCCACGGGCAGCGCCCATCCTGCCGAAGCACTGCTGCTGGTCAGGAATTGCGTCGGCGTGGCGGCGAGCTGGGCGGCATTGGAAATGGTCGTGCCCGCGGCCGCGACCGGCGAGGCCTTGCTCCCGGCGATGGCCGTGGCCAGCGGGCCTTTGATCGTCGTCGTTCCGCTCGGCGTCTTGAAAAACCCGCTCGAGCCGCTGAAATCGAAATTCCCGGCCGTGCCGAGGCTCGTCAAAGTCGAGGTCGTGATCCCGCCAAGGACGAGGTTCCCGTTGCTATCGACGTAACCGCCGAGTTTCCCCTGCGTCTTGTCCGCGAGGGCAAAAGTGATCGCCGAATAACCCGGCAACAGCGGGTCGAGCGAGAGGGTGGAAATGATTTTCTGGGCGAATTGGAATGCGTGCATGGGATAAGTCGAGGATTTCGAGTTAGAAGGAAAAATTGCGTCTGGCGGATTCAGCGCGTTGGGACTTTGCCCTTCGGGGTCAAGATTATTTTGCGCATTTTTGCGCCGCAGCGGCGGCCGCCGACCGCGCCGCCGCCGCTTTTGCTGGCAAAAGCTCCAGGAGCATTCGGCCCAGGCCGTAGCGGTGCGCCGAGTTATCGCGCTCGGCAGCGCTCCGCGCGAGGTCCAGCGCCGCGGACAGCTCCGCCTCGACGAGCGGCCGCACGTAAGTCTGGAAAAACCATTTCACCTCGTCGTAAGCGGCCAGCTTTTCCAGCCGCCCGGCTTCGTGCGAAAGCTGCGTCACCGCGCTTTCCTGTCTTGCGGCATCTTCGCGCGCCTTGATCAGCGCAAGTTCATGGGCCCGCTGGCGCAGGGCGGAATCGAGGTCAGGCATAAGTTAGATCGGAAATTCGCAGTTCGGAGTTCGGAGTTCGGAGTTCGGAGTTCGGAGTGCGGAATGCGGAATAACAAACCCCTTCCCGCGCAACTGCGAGTTTCTCACCAGGACTTCGGCACTGAGAGGGCGTCTGAAAAGTAAGTTGCGGCCCAGCCCGAAGGGCTGCCGGACCGTAGCCGGGGGTAACACCCCCGGGAAGCGACACCCCACACAACGGATGCACCCCAGAGGGCGTGCCGGAGTCGCCTTCCAAGGGTAATTTCCGGCACCCCGACCGGGGTGCGTGATTGTATTTTTGGGGGGGCATTCCGGGGGTGTTACCCCCGGCTACGGTCCGGCAAGCCTCCGGCTTGTCCCGTCCGCACTTACTTTTTAGAAGCCCTCTGAGAAATTCGCTCGTCATTTGTCATTCGTCATTGTCCCCCGCCATTCGGCGCCGCCCCACCCGCCTGCCCCTGCCCGCCGCCGGGTTGCGCTTGTCCACCATCGCCCGCCTGCCCGCCGCCATCCGCTTGGATCCCGAAGAGCGCCAGCGCTTGCGCCCGCTCGTTCGGCGAGAGCGGACCGATATCTTTCAGCGCGATGTTCAGCGTCTCCTTCGGTTGGGCCTGGCTTTGCTGGCTTTGCTGCTCGGCTTGAACCTCCGCGTCCGTCGGTTCTTCGATCACTTGATCCGCGTCGGGAATGAAAAGACTTTTCAACTGCTGGACGACAAAGCTGCGAATCTTTTTCCGCAGCCAGAGCGGCTTGGAGTAATAATCCTCCACGATCTGCGAGGCCTGCTGATTGATCGTCAGGTTCTCCTCGCCCTTCGCCTTCGTCAGCAGCACCCGCACGTCGCGCGGAAGATTGCGAATCTCCTCCCGGCTGAGCATCGCCAATTGCTCCTCGCCCGGCACCCATTGCACCATCTCCTCGTCCATGTTTTCCAGGACGGTATCGGTGATCAAGTCGAGTATCTCTTCCAGATCGGTAGCCATTAACTCCTCCGTCGCCCGTTGCAGGATGTTACCCGTGCGCTCGATATTCCGCACGCCCGTCGCCGTGCCGCTGGCATTGAGATTCGCCGCCGCGCCGTCGGCCGCATTGACCACGCCAAAGCTCAGGTCGCCATCCTGGATGAGCTTTTCCATGAGCTCGAATTCCTTGTCACTCATCTCGTTGAGATTCACCCGAAAGACCGGCGGATGATTCGGCCCGTACTGCTCGCTGGCATTCGCCGGGATCTTATAGACCTCCGTCCCGCCGATCACGAGCTGCTGCCCCTGGTATTCCGCCTTCCAGCCGTCCTCGTGCTGGAAAGTAAGGCTGCCCGTCTTGCTCGACTTCAACGCCGCGCGATTGAACCACACGTCGATCGCCAGATTCTTATCCGCGAACTTCTTGTAAACCCCCACGCCATAGGCGCGCCCCGGCTCGCTCTCCACCCCGCGCAGGAGCACGAAAGGCGGCCGTTTCATCTTCAAGTTACCGAGATACTCCGCATAAATCGGCACCCGGCGGAGAAAATCGATGACCACAAAAAGCCAGCTCTCGTGCTCGTCGTCCTCATTCACCCGGCAGCGGTAATAAGTCTCGTGGACATTCACCAGCTTGCGCGAAGTCGACCAGAGCTGATACTCGCCGGCCTCCCGGATCGGCATGTTTTGCTGTGAAAGCGGCCCCGTTTCCGCCGGGGCGGCCTTGAGCTTGCCATACTTATCCGCATAACCCGCATTCCGGTAACGCGCCTCGATGTTCTCCTGCGGCTCGTCGTAACAGTGCACCATGATATCGCATCCGGGATCGGTGAGACTCGGGCACTTGATCGGATACAAAAAGTCTTCGCAGAAAAGCCCGGCCACATTCAGCCCGCGCTGATGCGTCAGGATTTGCGGAAGATTCTTCATCAGCCGGTAAGTCGGCTTTTCCTCGCCGCCCAGCGCCGCGGCATCGAGCACGAAGGCCGGCTCTTTGCGCAGCCGCAGTTGAATGCCGGCCACGCCGGCCGGCCGGGCTTGCGGGTCATCGCCGCCGGGAGGAACGACCCCCATCGGCTTGCCATCCTGGCCGACATAGAAGCGGATGAATTCATCCTTCGGAAAAATGTAATCGCCGCTCGGCGTCCGCACCGGCTCCCAGGGCTGGCCGGCGGGCCCGTCCGGGCCGCAGGGTCCGCCGGGGCCGCCGAGACCATCAGACAAGGAGACAGGGAGACCATCAGAAGCCGAAGCATCGTCGCCACCGAGCATCGGATCGTCTGATTGTCCGATTGTCTGATTGTCTGAAAGTCCAAAGTCCGCAAAACCCGATTGCTCAAACCCCAAGCCCCCCACCTGACCACGCCCCCCACCCGCCCGCCGCACCAGCACCACCGCATCGCCCACAAACTGCGTCTTATCTAACTCCCAAGTTATCTTCACTGGCCGTTCCCCCTCGACGAGAGCCACGCGGATACTCTCCGCGAGCACTTGTCTGGCGCTCGATCCCGCGATCTTCTCCTGCACCATTTTCTCCACCTGCTTCGATAACTTCTCATCCTCCGCGTCGTCGACCTTTTCCGGCATCACCGCGCAAAACGGATCGCTCCCCACCAGGTCCCCCGAATGCTGCGCCGCGAGCATCCGCACGATCCGCGAGGGTATGTTCATCGACCAATTGTTATCGAGAAACACCCCGCCGAGCGCGCGCCGGTGCTCCATGTTACCCTGATACATGATCCGCGCGATCTGCCGTTCCCAGGCCCACGTCCACTCACCGGCGAGCGGCTGGCCAAAGTGCAGGCCCATCTCCGAGCGGCAATCATCGATCCGTTTGCAGGCCTGCTCGGTGATCTCCATCATGCGCGCCACCGGCACGGCGCCGCCGAGCAATTGAGGATCGGTTTCCGCCGGGTCGGCCTGCTGGCCGAGCGCCGCTCTGGCATCGTCGCCCGCCGTCGCCGGGAGCGGCAAGCTATCCGAGTCTGGGAAAATATCGGGGATGACTGGTAAATCGTGTGCGTCCATCGCCAGCGTGCGTTGGGACTTCGCCCGCCAAGGTCAAGAGGAATCGTTCATCCGTGGGCCTTTTATTTCGTCTCGCCAGGAAAAAAGCCCCGCGCCCATCCGCCCCGCTCGGCAATTGACAGCAGCCGCGCGCCGGTGCGAACTTAGCCGCGGCGGTCACCGAGAAACTCCGCCACCCATGACATCAGCCCTGCCGAAACTCGCCATCCTCCAGACCCTGCTGGGCACCGCCCTCGGCGCGGGACTCTTCCTCGCCACGCTCGGAGTCATGGCCCTGGCCAGCCTGCTCCTGCCCTTGCTCGTCGTCGGCCATGGCGAGGCGAAAGAGCAGAAGCTACTCCTCGAGCAGATCGACCGCCCGGCGCTCCTCGCCACCCTGCGCGATTACGCCGCCCGCCAGCGCTGGAACTCCGCCACCCCGGCGGAAGTGCCCTCACTTCCCGATGGCACCGTCGACTTATCGAAGTTACCCCCGGAGTTACAACGCCTCAAACCGAAGTATATCTGGCTCGACGACGACGCCATCGCCCTCGTCTATGGCGGGGCTTTGGGACATTGGGGCATTCGCGCCTTTCGACCGGCCGTCGCCGGCGCCGGCCTGCGCCAGCTCGCCGCCGGGCTCTGGTTCTTCACCGACGACGACGACACCGCGCGGGAAAAACCGTCACCTGGCCAGCACTATTGAGTCTCGTAATATAGGTGACATCCTCCCAGCCCGGAGGGCTGAAGGACCGTAGCCCCGGATAACATCCGGGGGATCAGGGTCGTCCCATCGGACTCACCCCGGAGGGGTGGCGGACTGGATCCCTTGGTCTGATGCTCTGGATCCGGCCCCCCTGCCGGGGTGCAGCCGTGGCGGCGGCGCGTGTTCCGGGGGTGTTACCCCCGGCTACGGTCCAGTCAGCCCTCCGGGCTGCAACGAGTCACCCTATTTCACGAGACTCAATAATCCGTGTAATTCGTGTAATCCGTGGTCCAAAGTTTTTTGGAGTCCGTTCTTTCGCCTGTTTCGTGAACAGCCCCTCTGATTGCAGCTGCGTCCTCTACGTTTTAAACTTCCTTGGTCGCGGCACACCCGCGACACCCACCGCCCCAGCTAATCCGTCGGCCCCACCCGCCAGGCTTCCTGCGCGCCGTACGCTTGCCGGCCCGTTTCCGCGGCGGCGAAAGTCTCCGCGGAAGGCGGCTTTGCCGAATTGATCTGCCACTTATGCAGCCGAATGGCCGCATTCATCTCCGGAGTTAGAAATTGCCGCGCACCGAAGCCCGCGCCCACACCGAGATAGTTCAGATCGCTCGCCGAAAATGTCTTCCCATCGAGCAGCGGATACTTATCGCCATGATACTGATAGAAGGCCCCAGGGTTATGTCCGGGCTTGACCAGCGCCGTATCGAGATTTGTCCCCTTCATGTAAGCATAGAGATCCATCGGCGACATATTACCCATGCCGGATCGCCGAATCTCCGCGAAGATCGGCTGGAGCAAGGCATCGATCTCCGCATCGCCGAGCTGAATCGTCAACTTCGGTTTCCGTGGCGGCGTCGGCGAACCCGGCGCAGTCGTCGCCGCCGCGGCCGGCCCTGCCGCGTTCTCCCCGGCAGCCGCCGCTGAGTTCTCCCCGTCCGACGATGTCTCCGCCGTGCCATCGGAAGCACCAGCCATCGGCCCAGGATCCCCCTGCGCCGGCGAATCCCCTGGCACAGCGTCCGCCGCCGTGCCCGCATCCGACTCACCCGGCAATGTCTCGCTCGTCCCCGGCGTCATCGGACCAGCCGCCGTGCCATCCCCTTCCGGCGCCGATAAATCCACATTCCCCGGCTGCGCACCCGAGTTATCATCACTCACACCACCCGACGGATCGTCGCCCGCCGCCCCCGCATCTCCATTCCCCATCGGTCCCCCGGAAACATTCGCCCACGAAGCCGCCCCACCATCCGCACCCGCATCGTCGCCATCGCTGATTGTCTCATTGTCTCCCTGTCCGACAGTCTCCTCCTCCCCCGCCCCTTCCCCACCGGCCGCCGCCAGCGTCGTGAAATAAGCGATCCCATGCCGGGCCACATCCTCCCCGCGGATCTTACCGCCCGCATAGCCCGCACTCGCCGTCGCCGCCGGCCCACCGGTCGCCCGCTCAAGCGGCCCGGCCGCGACATCGCCGCTCATGCCCGGCCCCGCCATTGCCGAGCCATCGCCCGCCCCCGCGGAGTCATCCGCACTCGCCGACCGTGGCGACGCCGCGGCGGAAGGCGATGTCATCGCGCTCGTCAGTGGCGCCGTGGGATAGCTGTAAGCCGCGCCCGCCGCCGTCAGCGGACGCGTCTGCGGCGACGCCCAGCCCGCCTCCTGTTGCGGCGGCATTTCGCCCCCATCGTCTAACTCGGCATCATCGGCAGTGGAAAGGTCCATGGATAGCTTTGTAACTCCACTTTCGGGCCACGCCGCAGACGGCATTTCCCAGTGGAAATCCCCGCGCTTTGGGACTTTCCCGTTCGGAGTCAAGCGGAAATGCTATCATCCCCGCTCCACCGGAAAAGTGCGCGACGCCGGACCTCCGCAGCCGTGCCCCGCTTCTCCCGATGCCCGATCCGTCGCACCGCTCAGCTCCCGATCCCTCCCGCGCACCGCGCCCGGGGGGTACTCAGGGGGGGCTCTTTCCTTTCTCTTTCTCTTTCTCCTTCCTTTCTCATTCTCCTTCCGTTCGAGCGGAGCTTGGAAGCGCGGTCGAAGCAAACCTTGAATCAAAGCTTCCAGCAAACCGCGGAGCAAAGCTCGAAGCAAAACTTCCCATCGGTTTCGTCCGTTCCACTCCTGGAGCGCTTTCATTATTGAGTCTCGTGAAATAGGGTGACTCGTTGCAGCCCGGAGGGCTGACTGGACTGTAGCCGGGGGTAACACCCCCGGAACACGCGCCCCCGCCACGGCTGCACCCCGGCAGGGGTGCCGGATCCAGAGCATCAGACCAAGGGATCCGGTCCGCCACCCCTCCGGGGTGAGTCCGATGGGACGAGCCTCATCCCCGGATGTTATCCGGGGCTACGGTCCTTCAGCCCT
>DASYAY010000011.1:0-21832 GCA_036501065.1 Chthoniobacter sp. | reverse complement strand
AAAGCTTGGAAACTGAAGTTCTTTCTGCGTACACTTTGGCATTAGCGAAGTCCTCTTGGTTGTTTGCTTGAACAACTTCAGCCATAGCGGTTTACCGCAGGGACTTCGCTAACTTTTTGCTCTCACGATGAAATATCCGGGCTAATTGCTCCGCAGTTATCTCGCGCTCCCGAACACGATCTGTCAGGTGCCGAAACAAGGCGGGAGGCAAACCTGTCCGCAGGATTTTGGGCATCGATCACCGCGCCGTAAAAGCCATTGACCATTACCCGTTTGATTCGCCCGGCTTCCTCTTCGGACTTCGCCGCAATCAGTTTGTCCGCAAGCTGCCCGATTTCTTCCGGGGTTAGGCGACGTGTCAGTTCAGGTCCATCAACCTGCGCCGCGCGCAACACTTCGGCGCGTTGTTCGGCGGGGAGTTCCTTCAGGGCTTGAATGATCTCTGCTGCACTCATCGGGCAAAAACTAACCATCTATTTTGCCGGGTGCAACCGCACGTCTCAATAATCCTTCTCGCCAGGCTCAGGCACCGCTTCCAGCAGCTTCTGGACAATTTTGTCGGTGTCCATGCCCTCGGAGTCAGCGGTGAAATTGGTGAACATCCGATGGCGAAGCACTGGGCGGGCGACGCTCCGGACGTCGTCGCAACTGACGACCAGGCGACCAGCGATGACCGCGCGGGCCTTGGCGCCGACAAGCAGATACTGCGCGGCCCGTGGACCGGCGCCGCAGTG
Source organism: Chthoniobacter sp. (assembly GCA_036501065.1). GTDB lineage: Bacteria > Verrucomicrobiota > Verrucomicrobiia > Chthoniobacterales > Chthoniobacteraceae > Chthoniobacter. The sequence goes on along the minus strand of DASYAY010000011.1, from coordinate 21,098 downwards.
GATCCATTTCTTCACGAAATCCGGCGCGCGCGCATCGCCCGGCCGCGTCGCGCGGGCGAGCCGGACGGCGTATTTGACCACATGATCGGAGACGGGAAGATCGCGCACCACTTTCTGCAGCTCGATGATCGCCGCGGCGTTGAGCACTTTCTCCAAGGTGTATTTCTGCGCGGCGGTGGTGACCTTGGCGATGATCTCTTCCTCTTCCTCCGTCGGATAATCGACGTAGACGCTGAACATGAACCGGTCGAGCTGCGCCTCGGGTAGCGGGTAAGTGCCTTCCTGCTCGAGCGGATTTTGCGTGGCGAGGACGAAGAATGGTGGTTCGAGGGTGAACGTTTGGCCGGCGGCGGTAACGCGATACTCCTGCATGGCCTCCAATAGCGCAGCCTGCGTCTTGGGAGGTGTGCGGTTGATTTCGTCCGCGAGCAGCATCTGGGTGAAGAGTGGGCCTTTGATGAAGCGGTATTCCTTTTTTCCGCTCTGTTCGTCCACCTCGAGAATATCGGTGCCCGTGATGTCCGAAGGCATGAGATCCGGCGTGAACTGAATGCGCTTGAAATGCAGATCGAGCACATCCGAGATCGTGCGGACGAGAGTCGTCTTGGCCAGGCCAGGCATGCCGATGAGCAACACGTGACCGCGCGCGATGATCGCGGTGAGCACGTCGGTAACGATTTCTTTTTGGCCGACAATGGCCTTGGCGATCTCCGTCATGATCTTCCCGGTGCGTCCCTTCATCTGCTGAACCACGGCCTGCAATTCCGCGGATTCCACGCTCGCTTCCGGAAGCCGTTGCACCGCCGTCTCCACCGGTGCGGCGGCAATGGTTTGCGGGGCAGCAGGTGCCGAAGCGGGCGCCTTCTCATCCTCGAAGAGAAACACCGCGTCGCCAATGACGATCTCGTCGCCGCCCTTTAGCGCGCTCTCTTCGAGGCGTTCCTTGTTGAGAATCGTCCCATTGAGGCTGCCCAAATCCTTGATCCGCCAGCCGGCGCCATCCGGATACAAGGCGGCATGCTGGCGCGAACCCGGCGATTCCAGGTCGAGCGGGATGTCACTCTGCGGGTCGCGCCCGATGATCATCTTGTGATCTTTCACCGGATAGACGTTCCCTTTTTGCGGACCGGCCAGAACGCGAATTTGGGGCATAGATCGAGGGACGAACGAAAATTTATTTCGGCAGCGCGATGAAGCCGAGATCCTTGACGCTATCGATCACGCGCACATTGCCAAGCCCGGGCATGTAGGTATGCGCGAAAAAGGCCATCCCCGGCCCAACCGGGGCTTCCTCCCGATAGACGTGACGCGTGTTCAGGAACTGCCAGTCATCGGCGGCTTTGATGAGTTCCACGACCTCCAACCGCCGCAGATTCGCTTTCAAAACCTCACCGGATTGCTTGAGGATTTCCTTGTCGCGGACACGCTCGACGAAAAGCAATTCCTTCTCGCCCCCTTCTATAAGGCCGGTGCGATGGATCTTTACCTTGTTGAAAAAGGTGTCGGCCAATTTGATGCGCTCCTCGGCGTTCTTGACGGACACGGCGGGCAGCTTGGAAGCGTCGTCGCCTAATTCCACGCCTTCAAACACGGCCCCGGATTTCGTCACGAGAATGAGGTCGTATTTGCCAGTGGGAAGTCCAGCGATGCGGAAGACCTTTCCGCCATCCGAGAGATCGCCTTCGAAGCATTGGACGCGGTCGCGGTTGAGGGCAATGGCATGCGTCAATTCCTGGTCCACCCTGGCGGTGATGCCGCCCCCCGCGCCGTCGACAGGCTTGGTGTAGAGCGTTGTGGTTTGCGCGGTGGCGAAAGTAACGAGACAGACGAGTGCGCAGACGGCAGTGATCGTTTTCATGGTTTGGCGGCCCACTCGGCGCTTTTCTTGGCGAGGTCGTGTTTGGGATATCGGGTGGCAATTTCTTTCCAAATGCGCCGGGCTTCGTCCTTTCGGCCGAGTTCATACAACGCGCGAGCCCGATAGAAATCCGCCGGGATTTGATAGGGGCTGTCCGGATTCATCGCCCGGAAGGAATCGATCTCCTGGAGTGCTTCGTTCCACCGCCCGAACTCCATCAAGACCCGGCCTCGGAGGAGGAGAAAATCGCTGTCGAATTTCGCCGTCGGGTGATCGAGCTCCCATTCCGTCAGCTTGGCCTCGGCCTCATGACGATAGCCTTGAGAAATGAGATCGGCGATGGCAATCGAGTAGCCGCGGTCTTGAGCCCCAAATTTCCGGCCCTCCGAATCGTCGACGACCGTTTTTTGCACGCTCTGATACTGGGCCAGCGCCTCCTTGGCTTTGCCTTGGAGACGATACAAATCTCCGACGCGAATTTTCGCCAGCCGTCCGACTTCATTGTCGGCATTCTGAAAGCTGAGCTGCTGAGCCAGGGCCACACTGGCCGGATCTTTGAGATAGAAGACCATGATATCCAATTCCTCCATCCCCAGCTCTTTGGAGAACTTCTTGCGCGTCGCCGAATCGAATTTCCGCACTTCTTTGAGAGCCTGCTGCGGGTCCGTTTGTGCCAGGGTGCGCAGCCGCGCCAACTGTCCGCGAATCCACAGCGGATCATCCTGGTTTGAATTTTTTTGCAACCACGCCGCGGCGAATTTACCGACAGCCTGGTCGCTCCCGAATTGATCCAGAAATTCGAAGCCGCCGCGCAGCGTTCCGGAAGCCAGTTGTGCGGGATCTTCGCCTTCCAGCAGCGAGACATAGCGGCTGACCGCTTCCGGCTCCGCGGTGGTCACCTGCGGCACGTTGGCTTTGAAGTCGACGCGCTTCACGCCGGCTTCCTGTTCCTGATTGCGCTGCAAGTGAGCGACGACCCTCGTGAGGGCGTTGCCGAAAAGGACCCGGTCGCAGGTTTCGCCTGCCCGCTTCGCGCCATCGTCAAACTCCCAGGAAACCGACCAACCGGCCGGCACACCACCATCGAGCGCGCAATGTGCATCATACATCCACAAGCCATTCCAACCGATATAGCTCCGCAGTTGGACCGTGGGGATCGGAAGCGGCCATCCATCGATCTGCTCGATCCTTTCGAGTTGCGCGGCGCCGGGGTGCGCCCAGGCCGAAGCCGGAATCGTCTGCATGCCGCCGGTGTTCCAGCCCAGCACCATGGCGGGCGGAGCGTCGCCGAATTTGGCCTGATAGTAATCGATGCGAGTCAGGCCTGTATTCGTGCCGATCTCCTTCCGCTGGGCATCCTTGGCCGTAGCGCGAGGCCCGTGTTTGCCAGGCCAGCCGAATTCATAATGTTCGCCGACGAGCACGAACGAGGCATCGGAGGAAAGCGTGTAAAGCGTGACCCGCTTACCATCGGTCTTCAGCCAGCCGCTGTAATGGCTGAGGAAATTCTCGTTCTCGCCAAAAGGATTTTCGCCGTGGTTGATGGAAGGCACAAATCCCGCGCCATCGACCTCACCGGCTTTTTTCCAGGCGTTCTCAAATTCCTGCCAGCTATCCATTTTGGCAGTCGGCCCGCCATCAAAGCGCCGCGTCTCGAGCAGCAGGCTCGTTTTGGGCAACCACGTCGCCACATGTCGGACGCGGCCCCCGCCGAAGTAGACGTGCACCTCGCGGCCGGGTGTAAGACCTTGCGCGAGAAGAAGCGCCTGCTGCCCTTCGCCACGCCAGATACGGGCGACGGGCAACGTCTGGCCTTTCGGATCCGTCAGAACCGTATCGCCCAGTTCGGGAAGCGTCTGACCGAACTCCGGAAGAATAATGGCGACACCGGCGTCTGGGACATCAGGCGCCTGGGTCACTTGGACGATCGCGCGAAAAGGCGCGTCCGGAATTGCCCAATCGGGCGGTGCCGCCGGTGAGACGACTGTCAGGGCGAAGAAGAAAGCGACGGCGATCCAAGCGGAACTCCACCTAAAGCGCGAAAGGACACGAGGGCAAATTTCCTTTTCTGTTCTTCGCACAAATCTCAAGGGACCAAGACACAACGAAAACCGGTGGCCCAATGGACACGTTCATCCTGGCGCTCCTCGCCCCGGAACGAGGACCACAGCCGCTCGCGCGCGGCCACGTTCCAGCCACCGCCGCGCTTCACCCGCGTTCGATGCTCGGGATTCATCAGATCCTGGCAAAATTGCCAGACGTTTCCCGACATATCATATAACCCCAGTGAGTTCGGCGGAAAAGTCATGACCGGCGACGTCGTCGCGTATCCGTCGGTATAACCTTCGATTGCTGGTTCCTTGGGAGCTTTTTTCTGATACTCGCTGTCGGCGAAGTTACCGGCGCCCGCGGGCGGCGGCCAACGCCGGCCCCATGGATAGACGTCCTTTATCTTTCCGCTCTTACTCGCCGGGGTCGCTGCCGAATCTTCCTGGTCACCGATACCCACAGCGACGCTCCACTCATGATCGGTAGGCAGCCGGTAAGTCCGGCTCTCTTTCACGGAGAGCCATCCGCAAAATCCGACCGCATCCATCCAGCTTACGCACACCACCGGATGATCCTCCCCGCTGCTCACCGGGACGTCGCCAATTTTTCCCGCATCCATCCAGGACTTATCTCCCCCAAGGTTATCTTTCGCGAACTGCCGGTAATTCCCATTGGTCGTATCGTGAATGCAAAACAAGACCTTGGTCCCGGGCACGGGCACGAATTTCATCCCCAGGGTATTCACAAAGGGACGTTCCTTCGTCGCGGTGGCAGGGGTTTCCGCCGGCGGATTCCCGGCGAACCCACGGATACTCTGGCACACGCACAGAATGAGCACGATCAAGATCAGGAGGCGCTTCATCGGATTGCCGGAGGTTCTCCCCTACTCATTTCTCCTCGACCAGCGAGCGGAAATAATCGGCGACCTGATCCTTGTACCGCGGCGGAGCGCCGCCTTCGCTGCCGCCGAGCAATTGTTTGTCGCCGGCGCGCGTGCCGTCCTGTCCGGCGACGCTGATCACTTCGCCGGAACTGACGCCATTCTTCAGTTCGCGCAAACGCCCGATGATCTTTTGGTGGAGACTTGCGGCGTCAGCGATACGCCCGTCCTTCAAGGCTTGCGCGGATTCATCCATGAGCTTCGCGACCTGGGCGAGCCCGTCGTTGCGGATATAGAGCAGGCTGGCTTGCGCGGTCGTCTTGGCAGTTTTTTCGGCGAGGAGCATTTGTTTCACTGCCAGCGCATCTTTCACTTCGGTCGCCGGAGCTTTGACCGCCCGCAGAGGAGCGTTGCCTTCCATCCCGTTACGATCGCTGAACCCACCGGCCTTGCCGCCACCGGTGGCCCGCGTCTTGCCGATGCCGCCATTATCCTTCACCTGCCCTTGCTGGAGCGGGTCCTTGGTGCGGCGCGCATCGGGCGTGTCGCCTTCGAGATTGCTCGCGGTATTGCCGGCCATCTCGCCATCACTCATCCCTTCGCGGCCGCCGGAACTGCGGCCCATTTGCTCGTTGTGATTGGGCCGCTCGTTCCCCGACTTGCCCTGGGCGCCGAAGCTCCCCATCGGCCCATCGCGAATTTCCCAGCCGTTCGCCAGATTCTGGGCCATGAGTTGGTTGGAAGCGGCGTCCTGAATATCCTTCTGGATGTCTTTCTGCTCGTCCAGGAGCTTGCCCACGATGTCCTCCGTGGCGTCCTGCAGCGGGACGTTCGGAATGTTCGGGAGCTCCGTCTTGTCAAAATTCTCGAGCAGCCACTTCTGCGTCTCGGTTTTGTTTGGCAGCCACATTTCCATGTCCGCGGCGAGTTTCTGGGCATTCTTCATCGCATCGAGAATGCCCTGCTCTTTTTGCACCGCGATCTCCTGCGGCTTGAGCTTGCCATTGGCAATGTCCTGTTTGTCCTGCTGCTCGACTTCTTCGAGAATGCTGACCAACTCCGACCGCATTTCGTTGCCGGGCTTGAGATCGGGGAAGGCCTGCAGGTCCGTGGTCATTTGCTCGATCACGTCCTTCATCAGGTCCTTGCTGTCCTTCATCGATTTGGCCGTAGCGATGTCTTCCTTGCGGAAATCGTCCTTGCGCGCCATGTCCTTCGATTTCTCGACGATCTCGTGCTGGATGCCGATGAGCTTCTCCAGTTTCTGCTGCATGAGCTTCGCCTTTTTCTTCAAATCGTCGGCGGCCTTCTGCGCCTCGGCGAGTTGCCATTGATTCAGCAGATCGACCATCGTCGCAAGGTTGACCACTACCTTTTGCTGTGTGGCCACAGCGACCGGCATTTTCGCCCCCTGCAATTGCTCCGCCGCCGCGAGCATGTCCTCGTAAACCTTCAACTGGCCAAACATGCCAACGACCTCGCCAAGGCGCTTGCGAAAGTCAGCGTCGCCGATGGAGGCGTTCTTGCTGTCGACATCCATGTGCTGCCGGACGAGTTGGGCCTTGTCCGCAAGCTTGTCCTGCCGATCCGAAAGCTGCGCCGCGGTTGCGGCTACGGCGGCAGAGGATTCCTTGTGCAGCGCCCGTTGTTGTTTGAGCAAATCCTCGATGCCGGAAATTAAATCCTGGATTTCACCCTTCTTTGCATCGTCGTCGACCGCAGTCGGTGTGCCTTGCAGACGCGCCAGAATCGCCGCTTCGTTGGCAATGGCCGTGCCGAGAAAACGAGCGCGCGGCGCATCGGCAGCGCCATCGGCATCGCGGAGAGCCATCACCGCCACCTTCATTTCCTTGTCGAGCATGGAATTCAAATCGTTGCGAATCTCTGGAGCGATGGCATCGGCAGCACCGGCGAGTTGCCGGGCGGCATCGGCAATGGCAACCTGGCGTTCGATCTGCGCCGTCAGCGAACCTGGCTGCACCTTAAGAGCCACGGTGCGAGTTTCGTCGAGGTTCTGGGCCTGCAATTTGATGAGCGCTTCCAAGCTCTTCTGCAGTTTGGAAACCGCCTCGCTGACCTGCTTCTCCAGCTTGTCGACCGATTTCAACGATACCACGATGGGCCGCGACATTGTCACCCCGGGACCGGTGACGTCGTTCAGGTCGCGGGCGACGATTCGCAAGGTGACGCGATCATCGTCGCCGGCCAGCGAGTCGAGCGGGACCTCGGCATTCATGGAGAGCGATTTTTCGCCTTTGTCATGTGGAAAACTCTGTACGAGCCGCGCGTCGTCCTTGTCCGCGGTGCTTTGGTAAATGGCCACGTCACCCAGCCCGAAATTGTCCGTCGCCCTAAATCGCACTTCCAATCGGGCCGTCTTCGTTGCGATCAAATCTCGCCCTTCGACAGGATCGACGACCGTGATCTTGGGTGGGTCATCGGCCTTGACGGCGAATTGCATCACCGCCTGGTCTTCAGCTCCTTCGTTGTCTTTGAAGTTGAGCTTCACCACTTCCGTGGCCATGGGGCGCGTGGTCAATGTCCAGTGAGTGCCGCTGCCCGACACCTGCACCTCGGCGCCCTTGTCTTCGGTGGCGACCAAGTTGGCGAGCGGGTTATTGAAGTCGAGTTCGACGCGCAATTGCGAACCGGGCACGATGCCTTGCACGAGATTCGAATCGGGCGCAGCCGTTTTCGGCAGCCCGGTATAAGCTGGCGGCTCGATCATCGTCGCCCGCGTTTTGATCGCGGTCTGCGGACGCACATTGAGCCGGTAAATCGCGCTGACCGCATCGCCCGCACCGATGCGGTATTCCAAAGGCGCGCGCATGTCCTTCCAGTGAAAACTCACGACCGGCTGGCCGGCATCGCGATCCATGAGTGTCTTCTGCCAACTCGATCCCGCTTCCCGATAGAATACCCAGGCGATGCGCGGCATCTCGCCGCCCAGCGAAGCAGTCACCACCACGTCGCGGCCATGGACGATCGTCGCGTTGCCCGGGAAGATCGCTTCAATGTGAGTGCGGGTGAGCGGCGCAATGTCACTCGCGGGAAGAAAAAGGCGCGCGGCGGAATTGGCGAAATAACTCGGTTTGATCAGGGCAAAGATGAAGATCACGGCGCAAATCCCGCCGAGGGCGATGCCGAGCCGTTGCAGCAACTTGACGTCAAAGACCCGATCCCATTGCACCGCAGGGAAAGGATCGTTCATCTCGCTGAGCACGGCATTCCGGAGCGCCGCGTCGCCAGCCAGGGAGTGGTCAAATTGGACGGCATTGATCAGCACATTGCCCGCGAGCCCGCTGGACTGCTCAATACGCCGGGCCATGCTGGCCTCCGAGACCACCGGTTGCCACGCCCGCCAGCCCAGCGCCGCGCCCCCGAGAAGCGCGGAAAGCGTCAGGATAAAGCCCGTCCACCGTCCGGTGCTCCCGAAGTGCAACCACGCATCGAGCCCGAGGAAAACGACGAGCAACAAAAGGGCCAGCGCTCCCCCAGCCAAAACGAAACGCACGCCCCGCGACCAACGGTATTTTTGCGCCGATGTCCGCAGGCGTTGGTGGACGACTTGGGAGGAGAGCGGCATAACCAACAGGTATCAGATTCTGACAGGACTGACGACCAAAGAATCGTGGCGCTGGAGTGCCATGTCTATCGCAGGATTCCCGCCTGCGGGGCAGCGTTGGCGCCGGGGTCCTTGGTCTTGAACAATTTGAAGTAAGTAAGCGCGCCCGGCGTTTTGCGTGCCTTCGTAGGTGAACGCCTTGATCACCAGGAACGCGGGTTTGGCGGGTTCGCCGGCGATGTCCCATTCCAATGGCAGGGTAAAGTCGGTGGACACGCGGACCCACGATTTTCCCTTGGGCGGATCGGGGAATTGCTTGCGGTAGATCATGACCAGCGGCGGATGCCCGTCTCCCTCTGGGATGCGCATGATGCTGATCCTGGTTCCTTTGCTTTCGGTCTCCTTGCGTTCGTCTTCATCCCGCGGATCGACCGCGTAACATTCGGCATGCACCTTGGCGGAAAAATCGGGCAACAGCGCCTCGACCTCCGCGTGATAAGTCGCCCCGGGGACCGCGGGAATGAGCGCGGTTTCCACCTTCCCGCCTTCGTTTCCGGCGACGCCGGGCGGCAATTCGATCATCGCGCAGGGACGGCCGGCCATCGTCGTCTGTTTGACGTAAGTGACGTTCTTTTTGTACCAATCCTGATACGGGAAATCGAGCCGCCAGTCCTTCAACGGCGTCGGGTCGGTGAAACCGAAATTGGGGACAAGATTCTGCTGGGCACGCAGACTGGAGGCGCAAACGAGCAGGACCAGGAAGGAAAAGAAAGACTTCATCGAGGCTGGAAATCGGCGCCGAAACACCAAAAGCATATCCGGCAAATCGCGCGGAACTTGGCAATCTTACTGTCCCGCCACTTCGTCCAACTCGTCGCAGGCGATCTTGAGCCGAATCACTGCGGCGACGAAATTCTCGGTGTGGGTCCGGAAATCGGAGCACGTCACTTCAATCCCGCGCGTGCGATGGACCAGCCGGATGGCGGGATTGATTCGCTTTGGCAAACCGCCCGACATCGCGAGGGGAACCACGTACTTTTCGACCGCTCCATCTGGAAATAGCTTTTTGACGTCTTCGTAGATGATTTCCGCAAACTTTGGCGTCATAGGTTCGGCGTGATAGCGGATGCTGCATCCGGAGTCAGTCTCCAAGTGATCGGCTTACGCTGAATTCTTGACGTTCGGGCACGGGCTGATGAGGCGTTCGCCCGATCTCTGCCACGCGACAAACTATCTAGGGCAGATTCCACAGCTTACGGGCAATCCAATCGGCGGCGAGGCAGGCGACGAGCAGGATGAGAACGGCGGGGTGATTCCACCAGTCGGCGAGTTGCAAGCGGGTGAATTGCTGCTGGGGAAAATGGATACTGGAAAGCCAATGGCCCGCGTCGCCCAGCGAATAATATGTGCCGCCCGTGGAGTCGGCAATGTGCTTGAGGAAGACCCGATCGATCGGCTTGCCAGTGATCTCCGTGAGTGGCTTGGTGACGACGAAACGGGTGTCCCCTTCGAGTTTGTTCGGTCCGAGCGTGAGCTTGGAAGTGACGCTGAAAACGCCGGGAACATTGGGTTCGACCTCGGCGCGGTAGCCGTCGATTTCCTTGCCCGAGGGGCCAGGCAGTTTGGCGGCTTTGAGCGAATACTTGAAGGTTTTGCCGTCCGGTGTTTTGACATCCACGGGGAGCGTCGACGGTGGGAGGACCGAGAAGTCGGTGAGGCGGACTATGGCGCGTAGCTCCGGGCGCTCGCCGAGCAGATAATTCGGCCGCTCGGTGTAGAGTTCGATGCGGCTGACGCCGGTCTTGTTCTGCTCCTTCGGGATGAGCCAGTCCATGAGCTGCGTCCAGAAAGTGTCGTAGGGCGATTTTTCCTGAGACCAAGTCTTCGCGGCGAGGCGCCAGCGCCAGACGGTATTGGTCATGACATCGACCACGCGTCCCTGGCCAAAACGTTGCGCGGCGATGATCGGCACAGTCTTCCCGTCGACGTGGCCTTCGATGAGCACTTCAGCGGTGGGGCCGAGTCCGGTGCCGACGTTGGCGCTGAGCAAGGGCGGGAAATCCTTCACGTTGGCAAAGAGCGGACCGAAGACCGGATGCCGCAGGCCCGCATCGGTAATGGTAACGGGCACATTCGCCTCGCGATACTCGGCGGGGAGATGCACGGGTGACAGCTCGCCCAGCGCGGTGCGCGCAACCTCGGGGGAAGCGAGAAGGTTTTGCCCACCGAGCAGGACGAGGCCGCCGCCGCGGTTCACGAACTCCTTGAGCACGTTGTATTGCTCCGGGCTGAGCGCATCGGCGGTGAGATCGCCGAGCATTACGACGCTGTATTTCTCCAGGCCCGCGGCGCTGAAATCGAGCTTCGCTTCACCGGCGGTCCCCCGCTCTCCCATGCTCACCACCCGGCCATCCGCCCAACGGACAAACGCACTGAGCTGGAGATTCCGGTCCGACACCACGGCGCGGCGGAGAAACTTGAAATCGAAGCCGAGCGAATTCTCGATGTAGAGGATGCGTTTGCCCGGTGGCAGTGCTTCGATGAGAAATGGATAGGCCTGCGCTTCCTTGTCGGCCGCCGGGCTGATGACGCGCAGCTCGTACTGCATCATTCCCGGCTTCGTCGGCGCGAGCGGGAAGACCACCGGCCGCGTCTGATCGTCCTCATTGAAAGCGACCGTCGCTTCGTTCTCCTTCCGTCCGTCGCGCCACAACTCCACGGTCACGGTCTCACCGCTTATCCCGGTGGCGAGCAAAGAAGCGCGGATTTCCTGGTCCCAGCCAACGACGACGCGCGCCGGGTAATCGCAACTGGCTATGGACACACGCTGCCGTTTCGTCTTCAGCGTAAACTCCTTCTCGAGTTCGAAAGTATCGATGGGCGCGCCGGTGGAAATGGAAGCGGTGCGCGCAGTGCCGGTGGTGTCGAGACCGTCGGAAAGCAACAGAATGCGGGCGAGCGGCTGGCCGCGAAAGCGCTCCTGCACTTGATTCACGGCGCCCACGAGGTTGCTGACACCACCTTTGAACTGCAGATCCGTCGCCACCGTGCCCAGTTCGTTGAGCTGGCCATCAAAGGTGAACATCCGCACGTCAAAGGCTTCGCGGGCTTTCGCCAGCACCGATGAAGCCAGCCACTCCTGCACCCGCGCGGCTCGCCGTGGCTGGCCCTCATCGACGGGGTCGGTCATGCTTTCGGAGGTATCAATGACGACCGCGAGCTGCGGCTTGAGAATGGTGACTTCATCGAAGCGCTTCTGCGGCTGGATGAGCATGAAGACGAGAGCCACCAGCGCGAGCAGCCGGAATCCGCCCAGCAGCGCGGCCTGCCGCGGCGAACGAAGGCGTCTCCACAGGCTCCAGCCGGTGAGGGCAATGGCCGCGGCGACCAGCACCCAGAGGAGCGGCCATTTGAAAACGGGAGTGAAGAGGAAGTCGTTCACCGGAGGGTTCTCATGGTTGCGCCTCCGCCGTTGATGGTTCGGCGCTGGCCCCCTCGCGGAAGGGTTGGCCCGCTCGCCGGCGATTGAGCCGGCCGGTCTTGATCTGCGCTTCGTCGCCCTGAGCGCGCTTGCCGGCGAGGTAGTTGGCGTAGATTCCCTCGCCTACGAACGCCGCCAGGGCCAGCGCGAGAAGCAACGGCCAGAGCGGCACCAATCCACGGCTGCGCGCCAGCCAGAGACGCAAGGCATCCGTGCCGGCGACATTGTCGTGCGCAATGATGCGCGTGAGCGCTGCGTCGGCGATCGGCGTAAGGTCCGATTCGCGCGGGTCGACGTTCACCGCGAATTGATGGACGAGCCCTTCGGCCGCGGAGCTCACTTCATAAAATCCGGCCTGCTCCGCACGCTCCAACAGCGGCGCCCCGGCGGCAATCGGTTCGACTTCGCCGTGCGGCACCTTGATGGTGAGTCCGTCTTTCGGCAGGCTCGGGAGCATCGGCACCTGATCACCCACATGCCACGCGGCTTCCTTGCCGGTGCGGGCAATGGAGAGCCGCCCGATCTGCTGGACGAGCGGAAGGAAAGCGGCGGTCAGCGGAAAATCGCCCCAGGCACGATCGGGCGAGGCGTTGACGATGATCACCCGCCCGCTGCCGCGATCACCGTAGATGATAAACGGCAAGCCATCACCGAGAGTCAGCAAAACCCGGCCAGAACCACCCGAGGCAAACTCCAGCATCTTGCGCTGGGGCAACGCGGGAAACGGGGTATTCGCGTCCCAGGAATTTGTGAAGAGCGGATGTTGCGGCTCGATGGCTCGCGCCACGAGACGCCCCGCCGGCAATTCCTTCACCTGCGTCGGTTTGGCCGGCATCCACTCCTGTTTGGCCAGATTCTCCAGATCAGTCTGGTCACCCGGCATGACCACCACCGTGCCACCGGCCTGGAGATAACGGTCGAGACGCACCGAAGCGCGGTCGCTGATCTCGGGGACATCCGCGAGGAACACCGCGGAAAATGGCTCGAGCGCCGATTCATCGAGTTCCGCAGGAGCGATCGTCTTGATCGGCGCTCCGGCGGCGCCCGCCATGAGCGCCTTGCGCAGAAAGAAAGCCGGACGCGCTTTTTCCGGCCCACTGGACGACTCGACGATGAGGACGCGTGGCGGCTGGTACAGCGGCAGCGTAAAATAAAAGCGGTCGTCAGCCGGTAGATTGTCGCCGGAGATACTGGCTGTGCCGAGCATCCAGCGCCCCGGAAGCGACGGCGTCGTGAATTCCACGGGCACCTCCACCGAACTTCCAGGCGCGATTTCAATGGGCTTCGCGGCGATCTTTTCTGTGCCCGCCCGAATCTCGAGGACGTCATTGAGCAGAGCCGCCGATTGATTCTGAACGGTAACGGTCCCGCGGACTACGCCCCCTGCCGCGGCGAATGGCGTGTCGAAATGAACGCGACTCACAGCTCCGTTGACGGGACTGAGTTCGTCCGGGCGAACGACGATGAGCCGTGGATTCGTCTGCCGCCAGGTGTCATCGAAGACCGTGGACTTGTCGAATTGCCAGCCACTCTCCTGCGCATCGGTAAACAGGAAAATCTGCTTCGCGCCGCGCGCGCTTTTGCCGATGGCTTTGCGCGCTTCCCGCAAGGCTGCGGAAAAATCGGTCCGGGCTTCGGTCTGTTGCACACTTTCGACAGCCTTGCGCACCGCGTCGTGATCGACGGCCGGTTCTGGGATCACCGGCCTGGCACGGTCGCTCACGGCAAAGACCGCGACTTCGTCTCCCGGTTTGAGATCATCGATCACCGCCTGGGCCTGGTGCTGGGCCAACTGCAGCCGCGTCTCCTCCCCGCTCTTGTAGCCCATGCTCATCGAATGATCGATAATGAGGGCGATTGAACGCGGCACATTTCCACCGAAAAGCTTGGACGCCTCGGTCGAAACCACCGGCCGGGCTGCCGCCATCGCGACCAGCGCGACGATGAGACAGCGCAGGAGAAGCAGGAGCAAATTCTCGATCTTCGAAGAGCGACTGGTGCGCGCCGCGACGATCTTCAAAAAGCGCAACGTGCTGAACGGCATTTGCACGACCTTCTTGCGCTGCCATAGGTGAATGAGGATCGGCACCGCCAGCAGGGAGAGTCCGTAAATGAGACCGGGAGTGAGAAAGGTCATGGGGAGCCGCCTTCGGCGGAACATCCAACATCCATTGGAGCCGGACTCGGCAACCGGTGATCTAATTTGGGCGGGCTTGTTTGAAACACGAGTCGAGCTTTATTTGGCCGGAAGGTTGGAGCTGACCGTGACCATGTAGATGGCCAAGCCAATCATGCTGACTCCGATGAGTGCACAGATCACGGAGGTTATCACGACCGGTCCGTCCTGCATGCGTCGGCGCAACGCCCGCAGCGAACTGAACACCACGACAAAGCCCGTCACCCCGACGAGAAAGGCCAGCGGCCGAATGAATTCAGCGAGATCTTTTGCAGTGTATTGCATGCCTACAGACTCATCCTCCGGCGCTCCAGCAGATATTGATGTACAAAATCCTCGTAACTCTCCGCGGTGGAAACGAGGCGATAGTCGACGTTGAGAACCGCGCACTTTTCGCGGCAGCGGTCGATGGCTTTTTGCAACTCCAGCTTGTACTCGTGGCGCGCGGCGACCGGGTCGAGTTCCAACTTCTCTCCGGTTTCCAAGTCGATGAACTCCGCGATGCTATTGATCGACAGGTCCAGTTCCACCGGGTCGAGGATCTGCAACAGGATGACGTCGTGCATCCTTTTGCGGAAATGAGCGATGGCGTTGAAGACGGCCTCAGGGTCGTCGAAGCAATCCGTGAGCAAAACGATGAGCCCTCGGCGCGAGAGCATCCCAGCCAGGGCGTGGAGCGCTTTGCCGGTATCGGTGATCGCTTGCGGCGTATGCGCCTGGAGTCGCTCGACGAAGAGTCGCAGATGCCGGGTGCCGCTGCGTGCTGGGACCATGTCGCGAACTTCGTTGTCGTAGATCGTCAGGCCGAGCGAATCCTGTTGTTTGCTCACGATGTAACCCAATGCCGCGGCTACCCGGCAGGCGTATTGATACTTCGTCAGGCGACCAGCAGAACCATAAGACATGGAACCCGAACCATCGATAATGACGTGAACGCGGAGGCTGGTCTCTTCCTCGAACTGGCGGATGTAGTAACGTTCCGTCCTCCCAAAGACCTTCCAGTCGAGGCTGCGTAGATTGTCGCCTTTCACGTACTCGCGGCGGTCGGCAAACTCGACGCTCTGGCCTTTCAGCGGACTGCGGTGTCCGCCGCTCATCGAGCCTTCACTGACGTACCGGGACCGCACGACCAATTGCTCGAGTTTCTTCATCGCCTCAGGCGTTAAAAGGTCAGTGATGGAAGCCATGTGCGGGGAATCTAAACCACGAAGCACACGAAACCGCCGGCGGCTGGGGTAGCTGTCTTTCGTCCTTTTCGATTCTTTCGTGGTTCGTCCATCATCGTCAGAAGCTCACGGTAAACAGGCCGTCCGTATCGGCAAAGAGCGCCCAACCATCGGCAATATATGCCAGGGTCAATCCTTCGAGTTGCGCGCCGGGTTGCACGACGGCGAGCTGACCCGCGGCGGTGCGGATTTCCAAGGCACGACCACCCGCGACTTCGCGCTGGGTGATCTTCCACTGCGGTGCGATCGGCTCAACTTTGATCGCCGCCGCGAGCGTCGAAAGCTGCGGATGGCGCGTCGGGCCAAGGTCGTAACGCTGGTCGTCGAGCTTGGCGAAACCTTCCGGCGCGGTGGTCTTGTAAATCCACGGCTGGCCCCACGGATCGAGACGCAGCGATTCCGGAATGTCGCCTTGCACTTCGTCGAGGTGATCGGGAAAGCGGACATTCATCCGGTAGAATTTGCGCAGCGCCTTGTCGATCTCCACCTCCGCCAACCGGGCCTGCCAGCACCTCGCCAATTCGCGCAGGGCAATCGTCACGCTATCGCCACCGGCATTCTGTGCCGCGCGATCCACCGGCGCGCGCCACGCTGCGGGATCAGCCCCGAGGCGAATTTGCAGGAGCGTTTTTTGAAACTCCGCGGCCGGCCGAAGCAGCGCGGGCAACTCCATCATCCCGGTTTCGATCGTCAGGTTCTGGACGGCGGCCGAGGCTTCGGTCACGGGGCCGTTCTTCCAAATGTCCGGTGGTGCAGCGCTGGAAACGCCGAACGCGAACAGGACCGTCGCGATAACTAAACTGAGCGTCGGCTTAGTATTCCCCACTCTTCGCACGCAGGACAAACTCCGGGAATCCAGTTACGGGTTCGCCGAGGCAACATTGGATGTTGGGTGTTGGGTGTTGAATGTTGGATGTTGCGGCGAAGCTGCTCAATGCGTCACCGCATAATAGAGGACGTTCAAGCCGAGGGCGGTGGCGTCCCTGGGCTCGTAGCCGATGGCGTACGGAGCGATCGCCCGCTCCCAACCCGCGCTGCAATCGTAGGGCGAATAGATGACCGCGAGAGAGCCATTGATCTCGATCCCTTGGAGCACCGGCGCCATCTCCGTCTGATTCCCATTCTTCGCCGCGAGCGCCGGACGGGCTTTGACCATTTCGATCAGCTTCGGCTGGCGAAAGATTTCGTGGGTCGGCGGCAGTGGGATGAGCTGTTTGCCGGGCAGCACCTGGGCGATCTCCTGCCGGAATGCCTGGTCGAATGAAGAGCGACCTTCGCCCGCCTCGACGAAGAGGACACCGCCATTGTTCAGGAATTTGCGGAGATTCGCCCGCTCCTGTTCGGTGAGCGCGAAGTCCGTGGTTCCGGTCAGAAAGAGGAACGGCATTTCGAAGATGGCCGCGTCGGTCAGCGAGACGTCGCGGAGATCGAAGGAAACCTGCGTGCCCGTCGTTTTGTTCAGTTCGGCAAGGAGCATCGGGAACGCTGCTGTACGCGTCTTCCACGGTCCCGCGTGGATGACCTGCCCGACCCGAAATTTTCCGGCGGACTTTTTGTCGGCATCGGCGAGTTCCACGCTCTTGCCGACGCTGCGCCCGGCGTCGCGCATGGCCGTGGCGTAGGCCACAATGTTGGCCCCGAGCTTGCGTGAATCGGTATCCGCGTAGCCCCAGCTATCGTGCGCGTTGGCTTCCCAGCCGAGCGAAAAGTCCCAGCGCGAGATGATGATGGCCGTGCGATTGTCGACATCCATGCCTTCCAGAAATGGATACGGATCGACGACCACGCCGTCCTTCACCATGCGGTCGCGGAAGGCGACCTTGTCGATGTTGTAGAAGGAATGGAACACGGGGTGATCCATGCGCAGCCGGTAAAGATTGCGCTCCGGCAGGATCGCTTTGGCGGCCGCCAACGCCGATTGATAGGCCTCCGGATTGCCGACCAGCGAATTGAAAACCACGGTCCCGCCGTTGACCACATACTCACGCACCTTCGCGATCTCGCTGGGGCTGAGCGTGAACGATTTGTAGCCCGAGCGGTAGAGCAACGGATCCTTCGTCGGGTCGGGATTGATCTCGTCGAAGGATTTGATGTTCGAGGTGAAATGAACATTCATCTCCCCGCTCACCCATTCGAGCAGCCCCTTGAGATCGTTGGGCGTACGCGTCCAGTCCTCGGCATCGGCGCTTTTGATCTTCGTGATCAGGACCGGCGGTTGCGGCGGATTTTTCTTTTCCTGCCGCTTCATCGGCACCACCGGATATGGCAGTGGCGGAGCCCCTTCGGAAGAGGAGATTTGCGCCGGCGGAGGCTTGGGAATGACCAGCGGAGGCGGTTCCGGCGGCTTGGGATCGGCAAAAGCGGCAGGAACAGCCATGCCGAGCAGCAGAGCGAGGGCAACACGGGAGAACGAGATCTGTTGCATGGAGATACGAAATACAGAAGACCGGCGAAATCACGAGGATTTCGTAGAGCCTTCCACTATTCATCCGTTGAATCGAGCGAGACTTAGCGCGCTGCTGCACCCGATCCGCTCTCAGACCAGATGGACTGCAATTCGTAAACTTCCGCCTTCACGAGTTCTGCCGTGCCGCGGGTGGTATGCAGATTGAGACCGCGTTCGCTCTCCCGGGCGATATGCGACAACGGCAAATAGGTGAGACCGTCGCTGGCGAAAATCGTGAACATCGTCCGGTCGGTGAAGACCGTGAGCCGGAGGCGGCCATCGAGCAAAGGCGCCGGCGCGTGGATCCCACCCGCTTCGATTTCCTGCTTCGCCGTGTCGTAGTGGATGGGCAGACCGCGGACGTTGAATTCGAGCGCACTGTCCGCTGCCGGCGCCAGTTCCAGATGGATTTCGAGCAATTCTCCGGCGAGATCTGCGAACGGATTCGGAGAATCGGTCTTTAATTCGCAAGGGCCAATGGCGTGCGATTTCGTGCGCAGCGCGGCGAGTTCCTTCACTGGTGTCCAAGTGAGGCGCGGCCCCTCGAAGGTGCTGCTCAACTTCAGTTCGCACGGGAAGGTCAGCAATTGATTGAAGCTCATGCCCGGCGATGCCGCCCGGCCCCAGCCGATCTGGATGCGGCGTCCGTCGGGAATGTCGCTGAAAGTTTGCGCCGCGTAGACACCGGAACCGCGTGGGCCCGGCAATTTCGGCGTCTCCGGAGTGAACTTCTCTCCGTCGAACGTTCCGAGAAAGTACTCGCCGCTGGCCGCGGTGAGCACCCATTTCTTCCGGGCACTGTCGCCATCGATCGGCAGTTCGAAGAAATCCGGGCATTCATAAAGACCCGGTGTTGCACCGTGCGGCGTCCAATCCTTGAGATTCGGCGAGGTGAGGAATTGGACGGTGTGTTCGATCGCGGGCTTTCCTTTGGCGTCGAGTTCCCCATCCGTCTTTGGCCGGCCGACGTAGAGCGTCATCACCCATTGCTTTGTCGGCTCGTACCACATGACCTTCGGGTCGCGGTTGCCGTGGCTGATTTCTTTGACGATCGGGTTGCTCGCGAACTTCGGGATGGTGCGCCCATCGAGCGTCCACGCGAGGCATTGCGTCGTGAGTTTTCCGAAGGCGGTATAGAAAAGCACCATGGGCGCCTGACCGCCCTGCCCCAGACCGCTGGTGTTTTTCCAATCCACCACCGCACTGCCGCTGAACATCGGTCCCATCTCGTCGGGATAAAGCACATCGCCGTGCTCCTCCCAATGCACGAGATCGCGACTGGTCGCATGCCCCCAATGCATGTTGCCCCAGGACCAACCATAGGGATTGTGCTGGAAAAAGAGATGATATTCACCGCGATAAAAGACGAGTCCGTTCGGATCATTGTTCCAGCCGCGGCGAGGCGAGAATTGCAACTGCGGCCGCAGCGATTCGTGCCGGAGGTTTTCCGCATTGAGCAACGCATCCGATGCGCGGACCGAAGCCAGCGCCTGAGAGCCTTCCGGGAGCGTATCGACGACGATCTGCAATTTCCGCCCCGTCCACGCACTGACGTCGAGCGGCGCCCACCAATCCGGCTCCGCGTCGGCCAACTCGATATCAAAGCGGCGCTGGACTGCACCATCTACGCTCACCGTCACGACGCGTTTCGGCGCACCGTTTTTCACTGGAAAATTGAACAGCTTCTTTTCAGCGACGATTTCGCGACTGACATCGTGCTGCAATGGAACGGGAGGTGCAGCCAGGGCGGCGCTGCCACGATCATCGGTCTGCACGATGTGGTCGACATTGATGTGCCCCCAGCCGCCCTTGCGCTCATCGACGATCTGGATCACCACTCCACGTCCTGCAAATTCGCCCACGTCCCAAGCCGCTGGCGCGAGGTGCTCGCTGCCGCCGGGCTGCGTGTTCGGCCCCGTGGCCGTGCGCACGGTCTTCCCATCGACGAGGAGATTCATGCAGGTCTCACCGGGCCAGCCACCGCCGCCGATGAGAAAGGTGATGAATTTCCGCTCGAGCTTGAACGGCGGCGAAGTGAGCGTGCCGGTCGCGCCATCACCGCCGTGAAAGGAATTGGCGAGCCCATTGCCGAGATACCCATCGACCGGCATCTGGTGCGGGAGCGCCCCATGGGCCGGTCCGTCGCCGAATGCCGTGCCCGTGGTTTTCCAGCCGCCGTAATCGGGTCCTTCAAAATCGGCAATGACCATCGGTTCCGCGGCGTGCACGGCACTCAGGCCGAGCAAACATGCCACGAGACACGCTCCACCGCGGCGAAACTCTGCGAGAAAGGAAGAAAAGTTCATGGGGGGCTTGCCCGCTGCGATCATCGGAGCGGAGTTCCAGCATGAAGAATGCAACCCCTCAAAAGCAAGGACCGCTGTGCCGCAGATCATCCTTCGAAAGCGATCACTGCATGCTGGCCAAAGCGTTCCAATAGCCGGCAGTTTCGCAAACCCGCGTTTTCGCCCATGCGCAGGAGTTCAGAGAGCGCTTCCGGGAAATCGTGCGCCGCGACATGCGTGCAGGCCTGTTCGAGAAGTTCCGGCGGCACGTCGGTCCAGGCCGAGCGCATCATCTCCACATAGCCATCGACACACTCGTCCCTCGTCTCGCCTTCCCCGCGGATGACGTCGACCAAAAGAAAGCGGCCGCCGGGCGCCAGGCGTTGGGCGCAGGCGGAAAACAGCGCCTGCTTGCCCGCGGCTGCGAGATGGTGCACGGCGAAACCGCTAAAAATGAAATCGAACCTCTCCGCCAGCGTTTGCGTGGTCTGGAGCATGTCATTCAACTGCAACTCGACCCCAGGAATTCCGTCGAGATAGCCGCGCGCTTCCTCGAGGGCCGTCGCCGAAAGATCCACCCCGACATAGCGACGCGGCAATGCTGTGCGAAGATACGGGGCGAGAAAGCGCGTATTTCCACAACCGAGATCGAGGATGGCCGCACCTCCGTTCGGACGACTCGCGGTGAGCTGCTGTCCCACCAAGGCATAGATCTCCCGGTGAAACATGTAGTTACTCTCCGTAATCGCGTCATAGAGACTCCAGTTGGAGCGGAACAAAGCGACTTCGTCGGCGCAGGAATCCATGGCGGATTCTGTAGCATGTTCACCTCAGGAGCAAATCGCGTCTGTTGAAAAGATCCGTTTTATGAAACCTTTCCCGATTGACGCTGCCGCCGAACACCGCATTGAATCTCAGAGGGCGTCTAAAAGTAAGTTGCGGCCCAGCCCGAAGGGCTGACGGACAGTAGCCGGGGGTAACACCCCCGGAAGCGACACCCCACACAACGGATGCACCCCGGAGGGTGTGCCGGAGTCGCCTTCCAGGGGTAAGGTGTGTTTCAGCACATAGGTGACAGATCCTTGTCAGGACATAGGTGACACCTGCTTTTCTTCACATGGGTGACATGGCA
>DASYAY010000010.1:0-77529 GCA_036501065.1 Chthoniobacter sp. | reverse complement strand
ACATCGGCTTGATGAACGCCCATTCTTTGTTCGTCAGGCTGCTCGAATATGGTTCTTTGGTTGGCATCCCCAGCCTTGTCTGTAATTGCCATAAAAAGTACAAGTACTATTTGGAAGTTATTTTTTAGACGCCCTCTAAGGGAAAATTCCCAGCCGACGTAAATCGTTGAAAATCAGAGTGGCAGAAGGTCGCTTCGGCAATTCAGTGTAGCACCCCGGTGGGCCAAATTGGTAAGGAAACAGGCGTCAGGCTAAACTGACGTAGAGCCGAATTCTGTAAAACTCCCCGTCTGCTCAAATCAGCCGAGTATATATGAGATATGCGGGAACAAAATATCCTCGGAATCAAGAACCTCGACGCTCCGATTTATCGTTTCTTTACAGTGAAGCGGCTTCGGCAAGTTTTTGCAGAAAAGGCGCTCACGCTCGTGAAGCCTGAAAGTTGGAAAGACCCGTTCGAGAATTTTCTGCTCGGTT
The DNA here is from genome assembly GCA_036501065.1 of Chthoniobacter sp. Taxonomy (GTDB): domain Bacteria; phylum Verrucomicrobiota; class Verrucomicrobiia; order Chthoniobacterales; family Chthoniobacteraceae; genus Chthoniobacter. The sequence continues at coordinate 77,052 of DASYAY010000010.1, read as the reverse complement.
CCGCCGTTCGGCTTTCAACTGGCGAACTCGTCTCGATGAACGGAATTGCGCGAAAGCTCTATGGCCAATGCTGGACACTGTTGCGCGAGTCAGATGCCCTCTGGCAAATCTACGCGCCACGCTGCAACGGCGTTCGGGTAAGAACGACAGTCCGAAAGCTGTGGCAAACTTTCTACAATCCCAAAATTTCATTTCCTGAACTCAACTTCTGGATGGGACGAATCGAATACGTAAGCGAGCGGAGTATCAGGCAATTCATGGCTGGCGACCACGCCTTCAGTGTTGCCTTGGACAGCACCGGTCGCGGGCAAGCTCTCTCCCTTCTGGTAAAACGGTTTGCGTTTCGCCACGAGCAGGAAGTGCGGCTCATTTACAACGACACGGAGGAGAAGCAGTCCGGAGGACTTTTCCGCGCGTCGATTGATCCACTCACTCTGTTCGACGAGATGGTTTTTGACCCGCGAATGCTTCCGGCCAGAACAGCGCGCCTCAAGAACGAATTTCAAAAACGCGGCTTTGTCGGAAAAATCACCACATCATCACTTTACCAGAGGCCCTCCTTTATTCTGGCCGGCTCATAAAAAAGTCGTGCGTGGCACGCCAAGCGAGTGCGCCTAACGGGATTTGCACATGTTGTTTTATACGATTGCGGAAGTGACGGTCGGAACTACGATTTTGCCCAATGCGTTATGAACTACTTTTACATTGCAGATAACGACAACACGCTGAAATACCTCCCCGATTTCCGCCTCGTTCGGCAGGAACCTGAACAAATCGCAGTGCCAACACTTAAGGGTGTTCGATACATCAGCCACAAAACTGGAGCGGACGTTTTCATTTGTACTCCACATTCCAGTATGCCCCAAGTCGGAAACTTCCGGGTCGTCGATGAAAATGCAACGGTGTACGAATGCGCGGGCAGCCGAGTTGGTGTCGGTGACGCCCCAGCGATTATTACCGGGGTTGTGAACAGGGAGTTCGTTCCCGAAAACAAGGAAGAGGCTTTAGAAGTGATCAAAAAAGCACTCGAATCCATCAAATGAAAATTTGCAGAGGCCCCCGCACTACCAGAAAAGGGACTGTCACCGACGCGAAGTCGCTCAAAGATTGGGCTAAGGATTGGAAGCCGAGCAAGCAACTCTTGCTAGACGGCACAATTCAGAAGACTGGGCAACGCCATACAGACTTGTGGGTCATGTTTGAGGCAGAAGATATTGCCGCGCTCCATGATGCTTTTCAGCGGCATCAACGCGACCGCATTACGGAATTGGAGGCACGAGAAGCGAAACTCGTAGATACTGTTCAACTCCTTGAATCCGCGCTTGGCAAGATTGCTACTCTGGTGTCCGAACATAAGGATAAAGCCCCAGACGATCATGCTCTGCTTCAGGCCGTCAAAAAGATTGCTCAACATTTCCGTTCCAGCTTTAGGCGTCGCCTTCCAATCGACCTCGGTTGGATAAAGTTCAAAAACCTCTGATGGATAATGACCCCGAAACGAGCCTTCGACAGCGGCGGACAAAATCCCAATAGCAGCCTTTGGGTTCGCGATTGGTATGGTGTGGGTTGCACTTTCGTGCCTAACCGCGTTCGACATCAGGGCGTGATTCTTTTCGGATTTCGCATTCTCGGCTGCATGGATATGGCTAGCCACTATTCGATGTATCAACATTTCATTCCACAGCCACCGGACGCACTCCGTGCTACTGACGTGATTCAGTGTTTGGAAGACACGATCGCCCGGCACGGTCCCCCGCGAATCGGCGTCGCCATCAGCCACAGTGTGTGGCTTTCGTCGGCAGAACTGCTCCTCGACGAAGACACCAGACCGCAGGGTAAATTCCTTCACGATAACGAAATCGAGTTTGGCCCCATGTCCTACCAAGAAAAAGTCAAGATTGAGGCGTGGGCCTCAAAATTCGATATTCACTGCGAATTTGACGCCGACAACATATCCAATTATTCGAGGTAACATGTTTCCCGTCGCTGCCCGCAAATCGACGAGCTCTTTCATGCGCAAATAGTAGCGGCTCCCGCGCCGTAAAAGTCGGGACTGCCGGGCACAGCAGAATTGTCCGACGGCTCAGCTTGGTGTCCCATAGCGTCTTCCGAATGTCCGCTTTCTCGGAGAGTTTGCTGATTTTCAACCACTTGTGCCGGGATGGTGGAGGTAAGGGGATTCGAACCCCTGGCCTCTTCATTGCGAACGAAGCGCTCTACCAACTGAGCTATACCCCCATTGGCTTGGGAAACTGGCTGCGGATTCTTTACCCTACGACTCCCGGCATTTCCACCGAATTTCGGCGGCGCCCGAAGTCGTCGAGCAAATTGCCCCGCGACAGCGGACGCGCACTATGCTCACCGCGCGCGAGTGAGCAAGAAGATTTAGCGAATTTACCGGAATCGGTCGTCGCTCTTCACCATCGTGCATCCCCGAAATTCGTTCCGCCCCGACGGCATTTGCCGCGAGGAGACCGCATTGACTGCCGGAGCCGGTCTGGGAAACGATGCCCCTCCACCATGCTCGCTCCACTGCGCTTCCCGATCACCTTCCTCCCGCTGTTCCTCTGCGCGACAATTTCCAGTCCCGCCGCCCCCCTCACCGTCCGCGTGGAATCCCCAAACGGCGCGCCGCGGATCGTCGTCAATGGCCAGCCAGTGCGAGCGCGCATGTTCTTCGGCGGCCCTGGTTCTTCCGCGATTCCCGTCGGGCCGGACTGGCAGCATCTTGATTTTCAATTCACCGCCGCCGGTGGCGCGGACAATGGCACGATGCATTTCCGCTTCGGGCAGGAACCGGGTGACGTCTTTCTCGACCGTATTCAGGTGACCGACCTTGACGAAAAACGGGAGGTCATCCCGCTCTGCGATTTCGAAAAAGGGCAGGACGATTTTTCCCGCGAGTGGACCTTCTGGCCGACCGGCGCCGCCAATACCGTCGGCACGGTCACCGTGGAACCGAAAGCCGGCGCGGACGGGAGCGGCGGATTGCACGTCCATCTGGCGCCACCTCCCGCCAGCGAGCCGTGGCCGGATTTCCACATCTATCACCAACCGACCCTCCACCTCACCGAAGGCCATCATTACCAAGTCCGGCTGGCCGTTCGCGCGGTACCGGCGCGCTCGCTGCACGTGGAGTTTTATCGTCCCGGCAAAACCTTCGTCCACCTCGGCGGACCGGCCGACCCGTTTCCCGATCAGATCCGCATGGCCGCCGAAGCCGGGGTCAATTTCGTCAGTTTTCCCGTCGATTTGCCCTGGCCAAAACCCGGCGAACCCGCTGACTGGAGCGCCGAGGACGCCGCCTGTCGGACGGTCCTGGCGGCAAACCCCAAAGCCCTGCTCATCCCGCGCATCCCCATGAATCCCCCCGATTGGTGGCGCGCGGCGCATCCCGATGAAGTGATGCAATGGGAAGATGGACATCGCGCCGCCGCCGTTCCCGCCTCGCCGCTCTATCGCCGCGAAGCCGCGGAGCGCCTCGCCGCGCTTGTCGCCCATCTCGAGAAAACATTTAGCGATCACCTCGCCGGGTATCATCCCGTTGGACAGAACACCGGCGAATGGTTTTACGAGGACACCTGGAAGCATCCGCTCAACGGTTACGCCCCGGCCGATCTCCGCGAGTGGCGGCTCTGGTTGAAAAAGCATTACGAAACCGACGAGGCCCTGCGCCACGCCTGGAACGACGGCCAGGCCACGCTCGACACCGCTGCCGTGCCCACGGCCGCAGCGCGCCACGCCGCACCCGCAGGCATCTTTCGCGATCCGCAAACCGAACAGCCGATCGTCGATTGGGCGCAATTCCAGCAGGAAGCCATCGCCGATTGCGTCTGCACCCTTGCCCACGCCGCCCGCGAGGCCTCGGCGGGAAAAAAACTGGTCCTCTTTTTCTACGGCTACGTCTTTGAATTCGCCGCGGTCCCCAATGGCCCGGCAACTTCCGGCCACTACGCCTTGCGCCGCGTCCTCGATTCGCCGGACATCGACATTCTCTGCTCGCCCATTTCCTACTTCGATCGCGGCCTCGGCGGCAGCGCCCCTTCCATGTCCGCCGCCGAGAGCGTCGCCCTCGCCGGCAAAATGTGGCTCAATGAAGATGATACCCACACCTATCTCGCCACCGGCACGCCGCCGGGCTCACGCGATCACGTGACCACGCTCGAGGCGACCAACGCCGAGCTCACCCGCAACGTCGCCGAAGAGGCCCTCCGCAATTTCTCCACCTGGTGGATGGACCTCACCTTCACCGGCTGGTTTCGCGATCGCGGGATGTGGGAGCAGATGAAAAAGCTCAGCGTCCTCGACGACACCCTCCTCCAGTCCCCCACTCCATTTCACCCCGAGATCGCCGCGGTGCTCGATGAACCCTCCATGTGGCACGTCGCCGCTGGCGGCCAGGCCGTCTCCGGCCCCTGCGTCTACGAAGCCCGCGCCAGTCTCGGCCGGATCGGCGCACCCTACGGCCAGTACCTGCTCGACGACGTGGCAGCCGGCAAGGTCCACGCGAAGCTCTACGTTTTCCTCAACGCCTGGAGCCTCACCAAAGACCAGCGCGAAAAGCTCCGCGACGCCACCCGCGGCAGCGCGTGCATCTGGTGCTACGCGCCTGGATGGTTCGACGGAAACATCCTTTCGCCGCAGCAGCAGGCGACCTTGGAATTGACCGGCTTTCAGACCACTGCGCTTGGCCGATACAAGGCCTGGGCCACACCTTCCGCCGCGGGAAAAGAGGCCGGGCTCACCCAGCCTTTCGGCGTCCAGAAGATGCTCACCCCTGTCCTCACCGCCTCCGCAACGCCCCAGGAAACTCTCTTCACCTATCCGGGCAAGTCCGCCGCCGTGACTCAACACACCACCGCCAGCGGCCATACTTCCATCTTCGTCGGCGCGCCCGGTCTTACCAGCGAACTGCTCCGGTTCGCCGCGCGCGAAGCCGGCGTCCACCTCTTCACCGATACCGATTGCAACGTCTACGCCAATGGTCCGTTCATCGTCCTGCACGCGTCTGCGGACGGCCCGATCCATCTCCACCCCCACGGAGCCGTGGTCGATCTGCTCTCGGGCGAAACCGTCGGCCGCGGTCCTGACGTGATTCTTCCCCTGCACCGCGGAGATACCCGCGTCTTGCGTTGCGACCCTTAGCCTCCGCGGATCGCAAATTGCTTTCGCATCGTCCCAATCCCGTCATCGACCGCTGGGAAAATCCCCCGCTGCCGACAGCGAACAGTCCAACTACCTGCAAATATCTTCTAGCAAATATTACAGATATGGCTATTTAGATGTAACCGCACTACGTATTTATGCTTATCTCCGCCGATTTCTTCGACTTCTCTTTCGGCCGCTCCAAACCGCCCCTCAAGGATCGCCTCCTCCTCCACTGCGACGCCACTCACTCCTCCTTCATCCTTTCCAAGCATCGCGAAAACTGGCGTCGCACCTTCACCGATCTCCGTACGGCCCTCAATTTCGCCAGCACTGTCGTCACCGAGGATGCCGCCCTTTTGATCTATAACGATTCCGGACGCGTCATCATCGAAACCGTGGTCTCGCCGGCCACCGCCGTGGAAGACGGCTTTGATGGCCGGAAAATTACGTAATTTTTGCGCTGGTCACCGAACCACCACAAATGTCACACTGGGGGAGGCTTAGCGGCCATTCCCCCCAAAATGATCTGGCTTCTCATCGCTTTCTACGCACGCCGCAGCGCTTTCTACACCCACGCACATTCCCTCCAGGAATGCCCTTGGCTGGACTCCGAGGAAGAGGCCACCGACGAGCTGCCAGAGATGGAAGAGCCCGAACTTCCCGCGCCCCCGATAACCTCGCTCCTGGCCGTCTCGTCCGGAAGCCAGCTCAGATAGGCAACCTCAATTGATCGTGCGTCGGCGGCACCAGCGTCGCCACCCCGATCCCGATCAATCGCAGCGGACTTTTCACCAGCCGATCGCGCGCCAGGAGAAATTGGGCGAGCCGGTAAAGTTCGGCCGCCGTGTTCACCGGCTCCTCCAGCCGCACCTGCCGCGTCAAAGTCGTGAAATCGCTGTAGCGCACTTTCACCTGCACCGTCATCGCGCCCAACCCATGACGATCGAGACTGTCCGCCACATCCGCGGCCAGCTCCTTCAAGGCCGCGCGCAGGGTCGGGCGGTCATCCGTATCCTCCAGAAACGTCGTCTCGGCGCTGATACTCTTCCGCTCCTCACTCGTGTCCACCTCTCGGGAGTCATTGCCAAAGGCCCGCGCTTTCAAACTCTCGGCAAAGGAACCGACCACGCGGCTCAAGTCGAGAGTCGGGTCTTGCAGATCGCCGATCGTCTTGAATCCCCGCGCCTCCAGCGCCTCCGCCGTCACCGGTCCCACCCCGTGGATCGCGCGCACCGAGAGCGGCCGGAGAAACTCCACCTTGTCCCGTTCCCGGATGAGCGTCAGCCCGTCGGGCTTTTGGAAATCGCTCCCGAGCTTGGCCAGGAACTTGTTCGAAGCCACGCCGATGCTCGCCGTCAGTCCCCGTTCGGCGGCGATCCGCCGTTTGATCTCGCGCGCCACCGGCGCCGCCGCTTCCAGGGCGAGATCCGCGTCCGGCACATCGGCAAAGGAAGCGCTCAAGTCGAGATAAGCTTCATCCACCGAGACCTTCTCGATCACGGGCGTAATGCTTCGCAGAATTTCCATGATCTTCGCCGACTCCGCCCGGTACGCCTCCATGCGCGGCCGCACGAAAATGCCCTGCGGGCAGAGCCGCCCGGCGGTCCGCGACGGCATGGCGGAATGCACCTTGAATTTCCGCGCCTCATAACTCGCCGCACAGACCACACCCCGCTGGCTCGGTGGCGAACCCACGATCAACGGCTTGCCCCGATATTCCGGATGATCCCGCTGCTCGACCGAAGCAAAGAACGCATCCATGTCGACGTGGAAAACCACGCGGGGAGAGGCCGGTTTCGGGTTTCGAGTTTCGAGTTTCGAGTTTATTTCCACGGGCCGCCATCATTCTCGTTCAGCACGACACCTTCGCGCCAGCAAAACCAACCCAAACGCCCTGTTGCGACATCGACCGAAAACGCGCCGCAGGAAAGAACCCGAAACTCGAAACCCGAAACTCGAAACCGGGCTTAGCGGCTCGTCTTCGCTTCAATCTCCTCCCGACTGAAAATCCCCACGATCCGCATCTCGCGATCGACCACCGGAAGATAACTGAGCTGGTGCTCGTCCATCACCCGGCGCGCCTTGTCGCAGCTTTCATCCTCGAAACAAAAGACCAGTTCGCGGCTCATGATCTCGCCCACGCTCCAGGTCTTTGGGTCGTGGCCGTGGCCGCCGAGTTGCCAGTCCGGATTGCCCCGTTCGATCTCGCCCACCAGTTTCCGATCCTTCGTCACCGGCCAATTCTCCGCCTCGTGCTCGCGCATTCGCCGGCCCGCGGTTTCCACAGAATCGTCGGGACTCAAAGCGCCGCTTTTCTCCGCGGTCAATTTCTTCAGCGGCGGCGCCGGTGCCTTTTCCTTCCGGGCAATGGCGCGCGCCTTCGGTTTTGTCGGCATGTGGGTTGTGATCCTGCTTCTCCAAAAGCATCGAAACCCTCGTTGCGAACGGACGTATCGCCGCCGATTTCACGACCCCCGGATATCGTCCCCCACGCCCCGTTTTCAGAGTGTACACGCATTGTCGGAACGCGAAATGCCCCTTGCGACGGGAACGATTTGTGCGACTAAAAGCACCTCAAATGGCCAGACCGACCGCGCTCCTCGCCCTCCTCCTTGCCGCCCTCACCATCGCTCCCCTGAGCGCTTCCGCGTCACCCTCGGAAATCCCGTTTACTTATACCGACGGTTACATCCGTCTCGAGGCGCACATTCCGCAAAGCCGCGAGCCGCTTTATCTCCTACTCGATTCCGGCGCCGGCGCCTCGGTCCTGAGCATGCGCACCGCCCAGCGTCTGCACATTCCCTTCCACGGGACGCAAAATATTCGTGGCGTGGGCGTGGACGTGGCCGCCTCCGAATTGCAAGGCGTCCGAGCCACCGCCAATGGCGTCGACCTCGCTACCATCTCATTGGCCGTCGACCTCAGCGCCGCCGATCAGCTCTGCAGCCGTCCGATCGACGGGCTCGTAGGCGTCGACTTCTTTTGCAACCGCGTGGTGCAGATCGATTACGCCCACCATGTCCTCCGCATTTCTCCCGAGAAACCCGATCGCACTGCCGACCGGCTTCCGGTGAAGTTCGTCAACGACGTCATGTGCCTGCCGATCTGCGTCAACGGTTCTCCCAAACGTTGGGCGCGCTTCGATACCGGCTGCAACGACGAGTTGCACTGGGTCATCCCCCGCTCCGTCGCTCGCAACGATCACAACGCCGTCTCCATCGGATTTATCACCGACGAAAGCGACAGCGCGCTCACCTCCGTCACCTTGGGCAAGCACGCCCTCTCCACCGTCAAAACCGCCCTTCACGGACGCCCCATTTTCCCCGGAGAAGCTGGTCTGGTCGGCAACGGAGTCCTCTCCCAATTCACGGTCACCGTCGACTGGCCCAACCACCAGATCTACCTCCAGGACGCACCGTCTAGATAACGAGAAGCGCCAAAGCCGCAGCCGCGCCGCAGCCGCCCGAAGTAGGAGCGGCATCCTGCCGCTTCATCCGACCAGAAGACGCTGGAAAGCCTCCTCGACTTCCAGTCCCATCGCCGCATCTCCTCCGCCCCCTCGTTCCCAAGCTCCAGCTTGGGAACGCCCTTGTCTGCGAAGCTCCAGCTTCCTACGAGGCGACAGGAACCAGGAGCTTCCAAGACAGTTCGATCTGAGCAACATGCGGAACTCCTCCCCGCTCCCACCCTCGGCGCCAGGGAAGCCTCAACCCCCAAGTGTCGCGGAGCAACCCAACCCACGGAGCCGCGGCGGACTCTCAACCCTCAACCTCAACTCTCAACTTTCCCCGCCCCTACAGCAGCCCCAGCGCCTTCAGCGTCCTGCCATCGATACGACCCGTGATCGGCAGCTCATGGTCGCGCTGAAAATTGGACAGCGCGGTTTCCGTCATCGGCCCAAACGTGCCATTCGAAACACCCGTCGCGTAGCCCCGATGCGTCAGCGCATCCTGCACGTTCACGATCAAAGTATCGGGCGTCCCATAGTCCGCCCCGTCCGACGCCGGAGATTGTTGGTTTGCGGAAGGCGGGTCATCATTCGCCCCGCCATTGGCCGGCGCCTGTCCGTTGTTCATCACCCCATTCACATTCGGCGGATACGGCGGATATGGCGCGTCCTGCTGATCGTTGTCGGCAGTAGCCATGTCGTCGTACGGAAAACCATCATCCACGTAAATCCATCCGCCATTGAAGCAGCGGTAACGGTGATGATTCCAATTGTGAAAATGGTTCCGATCCCAATTCCGCGTCACATCGCCGGGCGGACTGAACGCTCTTCCACCGCCCCGAATCGCCCCGGTGCTCCCACCAAAGGCCAACGTCGGATTGCCCGTCCGCGCGGGCGCAAACGCCCGGTTGACATTCACCACCGGAGCCGCCCCCGTGCTGGCGTGCCCGGCGACCGGCGCTGCCGCCGTGCTCGCATGCAGCGCCGACGGAACAACATTCGTGCGCGCCCCGGAGTGACTGGCGAAATTCGCGCTGTGTGAAAAATGTCCTCCGCCTCCGCTGGGAGAGCTGAAATGCGTCGCCCCCGCTCCCGCATGCGAACCGGAAAAACCGCCGCTGCTGTGACCGCCCGAGCTCCCGTGGCCGCCCGAAACCGCTGCGCTCGTCCCACCACTGAAGCTCCCACTCCCGCCGCCCCATCCGCCAGCATACACCGCTGGCATGAGCCAGGTGGCGGCAACAGCCGCCAAACCCAAGGAAAAGATTCGTTGCATCATGGAGTGCCTCCGATCTCGCGATTCATACATGCACCAGACGGGACGTTTGTTCAATCGCACAAAAGCGAAAAGCAAAGCGGCGCCGCGAGTTTGCCTCGCGGTGCCGGTTGCAGAAACAGGCTTTGCCTTCTCGGCATCAATCGTACGGCACACCCAGCGCCTGGATCGTCATTGGGTCGAGCTGTCCAGTGACCGACAAATTGTGGTCTCTCTGGAAACCCGCCACGGCGTTTTGCGTCAGCGGTCCGACGACGCCATCCGCAGGGCCCGTCACGTAACCGAGACGGGTAAGTTGATTTTGCACCGCCGCCACCAAGCCTTGGGACAAGGCCAGCGCTGGCGCCGGGGCGGCGTAATTGTCGCCATTGTCGTAATACGGCTGGTCGTAACCATAGTCATAGCCGTACGGGTAGTCATCGGAATAGCCGTACCCATAAGGACCGTAAAATCCCCCATCAATGGCGAACCAATTTCCGTTGTAGTACCGGTAGTGGTGATGATTCCAGTCGTGGACACGACCCCGATCCCATCCGCGAGAAACCCCGGACGGAGCGGCGAATGTCCGCTGAGAACTTCGCCCGGCTCGCGATACCGCGGTGCTCCCGCCGAACGCCATCGTCGGACCGCTCTGTCGCGGCTGCAGGATCACCCGGCTTCGGCTGGCAATCGACGGAGCAAACGTCGTGTTCGCATGCGTCGTTCCGTAAGTCCGATAGTTATAATTGGGATGATAAGAGTAACGCGACCCCTGGGCCGTGCTGAAGTGCGAAACGGAAGAGCCGCGAAAGCTCGGCGCAGAGCGCATGGCCGGCGCAGAGAAATGCGCCCCGCCACCACCGCTGAAATGGCCACCACCGCTGAAATGGCCACCACCACCGAAATGCCCACCTCCGCTAAAACCGCCTCCACCTCTCGCTTCCGCGTGAATGGGTTGTGCGAGCAACGACACTACCGCCGCTGCCAACCCGAGAGTGATTGTGTGTTTCATGTTGATTACCTCACAAGTGTAGACGCATCGGCCCAGGGATTTGTTCAGGGCTTACAGGCCGAGGGCCTGCAACGTCGGGTTGTCGATCAGTCCGGTCACAGGCAGTTGATGGTCGCTCTGGAAACTCGCCAGCGCGTTTTGCGTTTGCGGGCCCATCGCCCCATCGGGCGGACCGGCGTTGTAACCCATTTCGTCGAGCGCGTTCTGTACGTTCGCGACTACCGATCCCGATCCGTAACCGGGAGCCGCATAGCCCGGTCCCGTGTAATTGAAGTACGGCTGACCGCCATCGTAATACCCATACGGATAGCCGCCATCGAAGCCGCCATCAAAGATCACCCAATTGCCGTTATTCCAACGGTAATGATGGTGATTCCACGTTTGCATGTGCCCGCGATCCCAGCCGCGCGTCACATCGTTCGGGGGCCGGAAAGCGAGGTTATTCGTGTTTCCCCGTTGCGTACCACCAAAGGCCAGGGTGGAGTTACGTCCGCCCCGTCCCTGAGCAATGGCGCCCGGCATTTGGCCTCTGCCCGGAGCGACGAACCCAGGGGCGCGCCCTTTCGGTTCAGTGAACTTTCTCCCGCGAGCCTCCGCGATCCGTGAGGGCCCCTTGAACTCCGGACGCGCTCCCATCTTGGCCATCGATGGCCCACGCATGGCTTTTGGCGCCGAAAAATGGGCCATCCGACCGCCGCCTTTCGGCGCGGAGAAATGAGCCATCCGACCGCCGCCTTTTGGCGCGGAGAAGTGAGCCATTCTTCCGCCCCCGCCTTTCGGTGCGGAGAAGTGAGCCGCATGACCGCCCCCACCCCCTCTGCCGCCGCCACCACCCTTTTTCGCGTAAGTCGGTTGAGCCAGCGCCAGTGTCGCCACCGCCGTCAGCCCGAAATAAAGCATTCGATTCATATTGGATTACCTCCAGTAAATGCTTCGCAGGTCCGCTCCCCGGTGGTCCCAATCGTCCCGCCCCGGCGATGATTAAAAACCCTTCATGAGACTTGCAGGCCGTTCCCTGGAGTGTGACAAGAGCCGATTATCGTGACCGCTCCTCGTTCCCAAAGTTAGCGAAGCGCTTTGGGAGCGCGCTCTGACCGCTGGAAACTCTGCTTCTCTGCCCCTCAGCGATTGTCGCGACGACTCCGATCTCCCATCTCCCATCTCCGATCTCCGATCTCCGATCTCCCATTTTCCATCTTGACATCCGAACCCAAAGTCCCAATGCGCCTCGGGTATGAATCCTCCGCTTTCATGTGCCAACGCATTGCTCCCAATGCGTGCCACCATACCCGCCCTAGCCTTCCAGCCAGTCAGCCCAGGCCCATGCCCCTACGCAACCCTCTCAACCCCTCCCAAAAACTCAACAACCCCCTTTTTTCTCCAGAGTAACCCCTGAATATCTCCCAAAATAGTCATCATTTCTCAACACCCACCCGGCGACCATCCGCCTTCAAGTCACCCAACCTATCTCTACCCCACACTAAGCGAGTGATTTATTTCCGCCGTCACCTTTACCTCGTGCTGCTTGCCCTGGTGCTCACCTCCACCTCGCACCTCGAAGCTACCACCTTCGTCCTCGAAGCCACCCAACTCGAACTACCGGGCGGTTGGGAAACCATCACCACGCCGCGAGATACATCCGTACACAAATACCTCCTCGCCGGCCCGCATTCGAATGCCGCTCCCGCCGCCGGCGCCATGGAAATTCCCCACGCCGGCCAATGGCATCTCTGGGTCCGCAGCAAGGATTACCCCGCGGATCGTCCCGGCATCCGTCATTTCACCGTGCGGCTCGGCACCCAGCGCTCCGCAATGGTTTTCGGGCGTCATGGCCAGGCGGCTTTCGACGGTTGGGCATGGGAAGACGGCGGCGTCTTTGACCTGCCGGCCGGCCCTGCCCTCGTCGTCATCGGCGATCTCGCCACCCCGTCCTCGCGTTGCAACGCCCTCCTCCTCACCGACAACCCCACCTATCATCCGGACGGCGTTCCCTGGAAGCTGGAGAAAGCGCCCGCCGTGCTCGCGCCCTTGACCCTGAGCGAAAAATCACAGCGCACTTTCCTCCCCGAACCTTTTACCGAAGTCAAAGACGCACCCGTGGCCTCGCTCCAAAACGGCGACGTTCGTTTCACCTTTCACCAAGCATCCACCACCTCCGGGCCAGTGATCGCTCTCCACGCCGCTACCCGCGACGGGGATACCTGGCGGCCCCTCGAGGGCGCAGACGCGGAAAGTTATCGCGTCTTGTTTCGTCCCCGGGACAGCGATCCGAAAATTGTCACCACCCGCATTCACCCGACCTGGGACATCGCCTTCAGCCCGGCCATCGAGGCCACCTGCGCTGCCGCCAGCGTGCAAACGCGCCTCGGCATCGCCACCGCACCCTGGGCTTCGGCAAAATGTTTCGCCCTCCATCCGGCCACGGCCCACCAGCGCGACGCGGAAACGGTCGATCTGGATTTTCGACCGACCCCGGCAGGCCACCTCACCGCCACCTGGCATCTCACCGCGAAACAACCCGCCGCCGAAGTGGAGTTGCATTTCGTCCCCAAAAAGCCCGGACACTATTCGCTCGGTTATCACGGTCCACTCACCTGCGCACCGCAGCAGGCCGACTTCCTCCTGCTGCCGTTCCTCTATCAAGCCCGTCGCTTTCCCGAGCAGCCATCGGTCGTCTTGAGTGCGCTCACACCCACCCCGCTCGCGCTCGTCAATCGCGGCGGTGTGTCCTGCGCCCTCGTCGGTGATCCTCGGGACATTCCCTTCGCCTGGCCGTCGTCTCAAAACTCCCGCTACGCGCTCGCTCTCCGGAATGAAACCGGCTCGGCACAGCCGCTCCTTTACGAACCGGTGCTCGGCCAACCCGGCAGCGTCTCCGACGGCGCCCCCGTCGACGCGCGCTTCCGCGTCTGGCTGCAACGCGGCGATTGGTACGCCGCCTACCGGCGCATCGCCGACGAAGTCTTCGCGCTCCGGGACTATCGGCGTCCCGTCGAAGTTTCCCTCTCGGATGCGGCCTTGAATCTCGTCGACCTCATGCGCAATGAGGAAGCCGCCGGCTGGAACGCGCGCGCCAAAGGCCCCTGGAATATCGAAAGCCGCAACACCGTCAGCCAGGTCTCTCCACTCACCTATCTCAGCGTCTATTTGCTCACCGGCGATGAGGATTTCTATCAGCGCTTCGCCCGGCCTTCCCTCGAGTATCTCCTTTCACGCCCTGGACCGCACTTCGCCGCCGAACACGAGATTTGGGATAACTACTATCATCATCAACCGATGCGCGGTCCCGGCCCATTTTTTGGCGCCAGCACCTTTGCCTCCGCCTACGCCATGACGCAGGGTAAAAGCACTGTCTTCGGCTCCCTCTGTCTCGACGACCACGGCGCAGTTCGTATCACCCACGGCAACGGGCACACCCAGCCTTTCGCCGACTCCCTCGCGTTATACCGCCTCACCGGCGAACAGCGCTGGTTGGACGAAGCCACCAAAGCCGCCGACAAATACATCGCCGCGAATATCACCAAATTGCCCTCACGCGATCTCGGTGAAATGCCATTCGTCAACGTCTCCTTCACTCCCGATTGGGAAGGGCTGCTCCAGATGTTCGAAGCCACCGGCGAACCGCGTTTCCTCCACGCCGCCGTCGAAGGCGGGCATTGGCTCATGACCACGCTCTGGACGCAACCGGCCATTCCCGAGGGCGACACTACCATCAATCCCGGCGGGGTCTACGACGCCCAGCGGCACATCTGGTGGTTTGGCGACAAACTCTTTCGCCGCGGTCTCTACGAAGGCCCGGCGAGTTTGGAAACGCCCTACCCGCCTCCGCCGAAGCTCCCTGAGCAACATGTCCCCGCGTGGGAAGTCAGCCAGGTCGGCCTCGGCCTCGAACAGCCGTCGACTTATACCCGCAAAGGGCCGGAGGCCAATATCATGATGGACGCCTGGGCGCCGAGCCTCCTGCGCCTCGCCGCGCCTTCCGGCGATCCCGCTTTTCGCACCGCCGCGCGCAATGCCGTCATCGGCCGCTTCGGCAATTATCCCGGCTACTATCTCGATGGCACGACGACCATCTATCAACGTCCGGACTACCCGATCAAAGGCCCCGATGTGACCACGTTCTACGTCCATCATATTCCGCCCACTTTGGCTTACACCTTGGATTTCCTTTTCTCCGACGTGGCGGCGCGCTCTGCGGGCGCCGTCTCATTTCCCTACGTCCGCCAGTGCGGATACGTCTGGTTCGACAGCCGCCTCTACGGTCACGCTCCGGGTAAAGTCTACGGCGAATCCGCCTGGCCCTGGCTGCATCGCACGGCCATTCGTCTCGACAACAAAAACGTCGACCGCGTCCTCGCCGAGGGCGGTGGAAAATTTCACGCCATCCTCCTCAACCAAGTCCACGAGCCGCAGAAAGTCCGCGTGACCTTCGATGAAAAAGTCCTCGGCCGCGCCGTGGATGGCGCCACGCTCCAGGTGCACCTCGACAACCAAAGCGCCCCCGCGATCACCGTCCATGGCGATTCCGTCGAACTCACCCTCAGTCCGCTCGGCATGGCCGTCCTCACCTTGGACGGCGTCAAAATCGACGTCCCCACACATCGCGTTTCACCTCCGGAAAAACTGCCCCTGCCCTCGGCCCCGGGAATGCAACGCGCGGCCTTCGCCGGCACCACGCTGGAAGCCGTCGGCACCGAATTGCAAGTCGCCCCCTTCACCTGGCGCGATCTCTACGTTTACGTCACCGCCGGCATCGACGACGTCAAAGCCGCAACCCTGCGCTACCGCATCGGCGACGGCCCCGAGCAGCGCATCGAAGGCCGGCAATTCCCCTGGGAGTTCACCACGCGCATCGAAGATCTACACACCCCGGTCACCTGGCAGGTCGACATCGAAACCGCCGACGGCCGCAAACTCACCGCGAAGCCTTAGATGGCGTGCGAGCGAACAGAGGCCACGAAGTCATCGCAGACCAAGCCCACCCATAGAGCCCGGTCAGACAGAGGCTGACGGCACTTACGACCAGGATCATGCCAAGCACGACCCCAGACATGAACTTGCCTGCCGGCACACCGTTGCCCACCAAGGTGGAGATGAGCACCAAGTGCATGACATAGAGCGTGAGTGAATGCTGGCCGGCAAAGAGGACGAGCTTGGGGAGCCGGCGACGGGCGGCCCACCATTCGCAGACTGCTGCAAGGACGAAGACCCATGCCGTGCGCTCGAGAAAGGATGCGGGGCTGACATTGGAATAGTGCGCGTCGCGACTGGCCCAGGCCGCCAGCGCCAGCGGCAGTGGCGTCACCAGCAGTACGGCGGAGCGCGCGCCGAAGAGATTGGCGGGATTGGGCAGAATCGATAGCGCAGCTCGCGCCTTCCCGGCGGTGCGGTCTTCCACGACACGGCCAATTCCGCTGGCCGCCCCCGCCAGCGCACCAGCGAAGACAAACCCCACCCACGGAAACAGCGGGAACCAGGAGCTGGTGCTCGCGTTGATCCACGCTTCCAGCGGGATCGGCAGATTCCGGCTCACCGCGGTAGCGGGCGCGGCAAAGACGGCGCACGAAAGCAACGCGGTGACGCCGAGCCACCACATCCCATCACCAAGCAGAAACTCCCGCCACGCCCCCGTTTGTTTCTGATCGTCCTGCGACCCCTTCAAGGCGTTCGCCCGAATCCAATCCGCTCCCCCTCCCACCAGAAGCACCAGCCCGAGCGCCGCAGCGATGCACTGGAGCACGTCCACTTGAGTCCCTACGCGCACGGCGTCATCCCAGCGATGCTGCGCCAGCTCCGTCCATGGGAAATGCAGCGCATAGCCGAGCAGCAAGAGACCGAGCAAGCGGCGACCGCGCCGACCGTAATTGATGGCTTTTCCCGGATTCGAAGCGCGCTCCATTCCCTGGACAAATCCGGCGATGAACAAAAACGACGGCGCCACCAATCCGTTGACGTAATTCAGAACCGTAAACCAGCTTTCCACCCGCATCGCGCTGGCGAGAAAGGTATTCACCACATGGGTCTCGATCATCACCAGCACAGCGGCACCGCGAAAGAAATCGAGCCAGACGACACGCTCACGGCGCGCTTTCACCACGGGCGAGGCCAGTGGGATTTCAGGGGAACCGGCGAGCTGGATTTGACCGTGCAATCTCAAAGTTGGCGCCGCCGATAGCCCGAGAAAGGGCATCCGTCAACGAAATCGGGGTCCCCCAAGCCCAGCGCTCCTCACTGAAACTTGATCTTCACCTCTGGCGAAGTCTCAACCTTGAGGCCATCGATCTCTTTCAAAAGCGCCTTGGCTTCCTGCATCGACTGCGGATTGGCCTTGGCCAACGCCTTGAACTTCTCCGGATCGGCCAGCACTTTGTTGAAATCGACATCCAGGAGCGTCACGCGTCCGCCGTCGTGGTAGGCGGCGTTCGTTTCGCTAATCGTTCCCTCCGTCTCCACGGCAAAGGTCATCTTCAAGTCCTTCAGCATCTGCTCCATCATTTGCAGGGCGCCGTCGTCCACCGTGTTGGATTTTGCCGCCTTGTTGGGATTCAACGTCGGCGGGGGCATCGTCAGCGTCACTTCCGCGGGATTGCCCTTGGCGAAGTGAAAGCGCATCCACTCCACCTTGCGATCCTTGTCCGGACTGGCATTCGCGCCAGGCATCGAATCGGCCAGATTCGGGTTGAGCTTCAGTTGATTGGCGTCGGTGAAAGAGTAGACCGCGGTAAAACCTTCGCCGGCATCCGTGCTCACCTTCTTCCCGGAAACATAGGTCACGCCATCCCCCATCTTCACGGCCGCTTGCTTGAGCTTGGCTTCGTCGAAAAGATCCAGCGGCTTGCCCCCGTTCCCGGCCATTTGCCGCATCATCGCCAGCGCCGCCTTGGGAATGAGAACCGTTTCCTCGATCGTCCCGCTGCCATCGGGCTTGAGTTTGACGATCTCCTCCACCTGAATGCAGCCGGTCAGCAGGCACACGGCGGCCATGACCACCAAAGCGGCGCGGAGGAACTTCATCGTCCCAATACCTAGCGAGCGTCCGCCCCACTGGCCAGAACCGAATCAGGTGCGATCGCTCCGCTTTTGTTCTCGGCAATTCATCAGCCCGCCGCGAATAATCCCGCGCCCATGGATTTTCTCGATGAACTTCAGCACCGCGTCCTACTCGGAGATGGAGCGATGGGAACCGAACTCCTGGCCGCCGGCATTCCCGCGGGACGTTGCCTGGAAGAACTCTGCGTCAGCGAGCCGGAGATCGTTCAGCGAGTTCACGAAAGTTACATTGCCGCCGGCGCCCGGATCATCGAAACGAACAGCTTTGGCGCCAATGCGGTCCGTCTCGCGCAGCATGGCTGCAAACATCGGGTCAGCGAAATCAATTGGACGGCGGCACAACTGGCCAAAGACGTGGCGCGCGGCCAGGACGTTTTCGTGGCCGGCAGCGTCGGCCCGCTGGGCATCACCGCCGAAGAGGCCGCGACCCGGGGGATCGACCGTCACGAAGTCTTCACCGAGCAGATCGGGGCCCTCCTCGACGGCGGTTGCCAGCTCATTTTCCTCGAAACCTTTCTCGATCCCGATGAACTGCGGATCGCCCTCGAAGCGAAGCAGGCCCTTCACCATTGCCCGGTCGTGGCCTTGCTCACGGGAAACGATCCCGCCGCATTTCGCGCGGCAGCGGCAAAGGTCCGCGCGGCCGATGCTGAAGTGGTCGGCGTGAATTGCGTGGATGGCGTTCAAGCGTTACATCTGCTCGAAGGTCTCGATCCCACCGAACCTCTGGCTGCCTTCCCCAGCGCCGGTCTGCCTCAAACTCACGATCATCAGCTCGTTTATCCGACGACTCCGGAGAAATTCACCGCCGCCGCCTTGGCGCTGGTGGAGCGCGGTGTGCGCTTGTTGGGCGGCTGCTGCGGAGTTGGCCCGGCACATATTTCCATGCTCGCCGCCGCGCTTCGCGAGACCGCCGCCTCGCGCTGATTTTACGAACCATGTCGCAATTCAAACGCGCCTTCCTTTTCCAGCTCGCCGGCCTCGCTCTCGCGGCGATCGTCGTCGTCTGGCTCGCGCACCATTATCCGATCGTTCCGTTCATTGTCCGGCTGCAGCAGAAGATTGGGGCGATGCAGTTCTGGGGAGCGGTGCTCTATCCCCTCCTCTACGGCACCTGCAACGTGCTTCTCCTGCCGGGTGGTGTCCTCGCCATCGGCAGCGGGCTTTTCTTCGGGATCTGGTGGGGCTTTTTCTTGAACCTCGTCGGGAATGTCGGCGGCGCCGCCGTGTCCTTTTTCATCAGCCGCAAACTCGGACGCCGCTGGGTGGCGAAAAAATTCCTCCAGAAACGCAAATGGGCCGCGCTGGATGAAGCCATCGCCCGCGACGGCTGGAAAATCATTTTCCTCAGCCAGGTTCACCCACTCTTTCCCTCGAGTCTGCTGAATTATCTCTACGGCGTCACCCGCATCCGGTTCGGAACGTGCATGCTCTGGGTCGCGCTCGGCCAGGCCCCGGGTTTATTCCTCTACGCCTATTTCGGCACCATGGCCCAATACGGACTGAAGATCTGGCAGGGTCGCACCCACCCCCATCCCATCGAATACGTCATCTGGCTGGGCGGCCTCGCGGTCACTTTCATCGTCACCACCTTTTTGGCCCGCATTGCCCTTCGGGCTCTCGCGGAGGCCGAAAAAGCCGCCCGCAAAGGCGAATTCCAAGACCCTGACACTGCCGACCAATCGAAGCCCGCAGCCATCGAAGCGGATGCCTGAGAAGATTTTCACCACTTTTTTGACAGCGCCAAGTCGGGTGCTAGATTGCGATCCGTTCTGCATAAACCCCGAGAGACCCCAATGCTGACCGGAACTGACTGCCCTTCGCTTTTTTTGGACTATGGTGTGGATGCCCAGCGCTGCGGGTTGGGCGACATCGAGGTTTCGGAGCGTGGCATGCGCTTTTCCTCACGATGGCAATTCAGCATCGGCACGCAGCTTTCCGTCCTCCTCGTGCATATCCACCCCCGCCTCGGACGCTGCCGGGTGACGATTGAAGGCATTGTCGTTTGGTGCGAGCCGAAACCTGACAAAGGCCACGAGAGCACCCTCCTCTTTCTCGAACTCCCGGATGAACTGAAGCCCAGTCTCCGGGAGTTTTCGCATCAACTCGCGGCCGCGAACTGAGAGTTGACACAAGGAACTGTCGCTTGCTCCCGTTCGATTCTCCCTCCAGCGGCGGAGAAATTGAAAAAGAAGACCGCTCGGAGGCGTCGCTTCCCGGCCCTAAAAGGCCAGCCGGAAGCCTCCTGTTACCGCATTGCTCTCGTAGTTTCGGCGCCCGACCTCCCCGTCGTAGTAGATGTAGGTTGAGCAGCGGTCGTTGAACTGAATGGCAAAGCCCGCCCCAATGAGCGCACTGTCTCGTCCCAAACGCGGGCCGTTCACCGTAAAAGTGGCGCCGCCACCATCGATAAAGCTCGAATCCAGCGCGTAAGCAGTTTCGCCATACTCATGCTGCCAGGCGGCCCGGAGTTCCGGACGGACCAGCACGCTGCCGAATTTGCAATCGCAACTCGCCTTCAGGCCGAAGGCCGTGCGCAATGAATTGTCGTAAGCTCCATGGACACTCAACGGCGCCAGTGAACCATGTTCCTCAAATGAATCGAAACCGACGTAGGTGTAATTGAAAGTGGCCGTCGGTCCAAAGGTTAATCCGCCGGCTTTGAAATCGTAGCCCGTCCCGAAGAGCGCATTGACTTCGCCGCCATCCGTGTCCCCTCGCGCCTCGCCCTCGATGGCGCTGCGGCGAGTCGAATAACCATTGTAACCGCCAAAAGCCGCCACATCCGCGTACCAGCCACCGACGAACGTCGTGGAATAGAGGCCGAGCTTCCCGCCATTCATCCACACACGTCCATGATCCGCCAGATCGGCCGTCGTTCCGGTATAACCGGCGGCCAACCCAAGCGCAAAATTCGGGCAAACCTTGTAATCGACGCCAAGTGTAAATCCACCGCTGACTAGGTCGTAACCTCGCGCGTTTTCTGTGCCACTGACGTTCACCCAATCGCCGGTGCCGGAAAGAAACGCCCCCCAACGATTCTCCGGCGGTGCGACCTCCTTTACCTCCTTGGTTTCCTTCCCGTCGTTTCCGTTTGGACCCGCCACTCCGGTGGCAATGTCAAACGCGCCACTGTAAAAAGGGTTGCTGCCGTTGATTGCCAGGTTGGCCGCGCTGAAGCCGCTCGAGCCGCTCCGAATATCGGCGGTGCGGCGCTGGAGATTCAGCGATTGCACGTTTTCCAATGCCACCCCCATGGTCATGATGCTGGTCAATCCCTCCGGAGAAAGCTTCTCGAAATCCTTCGGGAGGTCCCCCAATTTTTGACCGTAGAGGTAATCGATCAACGAGGACGCCCGCGGGTCATTGATGATAGAATCCAAACCGCGGCCTATCGCCCCCTCGTTTTGGGTCAACCCCGGCAACTGGCCGAAAGATTCCACCACCGTTTCCAAAGTCACACTGCCCTTGCCGTAAAAGGGACGCAACGTCAGAAAATCCCACGTGGGCGCATCGATGCTGCCAAACTTCCCCGAAACGCTTCGAGCAGTGAGGATGGTGAATTTCTCACCTGGTTTCGGGAGAAAACCATCGAGGAGAGAAACGTCCAGTTTGCCGGCCAGTTTCGCCTTCCCATTGACTAGGAGCGTGTCGAATAAAGCGGGCGAAGCGATCTCGATGTTCAGCGTCCCGCTCTTGGTCTGCTGAAAGCTGCCGTCGATACGGATCGTCCCCGGCGAATTGCCCGGGCTCAGTTTTGCGGCGTTGATCAGGTCTCCGGTCACGGTGAACACCCCTCCCAATTCCCCTTGGGCTACGACGACGCTTCCGTTTACCGTCTGTTCCAAGAGCAGCGTCCCTATCCCCAGCTTCGTCAGTTGCCCGCTCGTCACCAGAACGTTGGCATTGATCGTCGCCGTTGCTCCGGCCGTCACCGTGACGTCTCCCTGTGTCAGCACCAAGGGGCTGAATGGAAAACCAAACAATGGCGTATTTCCCGTTTTCTGGGTCAGCGTCCAGCTATTCAAGAAAATCAAATTCGCGGCGGTCGGTGGCAAACCGCCGGGCGCGGCAACGTTGGTCAAAAAGACTTCGCTTCCGTCGGTTTTTGCCCCCAGCGGCGCATCGTTTGCCGAAGGCGTAAAACTCCCCCCGAAGACTACCGTATCGGAACCGGTCGGCACCGTGAAAAACGTGCTCCAGTTCGCCTGGAGAATGTTTCCGTCCCAAAAGGGGACGAGGGGCGGCTTGGTACCTCCCGTCCAGTAGACCGTCTCTGCCGACGCAGGTGTCGCGAACACGAGCAAAAGGAGAAACAGAGCGGACAGATCGAATCGGCTTTTCATGGAGAACGGTTGGCGTTCGAATGCAGGGCGAAAGAGCCGCCAGAAAGTGTCAAGGCGACGCTGCGCGTTGGCAGAGCCCTAACAACCCGCAGGAATCGCGTCAACCACCAATGCGCCCCTTGGGAATAGCAGCAGGCCGCTGCCATTTTGCCCGCAGCGCCCCGACACGCGCGCCGCCGATCGAATGAAAGACCAGTATGGAGGGACCAGGCTCGAAGGGCCCGGACTGCGCCTTACGCCAGCTTCGCCAGCGCGCTGTTCAGGCGGCTCTTGTGCCGGTTCGCCGCGTTGCGGTGCAAACGCCCGGCTTTCACCGCCTTGTCAATCGTCGAAAAGAAACCGGCGGCCGCCGTTTTCGCCTTGTCCTTGGCTCCGCCTTTAATGGCGTCGCGGACACTTTTGAGTTGATTCTTCACCGCCGTGAGACTGCGCTTGTTGATAGCGGTACGGCGAAGGGTTTGGCGGGCGCGTTTGGCAGCGGATTTCGTATTGGCCATGGGTCGTGATTCTTCTTAAAAAAGGGCGGCAAGCGTAGCCTCACGATCCTCAGTGTCAAGTCGCAGTATCTTCGATTAAAGCGAAGGATCGAAAGCGGCCAGGGACCGGGCTTGGTCGTTCAGACCGGATCGAGGCGCCGCGGCAGCGTTCCGCCGAACCGCGATCGAATCGACGCCCACTGACTTTTACTGCCATCAGCGAGCGGTTGATCCGGAAGTCAGACATCAATTTGTCCCTGTTTCCAGTTGGCTACTCCACACGACGCTCCGTTGCGCAATGCCGAGGCACGGTGCTCAAATTTCCAAATGAACGAGCCCGCGACCACCCCGTTTCGCGATCGCCTCATGGATGAGCATTCCGATTTCTTGCCGCTCCACTTCGAGTTTCGGGGTAAGGGTTTCCATTACGCATTTGCAGCTTAGACCGCGATCCATTAACCGCGGCTAACTCACTGTCCCTGTCATGATGTCGACCGATGTCTGCATCCGGCGTGGCCAATAGAACGGCCTTTATTCTAAGTATTGCTCCTTTGTGACAATCGCGTGACCGCACGAGCTCGCTCGCACGAAGCAGCACTTCCCCTCGCAACTCAGGAGGCGCGGAAAGATCCTCCCGACCACATTGTTACACACTAAGTGCCATTGCGTATCTAACTTCTTTTCAGCGCCATCAAGTATCACCAACGCAACGGTTTCGCACTGCAGCTAATATCTCCAATTTCTTACATTTACAGACTTGAAATAGTTTCCCATTTCCTTTCCTCTCGTCGCCATGTATGGATCTTGTCTGACCTCGACGAGGAGGAACTCTACGGTTTTTGCGTACTTTCGGAAGGCCTTTTTCAGCAGGTGCCTCTCGCTGATTTGCCTTGGCGCGTTTCTTCTCTTCGTCACTCCCCCGATACCGGTAAATGCGGACCCTCCCGTGGTTCTGGCGCCGCCAACCGAGGATCGAAATCCCGGTGAAGCCACTTTCGGCCTCGAACTCTACCAGCACGAAATTGACGAATCGCTCGACACCCTGGTGCCGCTGGCCACTCCGCACGACGGCCTGCTCTTTCTCGATCCAAAGTTCACGTTGAGCGACCGGCTCAATCCGACCATCGCTGTCGGCATCGGCTACCGGCATTTGTTCGAAGGGCCGAAGGTCATTCTCGGCGGCAACCTCTTCTACGAATCCGACGTCTCCCCCTACGACCAGCACTATAACGAATTTGGCTTCGGCGCCGAGGTCCTCTCGCGCTGGGTGGACTGGCGGGCGAACTATTATTTGCCCGAGCAAAACAGTCGCGGCATCAATTCCAAGCAGACCGTCAGTCTTTCCCGCAAGGTTACTTCTTCCAACCAGGCGCTCGGGCCGCAAATCACGTCCGATTCGGTCAGTTTTGCCGGGCATAACTTGATCGAAACGACCAACGGCATGAACGAGACATTGACGACGACCAATGTCACGGACACAGCGACGACCCATTTCTGGGAGCAATACGAATCCGGGATGCGCGGCGTCGATACGGAGCTCGGCTTCCTCATTCCGGGTCTCGATAAATATGCCGAGACACGCGTTTTCGGCGGCTATTACTATTTCGACAATCCCTTCGGCAAAAATGTCCAGGGGTTCAAAGGCCGCCTCGAAATTCGCGCGCTTCCGTCCGTCACGCTCGATGCCGCTTATTACGAAAACAAGGCCATCGTCGGTTCGAACTGGTACTACGGCATCCGCATCAGCACGCCCTTCGACATCGGCAACATCGCTCATGGCAAGAATCCATTTGAAGGCTTCCTCGAGGGGTTCAAACCGCAACACACCGACGAACAGGAGCGCTTTGCCTCCCGCCTTTCGGAAAACATCATCCGCAATCCGCACGTCAGTCTGGCCCAATCCAAGTTCATCGACGTGAAGGACAAGGTCCAGGTCGTGGACCCGCCGACCACGACCATGTCCGGCACGCCCTTCACCACCACCACCATCCTCACGATGGGCGGCGCCCCGATCACCATCACTCACGTGAACAGTGCAGCCACTTCCCCGGGTGATGGCACTTTCGCGCATCCGTACATCAGCCTTTCATTGGCGGACAGCGATGTCGTCAAACGCAACATCGTCCTGCTCTACGCCAATAGCATCTTCAATAGCCAAACGATCAGCCTCGCGCTCGGACAGCAGCTGCTCGGCTCGAGCGTCACCAACTATGTCAAGACCGATCAACTCGGCACCATCGCCCTGCCCAAGGCCGGCACCGGCACCGTCCTGCCGGTGATCAGCAATCCCGGTGGCACGACCGTCACAGTCGCCGGCAACAACGTCATCTCGGGGTTGAACCTCCAGAATTCCGTGCGCGGCATCTCCGCGCCTTCCGGCGTGACCAATCTGCTCGTCCAGAGGTCGATCATCAGCAACATGACGGATGTGGGCATCGGCCTCGATACCGGCACCTCCTCCGGGACGACGATCTCGAACGTCACCTTCACGAACAATCATCAGGACGCGATCATCAATGGTTCGGGTACCACAATCGCCAACACCACGAGCACCGGAGCGACCAATGGCGCCCTGCAACTGAACAACACCAGCGGGACGACCACGGTAAGCGACGTGAGCGTCACCAACGCCGGTGCCTACGCCGTTCAGTTCAATAACTCCGGAGGCACCCACAATATCGGCGGTCTCAACATCACTGGCGGCTCCGGCTTCGGGGTGGATATTGAAAGCGGTTCCGGCGCCTTCACTTTCGACTCGGCCAGTTCGATCACCGGCACCGGCGGCGCGGCTTTCCATATCTTCGGCGGCTCAACCAACGTCACTTATGCGGGTAATATCTCCCAGACGTTCAATGCCCCGGCCGTGGCCGTCCTCGGCGGGCACACCGGCACCGTGAAGTTCGAGGATGGGACAGTCAGCGCCACCGCCGGCCAGGGCCTGCTCTTTGACGATGCCAACGGCACTTACAATTTCCTCGGCACGACCTCGCTGAAAAATGGGGCCAACCTCCAGATACTCGATAACAGCGCCGGCGCGTTTGACTTCGGCTCCGGCACTTCGATCACCAACGGCACCAACCAGGACATCTTCGTCAGCAACAGCACGGCGAGCATGACTTACTCGGGGAATGTTAGCGAGGACGCGGGCACGATCCTCCAGGTCAACAATCACAGCACCGGCACGCTGCAATTCGACACTGGCACGCTCACGGCCACCGGGGGCAACGGACTGCAATTCAACGCCGCCGACGGCACTTATAAGTTCCTCGGCACGGTGAATCTCAATGGTGGCACTGCCGCCGTCGACATCCTTAATAACTCGACGGGCACCTTCCAGTTCGACACCAAGACCACGATTACCGATCCGACGGCCACCGCTTTCTTCGTCAACGGCGGCTCGGCGAACATCACTTACTCCGGTAGCATCGCCGCCAATTCCAATTTCGCCCTGGAAGTGATCAATCACTCCACGGGCACGATGAACTTCAATACCGGTAACATCAATGCCACTGGCGGCAACGGGGTGCAGTTCAGCGGCGACTCCGGCACTTACAATCTGGCGGACGTGCGTGGCAGTAACATCGCCGGTTCGGCGATCGAAGTGGACAACTCGGCGAGTGGCACCTTCACTTTGAGCAGCGTCACGATCAATGGCACCACCGCGACCGCCGTGCAGTTGAACAACGCCGGCACGGTGAATCTTCTCGGGGGCAAGATCGATGGCGCTGGCGGCGACGGCATTTTCGCGCTCAATACCACCCTCACGGCGACCGGTCTCACGCTGGGTTCCACCACCGCCATCTCGGGCATCGGTGTGAACGTCACCAATAACGATGGCACCGATCGCACCGTCACCATCAGCAACGACAGCATTCGCTCCCACGGCAGCGGCATCGTCACGACCGATGGCGGCCACGCCAAGGAACTGACTCTCGTCCTCGACGGCGATACCATCCAGACGCTCAACGGAGGCAGTGAAGCGATCGATGTCACAGGTTCGGCGCTGAACTCGACCATCGTCAAATCGATGAATGGCGGCACCGTCATTGGCAACGGCACGGGCGGCGGCGTCTTCTTCCACGAAGTTACCTTCGACGCTTCCGGCACCGCCCTCACCGGCGCCCAGGTCGCCGCGGGCACTTGGAACATCGGTCAGGGCGTCGGCATCGGACCCGTCCAACGCGTCCTCAACGATGGCCTCCATATCGACGGACCCACCGGCAGCCTGGATTTCACCCAACTCGATATTCATAACAATGCCGGCACGGGACTTTTGGTGGATACCAAAACCCTCGGAACCACCTTCACCCTGGACACCGGCGGCACCAGCCTTATCGACACCACGGGTGGCACGGCCATGTCGATCGACCCGCTGACAACGAACATGATCTTCAGTTCCGTGACGTCGGCCAACAGCCCGGGCGCCGGTGTGATTGTCAACGGCTTGACCTCCGGCAGTCAACTCACCATCGGCACGACCACCGTCACGGCGAGCAACGGCAGCGGTATCGTTGTCCAGAATTCCAATGGCGCGACCATCAATTTCGGCACGACCACCGTCACCAGCGCCGGCGGCAACGGCATCGACTTGAGCGGCGCCGGTGGCGCCAACGTCGGCTTTGGCACCACGCAGGTTACCAATGCCGTCCTCAGTGGCATCAACATGGCCAACTCGTCCGGCACGTTTACTTTCGGAAACACTACGATCAATGGCACCGCGGCCGGCCAGACCGCATTCAATCTCAATGGAAGCAGCGCCAACGTCACCGCAACCAGCCTGAACGTGAACGGCGGCGGTATCGGTATCGATTTGCGGAACACCCAGGGCAACACCGTGACCATTCTCAACGGCGGCACCATCCAGAATGTCGGTGTCGGTGTCCAACTGGGGGGCGGCACCACCGGTGATTACACGCAAACGGCCAACGCCTTCTTCACCTTCGACACCACCGGCGGACACAACAGCACGATCAGCGGCACTGTCGCCATCGAGGCCCGCGGCCTCGTGAGCACGGCGAGCAACGTCGACGGGACTTACGACTTCCGCAATGTCACCAACATCACCGGCGCGGAAAACTTCGAACCGACCGCGGGCACCCCGTTCTTCGTCGCCGCCACCGCGTTGGGCAACGGCAGTGGCGCAGATCCGGACGATGCGGCGGCCTTCACCGGCATTGCCGGCACTCCTGCCGGCACCTTCATCGTCCTCGTGAACGACGGCAGCACCATCAATATCGGCGCCAGCACCATTACCCTGCAAGCCAACGACCACGTCGATACCTTCGGCAACGGACGGACCTTTGCCGCCGGCGCCGCCCCGGTCAACATCCTGCTTCCGGGCGCCGTCCAGTTTACCGACCCATTCGGCAACGGTGCAGCCACCATCACCGGCACCGGGACCATCTTTAATGCCGCCAGCGGTGACCTGCTCCAGAACTTCACCATTACTTTGAACGGCGGCACGGCGATCGCCGCCAGCGGCATCACCAATCTCTCCACGAGCAACCTCACGATCAACGGCACCGGGAACGTCTTCAGCCTCACCAACGACAGCGGTAGCATCAGCCTGACCAACAATAACATCAACGTCAGCGGCGGCCAGCTTCTGGGCGTGAGCGGCGGCAATGCCACCATCAATCTCGCCGCGGGCACGGGCAGCATTACCAACACCGGCGGGAGCGGCATCAGCGTCACGGGAACGACCGGCGGCAATGTGACCGTTACTGGGGTCAATGTGACCGGCGCCACTTCCACGCCGCTGAATTTCGATAACAACAAGGCGACTTTCAATATCACCGGTTCGACCTTCGTCGCATCCTTCGGTGTCACCCTTCTCACTGTCGACACCGGCACCGGCGGCAGCACTTCGGCTTTGACTTTCGGCGCGACCGACACGCTCATGCAAACAAATCATGGCGTCATCGCCATTATCGGCAGCGGCGCCCGCGACATCGACCTGAGCGCACAGAACTTCCTCAATAATGTCGACACATTTGCGACCAACGTCATCGAGAGCACCGGTCAGTCCGGCGGCACGATCAGCTTCGGCAGCGTGTCCATCAGCGACTTCTTTGGCACCACCGCCGTAGACCTGCAAGGCACCGGCGGCGCCGTCACCTTCAAGTCGCTCAGCGTCGATACGCAGGGGGGGGCCGGGGTGAGTACCGGCGGTATCACTTTCGCGCCTGGTTCGGCCAGCGGGATCTCGACCATCGGCGGTTCGGCCCTGGTCATGAATGGTACCACCATTAGCGGCGGCGCAGAAACCTTTGCCAACATCACCGCCACCAGTGCCGGGGCGGGCACCCCGGGCATCAGTCTGACCAATGTCACCGGTGCCACCACCATTAGTTTCGTCAACATAACTATTCCGAACTCGACCGGTATCAACCTCAATAACGCGGGCACGGTGACGCTGAAGAACGGCACGATCGATGGGAGCAGCAGCGACGCCATTCACAGCGTGAACACCACACTCAGTGCGACCGGCCTGACCATCGGCGGGACCAACGCCCCGAGCGGCAATGGCGTCACCATCATCAACAACGATGGCACCCAGCGTCTCGTCACCCTCAGCAACGACACCATCACCGCTGCCAACAATGCCATCTCGACCACGGATGGCGGCCACGTCGGGGAGCTCACGCTGGTGCTCGACGGCGACACCTTGCAATCAACCAGTGCGGGGACGGTCGCCCTGAGCGTTGCCGGCACCGCCTTGAACTCGACCATCGTCAAGTCAATGAACGGGGGCACGGTGATCGCCAACGCAACCAACGGCGGCGGCGTCGAGTTCGAGGAAGTCACCTTCGATGCCTCCGGCACCGCCCTGTCCGGCACTCCGGTCAACGCCGGCAATTGGAACATCGGCCAGGGAACCGGCGCCGGCCAGCGCGTCCAGGGCGATGGGCTCAACTTCACCGCCCCGACGGGCAGCGTCGCTTTCGGCACGCTCAATATCTTCAACAATGCCGGTACCGGTCTACTCGTGAATACCAAGGGCGCGGGCACGACCTTCAGCCTGGCGAACACCGCCAGCACGATCGACACCACCAACGGCACGGCCATGTCGCTCGATCCGCTGACCGCCCACTTGACCTTCAGCTCCGTCAGTTCGACCAACGCGGTCAACGGCGTGGTCCTCAATACCGTCGGAGGCACCGTCGCTCTCGGCACGGTCAACGTCAGCACCGCCAGCGGCATCGGCCTGGAGATGATCAATTCCAGCGCCGCCGTCACCGCGAGCAGCCTCACGGTCAATGGCGCGGCCACCGGCCTGCAATTCGGGACCAACACCGGAAGCTTTGCCGTTTCCGGCGCCACCAGCCTGACGAACATTACCGGCACGGGCATCAACGCCAATGGCGCCACCGGCACCTACACCTTCGCCGACACGACGATCGGCTTCACCGGTGCGGGCCGCGGCCTCGACCTGCGCAATTCCGATGCCACGTTCACCACCGGCACGCTCGCGATCACCGGTGATGGCACCGCCGGCAGCATCGGCCTGGATTTGAGCGGCTCGACCAACCCGAATGGAGTCAACGCCGCTACGGCAAACATTCTCCTGGCCAATGGCGCGGGTCAGACTGCGGCCATCAGCGACGTCGCCACTGGAGTTCTCCTGGGCGACGCCACCGCTGGCTCTGCGGGAGCCTATTTGAAATACGGCAACCAGACCCCGACCAGTTCCGGCGGCAGCGGCAGCAGTATTTCCGTCATCAGCGGCGGTTTCACCATCGACACGACTCACCTGACCAGCGTCAACGGCTTTGACCAGGGCCGTTACGAATTCAATGGCGTCTCGTTCACCGGCAACGCCAGCTTCCAGATCTCGCAAAATCTGTTCTTTGTCGCCGCCAACGCCACCGGCACGGGCAACGGCACCACCGTCAACGACGCGGCCAACGTCACCACCTTGCTCAACGACCTGAGCGCCCTTTCCCTCGCCAACAAAACCATCGTCCTGATCAACGACGGCAACCCGATCAACCTGGGCGCCAATACGCTGGCTCTCGATGCCAACACGAACATCGACGGTTTCGGCAATGGCAACAGTGTCATGGCCTTCACCATCCCGCAGAACGTCATCCTCGATGCCTTCGGCGGAACGATCAGCGATCCCACTGGCAATGGCGCGGCCACCCTCGAGGCCAGTTCCGGCAAGAACGTGGTCACCCTCAACGGCGCGAACTCGATCACGAACATCAGCATCACCGGGGGTAATTTCCTCGTCGCCGGCACCGGCATCACCGGTCTTACCGTCAAAGGCGACGGCCTCAGCGGCGGCGGCACCGGCGTCTTCAGCCTGACCAATGCCACGGGAACCGTCAACCTGACGAACAACACCATTAATCAATCCGGCGGCAGCCTCCTCACCGTCAGCGGCGGAAGCGCCGGCATCACCCTTTCCGCGGGCACGGGCAGCATCAGCAACACCGCCGGCAGTGGCATCAACATCAGCGGCACCACCGGTGGCAGCGTCACCCTCACCGGCTTGAGCGTCACCGGTGCCACGGCCACTCCGCTGACTTTCGACAACAACAAGGCGACCTTCGCGATCACCAACTCGACCTTCGCGGTGAATTCCGGCGTCACCCTGCTCAACGTCGACACCACCATCGGCGGCAGCACCTCCGCCCTGACCTTCGGCGGGACCGATACCCTCACCCAAACTTCCGGTGAGATTGCCGATATCGGCGCCGGTTCCCGGAACATCGATCTCAGCGCGCAAAACTTCACCAATACCGGAACGACCGCCGGCAACGTCATTTCCGTCGCCGGCCAGTCCGGCGGCACCATCGCCTTCGGCACGGTCAATATCTCCGGCTACAACGCCGCCGCGGGAACCGCCGTCAGTCTGCTAGGCACCGCCGGCACCGATTCCTTCGTGAATCTGACCGTGGCCACCACTGCCGGGGCTGGCGTCAATGTCGGGGGCGTGACCTTCGCTCCGGGTTCGAGCCCATCCATCAGCACCGTCGGCGGACCGGCTCTGGTCATGAACGGCACCACCGTCAGCGGCGGCACGGAGACCTTCTCCAGCGTCAGCGCGACCAATGCCGGCGCACCCAACAGCGCCATCAGCCTGACCAACGTCACCGGCTCGACCACCTTCACCACCGTCAACCTCAGCGGCACCGCGACCAACGGAATCAAGCTGAACAACGCCGGCACTGTGTCTGTCCTCGGCGGCACCGTCGATGGGACCAGCGGCGACGCCATTAATAGCACGAATACTGCCCTCACCGTCACCGGCGTGACCATCGGCGGCACGACTGCACCGGGCGGCAACGGCATCACCGTGGTCAACAACGACGGCACCGAGCGCCTGGTCACTTTGAGCAACGACAACATCAAAGCCACCGACAGCGCCATCTCGACCACCGACGGCGGCCATGCCAAGGAACTGACCTTGGCGCTCGACGGCGACACCTTGCACACGTTTACCACGGGCGACTTTGCCCTCAGCGTCACCGGCTCGGCTTTGAACTCGACGATCGTCCAGTCGATGAACGGCGGCACGCTCACGGGTGGCATCGCTAGTGGCACCGGCGCCAAGTTCAACGAAGTGACCTTCGACGCTTCCGGCACGGCGCTTTCGGGCACCCAAGTCAACGCCGGCACCTGGAACATAGGCCAGGGCCCGGCGGCGGCACAACGCGTGGCGGGCAACGGCCTGGAACTCCTCGCCACCAGCGGCAACCTTTCCTTCTCCACGCTGAATATTTACAACACCCTCGGCGTCGGCCTGCTCGTCAATACCCCCGCCACGACCTTCACCCTCGGCAATACCGCCGGCACCATCGACAGCTCCACGGGCGAAGCCCTGTCCCTCAACTCGCTCACGGCGCACCTCACCTTCGGCACGGTCAACTCCACCAATGCGGCTCTCAACGGCGCCGATCTGACCAACGTCAGCGGCAGCGTTGCCTTGGGCAATGTCGGTGTCACCAGCGCCGCGTTCGACGGCATCAACGTTACCGGGTCGAGCGCCACGATCACGGCCAGTTCGATCAACGTCAACGGCGCCGCGGACGGCCTGGTCTTTGGCAACAACACCGGCAGCTTCACCGTCTCCGGCACCACCAGCCTGACTGCCACCACTGGCATCGAAGCGCAGAACGCCACCGGCAGTTATTCCTTCGTCGGCAACACCACGATCAACTTCACGGGAGCCAATCGCGGCCTCGATTTGCGCGACTCGAATCTCACGCAATTCAGCACCGGCAATCTCACCATCACCGGTGACGGCACCGCCGGCAGCATCGGTCTCGACTTGAGCGGTTCGAAATACCCCACCGGCCAGCCCGTCACCAACAATGCGCCGAACGTCAGCCTGGCCACCGGCGCAGGCCAGACCGCGGCTATCAGCAACGTCGGCACGGGCATCCTCCTCGGCACCGTCGCCGACGGTTCCGCCGGCGCCTATCTGCGTTACGGCAACCAGACGCCGACCGGCTCGGGCGGAAGCGGCAGCAGTATCTCGGTCATCGGCGGTGGCCTCACCCTCGATACCTCGCATCTCACCAGCACCACCGGCTTCCAGGTGGGCCGCTATGAATTCCTCGGCGTGAGCTTCACCGGCAGCGCCAGCTTCCAGGCCTCGGCGAATTTCTTCTTCGTCGCCGCCAACGCCACCGGCACCGGCGATGGCAGCTCGGTCAACAACCGCGCCGACGCCGCCACCTTGCTCACCGACTTGGGGACGAACTCGCTCGCGGGCGAAACCATCGTCCTGATCAACGATGGCAACGTCATCAGCCTCGGCAATGCCACCACCCAGCTCGACGCCGGGACGAACATCAACGGCTTCGGCAATGGCAACAGTGTCTCGGCCTTCACCATCCCGGTGAACGTGATTATCGATTCGTTTACCGGCACGGTGACCGACCCGACCGGAAAGGGCGCGGCCACGCTCACCGCCAATACCGGCAATAACGTCGTCACCCTCAGCGGCACCAATTCCATCCAGAACGTCAATCTCACCGGCGGGAATTATCTCGTCGCCGGCACCGGCATCACCGGTCTCACCGTTCAGGGTGTCGGTCTCAGCGGCGCAGGCACGGGCGTGTTCAATCTCACGACCCCCACCGGCACGATCTCCATCACCAACAACACCATCAACCAGTCCGGCGGTAGCCTGCTCGTCCTCAATGGTGGCTCGGCCAATCTGAGCTTCACCGCAGGGACGGGCAGCATCAGCAACACCGCTGGCAGCGGCATTAACATCAGCGGCACCACCGGTGGCAGCGTTACCCTCACTGGCTTGAGCGTCACCGCCGCCACGGCCACGCCGCTGACCTTCGACAACAACAAGGCGACCTTCGCAATCACCAGCTCGACCTTCGCGGTGAACTCCGGCGTCACCCTGCTCAACGTCGACACCACCATCGGCGGCAGCACCTCCGCCCTGACCTTCGGCGCGACCGATACCCTCACCCAAACCTCCGGCGAAATCGCCGCCATCGGCTCAGGCGCCCGCAACATCGATCTCAGCGCGCAGAACTTCACCAACACCGGCACGACCGCCGGCAGCGTCATCTCCGTCACCGGTCAGTCCGGCGGCACCATCGCCTTCGGCACGATCGGCATCTCCGGTTACAACAATGCCGGGGGAACCGCCGTCAGTCTGCAAGGCGCCGCCGGCACCGATTCCTTCAGCAATCTGACCGTGGCCACGAATGACGGGGCGGGTGTCAATGTCGGCGGCGTGACCTTCGCTCCGGGTTCGAGCCCGTCCATCAGCACCGTGAACGGACCGGCGCTGGTCATGAACGGCACGACTATCAGCGGCGGCAGCGAGACTTTCTCCAGCGTCGCCTCGAACAATGCCGGCCCGGTCGCCGGCCAGATCAGCCTGACCAACGTCACCGGTTCGACCACCTTCACCACCGTCAACCTTTTTGGCGCCCAAAACGATGGCATCAAGCTGAACAACGCCGGCACGGTGTCTGTCCTCGGTGGCACGATCAACAGCTCCACCGGCGACGCCATTAACAGCACCAACACCACTCTCACCGTCACTGGCATGACGATTGGCGGTGTGATCGCGCCAGACGGCAACGGCATCACCGTGGTGAACAACGACGGCAATCAGCGGCTCGTGACCTTGAGCAACGACAACATCCAAGCCGTGGGTAACGCCATTGCCACGACCGATGGCGGTCATGCTGGGGAACTGACCTTGGTCCTGGACGGCGACACCTTGCGGACCACCACCACTGGAGACTATGCGCTCAGCGTCATCGGCTCGGCTCTGAACTCGACGATCGTCAAGTCCATGAATGGCGGCACGATCACCGGTGGCACCAACAGTGGCGGCGTGCTCTTCAACACCGTCACCTTCGACGCCTCGGGCACGGCCCTCTCCGGCACTCAAGTCAATGCCGGCACCTGGAACATCGGCCAAAGCACCAGCGTCCGCGTCCAGGGCAACGGCCTCGACTTCACCGACCCGACTGGCAACCTGACCTTCGCCGCGCTCAACATCTTCAACAATGCCGGCACCGGCTTGCTCGTGAATACGAAGACGCCAAGCGTGACGACGTTCACCCTCGGCGACACCACGAGCGCCGTCGACACGACCAACGGCACCGCCACCTCGCTCGATCCGCTCACCGCCAACCTCACCTTTACCAGCCTCAAGTCGACCGGCGCTGTCAACGGCGTGGTTCTCAATACCGTCGGTGGCACTGTCGCCCTCGGCGCGGTCAATGTCAGCACGGCCAGCGGCATCGGTCTGGAGGTGACTAATTCCAGCGCCACGGTCACCGCCTCGAGCGTCACCGTCAACGGCGCGGCCACCGGCCTGCAATTCGGGGCGAATACCGGAAGCTTCACCGTCTCCGGCACAACGAGTGTCACCGGCATCACCGGCACCGGAATCAACGCCAACGGCGCCACGGGAAGCTACACCTTTACCGGAAACACCACGATCGTATTTAGCGGAGCGGGCCGCGGTATCGACTTCCGCGGTTCTGATCTCACGCAATTCAACACCGGCAACATCTCCATCACCGGCGACGGCGCCACCGCGGGCAGCATCGCCATTGACCTCAGCGGTTCGCAATATCTTGGCGGCCAACCGGTCGGCACCACCTCGCCCAATATCAGCCTCGCCACAGGCGCGGGCCAGACGGCGTCGATCAGCGGTGTGCAGACGGGCGTGCTCCTGGGCAATGCCGCCAATGGCAGCGCCGGCGCTTACCTCCGCTATGGCGATCAGACCTCGGGCAGCAGCATCGCGGTCAATTCCGGTGGCTTCACCATTGATACCACCGATCTGATGACCGTCTCGGCTTCGCAGCGGGGCCGCTATGAGTTCAACGGCGTCTCCTTCACCGGCACAGCTTCCTTCGAATCCAGCAATACGAGCTTCATCTTCGTCGGCTCGACCTCGGCCGGCAGCGCGAGCGGCGGTGATCCGAGTGATCGCATCAGCCTGGCGAATTTCCTGGCGAACGACAACACCACCGGCTTTCTCGCGGGCAAGACCATCATCTTCGTCAACGACAACGGCGGCGCGGGTCTGACCCTCGGGAGCACCCTGAACCTTGGAACGGGCACTACGATCGAAAGCTTCGGCAATAACGCCACCGTCGTCGTGCCGGGCGGCGTTCAACCGGCGAACGTCATCGGTACCTTCCACGCTTCCGGCGGCACTTTCACCGATGCGAACGGCGCCGCGACCCTGAAAGCGGCCAACACGATCAATCTCATTACCCTCAGCAACGGTGACACCGTGCAGAACATCGACCTGACCACGGGCAACAATCAGATCATCGGCAGCAACACCGCCGGGTTCACTCTCGCCGGCGTGTTGCAGACCAATGCGAATGCTTCCGCCATCAGCCTCACCAATTCCACCGGCACGATCTCCATGACCGGCGGAAGTATCAGCGGCGCCGGCGGGCCGTCCTTCCTCATCAACGGCGGCACGAGCACCGTTAGCTACAGCGGCACCATCACTAACACCGCCGGCAACTCGGTGGAAGTCGAGAGCCGCACGAGCGGCTCGGTCACCCTCTCGGGAACGATCACCGACACCGGCTTGGGCATCCTCGTGCAAAACAACACCGGCGGCACGACGACCTTCTCCGGAGCGAGTGACAGCATTCACACCGGCGCAAACCAGGCGATCACCCTCGCCAACAACACCGGCTCGACTACCGACTTCACGGGCGGCGGCCTGTCCATCACCACGACCAGCGGCGCGGCCTTCGGCGCTAGCGGCGGCGGCACGGTCGGCGTCACCGGCACTGGCAATGTCCTCACCTCCACCACCGGAACGGCGCTCAGCCTCAACGGCGTGGCCATCGACACGAATGGTTTCGTCCTGCAGAGCGTCACCGCCACCGGCGCGGCCAACGGCATCGCCCTCACCAATCTCACCGGCGGCGGCACCACTGGCGTGCAGGTCACCGGTTCGGGCTCAACTGCCGGTAGCGGCGGCACCATCAGCAACACGACCGGGGCAGCCGTCTCGCTCAGTGCGCTCGGCTCGCTCGGCGGCGGGGTCACCCTCAACAATGTGATCATCTCCGGCGGGGGCGGCATCACCGGCACCACCTTTGGCACGCTGAGCGCCAGCAACGATTCCGTCTCGGCCAGCAGTTTCGCGGCGCTCAACCTGACCACCGGCACCGTCGCCACCGGCAGCACCTTCAGCACGCTGACCGCCTCCGGCACCCTCACCAACGGCGTGCTCCTCACCACTGTCGGCGGCGGGTTCACCGCCACCAGCGGCAGCCTCGGAACTTCGAGCGGCGCCGTCTGGTCCGAATCCGGCGGCACGGTGAGCGCCACCTACAATGGCACCATCACCCAGAGCACCGCCGCGACCAATGCCATCGTCATCAGTGGCGAAACCGCCGGTACCACCACCTTCGGCGGCGCCATCAGCGCCACCAACGCGACGACGGCCACCGCCATCAACCTCACCGGCAATACTGGCGCCACCATCGTCCTCGGCGGCACCGGTTCCACCATCACCACCACGACCGGCACCGGCATCAATTTTGCCAACGGCGGCACGCTGAAAATCACCGGCAACAATTACAGCATCTCCACCGGCTCCGGCACCGGCATCAGCGCCTCCAACACCGGTGCCTTGGCCAACGCCGTCATCAGCGCCACCGGCACCGGCAACATCATCACCACGACGAGCGGGACCGCGCTCAGTGTGACGAATACCACCATCGCCGCCACCAATCTTACCTTCCAGAAGATCAGCGCGGGTGCTGGCGCCAACGATGGCATCGTGCTCGACACCACCGGCACTCTCGGCGGCCTCGTCGTCACTGGCACCGGCACCACCGCCGGCTCCGGCGGCACCATCTCCGGCAAGACCGGAGGCGACGGCAGCACCACCGGCGGCATCGGTATCTATCTCAACAGCACCGCCGACGTCTCTCTCGCGAATATGGATATCGAGGGCAACTCGAACTACGGCATCCGGGGCAACAGCGTGACCAACTTCTCCCTGACCGGCTCGACCATTGGCAAGACCTCCACCAACGGCACGAGCAATACCGCCGATACCGATACCACCGGTTACAATGGCGAAGGCAGCGTTCGCTTCTACGATCTGCTCGGGACCAACAGCATCACCAACTCGACCATCGACAAGGGCTTCGCCAAATCTCTGGCCGTCAGCAACGACACCGGTACGTCCACTCTCACCATCACCAACTCCACGATCAACAACACCCTCGGCACGGGCTCGTCCGACGCCGTGTATTTCCAGACGAGCGGCACCGCCAACGGCACCCTCACCATCAACGGGGGCACCTTCTCCTCCTACCTCCAGAATGCCGTCGAAACCAACGCTCAATCCGGCTCGACGATGACCGTGAACATTTCCGGCAGCACCTTCACCAACAACAATGCCAATATGGTGAGCGCCAGCAACATGATCGTCATGAACGTCACCGGGGCGAACACCTTCCTGACCTTCCTTGTCAATAACAACACCTTCAATAACGCGAATCCCGCCGCCGACAGCGGACCAGATCCCGCCCTGCCGGGTCGCATCATCACTGCGGGCACCCTCAGCGGCAGCGGCACCGTCTACGGCACCCTCACCAACAACTCCTTCGGCGCGGCGGGTGTGACCAATTCCGGTGGCGGTCCGGGCGCCGACAGTGTCGGCCTCTTCGTCGCCGGCAACAACGGTACGCACGGCGCTTCGGAATTCCTCATCCAGAACAACACCTTCCAGGAATATGGCCAGACCGGTGTCCAAGTAGGTGCGACGAGCGGCAATGCGACGGTGGATGCCACCTTCCTGGGCAACACCTTCAAGAATCCGGGTTCCGTCGCCTCCGGCGCTTTCGCCGCCATCTGGGCATATGCCGGTGCGAATAACGGAGACACCAATACGCTCAATATTCTGATCGGGGGCAGCGGGAACCAAAACTTCATGACTGGCAGTTGGCCGGCCGGCAGTGGCGGAACCGACGTCCTCTTGGGAAGCGGCGCTCCGAACGGGGCGACGATCAATCTCTCGCAAGGCTCGAGCGTGTCGACCAACCAACAGCAGGTCATCGTCGACGACAACGTCACCGACAATCCGCCTCTGAGTTCGGCCGAACAGAACGACGGGGTCACCACGATCCACGTCGTCGGGACCACCCCGCCAATTCCGCCGCCCTGATCTGGAAACCGAAGTCGCCGTCGCGCGGCGCGAGAACGGGACTTGCTACAAATTTCATCTACCGAATACTACTGACATGGCTGAACCTTTTCTTTCCGAAATCCGCATCATGTCTTTCGGATTTCCTCCGAAGGGCTGGGCGCTCTGTAACGGACAACTGCTGCCCATCAACCAAAACCAGCCGCTCTTTGCACTTCTGGGAACGACCTACGGCGGCGACGGACGAGTCAATTTTGGCCTGCCCAACCTTCAGGGACGCACCCCCATCCACATGGGCAACGGCCACACTCTCGGCGAGTTGGGCGGGGAACAAAATCACACGCTCGACGTCTCGGAAATGCCCACTCATGTCCATACGGCTCAAGGCTCCGCCACCAACGGCAGCACGGCGTTGCCCGACGCCACCACCGTCCTGGGTGCCGTCAGCAATATGTACGGACCGGCGGCCAGCCTCACCAGCCTGCTGCCGTCCACCGTCAGCACCACGGGAGGCTCCGTGCCGCATACCAACATGCAGCCGTTTCTCACTCTTTCCTTTTGCATCGCCCTGACCGGCATTTTCCCAACCCAAAACTAACTCACCCTTTCGCGCCATGTCACAGCCTTACGTCGGAGAGATTCGTATGTTTGCCGGTAACTTCGAACCCGCGGGTTGGATGTTTTGCGAAGGCCAGCTTCTCCCCATTTCCGAATACGAAACTCTCTTCAATCTCATCGGCACGACTTACGGCGGGGACGGTCAGTCTACTTTTAGTTTACCCGATTTGCAGGGCCGCCTTCCCGTTCATCAGGGAAACGGCTTCACGCTCGCGGAAACCGGCGGCGTGGAAGAGGTGACGCTCGGGATTAATAACCTGCCCGGCCACAGCCACCCATTTCTCGCCTCGACCAACGCCGGCAACCAACCGTCACCCGTTGGCTTCCTTCCGGCAGCGAACAATGTGGTGAGGCTTTACACCGGCTCGGCTCCGGCCACGGCCCTGGCACCACAGTCCATCCTCTCCATGGGCGGCGGCCAGCCCCATACCAACTTTCAGCAGTATCTTTGCGTCAGCTTCATCATCTCCCTGTTTGGGATTTTTCCAAGTCCAACCTGACCGGGACAATTCCTTCTTATTCATGGCCAATCCATTCGTCGCCGAAATCCGCATTTTTCCGTTTAACTTCCCCCCCACGGGCTGGGCTTTTTGTGACGGACAACTCCTGCCTCTTTCCCAGAACACCGCCCTTTTTTCGCTCCTCGGCACGACCTATGGAGGCGACGGGAAGTCGAATTTCGCCCTCCCCGATTTGCAGGGATCGGCCCCCATGCATCCGGGGCAAGGCGCTGGTCTTTCTCTTCACGATCTCGGCGAAACCGGAGGATCGGACACCGTCACCCTCCTCCAATCCGAGATTCCGCCCCACTCTCATTCCTTGCAGGTTCACTCCATCCCCCCGCCATCCCTCGTGGCCACCCCAGCTCCGAACCTCGGCTTTGGCCGTTCGAACGGCGGACCCGCTTATGTCGCCGCGACCACTTTCGGTGCCATGGACCCCAACACCATCGCCATCGCGGGCGGAAGTTTTCCGCACAATAACATGATGCCCTATCTCACGCTGAGCTTCTGCATCGCTCTTCAGGGCGTTTACCCGCCGCGGACCTAACCGGAAGTTTTCCCGCCCGCACCTTTCCGTCGGGCTCCTCTCCGACTTCCCATCTCGCGCTCCCAGCGCGACCGACTAACTGACGGCGGCAAATGCCGGATCTTTCAGCAGCCGGCTCATCCCCGCAATCGCATCCAGCGAAATCAGGGCGTTATAGCCGGTATTCGCCGGCGGCGTCAGCGCGCTCATCAGGTCGCCTTTTTGCGGGGAAGTCTGCGCCGGCAAAAGAATCGCCAGCCAGAGCGCTTCATCGGAATACGCTGGATTGATCTTCGGCCGCAAGGCCGAGAATTTCGCGATCACCTGCGCCGCCGACAACTTGAACTGCAGCGGGAAACTGCTGTAAAAAAGAGGCGTCTTCAGGATGGAATTCCCAAACGAATTGGCGGGATAAATCTGCGCGAGAATCGCCAGGTTTTGGATGAGGATGCGATTGACCGCGGCGGCATCGGCCGCGGTGGTGACAATTCGAAACAGAACGCCGTTGCGGAAGGTATTGAACGCCGAGTCCTGCGTCAGCCCATGCAACCCGCTGTCGACCAATCCACTTACCAGAGCGGAAAAATTTTGCACGGGAGTTCGTGTCTTGGTGACCAACTTCAAGGTATAGTCGATCTGCGCTCCCGTGCCCGTCGCTCCCAGCGGATCTTCGAGCGTGCCGGTCGCCGGGTCATACTGGATCGCCTGGTGCTTCCAGTCGGCGTTCGTGACCGTGGGCAAAGCCGTGCCCGAATTTTGCAAGGTGTAAGCGGTCGCCCCGGACACGAAACCGTAGGTATCGCCGGTAACGACTCCGTCCATGATCGGCGACTTCTGCCCAAGCATCCCGGCAAACTTCGGCGGGGCAGACATATACGCGGCGATTTGCGTGAATTTATTCGCGCTGTTCTTGAGTTTGCCCAGCACACTGCCGCCCTGGAGCCGGTACGACCCGGCATAGCCGGCAACCCAGGACAACACCGCGTTGTCATCGGCAGTCAGCGGCACCGTCACAGATCGGGTGCTGGCCGTCCCAGCCCCTCGCACCGCGGCCGGCCAACTGCTCCAGAAAGCGGAGCCGGCCACGAGAACGCTGCTGTTGCGAAGGAAATTTCGGCGATTGAAGTGCATGGCTAAAAAAATTGCTCCGTCGTCGCAGCCAACTGCGATACGCGGAGCCAGTTCTACTTTATACAGCAATGCCGGTGCCTGACCATTCGTTTTTTGCGGTGTTTTCACTGATAAAAACGCCAATCACCCAGCCCGTGATTTTCCGCCACCCGCCCTTTTCGCCCCGCGTTTCCTGAGTTTCAAGACCAAAAAGAAATACCAGATTTCCAAGCATTACGGCTCTCCAAAGATTTAGCTGTAATTCACCTGTAGCTCATAAGCTTCATTAGTCAGGGTTTCCCTGACTTTATGGCTATCTATCCCAATGTTGGACCAAACTCGAGCTACTCGATAGATAGCTCGCTTGTCCACTTACCGTTACCCGCGGAACCTACCAATCTTCGACAAAACCGGATAATTACCTTGCCCTGACATCGCCGGTCTCATAGACACTTCCCACCACCCTATGTCAGAACCATTTCTCGGGGAAATCAAAATCATGTCGTTCGGGTTCGCGCCCAAGGGTTGGGCGCTCTGCAATGGGCAGCTATTGCCTATCAACCAAAACCAGGCCCTCTTTTCTGTCCTTGGGACTTATTACGGAGGAAACGGGATTAGCACGTTCAGCCTGCCGAACCTACAAGGCAAAGTCCCTGTCCACATGGGCGATGGATATAACATCGGGCAAAGCGGTGGCGAGACCGCCCACAGCCTGACCGTCGCTGAGTTGCCCAGCCATAACCATGTGGTTCAGGGAACCTCGACGAACGGCGCCGTCCCGGCCCCAACGGCCACAGCCGTCCTCGGGGCGGTCAATAATTCGTATGGCGCTGCGGCCAATCTCACCACCCTTTTACCAGCGGCGATTGCCAACACCGGTGGCTCTCAGCCCCACGTGAACATGCAGCCCTACCTCGCCTTGACGTTTTGCATTGCCCTGAGCGGCATTTTCCCATCACGCAACTAAATTCCCAAGTAACTATGTCTGCACCTTATATTGGAGAGATTCGTATGTTTGCCGGTAACTTCGCTCCGGTGGGCTGGGCCTTTTGCAATGGAGCGCTGGTCCCCATCTCGGAAAACGACGCGCTTTTTAACCTCCTCGGCACGACCTATGGTGGCGATGGCCAAAACACCTTTGGGCTGCCTGACTTGCGCAGCCGGGTTCCCATCCACTGGGGTGCCTCCTTCGTGCCCGGCGCAAACGGCGGTGTGGAGTCTGTCACCCTCGGAACCCCCACCATCCCCGCGCATACCCACACCTTTATCGCGAGCCAAAACGCGGGTAACCAAAATTCGCCGGTCGGTTTTTTGCCGGCCGCTAATAATTCGGTCAAACTCTACACGAGCGCGGCGCCCAACAATAACATGAGCCCAAAGTCGATCGGCAACAACGGCGGAAGTCAGCCGCATAGCAATCTTCAGCCGTATCTCTGCATTAACTTCATCCTCTCCCTCTACGGAATCTATCCTACCCAACAATAAAGTAATCCCTCCGACTTATGTCTAATCCATTTCTTGCGGAAATCCGCATGTTCGGTTTCAACTTCGCCCCCTATGGATGGGCGCTGTGCGACGGCCAGCTTCTGCCGATTTCACAAAATGCCGCACTCTTTTCCCTCGTTGGCACCTATTACGGTGGGAATGGCCAAACGAGCTTCGGCCTGCCGAATCTGCAAGGGAGATGTCCTGTCAATTCGGGGCAAGGCACCGGCCTGTCTCTCTACCAGCTCGGTGAGATGGAGGGTCAACCGACCGTCTCGCTCTCGGACTCGGAAATCCCCGCGCACAGTCACAACTTTATGGTCCACGATCTTCTCCCGCCCGCGCCGGACGCGGCCCCGGCTCCCAACGAAGTCCTGGGCCACTCCAACGGCGGGCCGGCGTATGTGGACCCGGCTCCGGCGACTCTGCAGGCCTTGAACACTTCCGCGCTCAGCTTCACGGGCGGCGGTTCGGCCCATAACAATATGATGCCTTACCTGGTGGTGAATTTCTGCATCGCCCTTCAGGGCGTCTTCCCACAACGCCAGTAGAGCTTGCGGGCAATTTTAAGGTAGGCAACCCTTGCGTCAGCCGGCGTTCCAGCGCCGGCTGACGCCTTTTTTCTTTCATGTCCAACCCCACCCTCCCGAGCGGCGACGATGCTGCCCTTCGCCCGGCCACAACTGGCGACGACGAATTCCTCTACCGCGTTTACGCCGGCACTCGCGCCGAGGAACTCGCCCTCACGAACTGGACCGACGCGCAGAAAGAGCAGTTCTGTCGAATGCAGTTCCGCGCGCAATCCACCGACTACGCCGCGAACTATCCCGCCGCGCAGTACTCCATCATCGAACATCGCAGAACCGCCGTGGGCCGCCTCATCGTCGATCGCCGGGAGAGCGAGATCAATATCGTCGACATCGCCCTTCTGCCCGACGCCCGCGGCGCCGGCATCGGCACCCGTTATCTTCGCGAATTAATGGACGAATCGCGCCGCGCCGGAAAGCCCCTCAGTATCCACGTGGAGAAGTTCAA
Organism: Chthoniobacter sp.; assembly: GCA_036501065.1. Taxonomy (GTDB): domain Bacteria; phylum Verrucomicrobiota; class Verrucomicrobiia; order Chthoniobacterales; family Chthoniobacteraceae; genus Chthoniobacter. The sequence continues at coordinate 32,404 of DASYAY010000010.1, read as the reverse complement.
TCGCGCCTTGCGGCTCTATCATCGCCTCGGCTTTCAGCCGGTCGCGGACAAGGGAGTCTATCTCCTCATGGAGTGGAAATCTCCCGCGGCCGCCCCGCAGTAACATCCGCCCTAGTTGAAGATCGCCTCAAATTTCGAGGCCTGGGCGTCGTCGCCGACTTGCACGATGAAAATCTCCTTCGCCCCTAGCGTGGCATTCTCCAGGCGGTAAATCTGCTGCGGCAGCCTCAAGCCGGGCTTGCCATGAAAGGTCAGCGCAAAGGGAGATCGCCCGCCCTCCCTGCTCGGCGCCCCCATGGAGCGAACGTCAGCCAGAGTCAGCGGCAGCCGGCCATCGGTGAAAACCACTTCAAAAATCTGCCCTACGACTGGGCTGAACGTTTCGAGTGAAAGTGGGGTATTATCGGATTCGGACATACGGCGGGATTGAGAATATTTGCTTCACCGCGGGACGCCAGCCAACCTTTTTTAAAATTGCCACTCTCAACCCGCCGGTCACCAAGCCCGGCCATCACCATTCCGCGACGATCGTTGCAATTATTTCGCATATTTCGATTCCCCCGTTCAATGTCTGCCATGATTTCGGTGCAGCGATTGTCGAAGCAGTTCGGCCAGCAATTGGCCGTGGACGCCCTCACCTTTGAAATCCCCGCCGGGCAGATTGTCGGCTTTCTCGGGCCCAATGGCGCCGGCAAGTCCACCACGCTGAAGATGCTCACCGGCATGCTCGCCCCGACCAGCGGCCAGGGCACGATTTGCGGTTTCGATTTGGAAAAGGACGTGATTGAGGTCAAACGGCACGTCGGCTTCGTCCCGGAATCCGGCGCGGTCTTCGAGTCGCTCACCGGTCTGGAATATCTCGAAATGGTGGCCGCGCTCTACGCCATTCCTGCCGACGCGGCCCGCAAGCGCATCGAACAATTCCTGACCTTCTTCGATCTCGGCTTTGCCACGCTCACGGATAAATTGCTCGGCGCCTACTCCAAGGGAATGCGGCGCAAAGTCGTCATCACGGCCGCCCTGCTCCACAATCCGCCCGTCGTCTTTTTTGATGAACCGCTCGACGGGCTCGACGCCAACGCCGCCGTCGGCTTCAAGGCGCTCATCCAAACGCTGGCCCACGAGGGAAAGGCCATCGTTTACAGTTCGCATATCCTCGATGTCGTCGAGCGTGTCTGCGATCGCGTGCTGATCATCGACAAAGGCAAGCTGCTCCTCGACGGCCAGCCCGAGGAACTCGTCGCCTCGAGCGGCGCCGGCACGCTGGAGCGGCTCTTCACCCAACTCACCGGCGGCACCGAGATGGAACGCCGCGCCGAGGACTTCGCCCGGACCTTCCGGCCATGAACGCACCGTCTGCGGCGGTCATCTCCAAGCCCGCCAACCGGGCGTTGCATCGGCTCTTTCTCACCCTTTTTCTGCGAGGGCGCAGTTCTCGAGGCTTGCGGCGGTCCAGCGTCCCCCGATCCGTCTTCTCCAAGCTCGCATTCACTCTCATCCTCTACGCCCTGGTGGGCTGCTTCGGCCTCTATTTTCTCAACGGGCCGGTCTTCACCCTTTCCCTCTACCTCCACGGGATGACCCTGGTGTTTTGCGGCCTCTTCATCGCCGCCTCCGCCGGGGAGACGCTCTTCAACAAGGAGGAGGCCGATATTCTCCTGCATCGGCCGATTTCTCCGCAGACCCTCCTGCGCGCCAAACTCACCGTCCTCGTGCAAGTCTCCCTCTGGATCGCCGGAGCTTTCAATCTCGCCGGAACGCTGGGCGGTTTCCGCGCCATCGACGCCAGCCTCATTTTCCCCGTCGCCCACATCATTTCCACAGTCCTCGAGGCGGTTTTTTGCACCAGTTGCGTCGTCCTGGGTTACGAGTTTTGCCTGCGCTGCTTCGGCCGGGAACTGCTGGAGAATGTCATGACCGCTGTCCAGATCCTGGTCGCGGTGGGAGCCGTCGCCGCCGGACAAATCATCCCACGCATGATGACGGTCGTCGGCTCGCATGTCACCTTTCGGAGTGACGTCTGGTGGGTCCGCTTTTTGCCTCCCACGTGGTTTGCCGGCTTTGACGATGCGCTGTCCGGCAGCGGCGCCGGCCTTTCGTGGATCCTCGGCGCCACCGGGGTGACGCTCACAGCCATCACCGCCTGGCTGGCCTTGGGTCGCATGGCCCGGCACTACGAGTTGGGACTTCAGTTACTCGGCGAGACCTCGACGATGCGCCCAGCCCAGGGCGGCCGGCGCCGGTTCACCGCCCTCCTCGTACACGTCCCGCCCTTCTCCTGGTGGCTGCGCCATCCGGTCCAACGGGCCTCATTCATTCTCGTGAGCAGCTACCTGGTGCGTGATCGCGATGTAAAATTGCGCGTCTATCCGGGGATGGCCCCGATGCTCATCATGCCGGTGATCATGCTGCTGAACGGCCACCAGGACGTGGGTCTCGGCAGCTTCGGTGTCGCCTTTGCCGGCACCTACCTGGGCATGATCCCCATGCTGGGAGTGACTTTGCTGCAATATTCCCAGCAGTGGGCGGCGGCCGATATCTTCCGGATCGCCCCCGTCATCGGTCCAGCCGAGGTCTGCGCCGGGGCCCGCAAGGCGGTGACTTGCTTTCTCACCGTGCCGCTGGTCATCGTCTATGCGCTGATCACCCTTCTGCTTTCCAGGGACCACAAAGCCCTAGCCCTCATGTTGCCCGGCTTGATCATGTTACCCATTTACACCCTCGTGCCCAATCTCGGGGGCGCGGCGGTGCCGCTGTCCGAGGCTGCTGAGGAAGCCAAATCAGCCCGTCGTGGGCTGGTCTACGCCGGGGCGACCGTGGTCGCAGCCGTGATCGCCAGCCTGGCCATTTGGGCGCAATTCGCCGGCTGGTTTTTCTGGTTTCTCCTCGGAGAAATCGCCGTGGTTACCGCAATCTACGTCCCCCTGTCCCGTTCCCTCGCTTCCACCCGCTGGTCTGCGAATGTCGATTAAGCAGCCTCTCCGGTCATTCTGGAGAGACTGTAAAATCTGGATGGCAAAGGAATTGCCGCTTGTGGGAGGATGAGAGCAATCGATTCTACCCGCTGCCCATGCCCGAGTTTCACTACCGCGCCCGCAATTTCGACGGAGCCGTCATCGACGGTTCGGTGACGACCTCCAGTCGTGCTACGGCCATTGCCATGGTGGAAGCGCTCGGGGCCATCCCGATTTCCATTCGCTCGAATGATGCCCCTGCCCCTGCGGCGCAAACGGGGACACAGGCCCCCGACAAACCCGGCGAAACCAGTCTCGGTTCGAGCGACCGGCTGAGTTTCAAACATCAGAACTTGTTCACCGAGCAACTCGCCCACCTTCTCGGCGCGGGCCTCACCCTCGACGAATCCCTCGGCATTCTCGCCCAGCGACTGCGCCACCCCGGACTGCGCAGCCTCTCCCAAAACCTGCACAAAGCGCTCGTCGACGGCCGCAGCCTCTCGCAAGCCCTGGCCGAGTATCCGCGCATTTTTTCCCCGCTTTACGTCAATCTCGTTTCGGCCGGCGAGGCCAGCGGCGCGCTCCCGAAAATCCTCATGCGTCTCTCCGAGCACCTCTCCACCTTGCAAGGCCTTCGCGACAAGGTCCAGGGGGCGCTCGTTTATCCGATGGTCCTCGTCGTTGCCGGTATCGGTCTCATCGTCACTTTCATGACCGTGATGGTCCCGCGGATCACTTCCTTTTTCAGCGGAACCGGCCAGCCGTTGCCCGCCGCGACGCAACTTCTGATCAACATCAATCAGGCCATCGTGCACTATTGGTGGGCTGTCCCGGTCGGCGGTTTTCTCGGCTATGGCGCTTATCGCGCCATTACCCAAAGCGCGGACGGCCGGCTGGCTTGGGATACGATGATGTGGAGGATCCCGGTGTTCAGTCGCATCACGCGATACCGCTTTTTCGTGCAGTTCTCCCAGACTCTCGGGACGCTTTGCGAAAATGGTCTGACCATGCTCCGCGCGCTGGAGCTGCTCGAGGAAATCTCTGGCAACGCCTATGTCCGCGCCCGCACCCAGGCCGCGCGCCAGGCGGTCATCGATGGAGCAGCTCTTTCCGTGGCCCTGCGCGCGCAGAATCTCTTTCCGGAATTGTTTCTCGACATGGTCGCGGTCGGCGAACAGACCGGCCGCCTGGCTGAAACCATGCTTCATATCACCACGGTTTACGATCGCGAACTGAACAAACAGGTGGAGTTCGTGACCACCCTCATTCCACCCATGGTCATGGTCGTCATTGCCGCGGTCGTTGGATTGGTCGTTTACGGCATCATGAGCGCGGTCTTCGGTCTCACGGCAAACCTGCACGTCCAGATGCACTAACTCGCGATGCGCCTCCCGATCCTCACCCTTCTCTTCGCCCTGCTCCTCGTCGTCTCAGCGCACGCCCAGCAACAGGAGCAGGAACCGACTCCTTTCACCACCTGGATCGATCTTCACCAGGTCGCCGCCGGCCAGGCTCCCACTTCTCTTCCCATCTGGCTGGCCAGCGTGACCACCAGCCAGCAGACCAATGCCAACGGCAATGTTACCACCACCTTCCAGATCAACATGCGCCTCATGCCGGGCCTGGATCAAAAGCGTCTGCTCCGGCTTTTCTTCGAGGATCGCGCCGGGGCCTCGCCGACGGTGGTCGGTCTCGATGCCAATGGCGTGCAAACGTTTTCCCGCGGGCCGCTCGGTCAAAGCCTGGAGTTGCCGACTTCGGATACGGTCGTGTTTTCCACCGCAGGCATTGCCGCTATCGATATCATCGTTCCGGGCGATGGACGAAATCTCCGGGGTGTCTTCCTGGCCACCTTGCAAAATCACACGATGATGAGCGCTCTCGATTTCGCGCCGTCGGGAGATTTGATCGATGTTTTCGAGCGCGGCGCCGCCCTGCAGGTTCCGACGAACGACATGGCGCTCTACGGCCGGATCAAAGCGACCCTGGACAACGGCACCGTCAAATTCACCGACGCCCAGCCGACCATTACTTGGGAGTTCGAACTTCAGGCGTTGCCCCTCATGTGTCTGGTCAACATGGAAATCCTCGCCGCCGATCCGCAAGCTCCCCTCGAACTCACGCTCAATGACCACCCCCTCGGCGCCGTCACCGTATCCTGGCCCGACCTCGCCGACCCGGGCTACGTGGGGATGGTCCGCCCCTTGGAATCGGGCATGCACTTCCGCTATGCGGGCTGGCTCCGCGCCCAAAAAGTCATCCCCGGTTCGGCCTTGCAAACCGGCGTAAACCGCCTTGTGTTGCAACTTCCTTCGGGCGCCTCCCCGACCGCCGTCCACAACCTCGAACTTCTGCTCAAGCACAACTGGAAGAACCTCGATTATTCCGTCAACCCTGCCACCCCATGAAACGCATCCTGCAATCCCGTTCCGGCTTCACTCTGCTGGAGATCATGCTCGTCGTCCTGATCATCGCCCTCCTCATCGGAATGGCTGTGCGCTTTGCTCCGGGAAAATTGGATGAAGCCCGCCGGGTGCGCGTCGCTGCCGACCTCCAGCAGATCAAAACCAACCTCATGCAGTACCAGGCGAGCAATGGCTTCTATCCTTCCACCGAGCAGGGCTTGAAGGCGCTGGTGAATAAGCCGGACGGAGATCCGAAACCCCGCAACTGGCACCAGCTCGACACCATGGTCCCACGCGATCCTTGGGATAACGAATATTTCTACTGCTTCCCGGGCAAGCATAACCCCAAGGAATACGACATCTGGTCGGCCGGTCCCGATCGCAACCCGGATACCGAAGAGGATAACGTCGGTAACTGGGAACCGGCGAACAAGTAAGTCGGCCAAGTCACAGCGCGGCTGAGCCGCAACCGAAGGAGGAGCGGCATTTGCCCCCGTTGCGCCATGGGCGTCTCGCAAAGCCTCGGCTTACCGCTTCATCGGAGTCCGAGCCGGACGGGCGGAAGCGGCCGGGAAGCCTCTCCTACTTCAAGCCCGGTCGTCCCCCTAGGCCGCTGGGGTCTGCAGCGATCGCACCAGATCGCGAATCTTTTCCGCGTCCGGCACGTTCCAGAAAACGACTTCGGCATCGTCCGCAGCCGCGGAGCAGAATTCCACCCGCCCGATTCCGACCAATCCCGAAAGACCGGCCGTCGTCAGGTTAATGCTGCGGATGTCCTGGACGCGCAGCTCGGTGGATTGCTTGGAGATGATCCCGTACTCCACGGAGACCCGCTTGTTCGTGATCGTGTATTTGCGCCCGCTGCGATCGAGCCGAATCCAGCCGATCAAGATGAAGGCGAGCAGCGCCAGCACCCCGCGCGCAATCCAGAGAGCCATCGTCTCCGAATCCTGCAAGTGAAGGTGGGGAACGAAGCTGCCGATGCACACTGCCAGAAGCACCACCACAGCAAGCCATTTGCCCGCGTAGTGCCATTGCGAAACGGACCCGGACCAGACGCTTTCCTCGTGGTCGGGATGGAGAACGGGCTCAGTCATAAAGAGGTCGGGGATTGAGGGATGGCGGTGGAAATTGGGGAATTGTCAACGGCGAAATACCCATCGACCGCGCCGGGTTTAGCCATTCCCGAAGCGGGTTTCAATGGCGATCGGGAAAGATTCCGTCTAAAATTCCCGGCCGATCGCGAATCTTCCCCGAATATGCCCCCCATCACGCGGCGCACCTGTCTGCAACGCGGCGCATTGGCCCTGGCCGCGCATTCCTTGTCCGCGCTTTGGTCACCCGCTTCGGCGTCTGCGGATGAGGCGCCGGCAGCCGAAGTGACGGAAGCGGAGGACGCCACCCTGTCGGAAATTGCCGGTAAGTTTCGCCAGGAATTCAGCGCGCCGGGCCTTTCCATCGCGGTGACGCTGCACGGTCGTTTCGTCTACCAAAAGGCCTTTGGCTTCGCCGATACCGACAGGCACGAATACCTGACCCCGTCGCATCTCTTCCGCATTGCGAGCGTCAGTAAACCCCTGACTTCCACGTGTCTCTTTACGCTCATCGAGCAAGGGAAACTCGGGTTGAACCACCACGTCTTCGGTCCGCAGGGATTGTTGCAATCCGATTTCGGAAAGAGTTACTCCGATAACATCAACGAGATTACGGTCTATCACCTGCTCACGCATACGGCCGGCGGCTGGGAAAAAGGCCGGGGCGATCCGATGTTCGAAAGCCCATCCTTGAGCCAGAAAGAACTGATCGAACGAACCTTGTCCACCATTCCACTGAAATATGCGCCCGGCCAGCATTTCGGATATTCCAACTTTGGTTACTGCATCCTCGGGCGCGTGATTGAAAAGCTCTCGGGACGTTCCTATCCCGATACGGTGCAACAGCAAGTGCTCTCGAAATGCGGCGTCACCGGAATGCGCATCGCGGGCAATACCCTGGCACAAAGAGCCAAAGGCGAAGTCATTTATTACGGAGAGAATTCTTATGGGATGAACGTCAGCCGGATGGATTCGCATGGCGGATGGATGGCCACGCCGAGCGACATGGTTCGGTTTGCGCTCCGCGTGGATGATTTCGACAATCCGCCGGACATTCTTCGCCACGATACGCTCAAGACCATGATCACGCCGAGCGTGGCCAATCCGAACTATGCCTGCGGCTGGGCGGTCAATCGCGCGCATAACTGGTGGCACAACGGCAGCCTTCCCGGTCTGAGCTCCATCCTCGTTCGAACCTCCACCGGACTGTGTTGGGCGGCCTTCACCAACACCCGCACCAAGGATATCGACCCGGCGCTGGATCGACTGGTGTGGGACATGGTGAAGGCAGTTCCGGCCTGGCGAAATGCGGGACCAAGAGCATGAATCGCGATCCCCATCCGCCATCGATTTCCCGACGTGAATTCGTCCGCGACGGTTCCACTCTCGCCGCAGGTGCGATGCTGGCCAGGCTGGCCGGAAACGCCTCGGCTGCCGAAGCCGCCACCCCACCACCTCCGCCCCTCCCGGCCTGCCGCCCACTCCTCACGGCGGCGCTCGATTTTGAAGACGTCTCCCGCGGCCATCCGAAGCCCTTTGATTTGACGGGGGCCGCGCTGGAATCCGCGCGGTTGACCCCCGAGACGTGGCGGCTGGAACTCGTTGCCGACCCATTTACGGACGAGCACGTGAAATTCCCAGCCGGTCTGACGAAACAATTTACCCTCGCAGACGGCACCGCCCTCGACCTCCCGGCATTGCAGGCGTTGGGCAAGGATCACGGCGTCAAATTCATCAAGGCGATGCAATGCCTGAACATTGCCGAGCCTTTGGGCCAGGGCCTGTGGGAAGGCGTGCCGCTGCGCGAAATCCTGCGGCTGGCGGCACCGTTGCAGAACGTGCGGCGCATTTATTATTGGGGCTTTCACAACGAAGACCCGGCGCAGGTCTTTCAATCTTCGCTCTCCTACACGGAAGCCATGGAAACGCCGCCGGGTGAGCTTCCTGCATTCCTGGCCTATCGCCTCAATGGGGAACCGATTCCGCTGAAGCGCGGCGGGCCGGTCCGGATGATCATCCCCTGGGCGCACGGATTCAAATCGATCAAATGGCTGCAGCGGATCGCGCTGACCAACGACTTCCGGCCGAACGACACGTATGCCAATGCGAACAACGATCCGGATTCGCATCTCAAGACGGCGGCCTACATCACGGGAAAGCCCAAAAGCGGTCCCGCCGGCCAGCCCGTGACGGTCAGCGGCCTGGCCATCTCGGGATTGTCGGGCCTGAAGCGTGTCGAGTACTGGCTGCGTGAGCGGGCGCCGGACGAAGCCAAGGTCGAGGAGAACGAGGAATTTTTTGCGCAGGCGAAATGGGTTCCGTGCGAACTCGAGCCGGCTCCGAACGACTGGAGCCAAATCCTGCCGGCGGGCGTCGATGCTCGGGATGTGCTTGGCTTCGATCGACAGACTGGACGGCCAGTGACCTGGCCGCTGCGCTACAGCATGATTTCCTGGTACTTCGCGGTGAAGGATCTGGCGCCGGGCAGTTACGAGGTGCGGGTCCGCGCGGTGGATTTGAACGGGTTTGCCCAACCGGAACCGAGGCCTCTGACCAAGACCGGGAGGAACGCGATCGCCGTCTCCCGTTTCGAAATTCACTGAGGCCGTTGCCGAAGGTTTATTGCGGAGGCCGGATGGGGGCGACCCGGCGTCTCGGAATGGGCATCGCCGCGATACCGGCTGGAGCTCCGGGAGGCCGCGCAATTGCCGGCATCGGAGCGGCGCCGGCCGGGCCCAGGCGCGGGACGTTACCTGCCGTGGCCCTTCCTGGCGTCGGCGAACCCGGCGAACCTTGGGGCGGGCCATGCAATTCCGCTTCGTTGAATTCCAGCTTGGCCGTCTCGGTCCCCTTGCGAAGAATGACCGTGCTTTTTCCGACCACGTCGGACCAGGTGACACTGACCAGCGCCACCTCGCCGGCTCTCGCTTTTTCACCGCCGTAGAGCGAAAATTGCGTGGAGAGATCGCGGCTCTTGATGCTGACAAAATCCGCGCCGCGAATTCGGCCGATCCCGCTGACGTACCAATTCGAGGCAAAGGATCCCTGCGCAACGGCCACCGGGGCCGGCGCCGTAGCCAGCGAAAACGGCGAATGGGCAAGCAATGCCTGGTAGCGGGACTTTTCGGGGGCCTTGGGGACGACGGCGGCCGGTTCGGCGAATGCGCAAGTGGCCGCGGCCAGCGACAACCCTAGTGCCATCCCGATGCCCGGAAGCGTTCGTCTAATTTGCGGCATACCAGCGGGCGATTTTGAAACGGCCGTGCACCTGGGTGGCATCCGTCGGATCCACTTTCAGATTGGCACTTTCCAGGGCGATGAATTGTTCGGGCGTTTGCAGGTCCTCGAGAAACGCGACCAGCGCCGACCAGGGGCATTTGGTTTCGATTTCCAGCGCCACGGAGACGCAATTGGGGCGGGTCTCCGGAGAATGAATCACCTGATTCTGGAGGAGAACGACGTGTTGTTTCGCGATGCCCTGAACGTAGTCGAGCAGTTGCACCCCGGCGGTATCGGGATTTTCCAGCTTTGGCTGTTTCGCCTGGAGCCATTGGTCGCGTTGCTCCCAAACGTCCTTCTGGGCGAGCAAATCGCGCATGTTGCGAACCTGCCTTTCGTCCGAGGCGATTTTGGCGCGGAGGGTGGCCCTTGCGCTTAGGTAGGAGTCCGCGAGCAGCCAGGTGCCACCGAGGACGACGATCAATCCAACGACCGTGGCGAGTGATTTTTCGCGTGCCGAAAGGGTTCGACTCATGGCTTGCCGATCACTTGGAATTGGGCGCCATTCGCGAGCATTTGCGGGGGATCGGCGGTGATGTCGTTCGAGCTCAAATCGGGATCATGCTTGAGCCGGGAAAGGTAATCGATGGCGAGACTGGGGGTCGGCGCCTCTCCGACGACGCGCCATTGGTCGGGCATCTGGTCGAATTCCGTAAAGTGGACGGTATCGGCGGGCAAACAACGGTTCAGGAGATAGAGCACCTCAATGGTGTAACGGCGCGAGTCGATGGCCGCCCCGAGGGAATTGAACCGGGATTGCCGGCTCTGGAGCGCGACCAGCGTCGGGCGCTCGGCGGTCAACTCCACCTCGAGTTTCGCGGCCCGATGGTGCAGGAGGAAAAGATCGATGCCGGCGATCACGGCGAAAAGCACGTAGACGGCGGCCGCGGCCAGCGCACGGTGGCGCCAGCTATTGCGCTGGCGATCCTGTGCGGCTGCGCCCTGCCAGTCCACCGGAAGGAGATTCATCTGCAGATGAGTCGCCGGAGTGATCAACGGAAGATCTTCGACGGGAGCATGGACCACACTGCAGAGGGTGGGCTTCGCCCCGGCGACCTCGGGCGCGAGGAGCACGCGGGCAAATTCGTTGGGCACGCCGTCGAGCCCGGCGGTGAGCATGAGCGAGGAGAATTCCGCGGCGAAACCGGCGGCATCCGTCGCCGACATGACGTGGACCCAAACGGGAAGCCGATTTTCGACCACCGCCGCCACCCAATGCCCCTGCTCACCATAAACCACGAGGACTATTTCCGCGGGCGGACAGGACGCGGCGACGTGGGCGACATAGGGAGTCACCCGGCCAGGCCAGCGCTTCGCCTTGCTCCAGGCATCGCCAAACTCTTTGAGCGCCACCCGCGAGGCGGCGACCGTCCAGACGGTGACGTGATCGGCTTCCGACTTGGTCACGGCAAAGGAGCCGGTCATTTCCTCGGGCGAAAACGGCAGGGCTTTTTCCCATTGCAGATGAACCATGCCGGCGAGTTCGTCGTGCTCGGTGGCAGGCAAGCGTAAACGCTCCAGGATCAGGGGGTGGCACGGGACGGCGAATTCGAAGGCCGCTGTGGCCGGCAAAAGACCCACCGCTTCGGACAAGGTGGAGGCAATGTGCAGCCGGTGCGTTCCACGCCACACGGCCCAGCCTTCGGCCTGGGGAGTGAGAAAATAGGCGATGTCGTTGGAACGTTTCATTCTTTCCAATAAAGGATCTGCGGCTGCCCGCTGCCCTTGCGGGCGACCACATTTAGCTCATGTAGGGTGGGCCCGCTATGGCCAATGCTGCGAATGTGCATGGTGGGGTCATTGAGGCCGACCAGCGGACTCAAAGTCTCGACCTGGCTAGGGTTCAGGCCGAGCGCTGTCTGGATTTCCCCGAGGTCGTTGAAAATGTAATCGTCGGGGGTGCCGTCGATGCCATCGGGTCCCTGGCGGATTTTCAGGAAGTGCTGGATCTGGGCGTCGCTCAAGCCGGGAAGGAGTTCGAGCACCTCTTCGCTGGCCGCGGAGAGATCGATGGGGCCCTGGCTGTAGATCGTGAGGTCGTCCTGCCATCCTGGCTGGCTGGTTAGCGGTCCGGTGTTTTTGACCCGCATCAATTCCTCGACGGAACGGAGTTCGCGGTTCGCGGGATGATAGTCCCCTTCATCCTCGGCGCCGTTCAGACGCTTGATGTTATCGGCGTCGATATAGTCGAGGAGACAGTCGACGAAAACTTCGCGCTGATGAAAGTCGAGGCCGCGCCGCGCGAGGAATTGCTTGAAGATTTCGATCTTCATCGGCTCCTCGCCGCGCATGAGCCAATTGATATTCAGCTTGCCGCCTTCGCTCTTGATGCGCAGTTCGTAGCCGGCGCCGGGCGCCAATTCTTCGGGCGGCAAGGGCGTGAGCAAAGAGGTCTGCGGATGGAGGGCGATGGCCGCGCCGGAATGGGCCATGAAACGCGCTTCCATGGCGCGGCTTTCCTCACCGTGCGCGGTGAGATGTCCCTGGACCCAGGCGAGCCAGCCAAAGATGGCCCCGGTGAGGAGGAGCAACGCCCACAAGACGAGGAGGAGCGACGAGCCGCGCTGGTGAGATGTTTTCATTGCAGAATGCGCGAAGCCGGGACATCGAAGACCGCTTCCAGGGGGGGATCGTCCGCATGGCGCCAAAGGCGAACGCGCACGAGCGGCGGACGGTGGAGGGCATCCGACCAGTTCTCGACCCAGGTATGGGCATTTCCATCGAAATAACGGATTTCCAGCGCGGCCATCGGACGGACGAGCGGGAGCCAGTTGTAGTGCCCCCCTGCTCCGCCGCGGCCGAGGTCGATCGATGTGGTATTTCCCTGAACGGTCTGACGGCGCAAGCCGAGTTCGGTTTCCGTGGAAGATGACGACACCGGCTGAACGGTGAGAGTGGCGAAGTAATAGCCCGGGGCGGCCGTCGTCAGGACGCCGTCACCCCCTGGACAGCGCCAGGTGATTTCATCGCTGGAGAGGCCGTGAAACTTCAAGGCCTTTCCGACTAATGTGCCGTCGTCTCCGGGAGGCACGGTATTCAACTGTGCCCGGAGAAAATGGACGACGGTATCGAGCGTTTCACGGTCGGAGCTGAGCTCGGAAGACACCTGGATGGCGGTGAGCTGCACGCTGACAAAATGGTAGAGCGTGAGGACCGTCATGGAAGTGATCATGAGGGCGAGGATCATCTCCAGGAGGGTGAACGCCTGGGAGCGCCGGACCGTTTTAGGGTTGTCGTTGTCCATGAAGATAAAAGTTGAGAGAGCGCGTCTGCGAGGCGCCATCGCTTTTCCAGGTTGCTTCCAAAGTCACGAGGTAAAGATCGGCCATCTCCTGGCCTTTCTCGTCCTTGCGGTGAACGACTTTGCTGGCCTGCGTGAGCAGGAGGCCGCCGTTGATGTCATTGAAGGGCGTCTTGCTAGTCGTTGCCGGGATTTCCCCGCCTTCGATCTCGGTGGCTCGATTTTCCAGGATGCGGCAGGCTCGCGAATCCTCGACGGTGAGCCTTTCCACATTGAGACCCTTTGCGAGGCACCGTCCGAGGGCGAGCACGGCGATGGCGAAGATGGCCACGGCGAGCATGGCTTCGAGCAGAACAAAACCGCGCTTCCCAGGGATTTGCGATTGGGTGCTCACAGCGTCTCGGAGTCGAGGAAGGTGCCTTTGGAGCACATCGGATCATAGCTCACCCGCCAGCGTCCGGCCGGGCCGTGGTAGGAAATGATGACCGGTTCGCAGGTTCCGTTGGGCCAGAAGGTCCATTCGGCCGGGGGATTCTTGGAGAGTGCGGCGACTCGCTCCACGCCGTAAGTTTCGTCTTTGCCAATATCGAGCCGTTTCGCGGTGTTGGGCTCGCCCTTCAAGTGTCCCACAGATTCCAGCAGAATGCTGCCCTTGTCCCAGACCAAGTGATACGTTCTATGCTCCTCCATGCTGCGGGTGCGGGCGATGCGGGCGAACTTCTCGAAGCGTTCGTAGGAATCGTGGAGGCGTTGTTCGGCGAGCAATCCGACGACGCTGGGCACGGCCATCATCATGACGATCATGCCGATGCAAAGAACGAGGCAAATCTCGAGTAAAGTGAAGGCGCGGGACATGGAACGCGGAACGGTGCACCATTTGGATGCTGGGAGAACGGCGATCATGTTAAAATCGTGCGACAGGGTGGTCCGGAAGACGCCATGGGAATAGCACGCGGCGGGCGGTTGGTCGAGTTCTCCGTCTGTGGTTCCATTCTGGTTGCCGTGACGGCGGGAGGTGGCGGGTTCTGGCGACAGTGGTTGCCGGGGTGGCGCGGGCAGTGGGAAGGAAGCCAAAGGAAGGGTCCGGCGGGTGGCGGAGGAATGTTGACATTTGTTGATGTTTTTCGAGAAAGCGGGGCGATTTACTCTGGAAGAGGAGCTGGGATGTTGACGGCCGGATGGGGGCAGGAACGATGGATCGGGCGCCACGAAGGCGAAGCCGCAACCGAAGGCGACGGGCAGGGAAAAACGCAGGGGCGCAGAGATTCGAGAGAGGGCCGCAGAGGGATTTTCGGCTCGTGAGGACGCATCGGTCTCGCACGGAGAGGGCCTTGGGAGGATGGACGTTTTCCACCCGCAGATACCCCCGCCTGCGAGATGGAATCTCGCTCCCAATGGCGCGCACAAATGGAGTTTGGGCACGAGGGAAAAGTGGCGCTTCAAACGCCATGCTCGCTCTGTAGCGGGCGTTTCCGCTCAGAATTCACGCAGCGCGCGGAGATTCTCCGTGATAGGAATCGGACAAAACGTCAGGGCGACTCGCCGCCGCTGGGCGGTTCGCGTGTGAGGCCGGCGCGCAGGTCGGATTCGATGCGTGAGAATGTTTCTTCGATCTGCTGGAGGCGCGAGAGCAGGGGTTCGCCGCGCGCCCGTTCGGCGGACAATTCCTCGGCCCGGCTCTCGATGGCGGGATCGAAGCCGGTGAAAAACTTTTCTCCCGCGGAGCGCAGCGCCGGTTCCACGGCAGAAAGCATGATCGCCCGGTTGGCGGTGAAGTGCCGCCCGAAAGCCGCGATGATGTTTCTCCGCAGGAGCATTCCGAGAACGATGGCAAAAACACAGACGGCACCTGCGAGGATGGCGAGCTTGGGGGACGGCTGGCCGGCCACCGCGGCGCCGATGGCCATGGCCGCTGCGCCCGCTGCGGCCAGGGCCGGCAATTGGAGCAATTGCACGGCTCCGGTGTAGGCTTCGTCGACCACCCGGGCGGCGTCCAGCGGGGCATCGAGATTGGCCAGCGTCTCCTCGACCGCCGCTCGGGGAAACTCCGGCAGTTTCGCCGGCTTGGCGGAATCGTTCGGCGTTTCGCCAGGGCTGCCGCGAAGGTGCTCCATGGCGGTTTCCAGCAAATCCTCCTCGAGCACCACCAGTTGATCGTGCAGATGGAGGCTGAAGGAACCGTGAACATGCGCTTCGATCTCCTGGGCAAATTGCTGCGGACTGATGGCGCGTTTCCAAAAGAGATCGCTCAAGCGCAACTGTGTCCGGAGCAAATCCTCTCCGCCGCGGCGCATTTCGTCGAAGGTCTGGGCCAGCGTCCAGAGCGTGCCCGCGACCTGCCGGTGCAACTGCTCCCGCCATTCATCGAGTTCGCCGCGCATCTGCTTCACGCGATCGATTTTGAGGTCGAGGGCCTGGCGTTCCGCGCGGGGTTTGGCGACGATCTCGCGCAACGTGTCCTGAGCCACGGCATCGATCTCGCGCAAGCGCCCGCGCCGCGCTGCGGAAAGAATCACTTCGGTCTCGATCCAGCGTTCGAGCTTTTCGCGTCCGCTGGAATCGACCTTCGATCCGGTGAAAATGGGGCAGGCCTGGCCGAGGTTGCGGAGCATGGCCTGGCGCAGCCGTTTCAGGGAATTGGCGCTTTCATCGGCGGAGACGCGCTCCCATTGCCAGACGACAAAGACGAGCCGCTTGAGCAAGTCGCGGCCGAGATGCGAGAGCGAGTGCCAGACCTCGGCGGTGGCGCCTCCGGAGCCGAGCACGTAGAAAATGAGGTCCGCGCGGCCCATGACGCGGGTGAGGATTCCGGCCGGAATCGTGCCGGGGGCATCGACGATGGCGAAGTCGCGCAGGAAACTGTGCGGCCGCCGGCATTCGATCACGGTGTCGGATAAGATTGTGTCGTTCGCCTCTTCGCCGTAGTGATAAATGGCCGCACGGCCTGCGGTGATGGGTTCCGCGGTCGCTCCACAAAATTCGCGTTCGAAAAGCGCATTCAGGAGCGCGCATCTCCCGGCTTCTTCGGTGCCGAGAGCGGCAAAGGTAAAGGTCTCGCGCAGCCGGTTTTGCATTCCGAGCAAGGCGGCCTGCGTTTCTTCCCGGGCACCCGATTCGGCGGCGAGCCGGAGCAGCGAGAACAGCCCCGTGCCGATCTGTGCACGGAACTGAAAATACGCGTCGCCGATCATGCGCGCGAGCGCCGCGGGCTAGGGTTTGGCCGTCGCGGCCGGCGTGGTAGCCGGAGTGGCCGGTGCGGCGCTATTGGGCACTTCGTCCGGTGCGGGCTTGGCGCCCTTGGTGCCCTTGGTGCCCTTGGCTACGGGCGAAGCCTTGGGTCTTGGTGTGGCTGGATGATCCATGGCAATCAACTCAGGGACCGTGACGAATTTGAAGCCCTTGGCCAGGAGCGCATCGAGGGTCTCGGGCATGGCGTCCACGGTGGTCTTGTGAATGTCGTGCGAAAGAATGATCGAACCCGGGACCGTCTGCTTGAGGATCTCCATTTTCACGTGCTCGGAGTTGCGAATCTTCCAGTCGAGCGGATCGACATCCCAGAGGATGATGTCGAATCCCCAGGTGCCGTGGGCCCAGGCACGCTGTCGCGCGGTGAAGGCGCCGTAGGGCGGACGCATCAGTTTGGGAGCCTGGCCGCAAGCCGCGACAATGGCGTCCTGCGTTTTTTGAATTTCGTTTTGCACCGAGGCGTCGTTCATCTTCGCCAGATCCGGGTGCGACCACGAGTGGTTGCCGATGGCGTGTCCTTCGGCGACGATGCGTTTGACGATTTCCGGGTTTTCCTGCACGCGCTGGCCGACGAAGAAAAAAGTCGCGTGGATTTTGCGCTCCTTGAGCATGTCGAGCAGCCGAGGCGTATTTTGCGTGTGAGGGCCGTCGTCGAAGGTTATGGCGATGTACGGGCCGTCGACGTGGCATTGCGAAAAGGTGAATTTCGGCGTGCCGGTGGGCGCCGGGGCTGTCGGGGCCGGTGTGCTACTGGCTGCTGGGGCGGGAGTCGTCGCAGCGGGTGCCGGCGCGGGCGTGCTGGAAGCAGGCGGCGGTGAGGCGGGCTGCTTGGCCAGGGCGATCGACGTGAGGCAGGCCAGGAAAACAAGCGTTAGTCGGTGCATGGGGCAGGATGTTTAGCGCTGAATCGCAATTCGCAACAGGGGATTACAGCGGAGCGGGGGATTTTGCCAGCAGGAAGGCGGGGGTGGTGGTGGCTCTTAATCTTAATCTTATTCTTAATCCCTGGAGACGCGCCGTTGGGATTAAGATTAAGAGTAAGATTAAGATTAAGAAAAAGCGGTCACGCCGCGGCTAATCGAAAGCCGAGTCCCGAGACGCCCATGGCGCAATGGGGGGCAATCAAGCAAAGCGCTCCAAAATCACGCCCAGCTTCTTCACGGTCTCCGCCGGCCAGTATTTTCGATCGGTGATGAGCGCGGTGTCCAGGGCGCGGTGCTCGGGGTAATTCGGCTCCGTGGGAATTTGCGGCACGACTTGGGCGAGGATTTTCTTCGCGGCGTCGGCGTTGGCGTGCAGATGGGCGATCACGGCGTCGGCGGTGACGGCCTCTTCCTCGACTTTCCAACAATCGTAGTCGGTGATCATGGCCAGAGTGGCGGCGGCCATCTCGGCTTCGCGGGCCAGACGGATTTCGCCGAGATTGGTCATGCCGATGACATCGAAGCCGAGCTTGCGGTGGGTCTCGGATTCGGCCCGCGTGGAAAACGCCGGACCGTCCATGTTCACGTAGGTGCCGCCGTTGTGGACGGGCAATCCGAGATCGCGCGCGGCGTTGGCGATGAGCTGGCGCAGCGGTGCGCTCGTCGGATCGGCGAAGCTCACGTGGGCGGCGATGCCGTTGCCGAAGAAGGTGTGCGCGGCGCTCTGACTGGTGCGATCGAAGAACTGCGACGGCAGCACGATGTGCCGGGGGGCGTAGGCTTCCTGCAAGGAGCCGACCGCGGTCACGCAGAGCAGCCAGCGGACATTGAGCGAGCGCAGGGCGTAGAGGTTGGCGCGGTGATTCAATTCATGGGGGAGGATGCGGTGTCCGCGTGCGTGGCGGGGCAGAAAGTAGACCTGCCGCCCGCCGAGTTGGCCGCCCATGATGACATCCGACGGCGCCCCGAACGGCGTGTCGATGGTGTGCTCGGTGACGTCGGTGATTCCCTCGATCTGGTAAAGGCCGCTGCCCCCGATGATGCCAATGGCTGGTGCTGTCATGGCCCGAGGAAAGGAAAAGAAATGACGAATGTCGAATGACGAATGACGAATGACGAATGACGAATGACGAAGGGGGAAGTGGTTGACCGGAGTGCTTGCGTTTTGGAGTGCGGTGCCGCCGTTTCGACAAGCTCAAGGCCCCGAGCCGCCGAGGGGCTGCACCGCTTTGGGAGGTTCTGCGGGTCGGCGCCGGCGTGCCTCCGCTTTGCCTCCTCCGAAAGCGCCAGAGCACTGGCGCACTCCAAAACGCCAGCACTTCGATGGGGGCGCCTCGCCAGTGCCCTGGCGGTTTTAAACCGCCCCTCCTTGGAAGCTGGCGCGCTGCGGCGGATCGAGAGCCGCGTCCGTGGGATTTCTTACTCTTACTCTTAATCTTAATCTCAGCCGGTGGGATTAAGATTAAGAGTAAGATTAAGATTAAGAAAACGGCCTACCGCTTCACCTCTGCGGCCGCCACGAGGCCATTCGCCGCCGCCACACCTCCAAAGTCGCGTTTCAGCGCGGCGACGAATTCCTTGTGGGCCGGTGACCGGGCGCGATTGCGTTTGGTAAGAATGCCCAAGGTCCGCGACATCTTGGGGCCTTCGACTTCTAGGGCGATGAGCACTCCGCCCTCCACTTCCTGCCGGACCGTCGTGGCCGGCACGATGGAGACGCCGCTTTCGATTTCCACGGCGCGTTTCACCGTCTCGATGTTGTCGAATTCCATGGCGTGCTCGATCTGGATTCCGTGTTCACGGAAATGGCGGTCGATCACTTTTCGGGTCGGCAAATCCGGCTCAAAGGCGATGAACTTTTCCCCGTTCAATTCCTCGATCTTGATGCGCTTGCGGCCGGCGAGCGGGTGATTCGGATGGCAGATGAGGACGAGCCGGTCTTCGCTGAAAATCTCGATCTGCAGGCCGTTGCGCTTGGTCGGGAAGGCGACGAGGCCGATGTCCACGTCGCCGCCCAGAACCTGCGCATAGACTTGCTGCGAACGCCGGTACTCGACGTGCAGTTCGACATCGGGAAAGCGCTCGCGAAACGCTTTCAGATGGGACGGCAGTTCGTGCAGCCCGAAGCTGTAGATGGAGGCAATCCGCAGTTCCCCGGCGACGACATCGCGCAGTTCGTGCAGACGGTGGTCGAGATTATTGTAGACCTCCAGGATTTCCCGGCTGGCTTCGAGGAAGGCGTGGCCTTCGGTGGTCAGCGCGAAATTTCGGCGTCCGCGTTCCACCAGGGTCACTTGAAACTTGTTTTCGAGCGCGCGAATCTGCTGGCTGACGGCACTCTGCGTGATCGCGTTGAGCAGTGCGGCCTTGGAAAAGCTGCCCGTTTCGGCGAGGTCACAAAAGACTTTGAACGTATCTATGTACATAACAATGCCTCATAACGAAATAAGCGCTCCTAATTCGGGTGTCAATCTCCCTCATCCCATTTAATGAATACCATCGCTGAGAACCTGGAATCGGTCCGTTCGTTGATGAGCGCGGCGGCGACCAAGGCGGGCCGCCGGCTGGAGGAAGTCGAACTGGTGGCCGTGAGCAAGACGCATCCGCCCGAGGCGGTGCACGAGGCCATCGACGCCGGGCAAGTCGTCTTTGGTGAAAGCCGGGTGCAGGAAGCGCGGGCGAAAATTCCCCTCCTGCCCGGCCGTGCCCATTGGCATTTCATCGGGCATTTGCAGCGGAACAAAATCCGCCACGCGCTCGGGCTCGGCTTCGAGTTACTGCATGGGATCGATTCTCTGGAAACGGCGCGCGATGTCGACCGCGTCGCGGCGGAGGCCGGGGCGCATCCCGCTGTGCTCCTGGAAGTGAACGTGGCCGGTGAATCGAGCAAATTCGGTTTTTCGCCGGATAAACTGCGCGCGCAATTGGAGGAGTTGCTCGCCTTGGATCGTCTGGAGATCGAGGGGCTGATGACGATTGCGCCTTTCGCTCCCGAGGCGGAAGCTTCCCGTCCCTATTTCGTGGCGCTGCGCGAGCTGCGGGATCAGGTGCAGGAGGAATTTCGGGTACCGCTTCCGCGCCTTTCGATGGGAATGAGTGGCGACTACGGTGTGGCCATCGAGGAAGGCGCGACGCTGGTGCGCGTCGGCACGGCGATCTTTGGCACGCGCAGCGGGAAAGCGTGGAAACCGGCGGCGGGGGAGGGGGAGTGATTTCCGATTTTCGATTGCGTGATTGCCGATTAGCCGCGAAGCGCCGGCTTCCAAGAAGGTTCGGTTTTGAGCGTCTCTCGAAAGTATTCCGGCTCGGCCGTAGAGTCTCCGCGAAGCGATCGAAAAAAGTCTGTCATTCTGACAGCGGAGCGGAGCGGAGCCGAAGAACCTCTGATCTCCTGCGGGGCGGCGGTGCGGAGCCGACATCAGCGACCGCGCCGCGGCCAATCGAAAGCCGAGTCTGCGAGACGCCCATGGCGCAACGGGGGCAATCCCGCAATCGAGAATCGAAAATCCTTAACGGGATTAAGATTAAGAGTAAGATTAAGAATTAAGAGCAATACCCGCAGACCGCCCACTCCCCATGCCACTTGCCCCCACCAATATCCAGGCCATCGGCTCCGAGCTCGCCATCGCCTGGAACGACGACACGGAGTCCTATGTGCCCCTCGAAGCGATGCGGCGCGCCTGCCCGTGTGCGGCGTGCGGCGGTGAGCCGGACGTTCTCGGTCATCTGGTCCGGCCGCAGGTGACCTATACGCCGCGGAGTTTCGTCTTGAACGGCTTC
Organism: Chthoniobacter sp.; assembly: GCA_036501065.1. GTDB lineage: Bacteria > Verrucomicrobiota > Verrucomicrobiia > Chthoniobacterales > Chthoniobacteraceae > Chthoniobacter. Next base: position 11,482 of record DASYAY010000010.1, on the reverse strand, counting down.
GCCGTGGTCGGCGGCTATGCGGTCCAGCCTGCCTGGGCGGATGGCCATGGCAGCGGTCTCTACACTTTTCCCTACCTGCAGCGGCTCGCTCGCGAAGCGGCTTCCGGCCATACGCCATGACGCGAGGGGCGAAGCTTTTCCTGATCGGCGGGGTCTTTGCCCTGTGCGCGGTGGCGGCGTTTTTCCAGGCCACGCTCGATCAACGCTGGCAAAAGACGCCCCCGAGCGAACTCTATCACGTGATCTCGCAGGAGCTCGCGGCCTTTCGCGCCGAGGATTTTTCCAGTGCCTATCGGCATGTGTCGATGGGTTTTCAGGAAAGGGTCAATCTCGAGGCCTTCGGCGAGTTGGCTCGCACGGAATATCCGGCGTTGCTCCGGGCTTCACGGGTCGAATTCGGGCAGGCGCGTTTTCAGGGGCGGCATGCCGTGCTCTACGCCTATTTCATCATGCCGGAAGGCGACGTCGTGCCGTGCGTCTATCAGCTCGTTCGGGAGGAAGACGCCTGGAAGATCGACAATGCGCGGGTGCTTCCAAGGTGGCCGTCGAACCGGCGGCTGGGTGGGTTGCGGGCGTAGGGATTTTCGGTTCTCAACGGCGCAGAGACGCTTGCGTTTTGGAGTGCGCCAGTGCTCTGGCGCTTTCGGAGGGGGCAAGATGGCGGAACGCTGGCACCTACCCGCAGACGTTCCAAAAGCGGTGCAGCAGCACCGCACGCCAAAACGCAAGCGCCTCTGCGCGTTTGTGAGTAGGCGAGCGCTCCGAGGCGAATCGAAAATCGAAAATCGAGAATCGAAAATCCTCTCACGGAATCGTCGTCCGCAGCACCCGCGTGCCGGAGACGAGGGGGCGCAGTTCGCAATCGGTCGCGGACGCCGGTAAGAGAAAAAACGCGCCGCGGTCGAAGGTCCGTCCGGCGCATTCGGCCTGCCCATCGACCACGGTGAAAACGGCGAACCGGTCCGGGCCGGACTGGCGGTCTCCTCCGCATCGGCGCGGTTGATCGAGCGTCCAGCGTTCCACGCGAAATTCCGGGCATTCTACCAGGACTTCGCCCGCCGGGATCACGGGCGCGGGCTCGGCGTCGTCGAAGTCGATCGAACTCATGGATTCGGCGATGTGCAACTGGCGCGGCTTGCCATCGAGCCCGAGACGGTTCCAGTCGAAGACCCGGTAGGTGGTGTCGCTGTTCTGCTGTACTTCCACGAGCAAGCTGCCGGCGCCGATGGCATGGACGCGCCCGCTGGGAATGAACATGGCCTCGCCGGCATGGATGGGAAAGCTGTGGATTTTCTCGGCGACACGCCCCTCGTGAAGGGCGCGCTCGAACTCGCCACGATCCACCCCGCGCTTCAGCCCGGCGTGGAGGTCGCTGTCGAGCGAAGCCTCCAGCAGGTACCACATTTCCGTCTTCGGTTCACCGTGAAGCTCCGGAGCGACCGTGGCCGGCGGATGCACCTGCACCGAGAGCCGTTCCTGGGCATCGAGCAATTTGAAGAGGAGGGGAAAACGCGGCGTGTTCGGGAGCCCCGGTCCGAAAATTTCCTGGCGCTTCTGGCACCACAGCTCGTGGAGCATCCAGCCGCGCAAGGGCCCCTCGTGCACGACGCTCTGCGCTTCTTCGCGGTCGACCAATTCCCAGGCCTCGCCGATCCGGACACTGGGCGGAAGCCGTTTGTGGAGCATCGTTTCCATGCGCCGCCCTCCCCACACGCGTTCCATGAAAAGCGGTTCGAAAATGAGGGGCTGGTCCATGATGGCGAGGATTCGAAGTTCGAAGAGAAGACGGACGTTGCGCGAGCAAAAAATGGGGAAGAGGCGGCCGGCGCTTCCCCTTCTTAATCTTAATCTTACTCTTAATCTTAATCCCGCCGGGTTCGGAGAGATTAAGATTAAGAGTAAGATTAAGAAGGGAGGACGCCCTCCGGCTTCACTCCTGCTGATCCATTGTTGAATCCGCAAACTTTGCGGCTACACTCGCACCCCAATGGCCCGCGCCCAGGAAACCCGTTCCCACTCCCTGCACGAAGTGCTCAGCCTCGTCCTGCTCGGTTGTGGCGCCCTTCTTTATCTCGCCCTCATTTCTTATTCGCCGTCGGACGTGCCCAGTTGGTTTCCGTTGAGCAGCGAGGCGGCGGCGCGCGGTCCGGTGCTCAATTTCATCGGACGCACCGGCGCGATCGTGGCCTGTTGCAGCTACGCTTTCCTCGGCGCCGCTTCCTACCTGGTGGCCGCTTTGCTCCTCGGCTATGGCGGCGCGAAGCTGCTCAATCCGGAAATGCGGCTGACCGGCCGGACGTGGTGGTGCGTCGCTTTTGTCGCCTCGGGCGCCTGCCTGGCGCACCTGTTGCCGTGGTCGCTGCTGGACATGGAGAAGCTGAATATCGCCGGTCCCGGCGGCTGGGTCGGCAAATGGCTCGGCGGTCTCCTGCTGAAGAATCTCGTCGGCGAGGTCGGGGCCTTCATCATTCTTACCCTGGTCTATATTTCCAGTCTCATTCTCCTCACCGGGCTGCATCCCATTGCCACCGCCCGGGAGGTTGTAAACTGGCCTTCCCAATGGCTGGAGAAACGCCGGGCGAAAAAGCTCGCGGAAGCCGACGACAAAGAGCGCCTGACTCTCGAAGCCGAGCGCCTCGAGCGCCAGCGGCGGAAGCTCGAGAAAACCCTGACGAAGAAAGGTTCGCTCCCGGTCGACTCGGCTGGCGATGCCCCGCTCGCGCCGGCCGTGGCCGAACTTTTCTCCGAGCCCGAGCCGGCCCGTCCCGAACCCCAGATCATCGACAGCACGCTGCCCCCAGCGCCGAAGCGGAAGGAAAAGAAGGACAAGTTTCAACCGCTCACTTCGGTCTCCTGCGAGGATTACGAACTGCCCTCGCTCAATCTCCTCGACCCGATCGAGACCGATGGCCGGCAGGCCGCAGACCCGGCGGAGTTGCTTGGCATCCAGGATACCGTCATTGAGACGCTGGCGCAATTTGGCATCAGCGTTTCGCGTGGCGACATCACCCGCGGGCCGACCATCACCCGCTACGAGGTTTATCCGGCCAAAGGGGTGCGCGTGGACAAGATCGTCAGCCTGGAGCGGGACATTGCCCGCGCCACTCGCGCCGAGCGGATCAACATCCTCGCGCCGATTCCCGGCAAGGACACCGTGGGCATCGAGATCGCCAATTCCAAAAAGCAGAAAGTGACCTTGCGGGAATTGCTGGAGAGCGACGATTTCCAGAATGCCAAGGCGAAGATCCCGATCGCTCTCGGCAAGGACGTCTATGGCAAGACGATCATCGCCGATCTCGCGGCCATGCCGCACGGGCTCGTCGCTGGCACCACCGGTTCCGGCAAGAGCGTCTGCATCAACTCCATCATCGCTTCCATTCTCTACCGCTTCACCCCGGCGGACCTGCGTTTCATCATGATCGACCCGAAGGTCGTGGAAATGCAGATTTACAATACCCTGCCGCATCTCGTCGTCCCGGTGGTCACCGATCCGAAAAAGGTCCTGCTCGCCCTGCGCTGGGCGATCGATGAAATGGAAAAGCGTTACGCCATCTTCGCCAAGACCGGGGTGCGCAACATCGGCAGCTTCAACGCGCGGCCGCTGCCGAAATCCCAGGCCGAACTCGATGCCGAAGCCGCGGCCAGGGCAGCCGCCGATCCGCAACTGGCGCTCGATGCAGAGTACCGCCAGTCCAGCCCGGACCCGGTCGATCCCGAGTCGCTGACCAGCGAGGAGCGGATCGAGAAGATGACCACGATCAAGGTCCAGCGGGATAACGAACTGATCATCCCGGACCGGATGCCCTATATCGTCATCATCGTCGACGAGTTGGCCGACCTCATGCAGACCGCTCCGGCGGACGTGGAAAGCGCCATCGCCCGCATTACCCAGAAAGCGCGCGCCGCGGGCATCCACATGATCATCGCCACGCAAACGCCGCGGGCCGACGTCATCACCGGCGTGATCAAGGCCAACGTGCCCTGCCGCGTGGCCTTCCAGGTGGCTTCCGCGCTCGATTCGCGGGTGATTCTCGACGAGAACGGCGCCGAACGGCTCCTCGGCCAGGGCGACATGATGTATCGCCCGCCAGGCACTTCGCGGATGATTCGCGCCCAGGGCGTACTCGTCACCGACGAGGAAATCCGCCAGGTGGTGGAACATGCCTCGTCCCAGAGCGAACCGGCTTTCGAGAATTCGATCCACGAGCGGCTGCAAAATGCGAGCAGCGGGGATGAAGAAGAGGAAGTGAGCGACGAAGACGAGGAACTCGTCGAGAAATGCGTCGAAGTCATGCGCCAGGAAAAGAAAGCTTCGACCTCGCTCTTCCAGCGCCGTCTGCGCCTCGGCTACACCCGCGCCGCGCGGATTCTGGATATCCTCGAGGATCGCGGTTACGTCGGCCCCGGCGAAGGCGCCAAGCCGCGGGAGATTCTCGTCGATCTGGATGCGATCGGGTAAGGCGCCGCGCGAAGCGCCAACGCTCTTACTCTTACTCTTAATCCTTCAGAGTTAGAGTAAGAGGAAGAACACTCCAGCGCCGCCCTCGCTCTCGTGCGCGTAAGCGGAGTTGCGGCAAGGAGGGGCGCTTGCAAAGCGCCCCTCCTTGAATTGCCGCCACGCTGAATCGACCTCATCAAAATTTGCCTCTCCACGATAGCTGCACCCCCGCTCCCGTGCCCTTTCTTCGCCGCCGCGCTTGCCTTCTGTCACGGCTTTGGGCAATGAAAAACCTCCTCGTCTCCACGTTCATGACTCCTCTTCCGCCACCGCCACCGCCACCGCTCCCCTTTGCGCCGCCGCCGCTGCCCGAATCCAAGGGCAGCACTTCGCTTCGCGCTTTGGCGAGTTACTCGTGGGTGTCGATCGTTCTCTCCCTGATAGTGCACCTCTCCCTGCGCGGCGCATTGAACCAGGGAGCGGCCAAGGAGAATGCCCGGGCCATGGCCATCGTGGCTGGCTTCTTTGTCATTACCGGCGTGCTCGCGGGGATCATCGCCCTCTTGGGCATTCGCCGGCACGGCCGCAAAGGGCTGCTCGCGCCGGCGGTCACCGGGATCAGCATCTGGGTGGTGCTTCTTGCCATCGGGACGGCCGGGTTTCTGGCTGCGCGCGGCCATGGGCTCCAGCAAAAGGCGCTGTCCGCGCAGTTCGAAAAGACACCGCCCGTCCATATCCCGGGCGCCTTGCGGGTCCAGGATGCGGAGTTGGGTTATTCCTTCGATTTGCCTCCCGGATTCCAGGCTTTTCCGGAGGCGCAGAAACCGAAGGAATTTCGGGCGGCCTATATCAACCGGGGTGCCGATGGGTCGATGGCGTTGGTCCTGGTGAAGGCCTTGGGCGGACTCATTTCGCCGTACAAACGAATGACCCTCCAGAGTTTGCCTCCGGAAAAGCATCTCACCCTCGCGCCCTTCGCCTGGCGCGGCATGCCGATCGATGGCGTCCGTTTGCCCGAGAAAACGACCCAGGGGGATTTTATCACCTTCAACGTGCAAATCCCGATCAAGAAGCAGGCGATCCAGATTGGCTTCGGCGCCCTGGCGTCCGACGAGGCGCAGACCCACGCGCTGGCCGAACAAGTGCTGGCCACGCTGGACGGGCCGGTGAGTTGGTGACGGCGGGAATGCCTCGCGTCCCAGCAGCGTCACGATGACAGTGAACCATTTCCCCCCTTATGGACCCGTCGCCGCCACCACCCCCACTACCGTCACAACCACCTCCATTGTATCGCGGCTGGTTCAGGTCGCACACCCTGGCGCATCTCTCCTGGATCACGTTTGTCATTTCGCTGACTTTCCAGGTTCTGCTGAAGATTGTGCATTGGCAGCCCCAGACGCGGATCGAGTACCTCGTGACCGGCCTGATCAAGCTCAGCTTCGCAGTGACTGGCTTGACGTGCGGGATCATCGCGCTGCGCCGGGCGCGCAACGCTCGGAGGCCAGGGGTGCTGGTGCCCGCACTGGTGGGCGTTTGCCTCTGGGCCGCGTTGTTTGCCCTGGCGATCCCGTTCCTTTTCATGACGCGGCATCGGGCGGATCAGCGGCGCGAGACGGCCAAGGCGGTGTTTCTGCCGGCCACACACATTCCGCAAGGCGTTCGGGTCGAGGATGCGGAACTGGGATTTTCCTTCGAATTGCCACCGGGCTATCAGAAACTTCCGAAAGACAAACTGCCCGGCACGTATCGGCTGGCCTACATGAAGATGAACGGCGAAAAGGCCGCCGAGATCGTGCTCGTGGAAGGCCTGGGCGGCACCATTTCGCCCTATCAGCACATCAGCACCAAGGACCTTCCGAATAAGAGTTACACGCTGACTCCGTTTCTCTGGCGCGGCTTGACCGTGGACGGCGTGCGGATTCCGGAGAGCTCACCAGCGGGGGATTACGTGACCTACAAAGCGCAAATCCCCATCCGGAAACAATCGATCCAGCTCGGCGTCGGCGGCCCGGCATCCGAGGAGGCGCAGATTCGCGCGCTGACGGAGCAGGTGCTTTCCACCCTCGATGGTCCGGTCAATTGGTGACGGCGGAGACGTTCCAGGCTTTTAGGAAAACTTTCATCGATCCACAGCAGCGCCGCACTCCAAAACGCTGGCGCGTGAATGCGGGCTGGATACAATTCGCGAGCAGATTTCAGCCCTCCGCTTTTTCATGCAACCCGAACGGAAAAAACGCCTCGACACCAACGCCGCGGAATCTGCCCGGCCCGGCCTCAATGACGCTTTTTCCGGGCTGAATATGGCCAACCTTCCGGCCGCGCCCGAGCCGGCGCCGGTGGCAGCGGACTCGCCGCAGACCCTGTGGAAAATGGGCCGGGTGGTGTTGCGCCGGGAGACGGCCCATCGCGGAGGCAAAACGGTCGTCGTGGTGGACGATTTCGCAACGCACCTGCCGGCTTCGGTCATCGAAAAGATCGCGAAGAAGCTCCGGGCCTCGTGCGGGTGCGGGGGGACGGTCAAAGGGCGCACCATTGAGATTCAGGGGGACCAACCCGCGCGGGTCCGCGCAGTTTTGGAGGCCGAGGGGTTCCAAGTGGCGGGAGTTCGTTAACAACCTACTAAACAATTGTTCGGCAAGTGGAGGGTCTGGAGCGATTTCCTGGCGAATATCCGGACTCTCACACTCTATAGAAATTGAGACGAGCGAGTCTCCGGGATGAGAAACTTTTAGACACTATAAAAGTCACAAAATTATTTTGGTGTCATCCCGCCGATGGTCGGCGCATCGTGCCAAGGCCATCGTCCAACCGTAGTGTTACCCACCCTGTCGCCGGAAGTGCCCTCTAGGGTTTCTCTGTAGACCGGCGTCGAAACCCACTTACGTAGGCGGCACGCGAATTCCTTCAGGTCCGCAAACCTAATTTTTCGGAACGGTCGCGGAAACGCGTACTGCGGGCGGTTCCTCTCTGTAGAGCGCTGTTTTTGAGGTACGTGCCGTGCTCAAGAAAGGATTCCGCATGGAGGCGTCATTTGGCGCCCAATGCCGCCGAAACCGCGTATGTCTCAACCGCATAAATTGTCCGAATATTCCGAATTCCTGCCGAAAAAAGAACGGCGGGTGCAGCTACCCATTACGAACATACCGGTGAACGCCATCAGCGAAGAGAGCGATCCAACCCTTGAGATTCGCACCCTTATTGAACAGCTCCAGCAGACGGCCCGGGATGCCCGCAGTCAGGCACACTCGGCCGAGCGGGAGCGCGACGAGAGCGTGCGCGAACTGGCGCGCGCCCAACAACAGATCGAGGCTTTGCGCGAGAATGAGCGCGAACTGCGCTCGCATTTTGTGGAGATCACCTCGCTCATCCAGGAGCGGGATGCCGCTCAGGAAGAGGCCGAACGCCGCAGTCATGCCTTGACCGAGGCCACGCGGAAGAGTGAAGCCATCGCCCGCGAGCGCAACGACGCCCAGCGGCAGCGCGACGAAGCGCAGCGCAAATGCGACGAGGCGGTGCGCCGGCATGGAAGCTTTCAGCGTGGCGCCGAGGAAGCGGGCCGGCTCGTGGCCGAAACGCAGCGGCAGCTTCTCACCATTCGCCAGGCGCGCGATGGCGCCCACAAGCAGATTCTCGATTTGAACACCCGCCTCGGGCAGGTCGAAGACCAGGTCGCGGAGCTGGAATACCAGCGCGACGCGGCGGTCAAAACGAACAAGCAAATCACCGCCGAGGCCTCGGAGTTTCGCCGCCAGGTGGACATCATTACCACCGATCGCGACGCCACCGCCCGGCAGGTGGAACAGCTCAGCACGGAACTCGACGCGCAACGCAAGAAATTCCTCGACCTCGCCGAGCAGAAATCCGCGGCCATCCAGGCCGACTCCGAACACACCGAGGCGCTGGGCGAAGCGAAGGCGCAGGTGGTCAGTCTCACCCAGGAACGCGACGCGGCGCGCCTGCGGTTCCAGGAGCAGAGCAAGGAGCTCGACGAATTGCGCGGGCAATTTCAGGCCTTCCGCGACGAACAGGTCCAGGCGGCCAATACGAACCTCGCCGAGGCGCACGAAAAACTGGCCTCGCTGGAGACGCAATCGCGCGAAGCCCGGCACGAGAACAACAACCTGCGCCAGCGGATCGAGGCGATGAACGAGCAGCTCACGGCGCTCCAGTTGGTCGCCGAGCAGGTGGGCAGCCGGAACCACAACGTCCAGGAGGAACTCGACGCCTTCAAGAAGGAGCGCGATGCCGCGCTGACCTCGCTGAATGCCGCGCAGAAGCAGATCGATCACATCATTCGCGATCGCGATCAGGTGCGCAAACTCGCCACCGAAAATGCGCTCGAGCTCGAGGCCCAGCTCACCGAACTCCAGGCCCGGGTCACGACTTTCGAAACCACGAACAAGGAGGTCGCCGCGGAACACGAAGAACTCACCGAATTGCGGAGGCGCTTCGAAGGGCAGCGCGTGGAAACCATCGACCTTGCCGCCCAGTTGCAATCCAGCCAGCGGGAGATTCGCGAGTTGAGCGCCACCCTCGCCGAGGCCCGCTTGCAGGTGAAATTCGCTCAGGCGGCCACGCGTGCCACCAAGGAGGGAAAGACCAAGTCCGACTTCGCCAATCTCGTTCCGGCGGACGACCTCGTGATCGTCGATCCGACGACGATGCCCACGGCCTCGGAAGCCGCCACACAGGTTGCTGCAACGGGCCAGCCGATTCCCGCGGACGGCCCGGCCAATCCTGCGACCGATGCGGCGAGCCCGGTGGACGCCGCCAGCGCGGTCGTTGCCCCCGGCGAAACTGCGCCGGCGTCCGCTGCCGTCCTGGACGATCCCCTCACCGAGAGAGAAGCGCGCGGAATCCTCGGAGCCATGCGCCATTGCTTCCAGGCGTTCACGAAAACGCCCACCGACCTGAGCTTGCTCAATGAATTGCACTGCCACGTGGCCAGCTTTGCCGAGCGGGCGCGGGTCACCGGGCTCATTGCCGTGCACCGGCTCTGCATCTCGTTTGCCGATCTCACTCGCGGAATGTACGAATCGCCGGAGCAGGTGAATCCTTCGACCTTGCGCACCGTGCATCAGACCATCGAGTTTCTCGCCGCCCTCATGAAGGAGAAGGATCTCGGGCAGGTGAAAGATCCGGCCTCGGCGATGATCTACGCGGTCGACGATGACCTCGGCAATTGCGAGAGCATCGCCCTGGCCATGGAGGAATCCGGCATGCGCACGTCCTACCAGCTCGAGCCGATCGCCGCGCTCAGCGAGCTTGCCTCCAGCCGCTACGACCTCATCTTCCTCGACGTGAATCTGCCGGGCATGGACGGGTTCGAGCTCTGCAAACAGATTCGTGGGTTGGCCGTTCACGAAAAGACTCCGATCGTTTTCCTCACCGGCCTGGCCACGCTGGAGAATCGCGTGCAATCGAGCTTGAGCGGCGGCAATGATTTCATCGCCAAGCCGTTCAATCTTTATGAATTGAGCGTGAAGGCCATCACCCTGCTGCTCAAGTCGCGGCTGGAGCTGGTCTAAGGCGTAAGCGCCAGCGCAACGCTCTTAATCTTAATCTTAATCTTACTCTTAATCCCCTCCGGCGTAAGAAAGGTTAAGAGTAAGATTAAGAGTATTGAGGCTTGCACAATAATCGGGTGACACGCTTCCAGCCCGGAGGGCTGCCGGACCGTAGCCCCGGATAACATCCGGGGATCAGGCTCAGCAAAGAGCATCCACCCCGGAGGGGTGGCGGACCGCAGGCCTTTATTTGATGCTATGGATCCGCCACCTCCTCCGGGGTGCATCCGTGGGGGGCACGGGGTTCTTACTCTTACTCTTAATCCCCTCCGGCGTAGGAAAGAGTAAGATTAAGATTAAGAGTAAGAGTAAGAACCCCAAGGCGGCATTCCACCCGTGGGCGTGCACCGGAAACTGCTCTACCGGTGAGTCATCCCATGGACATCCGCAAACCAGAGCCTGGAGACCCGGTCAGCCCCAGAGAAATGAGCTGGCGCCTCTTCATCCTGCCGCTGCTCTTGCCGGCTTGCGGGATATTGATCTGGGGAGTGTTGATTCTCGCCTTTGGACGGTTTGCCTTCGTTCTGGGGATCGCCGTGCAGGCGATTTATCCCCGCCGCTTACCACATTGATCGGCCTTCTCCTCGCCTCGCTGGCTTTCGTCGTCTTTTGGGAGCCACAATGGGGGCCTTTCCTGACGATCGACTGGGCAGGTTCGCATCCGGCCAGGCTGATCTTGGTGCTGCTCTGCTTTCTCGCGTTCTTCTTCGCGGGCGCGGCTTTTCTCCGGGGATGGCGTTACCAACGCTTTGCGCAGCCCCCCCCGGTTGGTTCATGATTTGGCCGCGGTTCTGCTGGGATTTCCAGCGAATGTACGCGCGGGAAGAAGCGAACCAGCAGTGGCATGACGAAGCCAGGGAGGCGATCTACGAGGATGTGGGTTTTCATCCCCGGTGGGGTCTCGACCGCGAGGCCATTCTGGCGCGCGGCGGCCATAACTACGGCGACTACTATCTCTATAAGTGCCCGAAGTGCGGATACCCCTTCCTCCTCGAATGCGAGGCGGATCGTAATCTCCTCGACCTGAATGATTTCAAAAACGAATTCAACCTCCCCGAGGCTGGTGAATCCATGCCCTGCCCGGAATGTGGTCACGCCTGGGTCGGCGGCGAAATCGCCAATCATCGTGATCTGGTCTCCTACCGGAACTGGTTGATCACCCCGCAGAAACTTCACGAACGCGGCCTCGACTGGATCATTCGCAAGAAAGCCGATGCGCCCTCGGCGCCCGACGGCGCCGCCTAGATTTGTGTTCGAAACGAGCGGCGCGGCGCTCGGGCATTCTTACTCTTACTCTTATTGAGTCTCGCGCAATAGGGTGACAGCTTCACAGCCCGGAGGGCTGCCGGACCGTAGCCCCGGATAACATCCGGGGATCAGGCCCGTGGCACCGCCTTCACCCCGGAGCAACTGTGTTTTTTTTGGCGGGGTTTTATGAGGGGTGAGGGGTGGAGATGGAAGGCTTATGAAGCGGTGG
>DASYAY010000009.1:0-11797 GCA_036501065.1 Chthoniobacter sp. | reverse complement strand
GAAATTACCCCTGGAAGGCGACTCCGGCACACCCTCCGGGGTGCATCCGTTGTGTGGGGTGTCGCCTCCGGGGGTGTTACCCCCGGCTACAGTCCGTCAGCCCTTCGGGCTGGGCCGCAACTTACTTTTTAGACGCCCTCTTAGCTCGGCCTGCCCTTTCGAGGTTCGCTGAGTTTAAAGCGCTAGTAAACGCCTTCGACGATGGTCTTTTCCATCGCGCCGAAGGGGCGGACTTCGGCGACACCGTCCCAGGCGTAGGGAGCGCGGGGCTTGCGGCGGAGCGCTTCGTCGCGCTCGAGGAAACGCGGCATGAAGAATTCCTTCGTGAGGGTGGTGAGTTCGACTCGGCCCCAGGTATCGTAGTCCACGGTCTTGGCGGTGTCCTTGGGATCGACCACGCGGAGGACGGCGCGGGGCTGTGGCGCGTAGTAAGTCACCGAGAAGTTATCTTCCGGACGAAGCGGGACGCTGGCGGCGAGGCCCATGAGGGTGTTGCCGTACGTCGGATAGAAACCGATGCGGCCTTCCAGCACTTCCTCGACGATGAAGCGAACGTATTGCGGGAGCATCGTCGTGCCGCCGCAAAAGACGCCACGAATGCCGGCCTCGTAAATATCGACCTTCTCGGCGAGGGCTTCGAGCAGCTTGGGCGTGGTGAAGAGGCCGCTGATCTTGCGGTGCTCGAGGATCATCGCCGCCTGAGCGACGACGTGTTCCATGTAAGCTTTGGCCTCGTCGAACTTTTTGTTGGAGATGAGTTTCTTCACCCAGCGCGGGTCGAGATCGATGAAGTAACAGGAGCTACCGCGGACATTTGCAAGGTGTTCGATGGCGAGGCGCAAGCGGCGCGGGCCGGTGGGACCCATCATGAGCCAGGCGCCGCCCTTGGGAAAATGTTCGTCGTTGATCTTGTCGGAGAACTCCGAGTAATCGACGCGGAAGTCATTCCAGCCGATGCGTTGCTTGGGCATGCCGGTGGTGCCGCCGGTCTCGAAGATATTGAAGGGCTTGCCCTTGAATTCCGCCGGCACCCAGACTTCCGGCTGCAGATCGCGCAGCCATTCGTCCTGGAAGTGCGGGAATTTCTTCACGTCGTCGATCGCATGGATCTCCTTGCGGGGATCGAAATTCTTCGAGGCCCACTCGAGCCAGAAGGGGCATCCGGTTTCGGGAGAGAAATGCCAGGTGATGATCTCGCGTAGGTGAGCGTCGAGCTGCTGCTGGGCTTGTTCGGGCGTAAGCTGTGTCATCTTAGGTAAGGTGGAGGTTCTTAACGTAATCTTACTCTGCTTAATCGAGATTTTCGCCCTTCGGCTCGGGCAGGCCGGTGGCGAGGAAAATGCTGAAAATCACAATCGCGAGCCCGAGCCAGCCGGCGGCCACCGCCATTTGATCGAACGAGCTTCCACCAAACATCTTGGCGATGGTGGGCGTGAGGAAAGCCGCGCCGGTGCCGATCATGCGTCCGCCGACATTGGTGGCAAAGCTGCCGCCGGTGCCGCGGAGGTGCAGCGGGAAGACTTTGGGCAGGATTTCACCAAGGAAACTGAATTGCGAAGTGGTGACGAAGCCGACAGCGGCAATGCCCCACGTAAATGTGGTCGCGTCCTTGTGATAGAGAAGGAGGTAAGCGAGCGGTACGACGACCAGCCCAGGGAACTGAAGGAAGCGCAGAATCGCCCGACGCGACACGGCCATAAAGATCAACAGCGCCACGAAGATTCGGCCAAGGAGTCCACCGACCTCCTGATACTCCTGGGTCTCACTGCCGATCTTTTTCACCTCATCCTGCAACGGTTTCAGCTTAAGGGCATTGGCCTTGATGGGCGCGATAGCCTTGGCGCGTTCCGGAGTGCCGGGCTGTGTTTTATCGAGCTCGATGTTGAGCTGTTTCGCCTCGATCTGGAGCGGCTTCAATTGGGCGCGGACATGCGCGAGGTCAGGCAGACCCGGGACAATCCGCAGCGGGGTTTGCTGCAAGCAGCCGAATGCCACGCCATAGGCACACGCCGACAACCCGGCGGTGACGAGCGTGACCCGGCGCAATTGCGGCGAGAAGAGTTCGCCAAAGCTGGGCCGCTTCAAGGTGCCGGCATCCTTCTTCTCACGCCAAATCTTCGATTCCGGGACGAACGGTAGCAGGAGCGCGATCGGGATCGCCGGGATAATGCCGGTGAGCATGAGATAGCGCCACGAAGCGGGATCGGGCGAGCCGAGCGTCAAGGGCATGCCGAGATGCGGCAGGCCTTTGGAATGCTGAATGATCCAGACATTGACCCACGCGACAATGATACCACCGAGCGAGGCGAAGGCCTGAGTGATTCCCAGCCAGCGCTCCCTCTGCACCTTATCCGAGAAGACTTCGGCCATCCAGGTGATCGCGGCGACGAATTCGATGCACACACCGACGAAGGTCACGCAACGCCAGAAGATGAACCCATTGACGGTCGTCGCAAACGCGCCGGCCACCGGTGAGAGCGAGTAAATAAAGATACCGATCGCCATCACTGACTTGCGTCCCAGGCGATCAATCAGCCATCCGCCGAGCAACCCAAAGATACCGCCGCTGAGGGCGCTCAACCAAAGCAGTTTGCCAGCCCATTCCGAGATCGCCGGATTACTCAAAGGAACCTTCAGAAGCTCGGAAAGCGCCTGTGGTCCCGCGAGCGGGGTCATCAGGAGCTGATAGGTATCAAAGAGAAACCCAATGCTGGCGATGATGATAATCAGCCAGCTTTGGATTGTAAGTTTGGGTGCTGTGGATTGGGTCATTGGGAAGGGAAGCGCGCCAGAGTAGAGATCCGCCGTGTCTTGGTCACGGCAAAGTTCGGCCGCTTAGTTCAACTGGGTGGCGGGATTGCGGCCCCGCCTGGATGCGCGTCGTCGAATTCCCGGAGTTCCGCCCGACAGGCCGGGCAGCCTCCGAGAATTCGACTCGGCATAAGTGATTGGGTAGGTCAGCGCGGACTTATTTCTTGGCCGCCGAGACGGGCTTGGCGCCTTCGGCAATGGCAAACAGGTGCGTCTGTGTCGCCACAAAGAGCGTGCCATTGGCCACGATCGGCGTCGAAAGGACGGGCGCGCCCATGTTCACTTCGCTCAGGAGCTTGAACTGTTTGTCCGCGGCGAAGCAACGGAAGTCTCCGTCTTCGTCACCGCAAAAGACCTTGCCGTCCACGGCCAGGGTCGAACCCCACACGTGCGACTTCATGTCGTATTCCCAGTATTTCTTGCCGGTCTCGGCATCGAGACAATAGATGAAGCCGCTGAAGTCACCGACAAAGAGCAGGCCTTTGGTCGGATCGATGCTCACGGTCGAGATCGAGCGATGGATCTCCTTGAAGTCCCAGATCAGGCCGGTCTTGGTGATGTCGCCCGTCTTGGTGGCATCGACGCAGACGAGGTGGCCGACACCTTCGCCGTGCTCGGGATCCTGGCCGATCGCGACATAGACGCGATTCTTGTAAAAGACCGGCGTGGCATTGATTTCGCTCGGGCCTTCGGCTGCGGGATACTTGATCGGTTTGCCGTTCTTGTCGTGCTTGTACTCTTCCGGCACGGCATCGAACCACCAGACTCTCTTGAGGTAAGTGGAGTCCGCTTCCTTCGTGGGATTGGTATCGAAGGCGTAAAGGACGCCGTCGCCACCGCCCCAGTAGACCTGTTCCTTGCCATTGACGTTACCGAGCGACGGCGAGCTCCACTCGCCATGTTTGATCTTCGGGCCAACTTTGGCGTCGTCCTCGGCGAGGAACTCACCGGTGTTCTTGTCGAGGGCGATGAAGGACGGCGAGAGCGGCGAGGGAATGTTGACGTGCGTCCAGTCCTGACCATTGGAGGTGCAGGTGTAGAGCTTGTCCTTGTAGGTAATGACCGAGCAATTCGAGGCGTTGTGCGGGAACACGCCGAGTTCGTCCATCATATCGTAAACCCAGATGATCTTGCCGTCGGTCGGACCCGGTTGGATGGGAGGCTTGCCCGGTCCGCCGAGATACTTGGCTTCGGTCTTATACGGGCTCTCCGCCGCGCTCTTCATGCCTTCGGCGTCGAGGCAAACCACATCGCAGCGGCTGGTGACGAGATAGACCTTGTTATTATCCACGCAGGGCGAGGCAAGAATACCGAGATACTCCCAATCGTTGACCTTGCCACTGGCCAGCTTCGGCACCGCGAGCTGCCAGAGGAAACTGCCATCGTATTCGTTCAAGGCATAGAGACAGGAGCGGTCATCCTTGTATTTTTCGTCACGCGGCGAGGCGTTGTTCGTCCCGACGAAGACCTTGCCGTTGGCGGCCACGGGATTGCCGTAGCTCTGCGAGCCGAGCTTCGCGACCCATTTCACGTTCTTGGTCGTGGAAAGATCCACTTCCTCCGAGTTTGGCTTGAACTTGCCGGCATCGAACTTCGCCGGAATGCCTTTCTCCGGGGAATACATGTTCCGGCCAGGATCATTACCACCCCAGCGCGGCCAATCGTCGGCCTGGAGGGTGGCGGCGAGAAGCAGGAGTACTGCGGCTGCGAAGGGAACGGCGGCGGTATTCTTAATCTTAATCTTAATCATAATCTTACTCTTCTGTTTGCCCACCATAGGTCGGCGGTGCTTCATAAATTCGGGTTGCGGAATTACTCTTGATCAAGCCGACCAACATGGCAACAACCTCGACCAATAGAGATTTGCCTGCGGCGACTTGCCGCGCGTCGATGCGACCTTTTGCTCCCAAAACGTCGAGGCATGCCGCACACTCCAGAGCGGAGCCCCGGGCAATATCGAAGAATTTGCACCGGTCCGCACTCGTGAATTTGCCATTGCCTTCCGCGATGTTTAACGGGACGGACGTCGAGGCTCGGTCTAGTTGCTCCCTCACGGATAGAGTTTTGGGTTGCGATTCCAAAATTGGTTCCACCCACGCGATAAAAGTTATCGATTGCTGATGGACCTTCAGCTTTTCGTGGTCGAAGGCGGTTACCATGGGGAGGGATTAAGATTAAGAGTAAGATTAAGATTAAGAGCGCTCGCTTCGCTCACGCATTACTTGTTCGGCGTCACGGCGATGTTGTCGTACCACGCATGCTGTGCTCCCGGGGCAAAGCCGAAGAAACCGGGTGAGCCTTCTTCGTTGGCGTGTTTGACCGGCACCTCGATGGTCCATTCGGCGGGTTCGGGGTCGCCTTTCTTCCACGCCTTGCCGCGAATCACCCCACTGCCATCGGCCGCGACGTCAACGCGAGTCTTGAGATGGTACCATTGGTTCGGGACGATGGTGAAAGGCACGGATTTCTCGAGGAGCAATTGGTTGGACGTGACTTCGAGGGCTTGGGCGTTGCCTTTGAGGTCGAAGAGATAGCGCTGATTGACGAGGCCCATTTCCGACATCTTGCGCTTCTTGCCTTCGGTCATGAGGTCGGCTTCCACCGTATAGTTGTGCAAGTCGGGCTTGTTGAAGAAGACCATGCCGCGCTGGAGGCGCATGTTATCGATCGTCTTGACGAGCGCCTTGTTGCCGTTGGTCTCGCGGATCTCGTACTTGAACCGCGCGGCATTCCAGGCCAGCGGCGGATAGGCAAACTTCGTGGGCTCTTCCTCCGTATTCGGCACGGCCGGTTTCGGTGGCTTCGAGGTATCTTCGTTCAGTTGGTAACTCTCGAAATCCTGCAAGGACGGAATGGTCGGGAGAATGCGGCCTTTGAAAAACCCTTTGAGGTCACCGAGCGTGCCTTGGAATACCCCGGCGCTCGGATTCTTTTCGGTCTCGGCCACGAGTTTTCCGTCGGCGTTGAAAGCGGCCTTCAGGGTCGACTTCACCAGCGCCGTTGGCGGAATGTAAGTCTCCCATTTCATGGATTTCGGGTCGATATTGTCCTCCACCATGAAGCCATTGGCATCGAGCGCGCGGACGCGGAACGCCTGGGTCTCGCCGGGGCTGAGGAGAATTTCCGCGGGGACGATTTGCAGCCGCTTCTTTTCACCCGCGGCCGGCCAGGCCTCCGGTTTCGGGTTCGGGGCGAGTCCCGGATTGTTCCCCTTCTTGCCGAAGCAATAGAGCTTCTTTTCGGTCTGGATGTAGACCTTGCCATTGTAACCCACGGGCGACCCATAGCATTTGCCCTCGAGAACGGTGTGGCTGAGAATTTCCGCATCCTTGTCTCCCGGCTTAATGACAAAGAGTTCGCCGTTGCCGATGCTCTCGCCGCCTTCCGCGGACTGACCGTTGTCGGCCGGCTTGGCCGCGGCTGCGGCAATGTAGATCGTGATGTAGAGCTTGCCGTCGGCGTAGAAGGCGCTGCTCTGCCGCTGCTCGATACCGAGCTGTTTCTTCCAGAGGATCTTGCCGGTATCCGCATCCATCGCGGTCAAATCCCCGACTTCGGTCACGAGATAAATCCGGTTGCCGACGAGCACCGGGGAACTGGCCAGCGAACCCGCCGGATTGCGCCACTGCTCGAGGGTCTTGCTGTCGATGACTTCCGGCTTTGTCGGCGACTCCGGCTTGAATTCCGAGGGAATCTTGAAGGACGCCGTGCGCCCCACATCGCTCGTGTCGATGTTCTCGCTCATGTGGGTGACGATGATGTTATCCTTGTATTGGACGACTGCGGAATTGATACCGCCTTTCGCGCCGGCCTTCGCCACGGGCGTGCGATAGAGCGGTTCGCCGGTGCGGGCGTTGAGGCAGATGAGGCTGCTGTCACCGTTCGCGGCGAACAATACCCGCTTGCCGTTGACGACGCTCAACCAGGGGTGGGAGAACGTGTTGTCCTGCGGCAGACTGCCGGGGGCGCTTTCCCAAACGAGGTCACCGGTCTTTTTGTCGAAGGCGTAAAAGCGATCTCCGGGCGGGCCGAATGCACCCCAGGCCGCGGTGATCCCGCGGGTAATGACGAGATCCTTGTCGATCAACGGCGAGGCTGTGCGGTTATTCGGAAAGGTCATCCGGCCGTACTCTTCCATCATCGAATGCTTCCACAGGAGCTTCCCATCGGCGGTGAAGGCCGCGAAAATTCCCGAGCTGTTCTGGATGTAGACATTTCCCGTCTCCGCATCGATCGACGGGCTGGAGTTCGCGTAGCGCAGGTAAATGACGTCGCTGAGAAAATCGTTGAAGAGTTGCTTCCACTCCCTCTTGCCGGTGTCGGCATCGAAACAGCCCACGCCTTCCTGCAAGTCCGGTCCTTCCCCGAGATAGCCCATGATGTAGAGCTTGCCTTTGAAGATCACCGGCGCGGACTGCCCCGGGAAATCCGCGGTCCAGAGCGGCTTCTTGGCGTCAATTTTGTCGGGCAAACCTTTTTCGAGGGAGACACCAGTCTGGAAGGGCCCGCGCCAATCGAGCCACCCCTGACCTTCGGCGGATTTACTTCCTTCTTCCTTGTTGGATTTCTTGGCCGCGTAAAGCGGCAGTGCGGTGAGCAGGAGCGTGAGCGGCAGAACGTGGCGGAGCTTCATGGCGGGGTGGTGTTGGGTGGCCGAAGGGAGGGAAGGAAAGGTTTTGGCGGACGGCGAACGGCGTCAATAACGAAGTGGAGCGGTTGCTGTCAATTAATACTCACACGTATTATTTCTTTGGAGGAATTGCGGGGGCGCGGGCTTTTTGGAGGGAGAGGAGGAGGGGAGGACTGGGACGGATAGGACGCATGGGACCCAGGGGACGGGCCGCGCCCACGCGGCGCGGCTACCCGTGGCCGTCGAGCATTTCGCGGACTTTGCGGATGAGGCTTTGCTTGGTGAACGGTTTTTGCAGGACCTCCAGGCCGGGTTCCACGACACCTTGATCGCTGATGTCGTTTTCAGAGTAGCCGGAAACGTAAAGGACTTTCATCCCAGGGCGCACTTCCAGGAGCAGCCGCGCGAGCGCGGGGCCATGCATTTCCGGCATGACGACATCGGTGACGAGCAGGTCGATGGCATCCGCCCGGGCCTTGACCAGGCTGAGCGCCTCGGAGGGGAGCGCGGCGCAGAGCACATTGTAGCCGACATCGCCTAGAACGGCGCAGACCAACTGCCGAACGACTTCTTCGTCCTCGACGACCAGGACCGTTTCCGCGCCCGACGGGACCGGAACCGGGGCCATCGGCTGGGGCAGTTCGATGGGGTCGGTGGCGCGTGGAAAATAGACGAGAAATTTGCTGCCCTGGCCGGGGCTGCTCTCGACGGCGATTCCACCGCCGCTTTGTTTCACGATGCCGTAGACGGTGGCCAGGCCCAGGCCCGTTCCGCGGCCGGGGCCTTTGGTGGTGAAGAACGGCTCGAAGATGCGTTCCTTGGTTTCGGCGTTCATGCCGGAACCGGTATCGGTGACGACGAGGAATATGTAGTCGGGGCAACCGTCGACGGCCTCGATCTTCGGATCCAGTTCCCGGCGGTTTTCGGTGGAGATGGTGAGGGTGCCGCCGCGCGGCATGGCATCGCGGGCATTGACTCCGAGATTGAGGACGACCTGCTCGAGTTGGGAGGGATCGGCGCAGACGCGCGCATCCTCCGCCCGCAAGTCGAACTGGATGCGGATGTGCTCGCCGATGACCCGTTGCATCAGCCGTTCCATCTCGGCGAGCAAGGCGTTGAGATCGAGCACCCTGGGCATGAGCAATTGCCGCCGGCTGAAGGCCAGAAGCTGCGCGGTGAGACCCGCGGCTTTCTCACCCGCCTGGCGAATGAGCTGGGCGAAATCGCCGGTCTGGGAGCCGGGCGCGAGCCGGGCTTCGAGCAACTCGGAGTAGCCGATGATCGCGGTCAGGATATTGTTGAAGTCGTGGGCCACGCCGCCGGCGAGCCGCCCCACCGCCTCGAGCTTCTGCGCGTGGCGCAGTTGATCCTCGGCCTGGTGCAAGGCTTCCTCCGTCCGCCGGAATTTCAGGATCAGTTCGGCGAGCTGGCCAAATTCGTTGTGCGCGTTTTGCAGCGGAACCAACGTCTCCGGCTGTCCCGTTTCCAAACCGCGGGCGAGGCGGCGCAAAGGACGGCGAATCCACAAGTTGAGCGACGACGCGAGGACCAGGAAAAGCAGCAGGGAAAAGAGCAGCAGATAAATGAACTGGCGCCGCGCCGCGCGATTCAATTCGCGGACAATCGGGGAATC
This sequence comes from Chthoniobacter sp., assembly GCA_036501065.1. Taxonomy (GTDB): domain Bacteria; phylum Verrucomicrobiota; class Verrucomicrobiia; order Chthoniobacterales; family Chthoniobacteraceae; genus Chthoniobacter. Next base: position 2,723 of record DASYAY010000009.1, on the reverse strand, counting down.
GTTTTGCACGCCGATGCGGGCCACGGGTTTCCCATCCCACCCGGGCACGATGCGCGAAAACGTAATGAGCCCCTCTTCTTCCTTGCTCGGCGGGCTCGGGCCGGCCACTTCGGCCGGCTCGATGCGAATATCGTAACCAGTGAAGAGCGACATCTGCCGGATGTTTTCATCGATCCAGAATTGCCCGGCAAAAAGGTACCCTTGCGGGGTGGTTTCCTTCTGCGCGTCGAGCGAGGGGTGAATGGTGCCGCCGCGAATTTCCATCCAGCCCAGGGGGACGTGAATGAAAAAATGGCAGGTGCGCTGTTGGGCAAACAAAGCGGCGAAAGCCTCCTTGGGCAGCGGGAGTTCCCGCAAACTTTCGGCGTAGCGATTGTTCCGGGAAAAGAAAAGGGTCTGATCGGTCTTGTAGATCCAGACGGCGTTGACCTTGTAGGTCGCCAGGGTTTCGTCGCTGATGTTCTTGTCGGCCCATGCCCGGTCGCCCTTGGCCACGGCCCGCACCATGTCATCCCACGCGGTCGAATCCTGGACGAGCACCTGGAGATTGTCGCCGCGCTCCTTGAGAAAGACGTCGAAATTTCGCTCTCGATCGGCGGCGCGGGATTCGGCGATTTCCTGGAACCGGCGGTTCTCCCAGACCTTGAGCAAAACCAGACCGCCGATCATCGTCGTAATGATCGCGACTAGAAGGAGGACGATTTTTGCTTGGACACTCATGGGCAGCCGGCGGTCCAAGCCCCATTCTTGGGGGCGAGACGGGATTGCCGGCCAGATGCCCGGTCAAAACGGCCTCAGAGCCGGACGCGCCTTTCACTAATGGAAACGATCCGAGGATCGACCGTGGCGGCATTGATGATCATTTCGTTCTCCATCTGGCCGCGCGCATGGTTTCCATGGTTGCGCAGACTGAAGGCGGTCTGGAATCGCAAGACGATTTGCCCGCGCACCGGCATCGACTTGAACTCGATCTTCTCCGGGGTGGAATAGGTGTGCCGGGGCCAGCGCCCGTAATATTTGCGCAGGCTGCTCTCGATGACCCGGCGGTCGACCGGACCGTTACCCAGATAATCGACCCGATCCGCATAAAAGCGCAGTTCATCCTGGAGGTGATTGCCACTGACCGCCTTCACATAGTCGCGCACGTATTGCTCGATCTCTTTCCGCAAAAGCGCCTCGTCGCGGACGGAGAAATGATCGACCTTGGAAGACGAGCCGCTCGCGGTCGATCGCGAGGGACCACCAGCGGCGCCATGCCTCGCGAGGTTTCCCCTCGGCGGCCGGCTGCTTCCCACCGGCGTGAGGCTCGCCACGGAAACTCCCGAGTCAGTGGCAATTTCCTGGGCTTCTTCGGTGACGTTGATCCGCACGTCGCTCTTCAGGACGGGCTCATCCGGCAACTCCACGGCCTTTGGGAGAGGCTCACCCGGCGCGCGGCTGACGATGCCCAGGGAGCGCAAGGTGTCGCGATTATCGTCGCCCGTTGCGGCCAAACCTTTTCTCTTCTGGTAACGCTTGACGGCTTCTTGCAACTCCGGCGACGAACGTCCGTCGATGTCGCCAAAGTAAATGTTCCGACGCCGCAATTCCTCCTGGGTCGACCGGACGTCTTCATCGGCGCTGGCGATCGCCACCAAGCTCGCCAACAGCAGGATGCAGCAAAGCCGGCGATTCATGATGCATCCTGTAAACGTTCCGTCACAAAAATACAATCGGCAAGTCGAGCATCCCCGGACGTAGGAACGTGACGCCCCAAAGGCGACCGATGGCAGGATGCCGACGCCTCAGATACCTCTCGCGGCCAAAAACATTGGATTCCGGCTGCGATTCTGGGAAATGCTGGGATGCTGCTCACGTCCCAATGCCCGAACCCTGCCCAGGATCCGCCGAGATTTCTCCCGATACCCCCAAGCGCCTTCCGGTGCTCTTGCGCCGGGCTTGGTACGGACTCAACCAGGCGTTCCGGCAACGCATCGCGCACCTCGGCATCACGCCGGATCAGTACATCATCCTGCGCTGGCTGAGCGAAGGTGATCCCAATGGGCTGACGCAACGGACGCTGACCGATCTCATGGCGAGCGATCCGAATACGATCACGTCCACGCTCACGCGCATGGAGAAAAACGGGCTGATCCTCCGGGCGCCGCATGAGCACGACAAGCGGGCCAACCGCGTGCGGATCAAGACGGCCGGCCGGCGGGCCTTCGTCAAGGCGCGCAAGGAGGCGATGATTCTCCAGGAACAAGTCCTGGCCACGCTGCCGGCCAATCGCCGGGATAAATTTCTCGATGAACTCGAGGCGATCGCGACTGCTTGCGGTAACGTGCTGGAAAAGCCGCCGTCGAAGCCGCGGTAGCGGGGAGTTTCGCTGGGGCGCTGTGCGTGGCACCAAGGCTCCTAATCTTACTCTTACTCTTAATCTGTCCTATTCCGGAGAGATTAAGATTAAGATTAAGAGGGAGAGGGAGAGGGAGAGGGAGAGTAAGAGTAAGAGTAAGACAGGGTGACATCCTCCCAGCCCGGAGGGCTGACGGACCGTAGCCCCGGATAACATCCGGGGATCAGGCTCATCCCATCGCACTCCACCCCGGAGCAACTGTGTTTTTTTTGGCGGGGTTTTATGAGGGGTGAGGGGTGGAGATGGAAGGCTTATGAAGCGGTGGTGAGTAGTCGGGGCGTGGTGGTTTTGAGGAGGGAGTTGAGATAGAGCAGGAGCTTGCGCA
>DASYAY010000008.1:0-46154 GCA_036501065.1 Chthoniobacter sp. | reverse complement strand
TCCACCAACCCATCCTCAACCCAATGTGTAACCCATCCTCTGGCCAAAAACTGGAACCCATCCTCTGGCCAAATGTGTAACCCATCCTGTGGCACCGTGCCTCTCGCGTGCTGGTGGCGGCGTCCCGCCGAAAGGAACTTTTTCCTCTGGATTTTCCAAGTCCGCGAAGGCGGGGACGCCTTCGCCAGCACTCGGGACAAGTGCGCTCCCCAGACCGCCCGTCCGGCCCGGACCGCCCGTCCGGCCCGGACCGCTTCGCGCGACCTGATTCGCAGCTACAGCTTTATTTAAACCGCTTTAACTCGTGAACATGCCCTACGAAGGCTTTCGGGAATCGCCGGGCGTCGCACCGTATCGACCGAGGGCGGAATCCAAACGCGAGGCCACGCGCAGGAATTGGCCGCTCCAGCCACTGCTCAGGCTGATTTGCTGGATTTGTCCCGTCGGCGCGAAAAGCGCAGAGAGCGCCCGGACGTCCAGGGGACGGCTCGCTTCGATTTGCGAAATGAAAACTTCGACCTCCGCAATGGCCTCGGAAGCGTTGTCCCATCGCGACCAGCGGAAGTCGTTTTCCGGGCGGGCGAGCAAACGCTTCGCGTGGCGAAGGACATTGAGCAGCATCGTACGGGCTTCGGGCTCGCCGATGAGATCACTCCAGTTTTGCGGGCCTTTGGTGGGTTTCTCGGTTTCGCGGTGAACCCAATGGGCCAGCGCGGAGGCGCAAAGATCGTAGGGCGTTCCCGGTTCACGCGACGGCGTAACCGCTATGGGCAGAACAAAAAGCCGTTCACCACAGGTGAAACAGCGACACACCCGATAAGGCCTGCCGCCCACCTCGAAGTCACAGATCCGATGGATGGCGGGGTAGCGGTGTGAGCACGGCGCCGCATAGACTGGATTTGCGCGGATGAAATCGACGAGCGGAGCAGGATCGCCGTCGATGAGAAACCCGCGAAAGATTTCGTGGACTTCCTGGTCGGCTTCCTCGCTGGGTGATTTGGTCACGAGTGCCACCTTCCTCTATTTCGGCAATGATGGCATCAGACTGTTCGGGAGTTCGTTTCTTAGCAACTCGTCCCCACGCATCGGCCGCCGGGAGCCATCTTTTCGAAGCCGAAAATCCCTCCCGTCAACTACCTGAGGACATTACTCGTTATGCCTTTGGTCTTCAGATCCTCGAGGCCAGGCTTTATACTGGTCCGCACTCGTCCAGCTTCGCTGCGACACGGATAGGGAATCGTCTCGATCACTTTTTCGTAATCGCCGGCGATCTTCAGGGCCGCCGTAGCCAATTTCTTCACATCGGCATCCTTCTTCGCTTTATAGGCGTCGGCCATCTTATCCAGCGTCGGACCGAAGCCGGCGGTGAATGACTTGAGGGCGTCATCGATCGGCTTGGTGTTGCCATTCGCCTTCTTCATATCGGCGGACGCTTTGGCAAGGTTGTCCTTAATGGATTTCCAAGTGTTGTGAAACGAGCAAGACATATTTCAGGATGGCGCCAGAGGTATCGCGTGAGGCTCGGCATCGGGCCAAGCCGCGTAGGTGCACGCGAAATTGGTTCCAGCGGGGATGTGAGATGATGCTCTTCCGTTGGAAGCAGCGTCAATCGATTTTCGAATTTAAAAAATCAATTCGAACATGCGCGGCGATTGGAAGGAACAGGGGCGATTCAACCCACATTTGCATTTTCCTTGTGAACGGAACCTTGCGCCCGAGGACTGCAGAGCGATGACGTTTCGAAATGGTTTGTCAGGCCTTTTGGGCGATGAGAAAGAGATGCTTTTCGGGCAGTTGATCAAAATGCCAAGCGCCGCAGAAAATACACCTGGCGTTTATCCACTTTGAATGCGCCTGCCAATCGAGCATCGAACCCGATCAGCCTTCGGATGGGGGCTGGCTCTTCTTTCGGAATACGAAGCATAGCACCCAGACGCCCCCTACCCCGAAGCCGGCGACCTGTCCGACCGTTTCGCTGATCGTCTCATCCTTCTCAGGTGTCATTTGCCCTTTGAGTGCGACTTCAGTGAGATAGAAGCCGCCTCCAATGCAGAGGGCGGTGAACACGACGGAAACGAGGATGGCCCGCAACCACCATTTCATAGGGCTCTTCATGTTAGCAATCGTCACGTGAGGAATAGACGCCGTCACGCCTCTTTTTTGGTCCGTCGAACTTTGCCGAGTTGCGGCGGCTTTCGCGATAATCGACTCCGCAAAATCTCTGTTCCCGAAAATCAGTAGCTGGTGCGCGCTGCAGGGTTCGAACCCGCGACCCCATCCGTGTAATGGATGCCGGCAACGGCGGAGAAAGCGCGATGCCGCCGATTGCAGCAGTGAGATTTGCCGATTGTTAAGAGTGCGCGGTCTTCCCTTTATTTGCTGGTTTGGCAGGTGAGGCAAACTTGATCCCGCGCGCGGCGGCTTCTCGCTCGCGCTCTCTAATGAAATCCATGAACTTCCGGACATTGTAGCCGGAGTTGCGGGCGAGCTCGTCGCGCGTGCGGCGGATTTCTGCCAGGATCGGGTTTGGTTCCATAGTGTTACGATGGCAGGAGTTCTTCCGGCGTGCAAATAACAGGGCACGCCAGTCCACGGTCCGCACACGCCCGCTCGATACGCCGGATCAGATGCGGGTTGTTGATATGTTTGCAATTCCAAGTCAGCAGAAAGTCCATGGCGTGCACGGCAGAGAAAGCGATATGGGCTGCATCCGGCGCGGCGTTCGCTGGGATAATGTGCGAGGCGAGAAGATGTTCGATTAACTCATCCACCTCGGGCTGTGCCGGCAAACGCGGAATACCATCGAGCACACGCAAACGTGCCTCGATCATCCCCCCTTCGCCCGCCGCCGCCTCAACGTCGACAACTTCTGAGGTGAAGAGTTCGTAATGGTGTCTCTGTGTCGTCCACCATTCTTCGGTTGTCTCCTGGTCAGCAGCGAGCCGTAAATCCCGGTTCCGGCGGGCCGTCAAGTAACTCGGAATCGTTGTTTCGAGATAGAGCTTGGGAAGACTCACGCAGGCTCACCCTATGTCGCCGCAGATGGTGCAAGCAAGCGGATGGTGCGCGCTGCAGGGTTCGAACCTGCGACCCCATCCGTGTGAAGGATGTGCTCTACCGCTGAGCTAAGCGCGCGAAGAGGGGCAGGACGGTAGGCAGGTCTTGGGAGAATGCCAGCGAAAATTGCGGCGAGGAGGGGTGCTTTTGGAAGGAGCGACAGTCAGACAACCGGACAATCGGACTTTCAGACAATCAGAGGGAAGGCCCACTCGGTTCGTGCCGCACTGCTCGGGAAGGCCCCGCTCTGATTGTCCCATTGTCTGATTTTCTGATTTGTCTCAGCCGGCCCCGGATCGGCCGCCCCGCTGCCTACTTTCCCAACGCGAGCGCGTGCGCCACGGCGTAGTGGTCGGAGTGGCTGAGGCTGAGGCGGAGTTCGGTGATGCCGAGGCGGGTGGCGGTGCGGGCGCCTTCACCGTGAAGGACGACGAAGGGTTCGCCGCTGGCTTTGCGGCGGACTTCGATGTCCAACCAGCCGAGCGATGCGCCGATGCCCGTGCCGAAGGCCTTGGAGACGGCCTCCTTGGCGGCGAAACGCGCGGCGTAGCAACGCTCGGGGAAGGACATTTTGCCGCAATAGGCGCGTTCGCCATCGAGGAAGACGCGGGCGAGGAAACGGTCGCCGTGGCGGGAGAGGCTCGCGGCGATGCGCGCGGTTTCGACGATGTCCACGCCGGTGCCGAGGATGTTCACCGGAGGGGTTCCTGGTTTCGGGTTTCGGGTTTCGGGTTCCTTGGCAACATCGCAAGTTGATCAGGACCTTGGGGGGGTCGCGCCTCCGCCTACTTTACTTCCATAGCCGCCAGCATGTCGGCGGTGGCTCGCTCCAGGCCGACGAAGATGGCGCGGCTGACGATGGCATGGCCGATGTTCAACTCGGCGAGGTGCGGAATCTTTCGGATGAGCGCGATGTTTTGATAGTTGATGCCGTGGCCGGCATTGACCTGGATTCCCAGGTGGCTGGCGTTTTCGGCGGCGGAAATCAGGCGCTCGACTTCGCGGTCGCGCGCCTTGCCTTGGGCGTTGGCAAAGGCGCCGGTGTGCAGTTCGACCATCTCGGCGCCGAGCTGGCGCGCGGCGGCGAGCTGATTGTTCTCGGGCTCGATAAACAGGCTGACGCGGATGCCGGCCTTCTGCAGGCGGCCGACGGTCGGGGCGAGCATCTTGAGCTGGCCGGCGGCGTCGAGGCCGCCTTCGGTGGTGATCTCGGCACGGTTCTCGGGCACAAGACAGACTTCTTCGGGCAGGATGCGCAGGGCGACGTCGAGGATCTCGGGGGTGTTGCCCATCTCCAGGTTGAGCTTGGTGTTGATGCTGGCCCGCAGCCGCTCGACGTCCTTATCCTGGATGTGCCGGCGATCGGCCCGCAGGTGAATGGTGATGCCGTGCGCCCCGGCGCGTTCGCAGGCCGAAGCCGCCGCGACGAGATCCGGCTCGGCATTCGGCGATTCCGGCGCGAAGGCGTAGCGCGCCTGGCGGAGAGTGGCGACGTGGTCGATGTTTACCCCGAGAAGCATGGACTTAATGGTTTCTGGTTTAAGGTTTCTGGTTTCTGGTTCCTCCGCGGGACCGGACTTCGTTCGTCGGGCTATTGTGATGCGCGTTTGTTGTGTTTTGCACAACACCGAGGATTCGCTGCCGGCTGGAATTCGTTCGAGGCTCAGGATGCGGTCAGGATTTCTCGCGGCGCGGAGCCAACCAGAAACCTTAAACCAGAAACCGATGTCTCAATGCTTGAAGTGCCGCACCCCCGTGCAAATCATCGCCATCTTCTTCTGATTCGCGGCGGCGATGACTTCGAGGTCCTTGACGGAGCCGCCGGGCTGAATGGCGCTGGTGGCGCCGGCTTCAGCAGCGGCGATGAGTCCGTCCGGGAACGGGAAAAATGCGTCGCTGCCCACGGCGCTACCTTTTAGTGACAGGCCGGCGTCGGCGGCTTTCCAGATGGCGATGCGGCTGGCATCGATGCGGGACATTTGCCCGGCGCCAATGCCGAGGGTGCGGTCCTTGGCAGCGTAGACGATGGCGTTGGATTTCACGTGCTTGACCACGCGCCAGGCGAAAAGCATGGCGGCGAGATCGGCCTTGGTCGGCTTGCGCTCGGTGACTACCTTGGACATGAGATCGGTTTCCGGCGAGATGTCGCGGCTCTGTACGAGGACACCGCCAACGACCGAACGGACGAGGACGTCTTCTTCCTCGGTGGTGGGTGGCGGGCGGAAGAGCTTGCGCATGAGGCGCAGGTTCTTCTTTTTCTGGAGCAAGGCGCGGGCGTCGGGCTCGAAATCCGGCGCGATGATGACTTCGCTGAAAATCTCGCTGATCGCCTTGGCCAGCGATTCGGTGAGGGGGCGGTTGGTGATGATGATGCCGCCGAAAGGCGCCTGCTTGTCGGTGGCGAAAGCTTTGTCCCAGGCGTTGCGCAGATCCGGATCGCTCCCCACCCCGCAAGGATTGGTGTGCTTGAGAATGGCCACGGTCGGCTCGGTGAATTCTTCGATGAGTTCGGACGCGGCGGTGATATCGAGGATGTTGTTGTAGGAGAGTTCCTTGCCGTGGAGCTTTTCGAAATGTTCGTCGAAGTTGCCGTAGAGCGCGGCGGTCTGGTGCGGATTCTCGCCGTAACGAAGCTGGGCGACGAGCGGCAGGCTGAGGCTGAAACTGCTGGCGCATTCCTTTTCCTTGTTGAGGAAATCGGCAATGGCTCCGTCGTACCGTGAGGTGGTGACAAAAACCTTGATGGCCAGCCGTTCGCGAAGCTGCAGGGTGGTTTCGCCGTCATTGGCCTGGAGGATCGAAAGCACGTCGGCGTAGTCCGCCGGGTCGGTGACCACGGTCACGGAACGATAATTCTTCGCCGCGCTACGGAGCATGGACGGTCCGCCGATGTCGATATTCTCGATGGCCTCGTCGAGGGTGACGCCGGGCTTGGCGATGGTTTCTTCAAAGGGGTAAAGATTCACGACCACAAGGTCGATAGGCAGGATGCCGTGCGCTTTGGCCTGGGCGCAGTGCTCCGGATTGTCCCGCAGGTGCAAGAGGCCGCCGTGGACCTTCGGGTGGAGGGTCTTGACCCGGCCATCCATCATTTCGGGGAAGCCCGTGTAGGCGGAAATCTCGGTGGTGGCGATGCCTTCCTTTTGCAGCAGTTTGGCGGTCCCGCCGGTGGAGATGATCTCGATCCCCAAGCCGGACAGTTCGCGGGCAAAATCGACCAGCCCGGTCTTGTCGGAAACGGAAATCAAGGCGCGTTGAATTTTCATGTGGAAGGGCCGGACGGTAGGGCAGCCGGGCGCGGCGTCCAAGAGCGTTTTTTCCGAGGCGTCAGACCTAAAAAGTGAACCGCGCAGCCACCCAAAAAGCTGCGCGGTTCCAACCCAACAACACAAACACCCATGTTCATAATACGCGGCAATCGGCGGGGTGCAAATGGGGACAAGCGAAATTCTTCACGCTCAAGGACTTTCGGTGGATTCGCGTAACGAAGAACAAGCGGACGGAGGGCAGGACCCATACAGCTTATGGACACATGCCAGCCAACCGTTCGCGACGCGTTTTGAGAAGGCAACGTCGGGCCTGAAAAGTACGCGAAGGCGAGGACGCCTTCGCCAGCACTCGGGACGAGTGCGCTCCCCGGAATTTGCCGTCGCACGCGTTCTCAGGAATGGCAATCGTCAATTGCCGAGGTTTCGCCGGTTTTGCCGGTTTTGCCCCAGCACAAATATGAAAAAACATCTCACTCCCCTGGAGCGCGCGCGGCGTTACGTGGCGGCCATCAGCGGCTCCCATGGACAGGACGCCACGTTCGCCGTGGCTGTGACCCTCCGTCACGGTTTTGCCCTCAGCGAAGAGGCCCGATCCTCCACGAATACAAACGCGCTGCCAACCGCCCTGGACGGAACGGGAGCTGGCGCACAAACTTGGGGGACGCTGGCCAGACGGCTGCGCACCCCTTGCCGCGAGGTTATCTGCGAGGCGCGGCGAAACAGGGGGGCAGTAAAAGTAAAAGTGAAAGTGGAAGTGAGCGCTTCGCGCGGTCCCACTTTCCGCCTTCACCTTCACTTTCCACTGCCGGTGAGCCATCCCCCCTTTTTTCAACGCTTTAACGGTCTGAAAAGCGTTTCCTCCGTCCGCAGAGAGCATTGCGCGCGTAATTGACTTCAAAACGACAGAAACCTAATTTCTTCTTGTGAAAAATTTCACAAAGCGCGAACCAACCAAGGATACGATGGATAAGACTCAGTCGCTGAAGGCGACTTTCGAGTTGATCAATTCCCAGCTTTACTCGGTCGAGGAGCGGATACGGCAACAGGCCCGGGCGTTTGACCCAGCGGTTGAGGGCTACGTCACGTACGCGATCGAAAGCCACGGCAAGCGGTTGCGCCCCGCCCTGGCCCTGCTGGCGGGAGGCGCCACCGGCAATATCTGCCCGAGCCATTTCGACCTGGCGGTGATCCTGGAAATGATCCATGCCGCGACGCTGGTTCACGACGACATTCTCGACGGGGCGGACAAGCGCCGGGGCCAGCCCACGGCCAATGCCAAGTGGGGGACGGCCATCTCCGTGCTGCTCGGGGACTGCCTTTTTGCCCATGCCTTGAAGCTTTCGACGAGCTTTCCCAATGGCGAGATCGGGCGACGGATCGCCCACGCGGCCAGCGAGGTGTGTTCCGGGGAGATCATCCAGACGCAGCGGCGGTTCGACCTCAAGCTCAGCGTCCCGGACTATTACAAAATCATCGAGATGAAGACGGCGGCGTTGTTCGCCGCGGCCTGCGAGCTGGGGGCGTTCATCAACGAAGCGGCGCCGGAGGTGATCGATGCCTTGCGGATTTTCGGTCTGCAATTGGGCACCGCCTATCAGATTTACGACGATGTGATCGATCTGGCCGGCGATGAAGCCCAGGTCGGCAAAACGCTCGGCAGCGATCTGCGCAAGGGCAAGCTGACGCTGCCGGTGCTGCACCTCCTGCAAATCTCCGACGAAGCGGAGCGGCATCGGTTGAGCGAGATCATTCTCAGCGGAGAAGAAAATGAAATCCTCGCCCTGGCGAACCGCGCCATCTCCGCAGGCGCGGTCAAGAGCGCCATCGCCACCGGGCGCAAGCTCTTGCGGGAGGCGGAGGCGCAGTTGCAACTCGTGCCGGAGAACAAGTATCGCGACGCCTTGTCCGGCCTGGTCGGCACGCTGGATCGGATGATCAGCCAGTTCTGAGTCAGAGGATCGGGACCAAGCGGAATGCTGCGAAAATAGCCCAGCGCTTTAGCGCTGGGTCTTGGTCGCATCGGAAAAAAGTCCCGCCAGGGACGAAAGAACACGAGTGCCGTCCCTGTGGGACTTTGGTCCTCTTTGAAAATGCGAAACCCAGCGCTAAAGCGCTGGGCTATGATCAGCAGAGCCTTGATGGAGATTTCCGCGTTTCGGATTTCCATCCGGGGGATGGTTTTGCTAAATGGCCGGCGATGTCCACGTTGCGCATCCATGAATTGCCGGCCCAGGAGCGGCCGCGGGAGAAGCTGGCCGCGCAAGGCGCGGAGGCGCTGAGCGACAGCGAATTGATCGCCATTCTCCTGCGCACTGGGGTGCCGGGAGCCAATGCCGTCGACGTGGCACGCCAGCTTTTGACGGAATACGGCTCGTTGCGCGGATTGGCGCGCTGCAACGTGCCGGAATTGTCGAAGATCAAAGGTGTGGGACCGGCCAAGGCGGTGCAACTGGCGGCGGCGTTCGGACTGGCCTCGCGTCTCGCCCGCGAGACCCTGGTAAAACAGCGGCTGGATACGCCGGAACTGATCTACGAGTTGCTGGGCGCGGAGATGCAGGCGATGAAGCGCGAGGCTTTGCGCGTGATCCTGCTGGACACGAAATTCCACCTCATGCGGATCGAAACCATTTCCGAGGGCAGCCTGAACGAAAGCATCGCCCATCCCCGAGAAATCTTTCAGCCGGCGCTGATCTACGGGGCCTACGCCGTCATCCTGGTGCACAATCATCCCTCGGGGGACCCGACACCGAGCAGCGCCGATCATCAACTGACCCGCCGGTTGAACCAGGCGGCGGAGCTTCTGCAAATCCGGCTGATGGACCACGTCATCATCGGGTCTGCCGACAATGGCCGGCAGCCCTACTTCAGCTTCAAGGAAGCGGGGATCATTTAGAAGCGGCGTGGAGCCGGGGTTGGATGGGCGATTCGGACCCCGGCCAACAAGAATTGTCCACTGTAGGATGACAAATTGGTTCCCCATCCCCGCGGGAATCATTTAACGGGTGAACCCGCAACATGATTCATCCGACTGCTGTCATTCATCCCGACGCCGTCCTCGGCCGCAATGTGAAGGTCGGGCCCTATGTGGTCGTGGAAGGAGCGGCAAAGATTGGCGACGGGTGCGAAATCCAGGCCCATGCGATCATTGGCAGCCACGTGGAGATGGGACGGGACAACCTCATCGGGTACGGCGCCCTCATCGGAGGCGACCCGCAGGATTTCGCCTTCAAACCACAAATCCGGAGCACGGTGCGGATCGGGGACGGGAACAAAATCCGCGAGTATTGCACCCTCCACCGGGGCACGACGGAAAACAGCGCCACCACCGTGGGCAACGGTTGCTTTCTCATGGCCGGGGCCCATCTCGCGCACAATGTGAGCCTGGCGGACCATGTCATCATCGCGAACAATTCACTGCTGGGCGGCTACGTGCAGGTCGCCGAGCGGGTGTTCATCGGCGGCGGATGCGTCTTTCACCAGCACATCCGCGTGGGACGGCTGGCCATCTGCCAGGGGGGCAGCGCTTTCAGCAAGGACATCCCGCCGTTTACGACCGCGGCGGAGCGCAATGGCGTGGCTGGGCTCAATGTGGTCGGACTGCGACGGGCCGGCCTGACCAACCCCCAACGGGCGGAGATCAAGGAAGCCTTTGCCCTCCTTTATCGCAGCGGGATGAATACCACCCAGGCCCTGGCTGCCGCCAGGCGCCGCCACTGGGGACCCGAGGCGCAGTCCTTTTTCGATTTCGTGGCGGCGGCAAAGAAACGCGGGATTTGCGACTTCCTGGCAGCGCGCGGCGGGACCGGTTCAGACGCTTCGACGGAGAGCGACTAGGGCATGGTTCAGTTCATACATGAGCTGAATTCCATTTAAACAAACGTCCAATCCTCCAGAGTAAAATAAGGGGTTGCCCTTGGCTGGGAATTTGCTCATAAGAGGCCCGGCCCCTGAGGTTTGTCCAAATCCAACAATCCCTAATGCGATATTTCATACCGCTTGCTCTGGCGCTAGGCCTGATCGGCTGCGCCACTCCCAAACGCTCAGCGAAGGTCTGCCTTCCCAACCGTGCCGGTGAAAGGCTGACCGTGCGCACCACGGCCTATACGCAATCGGAGGCGGGCGGGGTCAAGAATGCCGTGGATGGACGTCTACACTTCGGCGGCGACGAGTACAGTGCCGCCTCGGATTGGTCGTGGATGCCGCTGGGCACGCGTTTCAAGCTGCTGAGCACCGGGCATAGTTACGTCGTTGAAGATTACGGCTCAGCCCTGGTCGGGAAGCAGACCATCGACCTGTTTTTCCCCAGCCGGAAGCTCGTCCGTGGCTGGGGAGTGCGCCAGGAACCCATCGAAATCCTCGAGTGGGGCTCGGAAGCCATGAGCTTGAAGTTGCTGACTCCTCGCTGCAAAAACGGACACGTGGCCCGGATGGTCGCAGAACTGAAAAAGAACGGTGGGATGCCGGCACCGTCCCTGGCCAGCATCGCGAGATAAGCAGGACGCCAACGCCGCCCTGCCCGGCGCCCGTCAGCCATCGCCGGCTAATGCCTCTGCGAGATTTGCGGCGGTTTGGCTTGCGTGGATCAGCCGGCTGGCGCTTAGAATCCAGTTCATGGCAAAGAGGGGCGCAAACCAACCATGAAAATCTTCGTTACCGGCGGTGCGGGCTACATCGGCAGTATCTGCGTCGAGCAGATGCTCGAGGCTGGCCACACCGTGACCATCTTTGACAATCTCAGCGAGGGCCATCGCAAGGCGGTCGATCCCCGCGCGGAATTGATCGTGGGAGATTTGCAGAAAGAATGCGACATCCACGATGCCATGGAGCACGCGCGTCCCAACGCCGTCATGCATTTCGCGGCCCATGCGCTGGTCGGCGAATCCATGGAAAACCCCTCCAAATACTTCCGCAACAACGTCTATGGCGGATTGAATTTGCTCGATGCCATGAAGGCGGTCGGTGTGAAGAAATTCGTCTTCAGTTCCACCTGCGCGACTTTCGGTCCGCCAGAGCGGATTCCGATCGACGAAACGTTGCCCCAGCGTCCGATCAATCCGTACGGGGAATCGAAGCTCATGTTCGAGAAGATCCTCCGCTGGCACGACGAGATTCATGGGCTGAGATTTGTCGCCTTGCGCTATTTCAATGCGGCCGGGGCCACGGAAAAATATGGGGAGGATCACCGCATCGAAACCCATTTGATCCCGAACATCCTCAAGGTGGCGCTCGGGCAAAAGGAGAATGTCCAGATTTTCGGGACCGACTATGAGACCCCCGACGGGACGTGCATCCGGGACTACATCCATATCGTGGACCTGGCCCAGGCACACATGCTGGCCCTCGGCGCGGCCACCTCGGCATTTTACAACCTGGGCACCGGCGGCGGCACCAGTGTGCGGGAGGTGATCGCCAGTTGTGAACGGGTGACCGGGCGCAAAATCGCCGTGATGGAAAAGCCCCGGCGCCCCGGTGACCCCGCACGGCTCATTGCCGGTTCGGACAAAATTCAACGCGAACTCGGGTGGAAACCGAAGTTCCAAGCCATCGACCGCATCATCGAAAGTGCCTGGGCCTGGCACCAACGGCATCCGCAAGGATACGGCGATTAAACCAGCTTATACCGCCTTTTAACTTGGCAACCTCCGGAAGGCTCCAATACTTTCGGCGCCCTGCATGAAACGACTGCTGTACTCGCTCGCGCTCTTATTGCTGAGCACCACGAAGATGTGGGCGCAATTCAGCGCGTTTGGCGACGTACCGGTGGAAATCACTTCGGAGTCGACACGGATGGAGAACGGTTTGGCCATCGCCGACCGCGACGTCATCATCCGGCACAAGGACACTCTGATCTATTGCGACTACGCCCAATACAACCCCGATACCCGGGACGTTTATTTGGTGGGAAATGTGCGCATTTTCAAGGAAGGGCACCTTTTTACCTCCGACCGGGCGCTCTACAATCTCGAGACCAAGATCCTGAACGCCGCGGACATGCGGGGAAATACCGCGCCCTTTGAGTTTTCCGGAGACTCGCTCTCCACGCTGAACAGCAATTCCTACCTGGTGAAGGAAGGCATCTTCACGACGAGCGATAACTCCAAGCCGGACTGGAGCGTCCGGGCACGCACCGTCCGGGTCTATCCCAACGACCGCGTCATCTTCAGCAACGTCACCGTCTTCGTCGGACGCACACCCGTCTTCTGGTATCCCTATCTTTACCAGTCGTTGAGTGCCGACCAGGCATTCACCTTCACGCCCGGCTACTACAGCGTCTGGGGCGTGTTCCTCCAGACGGAAACGATCTTCCCGGTCTCGGACGCGATCCAGGGCAAGTTCCGGCTCGATTTTTATCAACAGCGCGGCGTCGGTTTTGGGTTTGAGGCGGATTGGGGCGCGGCGAAAAGATCGGCAACGCCATTCGCCAAGGCCACGGAAACCAAAGAGCAGAAAGAAGCCCGCCAGATTCAGCACGGCGAAAACTGGGGCCGCTTTACTTCCTACTACATCGACGACAGCAATCCCGGCATCAACAAAACGGCGCAGTTCCGCGAGCCGATCAATCCCAACCGTTACCGGGTCACCCTGCAGGACCGGACCTACCTCGACGAAGACCTCTACAGCTCCGTCAACATCAACAAGCTGAGCGACGCCCGCTTCTTGCAGGACTTCGACATCGCCGCGTTCGAGACCGATCCCAACCCGGACAACATGGTCTCCCTGACGAAGTGGAATGAGAACTGGTCGGCCATCGTGATCGCCCGCAAACAGTTGAACAACGCCTTCGACGGAACGGACAAACTGCCGGAAGCCGCCTTTGACGCCAAGCGGCAGCAGATCGGCAGTTCGCCCTTCTTTTACGACAGCCAAAACAGCGCGGGATTCTACGAGCGCCAGTTCTCCAATGGATCGCTCTTTCCGGACTACCACTCGTTCCGGATGGACACCTACCAGCAGATCAGCCGGCCGGGGACTTATTTTGGCTGGCTTTCGATCGTGCCTCACGTCGGGGTGCGCGCGACGTATTACGAGAATAGCGGTTTCACTCAGCAGGATGTCGAGGACATCACCGAGAGCACGACGACGATCGGGCCCAATGGTGTGCCGGTGACGACAAATTCCCTCGTCCCGCAAACGACGGAGAAACTGGTGGAGAACGGATCCCTGTTGCGCTTGGCCGTGACCGCGGGGATGGAAGCTTCCTTCAAATTCTCCAAGGCTTATGAAGGAGTTCAGTCCCGTCTCTTTGGTCTCGATGGTCTGCGTCACGTCGTCCAGCCCTTCGTGGACTATTCCTTCGTGCGCGTCGATCAGCCCCCGGAAAGCGTCTACCAGTTCGACCGATTTGTGCCGTCAACCCAGGCGCAGCCGATTGACTTCCCGCAATTCAATTCCATCGACTCGCTGGACAATTGGTCGATCCTCCGCCTCGGCATGCGCAACCGCCTGCAAACCCGGCGTGACAGCCAGACCATGAACTGGCTCGAACTCGACACTTTCTTCGACGTCGATTTCGACCGTCCGGATTTCGGCAACCCGGCGCTGATCTCCAACAAAGGAAGATACTCCAATCTCTACAACACCCTGCGCTGGAGTCCGCTCCCGTGGTTGGGTCTCTCGATCGATTCGCAATTCCCGGTCTTTAGCCAGCACGATGGATTTACGCAGGTCAACACCAACCTGACCTGGCTGGTGACGCCGGACTGGAGCGTGAGCGTCGGCGACCGCTACATCAACGACAACCCCCAGTTCCCGAACAGCAACCTCGCCAACCTGAGCACCTACTTCCGGCTGACCGACAACTGGGCGCTGAGCATCGGCGAGCAGTATGAATTCGTGACCAATACGCTCGAAACCCAGACCTATACCGTCAGCCGCGACCTTTCGAGCTGGATCGCCTCGCTGGGCCTTCAGGTCGAGAACAGTGGGGGCGTCAAATCCTACGGCTTGATCGTCACCTTCACCCTGAAGGATCTTCCCAGCGTTCGCCTCCCGTTCACAATGAATCCGGGTTCGCTCACGGACTTGAGCCAGAACCGGAACAAGTAGCGCGCGTGGAATTCGCTCATCGATTTCCTTGCGCTCGGGCGCAAGCGCACGCTTAATCCCCGGTTCTCGCGCCCCGGGTCTGTCCCTTCGAAGTCCGTGGCCGCCACCCAATTCTCCAATCCCTTATTCGCAAAATACCATCATGGATCTCTGCATTATCGGTTCCGGCTACGTAGGTCTCGTCTCTGGCGCATGTTTCGCCGAAGTGGGCCACCACGTCGTTTGCGTGGACAACGACCAGCGGAAAGTCGACGCGCTCCAAGCCGGTAAAATTCCGATCTACGAGCCGGGCCTCGAAGACCTCGTGCATCGGAACGTGGCGGCCAAGCGACTGCGCTTCACCAATTCCATCGGCGACGGTGTCGACCACTCGCAGATCGTTTTCATCGCCGTGCCGACCCCGCCGCAAGCGGACGGCAGCGTGGATCTCACCTACATCGAACGTGTGGCACGGGAAATCGCCGGTGTCCTCAAACCGGGCGAATACCGGGTCGTCGTGGACAAGTCCACCGTGCCGGTGAAGACCGGTGAGAAAGTGGCCGACACGATCAAGCGCTACAACAAGAGCGCGGAGTTCGATGTCGTCTCCAATCCGGAATTTCTCCGCGAAGGTTGCGCCGTGCCGGACCTGATGAATCCGGATCGCGTCGTCATCGGCTCGGCGAGCCAGAAAGCCACGGATTTGATGAAGCAGGTCTACGAACCGTTCCGCGCGCCCATCCTCGTCACCGACGTGAATAGCGCCGAACTCATCAAGCACGCCGCGAACTCCTTCCTTTCGCTGAAGATCAGCTACATCAATGCGGTCGCGGCGATCTGCGAAGCCAGCGGCGCGGATGTGGAGATGGTGGCCGACGGCATCGGGATGGATAAGCGCATCGGCCGCAATTTCCTCAACGCCGGCCTCGGCTACGGCGGCTCGTGTTTTCCGAAAGATGTGAAGGCTTTCATCGCCATCAGCCGCCAGCTCGGCACGCCATTCAAGCTGCTCGAGGAAGTCGAACGCATCAACGCGGCGCAACTCACGCGCTTCATCGACAAAGTGCGCAATGCGCTTTGGGTGCTGAAGGACAAAAAGCTGGCCGTCTGGGGATTGACCTTCAAGCCGGACACGGACGACGTGCGGAACTCGGTGGCGATCGAGCTCGTCAACAAGCTCGTCAGCGAAGGGGCCTACGTCACCGCATGCGATCCCAAAGGCGCGGACAAGGCCGTGGAGTGGAAACTGATCGATCCTGCCAAGGTGAAAATCGTCTCCGATCCGCTCGAGGCGGTGGATGGCGCCGAAGCCCTGATCCTGGCGACGGAGTGGAAGGAGTTCGCCAACGTGGATTTCGCCGAAGTGAAAAGCCGCATGCACACGCCGCTGATCTTTGACGGTCGGAACCATTTCGATCCGGAAACGATGACGCAGTTTGGATTTACCTACCACGCGGTGGGCCGGCCGAGTCCGCGCTGAGGTTGCATAAAAGTAATCAGTAATCAGAGGGGCAGTATTCAGTGGGGAATGTTTGTTTTCTTTGCGGCTTGGAAACAAGCGGCGCAAGAAATTGAGCTGACGCTTTCCCTGCCCTAGATTGCGTTCGTGCCTGTCAATCCGCGCCAGTCCTGCATCCGCGCTCTCCTCGAATGGGAGAAGGGGAAATACTTTTCCGACGAGATTCTCCATACCTCGCTCGAGCAATATCCGCTGTCGCCACTGGACCGGGCCTTTTTCATGGAGACCTTCTTTGGGGTGCTGCGCAATCTCAGCCGCCTGGACTACCTTGCGGCGCAGCTTCGAGAGGGGCAGATCGATACGCAAACCCGGGCGGTCCTTCGACTGGGTTTGTACCAGATTTTCCACATGCGCACCGCGCCGCACGCGGCGGTCAATGAAACCGTCGCCCTCGGCGGACGAGCCCGCGGGTTGGTCAATGCGGTTTTGCGCCGGGCGCTGCGGGAGAAGGAAGCTTTGGAAAGGGCGCTCGCGGGCGCGGGCCAGGCCGTCTCCACTTCGCATCCGGACTTTCTCATTGCCCGTTGGGAGCAGGTCTTCGGCGCCGAAGCCACGCGGGCGCTCTGCACCTGGAACAACGAGCCCGCGGAAGTCCATGTCCGCGCGAACGGGCTGCGTGTGACTGTCGGCGAATTGCTCCGGAGTGTTCCCGAGGCCCAACCATCCGCGGCCCATCCCCTGGCCATCAAGGTGGAGAACCTGCCAATCTCCTGGATCGCTCACGGCCTGTGCTACGTGCAGGACCCGAGCACCCTCCTGGCCTGTGATCTTCTCGACCCGAAACCCGGCGAAACGGTGCTCGATGCCTGTGCCGCGCCAGGTGGAAAGACGAGCTATCTTGCCCAACTGATGCACGACGAAGGGCGGATCATGGCATGCGACCTCTACGAGTCGCGGGTCATCCGATTGCGGGAAAACCTCACGCGGCTCGGTGTGACCATCGCGCGGGCCATCCAGCACGATTGCATGCAGTCGGCCGATCCTCTCGCGGAGTCCAGTTTCGATCGGATCCTCGTCGATGCGCCATGCAGCAATACCGGGGTGATCCGGCGTCGCGTGGACGTCCGCTGGCGGCTGACGGAAGAGGATTTCATTCGCATGCCGGCGCAGCAGTTTGCGTTGCTGCGGCGCACGGCCACGCTCCTCAAGCCGGGCGGCACCCTCGTCTACAGCACCTGCAGCCTGGAGCCGGAAGAAAACGAGAAGATCGTGGAGAGAGTGAGCGCGGAGATTCCGACACTGCGATTTGTGGAATCGCGGCGGACTCTGCCGTTTGTCGACGGGATCGACGGGGCTTTCGCCGCAAGGTTCGTGCGCGTCGGGTGAGACGGAAGTAGGAGAGGCTTCCCAGCCTCTTCCGGTTCGATGAAGCGGCAGGGATGCCGCTCCTACTTCTTGCGGCTTCGCCACTTTGCGCCTTTGCGATTGAGAACCTCTTACGAAAAGATCTGGCCGAAGAATTTTTTCATCTCGGCCCAGGACTTGTGATCGGCTTCGGCGTTGTAAGCGGCGCCTTTGCTATTGTCATTGCCGGCATCGGGGCGCGTAAAGGCGTGCACCGCGCCGGGATAGGCGATGAAGGTGTACTTCACCTTGGCGTCGTCCATCTCCTTCTTGAACGCGGCCACTTCATCGGGCTTCACAAAAGGATCATCCGCGCCGTGCAGGATGAGGAGCGGGCACTTGACGTTCTTCGCATCCTGCGGTGTCGGCGTGCTCAAGCCGCCGTGAAATGTGACCACGCCTTTCAGATCCGCGCCGCTTCGGGCCAGTTCCAAGGCCCCGGTGCCACCAAAGCAATAGCCGATGGCCGCCACTTCGCCGGGCGCGACCAGTTTGTTGCCCGTCAGTTGGGCGAGACCGGCCTTGAGCCGTTCCCGATAGAGCGCGCGGTCGCCTTTATATTTGCCCGCCAAGCCCGCGGCTTCCTTCGGATTCGCCGGACGCACGCCTTTGCCGTAGATGTCCGCCGCGAAGGCCACATAGCCGAGCTCAGCAAGCTGTTTCGCCCGGCTCTCGGCGTAATCGCCCACGCCCATCCAATCGTGAATGAGGAGAATGCCCGGGCGTGGCTTGGTGCTGGCATCGTCGTAAGCCAGAAAGCCCTGCAACGTGGTGTCGCCGGCCTTGTATTCGACCGTTTCAGTTTTGACCTTTGCGTGAGCAGCGGGAGTGATCATGGCCAGGGAAAGGAGGATGAGGGGAAGGAGGGCGCGCGGTTTCATGAAGTGAAGGCTAACGGAACTCACCGGTATCGTAAATGGAGTCGCAGCCGGCCCTACGCGAACGACCTGGGAGCGGCGACCTCCAGGGCGCCGAAATCAAGAGCGATTCCCGACAAAGCTCACGCTCCGCAAACTTCATCGACTGCCGCCATCAACGCCGCCAACGCCCCGCGAAGCTGCGCTTCCGTGATGCAATACGGCGGCATGAGAATGAGGGTGTCGCGGATGGGACGCGTGAGAAGTCCATGGCGTCGCGCCGCGAGGCAAACCCGCGCCCCCATTGTTTCTCCGGGTGCGAAAGGCTCGGCCGGCGTTCGACGCAACTCAATGCCGGCCATGAAGCCGCATTGGCGCACCTCGGCCACGCGCGGCCGTTGTTTGAGTTCGGCCAGCAATTGGCCAAACAGTTCGATCTTCAGCGCCAATTGCTCGAGGACACGCTCCTCACGAAAGATGGCCAGGCTCGCCAAAGCCGCGGCGCAGCCCAGTTGATTCGCCGTGTAGCTGTGACCGTAATAAAGCGTCCGCTCGGGACCGCCGAGGAAGGCCTCAAAGAGTCGCTCCGTCGCCAGCGTCGCCGCCATGGGTAGGTAACCGCCGGTCAAGCCCTTGGCCAGAGCAATGAGATCCGGCACCACCCCTTCGTGCTCGCAGGCGAACATCTTCCCCGTCCGGCCGAATCCCGTCATGACCTCGTCGAGAAGCAGCAGGACACCGTGGGCATCGCACCAGCGGCGAAGGGCCGCGAGCATCCCCACGGGCCAGAGCCGCATCCCGGCCGCACCCTGCATAAGTGGCTCGATCACCACAGCGGCGATCGTCGTCGGATCGAGCGCGTCGAGTTCCTCCATGCTAGCCACGTGTTCCGCGGGAAATTGCCAGGCCGAGAATCGCCCGTGAAACGTCGCGATCCCGCCGAGACTCGACGCCCCCATGGTGTCGCCATGATAGGCCCCCGCAAAGGCCACGAACCGTGTCCGCTTCGGTTGACCGCTTTGCTGCCAGAATTGCGCGGCCATCTTTAAAGCGACTTCGATGGCCGTGGACCCGTCATCGGAAAAGAACACCCGCGTCAATGTGCCCCCAGGCCACAGTGCCACCAACTCGCGGGCCAACTCGGCGGCCAGCGGATGCGTGAATCCCAGAAAAGAAGTGTGCGCCACCCGATCCAGTTGTTCGCGAATGGCCGCGTCGATCTTCGGATGCCGATGGCCGTGGAGATTCGTCCAGATCGAGGAATTGCCGTCGATATACTCCCTCCCCTGGTCGTCACGCAGCAGCGCCCCCTGCCCTTCGACCAGGACGAGCGGCTCATGGCCCGGCGCATTCCAATCGCGCTGCTGGGTAAACGGATGCCAGAGGTGCGCCTTGTCCAGCGCCACTGTCGGCGCGTTCTCGGGCGAGGTCATTCCGTGGTTTCCTCGGTTTGTTCCCAAGTGCCGCCGCGGTCGGTGATCATCTTCTCCACGGCGGCCACGTCTTCCCAGGACAGATGCTTGCGCTGGTACTTGCGCCAGAGCACGTCGCGCAGTTCGATCAAATCCTCCAGAAGCGGATCGTCGTAGTAGGTCCAGTTTTCGTCGTGCTTCAGCTTCGCCTGGAGTTTCCAGCGTTTGCCAAATTTCTCCGCACGCACCTCCCGCTTTTCACCGTCTTCGGTGGTGGTTTTCCAGATGTGAACATTGCGCATAAGCGGGCGAATTTGTGTGGAGCGGGCGTTGGTTTTGGCAAGAATACGCGGCCCTTGAAAGACATCGCCAAGATTTTCGCGTTTCTCGCCGCCGTCATCGTCCTTGGGGCGCTGCTGGCGCCGCCGATGTATTGGGGGGCGCAATGGCTGATCGGCCACGGCATTCTGCGGAGCCTGGCGGGGTTCAAGTTTCAAAAGTATTTCGACCGCGCGGCCACGGTCGCCGCCCTTTTGCTGCTCTGGCCGTTGATCCGCTCGCTCCACATCAAAGGATGGCGGGACTTGGGACTGGAGCCCGACCGGCGCTGGGGGCGGCATCTCCTCGCCGGGTTCGTGATTGCGGCTCTGGCGGTGGCGGCGATGGGCTGGGCCTACGTCCATTTCGGGGTGTATCGGTTCAAGCCGGCGGGGCAGTGGGGCAAAGTGCCGATGATCGCTCTTTCGGCCACCACCGTGGCCGTCGTGGAAGAGGCGCTCTTTCGTGGGGCTATTCAGGGGTTGCTGCGCCGGTCGTTGCGCCCCTACCCCGCACTCCTTTGGGTGACGGCGCTCTACGCGATCGTTCATTTCCTCAAGCCCGACGAGCATTTCAATCCGGCGCCGATCGGCTGGCTCTCGGGATTCGCGATGATTCCGCATGCGTTTCATCAGTTCGCCGAGCCGCAGACGCTGCTGGCGGGTTTCACGACGCTTTTTGTCCTTGGGTGGCTGCTTGGGGAAGCGGCCCAACGGACGCGCGCCTTGTGGATGAGCATCGGACTGCACGCCGGGGTGGTGTTTGTCGCCTTGAGTTTTTCTGCGCTGGCCCGGCGCCGCGTAACTCACCTGCCGTGGATCGGTCCGGAATTGCAGATCGGTCTCGTCCCGGTCGGCATTCTGGCGCTATGCTGTGTCGTCGTCGTCCTCTGGCTCACTTATGAAAATCGCGGACAGACTGCGCCTCGTCGTTGATGCCATTCTCGACGCGGTTTACCCGCCACACTGCGCGCAGTGCCAAGCGGAAACGCCCTCGCGCGTGCATCTCTGCGCCGGGTGCGCCAGTCAGGCGCTGAAAATCGAGCCGCCCTTTTGTCGGCAATGCTCCCAGCCTTTCGAAGGCGCGATTACGGGCGAATTTCAATGCCATCAGTGCAAGGAGCGCCATTTGCATTTCGATTGCGCCGTCGCGCGATTTCGCAGCCGTGGCGTCGTGCGGGAATTCCTTCACCGCTTCAAATACAATCGCCAGTTCTATCTGCGTCATCCCCTGGCGGATTGGCTGATGGAAACCATCGAGGATGAACGCATCCGCAGCCAACCCTTCGACGCCTTCGTCCCGGTGCCGCTGCATCCCGTCCGCTTTCGGGAGCGGCAATTCAACCAGGCGGACGCGCTCGCCCGGCTCCTGGCGAAACGCACCGGAAAGCCGGTACTGGCCGCCCTGAAACGCACCCGCTATACCACCACCCAAACCAAGCTGGATCGCGAAGAACGGATGGAAAACTTGCGTAACGCCTTCCGCGTGCGACATCCTTCTGAAGTGAACCACCGCCATCTCATCTTAGTGGACGACGTCTTCACCACGGGTTCGACCGTGGATGAATGCGCGCGCGTCCTCCGCCAGGCCGGCGCTGCCTCCGTGCGCGTTGTCACTGTGGCCCGCGGTTGATTCTCTTTTTTCTCTTCTCATGGGCATTTTCAAAAAACCTCCCTTCAATTCCGACAAGAAACGCGACTTCCCCGAGGGCCAGTGGCAGAAGTGCGAGAATTGCAAGGAGATGATCCACAATCTCGAGCTGGTCCAGAATTTCCGGGTCTGCCCCCGGTGCGACCATCACTTCACGCAAAGCGCGCGGGAGCGTCTCGACATGCTGCTCGACCCCGGCTCGTTTGAAGAGCACGACGCCAATATGGTGTCGGTCGACCGCTTGAAATTTACGGGTATGGCCAGCTACACGGAACGGCTGAAAAGCTATCAAAAGAAGACCGGCCTCCGCGACGCCGTGCTCGGCGGTTTCGGAAAAATCGAAGGCCAGCGGCTGTCCATTTCGGTGATGGATTTCAATTTTCTCGCAGCGACCATGGGCTCGGTGGTGGGCGAAAAACTGACCCGCTGCGTGGAACGCGCCACCAAGGAACGGCTGCCGGTGATCATCGTTTCCGCATCCGGCGGCGCGCGGATGTATGAGGGCGTGCTCAGCCTCCTGCAAATGGCCAAGACCTGCGGCGCTCTGGCGCTCCACAGCCAGGCGCGGCTCCCCTATCTTTCTGTGCTCACCCACCCGACGACGGGCGGCGTGAGCGCCAGTTTTGCCACCGTCGGTGATGTGATCATCGCCGAACCGAAAGCGATGATCGGCTTCGCCGGCCCTCGTGTCATTCGCGAAACGACCCACCAGGAATTGCCCTCCAATTTCCAAACCGCCGAATTCCTCGAGGACCACGGTTTGGTCGACATGATTGTTCACCGGAAGAAACTCCGGGACACCCTGAGCAATCTGCTCAGCTACCTCACTCCCGCTCAGTGAAATACGAAGAAGCCGTGGCCTGGCTGTACGCCAGCCAGCTTCACGGGATCAAACTCGGTCTGGAAAACATTCAGCGTCTCGTGGAGGCGTTGGGGATCCGCTTGGCCGGGCCGGGCACGCCGAAGTTCGTCCACGTCGCCGGCACCAATGGCAAAGGTTCCGTTTGTGCCATGGTCGATTCCTGCTGCCGCGCGGCCAACCTGCGCAGTGGTCTATTCATCTCGCCGCACCTCGTCACATTTCGCGAGCGCATCCAGATCAATGGTGAAATGATTGGCGAAACCGACGTGGCCGCTGGATTGACCCGGATTCGCGAGCTCACGGCCCATTGGGACCACGCGCCGACCTTCTTCGAAATCACCACAGCGCTCGCGCTCGCTTGGTTTCAGGAGCAAAAGGCGGAAGTCGTGGCGCTGGAAACCGGCATGGGCGGGAGACTCGATGCCACGAATGTCGTCACTCCCGCGGTCTGTGTGCTCACTTCGATCGACCTCGATCATCAGCAATGGCTGGGCGAGTCGCTCGGCGAAATCGCCCGGGAAAAGGCCGGAATCATCAAATCCGGAATCCCGGCCGTTTCCATGCCCCAGCCCGATGAAGTGCGCACGGCCTTTGACGAGATCGCCGGGAACCGCGAGGTCGTCGTCGAATACTTGGCCGAGCCGCTCAACGGCCATGCGATCGGCAGTGCCGGGAGTCATCAGCAATGGAACGCCGCGCTCGCTTTGCGGGCGATTTCACTCGCTGGGTTGCCGGTTTCGCAGGAAGCCATCGTCACTGGTTTGCGGAATGTGTCCTGGCCGGGCCGGTTTCAACTGATCCACCCGCGATTCATCATCGACGGCGCCCACAATCCAGCCGCCGCGCAACGCCTGGCGACCACGTGGCGGGAAACTTATGGCGACAAACGCGCGACGCTGATCCTGGGCATCCTCCGGGACAAGGATGTGCGCGGTGTTTGCGAAGCGCTGCTGCCCATCGCCGGGCGAATCCTTTCTGTGCCAGTGCCCAATCCGCGCTCGGCCACACCGCAGGAAATTTGCAAGGCCATCGGGCAAATCTCACCGCGGCAGGAGTGCATCGCCGTGCGCGATTTGCCGGCAGCCATTCGCATTGCCGAATCGATGGAACGTCGCTGCCTGATCACCGGTTCGCTCTTCCTGGCCGGCGAAGCGATCGCCATTTTCGAATCGAAGGCGCCGCCGGAACGCAGCGCGCAGTAAAGTCGCGCTCTCCTTGAAGCGCGCGAGCGTTTTCGACGCGCCGAAAACTATCGCGGTCGCTTAATGGCCGCGCACCTTTCGCACGGCCGCGGCCATGTCCACTGCGCCAAAAACCGACGTGCCCGCGACGAGCGTGTCCGCTCCTTCGGCAACGCTGAGGGCCGCGGTTTTCTCGTTGATTCCACCGTCGACTTCGATCCGGAAGTTCACCTGCCGACGCTTCCGCTCTTCCGCGGCCGCCTGAACTTTGGGGAGCATTTCCATCATGAACGGCTGGCCGCCAAACCCGGGCTCGACGGTCATGATCAGCAGCACATCGATTTCATCGAGATAAGGGATCACGGCCTCGAACGGAGTCACCGGGCGCAAGGAAAGACCGCAGGTGCAGCCCGTGGATCGAATATCGGCCAGGGTCTGACGAACATCGTGTTTCGCTTCCACGTGCACGGTGATATTGGCGGCGCTTTTCACGAAGCGGGGAAAAAAATGATCCGGCCGCTCGACCATCAGATGGACGTCGATGGGCACCGTCGCGGCGACGGCTGTCGCTTCCACAAACGCCGGGCCGAAGGAAATATTGTCCACGAAGTGGCCATCCATGATGTCGAGATGCAGCCAGTCCGCGCCGGCGGCCTCGGCCCGGCGCACTTCCTCGTGCAGTCGTCCGAAATTGGAAGCGAGGATGGAGGGAGCGACAACGATGGGATGGGCCGGCATAGACCCGGAGTGCCTAGCGTGAAGCGCGGCGCGAGGCAAGCGGGGGAGAAGGGAATGACGAATGACGAAGGCCGAATGACGAAGGAATCCATCAATGCTCGAAGCACCAAAGGCCCGCGCAATTCGGTCCTTGGGTCATTGGGTTATTCCTTCGTTATTCGTCATTTCTACAGGAGCCAGGTGGCCAGGGAGAAATAGAGCGTCAACGTCAGCACGTCGGCCATGGCCAGCGTGATCGGGCCGGCGGCAATCTTTGGATCCCAATTGAGCGCATGCAGGACCGAAGGGACAATGAGTCCGGAAAGGCAGGCAATGAGTGTGCCGCCAATGATCGTCGAGCCGATGACGCCGGCAGCCAGCGCGGTGCCGCGCCAGAGCCAGGCGATGAAGAAAACGATCAATCCACAGCCGCAGCCGATCAAAACCGCCGTGAGCACTTCGTGCCGGGCGTTGGTCCAGAACCATTTCCAGGTCGGCTTCACGGCCCGCAGGGCCTGAAGGGTCAGCGTCATCGATTGGATGCTTACGGACTCGGCCAGGGCGAGGACAAGCGCGAGGAAGAACGACAGGATGAGCGCGCGCGCGAGCGTCATCTCGAATAGTCCCGCGAGGAGGGCGCCAGCCGTGCCGCTGGCAATGGTGGCCAGCAGCCACGGGAAACGCAGCCGAAACGCCTTCCAGGGCGAAGCTCCACGCATCTGGGTGACCCGGAAGCCAAGCGTCTCGAACATGTCGTTCACCTTCTCCGGTTCGGTGAAGTCCAGGACCTCGTCGGTAAAGCTGCTGACGTCGATCACGCCCACGACCCGGCGGTTGGCGTCAATCACCGGGAAGGCGAAGAATTTGTAGAGGACGAACAGATCACAGGCGTCGAGGAGAGAGGCGGTTTCCGGAATGGCCACGACGCGCCGGATCATCAGGTCCTCGAGCTTTGAGCCCGCCGGGGCACTGAGCAACCGCCGCGTCGGCAGGACGCCAGCCAGGCGACCCACAGCGTCCGCCACGTAAAAATAGACGATGCGCTCGCCCACGCCGTGCTGGCGGATGGCGGCCAGCGCCTCGTCGACCGTCATCTTTTCCCCGAAGAGGGCGAAGTCCTTGCGAGCATGCGCCAGCACCGGGTCGCGGAAAGGCGCGTGGTCGGCCATCGGCGTCAGCGGCCGGGAATTTCCACGGGAGGCGGAGGCGGGGGCGCGCTCCGCCACTCGACAAACCACCAGACAGCCACCGCCAGGAGGAGCGTCACCGCGGCGCTCCAGAAAAGCCGCGATGATGTCGGTTGCGTGCTCACGAAGCCGCGCCTACTCGTCGACCAGAGTGTCGATCTTTTCGGCCACTTCGAAATCGAGGTCGGTGAGACCGCCTTCGCTGTGGGTGGAAAGGCGGAGGGTGACTTTGCTGTAGCGGATGTCGATTTCGGGATGATGATCATCCTCTTCGGCAATTTCCGCGACGCCATTTACGAACTCGATGGCCTGGGCAAAATCATCGAATTCGAAGACGCGCTCGATGTGCTTCTTGTCGTGATCCCAGCTGGGCAGTTTTTTGAGCCACGTCTTGATGTCTTGAGCGTTGAGAAGGTCGGCCATAGATCGATTGGGTTGGGTGGGAGAGGTAGCATTCGCCAAACGCATTTCAAAAAGAAAATGCGTTTCTTTCGCGATCATCAGGCGGACAATTCGTTTCTTGTCAATTTCCGACTGGGAGAGTAGGAAAACCGCCCCGCTCTCTCACGAACCCTACGACATCCAATTCCATGGGAAAAATCTACAACAACATCATCGAAACCGTCGGCCGCACGCCGCTCGTGAAATTGAACCGCATCCCGGCGAGCCTCGGAGTTGACCCGAGCACGACCATCGCGCTCAAACTCGAATTCTTCAATCCCTTGGGCAGCGTCAAGGACCGCATCGGCATGGCCATGATCGAGGACGCCGAACGGCGCGGCGTGATCAACAAAGACACCGTGATCATCGAACCGACGAGCGGCAACACCGGCATCGCCCTGGCTTTCGTCGCCGCGGCCAAGGGCTACAAGCTCATCCTCTGCATGCCGGAAACGATGTCCGTGGAACGTCGCACCCTGCTCGCCATGCTCGGCGCCAAGCTGGTACTGACCCCGGGTGCGGAAGGGATGAAAGGCGCCATCGCGCGCTGCGAAGACATCGCGAAAAACACCCCGAATTCCTGGATCCCAGGGCAATTTGACAACCCGGCCAACCCCGAAATTCACAAAACGACTACCGCCGAGGAATTGTGGGAGGACACCGACGGCAAAATCGACATCCTGATTTCTGCGGTCGGAACGGGCGGCACCATTACCGGCGTCGTCGAAGCGCTGAAACCGCGCAAGCCGTCGTTCGTGGCCATCGCCGCTGAGCCGAAGGATTCCGCGGTCATTTCACAAACACTCGCCGGGCAACCGTTGAAGCCCGGACCGCACAAGATTCAAGGTCTCGGCGCGGGATTCATTCCCGGCAATCTCCACCTCAAAGACAGCGCCGGAAATCCGCAGATCGTCGAGTGTATCCAGGTGACCAACGACGACTCCTTCGCCATGGCCCGTCGTCTGGCCAAGGAAGAAGGAATCCTCGCCGGCATCAGTTCGGGAGCCAATGTGTGGGCTGCGATGCAGGTCGCAAAACGCCCGGAGAACAAGGGCAAATTGATCGTCACGGTGGCTTGTTCGACGGGGGAACGGTATCTTTCGACGGCGCTGGCGGCGGAGGCGAAGGCGGAGGTGGGGGGGTAGAGTAGATAGGGTCTATGGGGCGTATTGGCCCTATGACGCCGAAGTTTTCCCCGAGGAAGCCTGCACTTGCGCGGCCGCTGGCGGTTCCGGTGGGTCGTAGCGCTGCGAAAAGCGTTCGATCGAGAGGGCGCGGCCGGTCAGTTCGTCGATCTCGACGATCGCCCCAGTCATGCGAACGGGGCCGCGAGCCACGGGATAGAGGACCGGGCGTCCCTTGAGAAAACGGTCGATGATCGGCGCGATCTCGCGGCCCAGGCAGCTCTCGATCGGGCCGCACATGCCGGCGTCGCAGAGGAATGCCGTGCCCCCCGGAAAGATTTGCTCATCGGCCGTCTGGGTGTGCGTGTGCGTGCCGCAGACCGCGCTGACTTTTCCGTCGAGAAAACGGCCCATGGCGATCTTCTCGCTGGTCGTCTCGCCATGCACATCGACGAAAATGATCGGCGTCTCCGCGCGCACTTTGGCCACTTCCTCCTGCATGGCCAGGAAGGGATTTTCCAGTGGCGGATTCATGAAGGTGCGGCATTGCACGTTGATCACGCCGACTTTGCCCTTCGGCGTTTCGAGCACGATGGAGCCGGCGCCCGGCGTATTCGGCGGGTAATTCAACGGACGCAGAAGGCGCGGTTCCGTGTCGATAAACGGAACGACTTCCTTTTGATCCCAGATGTGGTCGCCGCTCGTAATGACGGCGATTCCCGCGCGCAGGAGATCGATGGTGATCTTCGGGGTGATCCCGCGGCCATTGGCCGCGTTCTCGCCGTTCACCACCACGAAATCGATCCCGCGTTCTTCGCGCAATCGTGGAACGCTCTCGATGACCGCACGCCGGCCCGGTTCGCCGACGACGTCACCGAGAAAGAGGAGCTTAAGCATTGCGAAGGTGTTAGCGGTCCGCCGCGCTCAGGGCACGCGGATTCTTTCACCAATCGCAAAACAAGCACCAAACGCGCGGGTCTCTCCAGCGGCCGTTGACGGCTCTCGAGCTCCGGCGATTACGGGACCGGGGTGATCTCGTATTTGTGCGGCACGGGCTGGTTGGCCTCGTAGATCTTTGCCTCGATGTCCTTGGCCTTGGCGAGGAGTTCGGCGACTTTCGCCTTCTGGCCGTCGTACCATTTGTCGAACTCCGCCTTCTTCGCCGCGTATTGCGGATCCTTCGGATCGATCTTGGCCAGGTCGCGGCGCTTGCCCTTGAGCTGGCCGTACTGATCGCGCATCGGATGATAGGCGTCCTTGTTTCGCTCGGCGTTCAGCTCCGCGACCTTGGCGGCCTGCTGGTATTCCGGCGTCTTGTTATTTTCCTCGAGTTCCACGCCGAAGGCGAGTTGGCCGGCGGGATAGGTGCCGATGGCCTGGCCGTCGATCTTGAATTCATATTTGCCCGGCTTCAGGCCACGCACGCTCATCCGCTCATTGGAGAAGTGATGCCCGGCGTGGTCGAGCTTGTAACCATCGATGGCGGTGTGCTTGTTGCCACCATCGGCGGGATCCGCCGGGAGAACCCAGGGAAGCCGATCCGCGGTGAAGGTGAAGCTGACGCCGTCGCCGGCGTTGAAATCGCTGACCTTGCCGCCAGTGGCCGCCGGGGTGAGCTTGCCATCCTTGGAGTCGATGGTGATTTGCGGACAGGAGGTATGCGTGACGACATCCTGGATGATGGACACGGCCATGACGACCTGACCTTCCGGCGCGGGATGGACCCCATCGGGAATCATGGTGAAATCGGGCGTCTTTTTGCGGGCATCCATGGTGAGGTCATTGAGCGGAGACCACATATCGACGAAACCGAGGCCGCGGTTTTGCGCCTGTTCGCGGAGCCAGCTCCCGTAGAGGGAAAGGACGCCATTGTAGTAGGTATTGCGCGGCTCCTGATTGTCGCCCCGCAAGACCTTGGCGCGGCTATCGAACATCGTCGGCGTGATCGGAATGGCGATGGCGCCGATCGCGGCGATCTTGTCGAGCAAAGTGCTCATGTCCTGCTGGTAGGTATCGAAAATGGCCTTGTCGAAGTCGCGATAGGTGCCGTCATTCATCCCGAGAAGAATGGTGACGTACTTCGGCTTGTAGGCGGCGACATCTTCATCGAAACGCGTGAGGGCGTCCTTGGCGCGGTCACCGCCCACTCCCGCATTGTGGAAGTGGATGTGCATCTTGGGATAGCGCGTATAGAAATAGTCCTCGACGTATTGTGTGTAGAGGCACTGGTGGGTGATCGAATCGCCGAGGAAAACCACGGTATCGCCATCTTTGAGGTCCATGCTGGCGACCAATGCCTTAAACTGCGATGCTGCCGGCGGAATCGGTGCCGGGACTTTTTCTGCAGCGAAAGTGACCGAGACAGCAAGGAGGGTGGCAAGCGACGTGGTAAGAATGTGTTTCATGGAGGGTTTTCGGGTCTGTGCTGGAGGGAAACCCGGCCCACCGCCCGATCTTGGAAACAAAAACAAATGTGCTCCACGGAGTTGCAGCCTTGGGAAGATTCCCTACTTCTATCATGCCTTCTTATCAAAAGATTGAGCGCCGCGCCGTTTCTGTTGTCACACCAAGCCCCGTTTTACCAATGATCACCCGCCTCCCGAACCTTGCCATCTTGATCGCTCTGGTTTCTGTCACGGCGGTGGCCTGGGGAG
Organism: Chthoniobacter sp.; assembly: GCA_036501065.1. Classification (GTDB taxonomy): domain Bacteria; phylum Verrucomicrobiota; class Verrucomicrobiia; order Chthoniobacterales; family Chthoniobacteraceae; genus Chthoniobacter. The sequence continues at coordinate 16,537 of DASYAY010000008.1, read as the reverse complement.
GTGAAACGGAGCCGGCGGCGGAACCGTCCGTCCTCGCGGTGGCCAAGGCCATGCCTGCGGTGGTGAACATCAATACCGAGCGGATCGTTCAAAAAACGGTCCGAAACCCCTACGACGAAATGTTCAACCAGTTTTTCGGCGGCCAGATGCGGCGGCCGCGGCTCGTCTCGCAAAAGGTCCAAAGCCTCGGCTCGGGATTCATCGTCGATCCGTCCGGTTATATCGTGACCAACGAGCACGTCGTCCAGCGGGCCGCGGAATTGAAAATCTCCGTCACCTCGGCCGACGGAAAAAGTTACACCGCCCGTTACGTCGCGGGCTCCCCGGAAGCCGACCTGGCATTCCTGAAAATCGACGCCGCTCAACCGGTTCCCTTCATCAACCTCGGCGATATCTCCCCGAATCTGCTCGGTGAGACCGTTCTCGTGTTGGGAAATCCGCTGGGTTACGGCAGCTCGGTGGCGCGCGGAATTCTCAGCGCTAAAAACCGCAGCGTGACCGTCGACGATGTCGAGTATCACAACCTCGTCCAGACGGATGCGGCGATCAATCCGGGCAATAGCGGCGGGCCCGTCGTCGACATCAGCGGCAAGCTCGTCGGGGTGAGTTCGGTGAAGATGGCCTTCACGCCCCAGGGCGTCCCGACCCAGGGCCTCGGCTTTGCCATCCCGGCAGAAATTGTTCGCGGGAAAGTGGATGAATTCAAAAAAATCGCCGCCGGCAAAAAGGTGACAAAACCGGCGGGCGATCGATTGCTGGCGCGCAAATTTTTCGGCCTGCAGTTGCAGGATCTCACCGCTGAGCTGAGCGAAACACTCGGTTACGAAGCCGGCTCGGGAGTGCTCATTGGCGACGTCGAGGGAGGTTCGCCCGCGGAACAGGCCGGAATGAAACGAGGCCTTGTCATCAACCAAGTCGGACGCTATCCAGTCACTTCCTCCAAGCAGATCGAAGATCTGCTGCAACCGATTGATACGGGCTCGATCGTCGATTTTTCCGTGGGCGTCGTGCGGCGCCTCCGCGGACGGACGATCCAGCAAGTGCAAACGGTGACCCTCACTGCCCGTTGAAAAATTCCCCATGATCAAAGTCGAAAACCTGACCAAAAGATACGCGGGTGTTACCGCGATAAATAACCTAAACTTCGAGGTGGAAAAGGGCGAGATCGTTGGCTTTCTCGGGCCGAACGGTGCGGGCAAGAGCACCACGATGAAGATTCTCACCAGCTATCTTCCCGCGTCTTCCGGTCGCGCGACCATCGCCGGATTCGATGTCTTCGAACAATCCGTCGAGGCCCGAAAGCACCTCGGTTACTTGCCGGAGAATACGCCGCTCTACACGGATATGCGGGTGAACGAATATCTCCGCTACCGCGCGAGCTTGAAAGGCGTGCCGGGCCGCAAAATGCGGCAAAGTGTCGGCGACGTGCTCGAGCTTTGCAGCCTGCGCGATGTGGAGCACAAACTCATCGGCTCACTTTCCAAAGGCTACCGCCAGCGCGTGGGGCTCGCCGATGCGCTCGTTCACGACCCCGATTTGCTGATTCTCGATGAACCGACCATCGGCCTCGACCCAAATCAAATCCGCCACGTGCGCGAATTGATCAAGAACCTGGGCGGCAAGCGCACGGTGCTCATCTCCACGCACATCCTCCCTGAGGTGGAAATCATGTGCTCGCGCGTGATTGTCATCCACAAGGGCAAAATTCGCGCCAGCGACACCGCGGAAAACCTCCTCAAGAATCAGCGCACCGCGGGGAGCATGCGCTTCGAGGCCAAGGTCGGCTCGGACGACGCCGCGACCGACCTCCAGAAATTACCGGGAGTCAAGGATGTGGCGACCGAGAAAGACGGCGACTACAGCGTCTTTCAGCTTCGTCTGGAAGCAAACACCGATCCAAGTGAAGAGCTGATGCGCCTGGCCATGAGCAAACACTGGGTAGTGCGCGAAATCACGCGCCGCCGGCCCACCCTCGAAGACGTGTTCGTCGAGTTGACTCATTCGGACAGCTGACCGGCGCCCCCGCCGTTCCCGCCGTTCGCAATTCCGCCGTTTCCCCCGAGACGGCAACCCCACCAATCAAAAAATCTTCCATCGCTTCATGAAAACATTCCTCACTCTCTTCAGTCGCGAACTGAAATCGTTTTTCTATTCGCCCATCGCCTACGTGGTTCTTTTCTACTTCCTGCTCCTCGCCGGAATGAATTTTTGGTATCAAATCCAGATCGTCAACGGCTACCCGGCGGAACTGACGATCGTGGAGATCGTCTTCGCCCAGGCGCTCTTCTGGTTCCCGTTCATCCTTAGTTTTCCGCTCATCACCATGCGGGTCTACTCCGAGGAATTTCGCATGGGCACTTTGGAAACATTGACCACGGCCCCGGTGAAAGACTGGCAAATCGTCATGTCCAAGTTTGCCGGCGTGCTCTTCTTCTACTGCATTCTCTGGGCGCCGAGTTTCTTCTCCTTCGCGGCCTTCCAATACATTACCCACCATAGCGCGGCCAACGCGGCGGGCGCTTTTTACACGACGTTCCTGCTCCTCTTTCTCATGGGCATGTTTTTCTGCTCGGTCGGCTTGCTGGCTTCGGCGCTGACCAAGGACCAGATCATCGCGGCGACCATTTCTTTCAGCGTCATTCTCGTCTGCGTCTTCCTGCCGTTTCTGCCGATGGTGATGAACCTCACCAACCCGGCCATCAAGGAAATCTTCAGCTACTTCTCGCCGGTGCAACACATGGAAGACTTCAGCAAGGGGATCATCGATTCGCGGCCGATCGTTTGGTATGTATCGATGACGGCTCTGATGAGTTACCTCACGCTCCAGGTCTTCCAGTTCCGTAAGTGGAAGGCATAAGGCGGCACTGACAATCCTTAACTCCTCTTTTCTCCCATGGCTAACTCCTCATCTCCCGAAGCCGAACCAAAGCCCAAAAAAATCGTCACGATTCACCGGTTCCAAATCGGTTTGAACGTCCTCATTCAAGCAGTGGTGATTTTCGGCATCATCCTTATGGTTAACTACATGAGCTTCCGGCACTTCAAGCGCTGGGATTTCTCCCGCAACCGAAAGTACGCCCTCAGTTCGCAGACGATCAATGTCCTGAAGAACCTGCAAAAGCCGGTCACCGCGATCGTCTTCTTTTCCAGCGCCGCGGAAATCGCCCCGGACGTGAACAACCTCCTGCGCGAATATGAATACGCCTCCAACGGCAAGTTCAGGACCGAGGTGGTCGACCCCTTCCGCAGCCTGACGCGCGCGCAGGAGCTTCAAGGCAAATACAAATTCGGAGCGAACGAAAACATCCTCATCCTGGACGTCGGGGGAAAGAGCAAGTTCGTCAATGCCCAGGACATGGCCGACGTGGAAATGCCCGATCAGATGGCCATGATGACCGGCCAAACCCAGCCGAAGATCAAGGATTTCAAGGGCGAACAAGCGATCACCAGTGCCCTCATCGAACTCACCGAGGGTAAAGCCAACAAGGTCTACTATGTCGTCGGCGACGGTGAACCGGATCTCAAGAGCCAGGACCTCCAGGATTTCAACGAAAGTCTGAAACGGCAGAATATCCAGATCGCGCCACTGACCCTGCTCAATGTCAGCGCCATTCCGGACGATGCGCGGGCGGTGATCATCTGCAGTCCGAAATCCGATTTGTCCGAAGTTCCGATGAAGCTCATTTCCGATTTCTGGGAGAAAAAAGGCCGGCTCTTCGTGCTTCTGAATCCCTTTGCCCAAACACCGCACCTGACAAACTTCCTCAACTCGGTCGGCGTTCTACCACAGGAAGACCGGATCATTCGGACGGGAAAATTCCTGCAAATGGATCAGAACGGCAGTCCACAACTGACCACCGGCGTCATCAGCAATCCGGCGTTTGTCGTTACCGACAGCCATACGAGCATCACCAAGGATATCGACGGAATGACCAAGCAAATGCTCGGGGCCACGCAGTCACTCGCGGTGGACAAATCTCGCGAGACCATCGCCAAGGTGAGTGTCATCCCGCTTTTGCAGTCGGCGGAAGGCTTTTGGGGGTCGACCGATCTGAGCGGTGGCGAGGGCAAGAAGGTCTTCTTCGATCCGAAGCGCGACCATATGGGGCCGCTGAACATCGCCGTCGCCGTCGAGAAGGGCGGCGTCGAGGATCAACGCGTGAAAATGGATAGCTCGCGACTGGTGGCGGTGGGGAATGGTGAAATGCTCGGTAACAACGCCTATCGGCTCTCCGAGGGAGCTTCACTCGACATCACCATCAATGTTCTCAACTGGCTCCTCGATCGGGAGGATGTCATCGGCATTCCGCCCAAGGAAAAGACGACGCTGACCATCAGCCTCGATGAAAAGCAGCTTCGGAACATCGCCATCTGGGTGATGGGGATCGTGCCGGGCATCGTCGCTCTGTTTGGCCTCATTGTCTGGTCGCAACGCCGCGCCTAGTTCTACTCTTCCCCTTCTGTCATGAAATTTAAAAACACGTTCATCCTCCTGGTGGCGGCGGTCGCCATCTATGCGTTCATCTACTTCTTCGAAAGCAAGCAACCCACTTCCCAACAGGCCGCCGAGCAAGCGGGCCGGGTGGTGCATTTTGACCGCGAGAAGATCACCGGGATCACGATCAAAAACACCGACACGAAGATCCAGTTGAGTAAGAAGGACGGAACTTGGTTTATCGACGCCCCGCTCAAGGACCACGCGGATTCCATGGCCGTCAACGAACTCTTCACCGATGCGGAAAATCTGAGATCGGATGAATCCATTCCGACCGACAAACAGGGCAAGGATCTGCTCAAGGACTTCGGGCTGGCCAACCCCGAAACGCGCCTGACTTTCACCGGCGGAGACAAACCCGTGGAACTGCTCTTCGGCAAGGATGCTGCCGTCGAAGGCAAAATCTACGTGCGCCTGGAAGATTCCAAGGTGGCCCACGTCATCAGCAATAATCTCAAGAACCAGATCACCAAGAAGGTCGATGATTTTCGGGATCACAAGCTGACGGACCTCTTGACCACGCAGGTGGACAAAGTCGTGCTGAAGGTCGGCACCGGCGAGATCGAACTCGATCGGAAGGATCAGCATTGGTCACTGGCGAAGCCGTTCAAGGCCCGCGGCAACGATCAGCAAGTGAATGACCTCATTTCGCAGGCCGCCAATGCCCTGGTTTCTTCCTTCATCGCCGATCACTCCGACCTCGCCAAGTATGGCCTCCAGGAACCCCGCGGCAGCGTGACCTTCACCTCCGAAGGCAGCAAGAAGCCGGTGGTCCTGCAGTTCGGCAATTTCGTGGAAAAGGAGAAGGACAAACTCTACGTCAAACTTTCCACCCGGGATGCCGTGATGGTCGTGCCCAAGTCGGTCGCCGCGATTCTCGACACGACACCGAACACTCTGCGCGATCGCAATCTCCTGCGGGTCTCGGCGGACATCGTCGACCGGATCAACATCGAGAGCCCCGGAAAAGAAAAGATCGTGCTCGCGCGCAAGGGTGAATCCTGGGTCCGCAAGGCCGGCGGCAAGGACGTGCCGGTCAACGTTGCCGCTGCCGCCCGGCTTCTGAGCACGCTGCAGAACGAACAAGTGACCGATTTCGTCTCGGACGTGGCGACCGACCTTCCCAAGTATGGCCTCGATCAGCCGGCGGAAACGATCACCCTGAGTTCCTACGCCTCGGAGAATACCGCGGAAACCAAGGCCGGCGAGAAACCGATCGTTTCCGTGCTCTTCGGCAAAACTGAAAAGGATTCCGTTTACGCCAAGCTCGATGATGAGCCGTTTGTCGTCAGCGTTTCGAAAAATCTTCTCGATGTGGCCATGACCGACCCGCTGCAGTGGCAGGAACTGACCATCTACAAGAACAAGCCGGAAGACGTCACCAGCGTGGAAATCACGCATGAAGGCCAGCCGACCATTTCCATCGAGCGGGACAAGGACAAGAACTGGGTCCTGGCCAAAGGCGATGGAAAGCTCCAGCAATCCAATGTCGATTCCATGGTCAATACGCTCTCGAACTTGCGCGCGGTCCGCTGGATCGGCGCGACCGCTCCGGACCAGGGGTTGGCGCAACCCAAGACCGTCGTCTCGTTCAAGACGGCAAGTGGCCAAGGCAAGCTCTCCCTCGGCGGTGAAACTTCCGACATGCTGACCTACGCCACGGCCGAGGGCTTGACCGGCACCTTCGGCATGAGCCAACCGGATGTCAGCGCCTTCCAGTTGCCGCTCATCCAGGGCGCGCCAGCCGCAACCCCGGCGCCCCGGACACCGGCAGTCACGCCTGGGGCCAACCCGGCACCAGCTCCTGCCCCACAAACCACCCCGCCGGTATCCGACAAGCCTGCACCTTCCCCCGCCACGACTCCGCAAGCTGCTCCGCCAACCACGACTCCAGAGCGAACGACGGCTCCGGCACCGGTACCGCCAGTCCTTTCGCCCGTAACTCCGGCGGTTCCGGGTGCCCCGGCACCCGCTCCGGCAACTCCCGCCCCACAGCCAAATGCCGGTCCGGCTTCCACTCCCACCAACCCCGCTCCGGCAACACCGGCCCCGGCGCCCGCCCCATTACCGTCTCCCGCGAAATAGCGAATCCTCAGGCGCGCATCGCCGTATAGAGGCCAACGATCCCCCCCGCGAGCGGTTCATGGGCGGCTTGGTGCAGACCGACGCTCTCCAGCAACGTGCACATGGAGGCACCGTTGGGAAATTGCTCGATCGACTGGCCGAGGTATTCGTAGGCCCCTTTTTCGCCGGTGAGCCAGCCGGCGATCCGCGGAAGCAGATGATGCAAATACGGCCGATAAATCCACCGAAGCGGCGCCTTCGGAACGGCAAAATCGAGGATGAGCAGATGACCGCCGGGGCGCAGAACTCTTCGCATTTCTGCGAGAGCGTCCTCCCATGAGGCCATGTTTCGTAGACCAAAGGCGACAGTGACGACATCAAACGTCTCCGCCGCAAATGGCAGCCGCAAAGCATCCGCCACGACTAGATTTTCGAGTCCTTTGCGCTTGGCGATGCGCAGCATGGGCAGACAGAAATCGGCGCCCACGACCAGGGCTTCCGGGCAGGCCCGTCCGACGGTCCGGGCCAGATCTCCGCTCCCTGTGGCCAGATCCAGGATTCTCTGTGGATTCCACGGCTGGATGACTGCCGCCGCCCGATGCCGCCACCAAAAATCCAGGCCACCGCTCAAGAGGTGATTGGCCAGGTCGTAGCGCTGGGCGATGGCCGCAAACATCGCTTGCACGCGGGAACCGGTTCTTTCATTGGGCGGGACGGCGGATGGCATGAATCTGCTCTATCAATCGGGAGAAAAATGGGAAAGGGCATAACACATGCTTCAACGAATGCTGCCCAAATTTATGGGCGCAGCCATTTCAGCGCCGACTCCGCAAAACGGGGATCGGTGCGATTGCGCCGCGCCCGGACAATGCGGGGATTTCCTCATGACCACCGATTATCTGAGCAAGGCTAAAGTGCTGATCGTCGACGACGAACCGGCCAACGTGCGCTTGCTGGAACGCATTCTCGCTCTTGCCGGCTGTCATCAGGTTCGGACCACAAACGACTCCCGGCAGGCCCTCCCGCTGTTCAAGGAGATTCATCCGGATATCGTCCTCCTGGACCTGAACATGCCTCACTACAACGGCTTCGTCGTCCTCGAGCAGCTCAAGGCGGAGATTCCGGCGGAAGACTACCTTCCCATCCTCATCCTCACAGCGGACATTACGATCGAGACCAAGCGTCAGGCCCTCGCCGGAGGCGCCAAGGATTTCCTCACCAAGCCCCTCGATCACGCCGAAGTCGTCCTGCGCATCCGGAATCTCGTGGAGAATCGTTTTCTGCGCCAAAGCATGCAGGAGCACAATCTCGAGCTGGAAAAACAGGTCCGCGAGCGGACGGCGCAACTGGAGGCGACGCTCCAGGAATTGCAAAACACCCAGGAGCAGATCGTCAAACAGGAGCGCCTGCGCGCCTTGGGCATGATGGCCGGCGGCATCGCCCACGATTTCAACAACGCTCTGACCATGATGCTCGGCTATGGCGAACTCTTACACCCGTGGATCGAAGCGCACGGCAGCAGTCGCGAGATCACCTATCTCGACCACATGGTTTCAGCGGCCCAGGATGCCTCGCACGTCGTCGGCCGCCTGCGGGAATTTTACCGCCCGATCGAAGACAACGAGATTCGGCTGCCGGTGGATCTGAACGACGTCGTCGAGCGAGTCGTCTCGTTGACCTCGCCCAAGTGGAAGGGCAAGAGCCTGGCCAACGGCGTCCAGATTGAGATCGTCAGCCATTTGATGGATGTCCCGCCGGTCGCGGGCAACGCGGCCGAATTGCGCGAGGTCCTCACCAACCTTGTTTTCAATGCGGTCGACGCCATGCCCGATGGAGGGACCATTACGATTGCGACCTGCCGGCACGAAGAATCCGTGACCGTCGTCGTGCGTGACACCGGCATCGGCATGACGCCGGAAGAGCGGGAACGCTGTCTCGAACCGTTTTACACGACCAAGGGCGAGCATGGAACCGGGTTGGGTCTGGCCGTCGTCTACGGCATCGTCCAACGGCACCAGGGGACGATCGAGATTACGAGCGAGAAGCATGTCGGCACGACGTTCTCCATTCTCTTCCCCGCTACGAACCTCAAAGCCACAGTCACCGTTCCGCAAGTCGTCCAAGTCGATCGCACGTTGAAAGTCCTCGTGGTCGACGACCAGGAAATCATTTGCGAATTGATCGCCGAATATCTCCACGGCGATGGCCATACCACAGAGTGCGTCTTTCGCGGCGACGAAGCTCTCGATCACTTCCGCACCGGCTCGTTCGATTTGGTCATCACCGACCAATCCATGCCAGGCATGAACGGCGCCCAACTGGCCGGCGCCATCAAACGTCTCGCTCCGGACACCCCGATCATTCTCCTCACCGGGTTCGGCGATGAGATGATGGCGATGGGCGGAAATCCAGCCGAGGTGGATATCATTCTCGGAAAGCCGACGAGTTGCGCGGATCTCCGACAGGCTGTTTGCCGGGCGATCAGCAACGGCAAATCTCTCGCCAGCGTGGCTTGAGACGAAAACCGGGAAAGGATCACGGCAAGCGCATCCCTCGCTGGATTGCGGGGATGGTGCTCACGAGAGGACTCGAACCTCCACGGGTTGCCCCATACGGTCCTGAGCCGTACGCGTCTGCCAATTCCGCCACGTGAGCTTTTGGCTAGCCATTACCACCGGTTTCCCGGCGGGGAGGGGCACACTATGCAGCTTGCGCCAAAGCGCAAAGAGAAAAAGTGCGCGACCTCGCCTTCGTTTTTTCCACCCCTCAACTGATGCGCATCGGCATCAGCACATAGAGGAACGGACTTTGAATTTTGATGACGCCCGGGCTCATCTCGTCGATGAGGTCGAGGTAGACTTCATCGTTGGTCAGCACGCGCAAGGGCGCCTGGAGAAACTCCGGGTTGAAAGCGATCGAGAACTCGCGGCCTTTGTAGGCGACGGCGAGCGATTCCTTCGCTTCGCCGACATCGGGTGTGTTGGCGGCAATCTCGATGTTGTTCTTGCTGAAGACGAGCTTCACCGAATTGGACTTCTCGCTGGAGAGCAGCGAGACGCGATGCACCGCGTTGAGAAACAATTCACGCTCCAGCGTAATCCGCTCCTTCGCCTCCGCGGGAATCACCTGGCGGTAATTGGGATAATTGCCTTCGATGAGTTTCGAAGCGAGCAGGGTGTCGCCGATTTGGAAAGCCACCTGGTTTTCATCCACGCTCAACCGCACATCGCCTTCGTCCCCGAGCAACCGCCCGAGTTCGGTCACGGCTTTCGTCGGCACGATGATGTCGACTTCCTGGCTGCGCGGAAATTCGATCTCCAGATCGACGAGCGCCAGGCGCCGCCCATCCGTGGCCACGAGTGTGAGCTTGTTCTCCTTGAACGAAAACAGGATGCCATTCAGGACGTAACGCGTCTCATCCGTGGAAATCGCGTAGGACGTTTTCTTGAGGGCGTCGCGCAGGAGTTGCTGGCCGATGGTAAAGGTGCGCGACTCGTTGAGCTTCGGCAGCGGCGGAAATTCTTCCTCGGGCAGGCCGAGGATTTTGAAAAAGCTCTGGCCACAACGAATCGACGCGACATTCTTGGAATCGATTTCGACGAGGATTTCCGCGGCGGGCAATTCGCGCACGATAGTGGCGAGGCGCCGCGCCGGCAACGTCGTCGCACCAGGCTTTTCGATTTGCGCGGTGATCGCTCCACTGACCCCGACATCGAGGTCAGTCGTGGTCAACCGCAGGTGATCCTCGCTGGCCTGCAATAAAACGTTCGAAAGGATGGGGAGCGTCGTCCGCGTGCTGACCACATTTTGCACGGTCTGCAGACCCGCGAGGAGCTTCTCTTTGCTGACGCTGAATTTCATAGGGAACTGATTGGCGTTTAGATGAATGATTGCGTGGGGTGACGCAACCCTTTTCCCTGATTTTCAAACGCCGGGTGAACCATCAGCGGGAAAGCTGGCTGTCGAGAAAAGACACAACCTGTCGTGTTTTTTCATCTTTGACCATCCGCTCCTTCACCAATCGGTGTGCGTGCAGGACCGTTCCGTGGTCGCGGCCGCCGAAGGCTTCGCCGATCTCGGTGAGAGAGGTTTTCGTGAGTTCGCGCGCCAGGTACATCGCAATCTGCCGAGGAAAGGCGATGTTCGCCGGGCGGCGCTTGCTGGTCATATCGGCCAAACGCACGTCGTAGTGTTCGGCGACACGCTTTTGGATTTGTTCGATCGAAATCGTCCGGCGAGCTTCCTCGTGGAGGATGTCCTTGAGCAGTTGCTCGATCTTTTCCACGCTCGGCGGACGCCCTCCATTGAGCGACACGTAGGAGGCCACGCGCATCAGGGCGCCCTCGAGCCGGCGGACGTTGGTGCGGATGCGTTCCGCGAGGAATTGAACGATGTGGTCATCGAGAGCGAGCTCCACGCTTTGCGCTTTTTTCCGGAGAATGGCGACCCGGGTCTCCGTATCGGGCGCCTGCAGTTCCGCGGTCAGACCCCATTCGAAACGCGAGACGAGGCGCGCTTCCAGATTGGCGATTTCCGAGGGAGGACGATCGCTCGACAGGACGATCTGTTTGTGGCCGTCGAAGAGCGTATTAAACGTGTGGAAGAACTCCTCCTGCGTCCGCCCCTTATCCGCGAGGAACTGGATATCGTCGATGAGCAGCACATCGGTCTGGCGGTAGCGCTTCCGAAATTTGATCAGCGTATTGTTCTGAATGGCGTCGATGAACTCGTTCGTAAACGCTTCGCTGGTCACATAGACGACCTTGACCGGTTTGCGTTTGCACAGAATGGAGTGCCCGATGGCGTGCATCAGATGGGTCTTGCCCAAACCGACGCCTCCATAAATGAAGAGCGGATTGTAGGTTCGCGCCGGAGCGTCGGAGACCGCCTTGCACGCCGCATGGGCAAATTGATTGTTCGGCCCGACCACGAAGGCCTCGAAACTGTTGCGCGGATTGAGGCCGTTCATTCCGGAGAGCTTCGGCTCACTCGACGCCGCCTCGCGAAGCTGCGGCTTTTTGACCGCCGGCTCTTTCTCGACGTGCGGTGCCTCATCCCCTTCGTCGCGCAGGACGAATTTCAGGTCGCGGGATGAACCCAGCGTCAGCAGGACGGCACTGCGCAGCAAGTTCCGGAAGTTACTCTCGATCCAAAGCTGATAAATGTTGTTGGGAACTCGCAGCGTCATCGCCTGCTCGTCGAGTTCCACAAGCTCTATCTCTCGAAACCACCGGTCATAGGAGTCAGCACTTACCTCCTTTTTGATATGTGCAACCATCTCCGCCCAAAGGGCGTTCAAATGAGTAGAATCCAGTGATTTATCCACAGCAGTTAACGTCATTTACAATTCAGAGTTAAGGTTCGGGGGAGGACAGAAATTTCGGGTCCGCGAAGGCCATCGCTGAAAAACGCGTTTCGGGGCGAATTAAAAACTTATTGCACAAGTCATTGATAATGAATGATTTAAAAACTACGTGCCTGTGGAACATCCATTCCCACAAGATTCCCGGCTCACGCCGCCCGCAATCCAAGCAAGGAAGCGGCGAGACGAAGAGACAAGCATGAGGAGTTAGTTTGTTCACAAGTTATTCACAGGTGGGGTGGGCCTTCCTGCCGAACGGCATGACTTTAAAATTCAGGAGAAATTGCGACAAGATAATTCCCGAAATTCCGGGCCGATTTATTTTCGCAAAAACCGACTTTGCTATTGACCCACCGCGAGTCACCGCAAAACCGGGCGGTGACGAAAAAAACCATGAGTTACGCGTACGTATTATCAATTCGCCGCGCCCCGCTGTCCGTCGTTCGTCTCCGTGCGGAAGCAGATCGCCACGAGGAAAGTCACGACCGTTCCGAAAGCGATCCGCCAGGGAAATTCGATGATCGGCAGCCACGTCGGCGGGTCATAAAGGTGCCCGCCAAAGAGCCTGGCCACATCATTGGGGAGATTGCTGAGGATCGCGACGACGACAAAACCAACCAGCATCGCGATGAGATTGCCTACACAATTTCCCCGAGTCCGCGTCGTCATTCCCACCAGGAAAATCCCGAGCAGCGACCCATAGGTATACCCAAAAGACCCGAGGACGATCGGAATGATGCGGATCTCCGGATGCGTGAGTTTCACCCACGCCGTGCCGACGCCGATGGCGGCGAGCAACACGGCGAAGAAGGCCGTGCTCCAACGCGCCGCGACCATTTGCTCCCGCTGCCCCGCACCGGGGCGGAATAGGCCCAGGTAGAAATCGCGGGTGAAGCTCGTGGCCAGCGCATTCAGCGCCGTGCTCAGCGATCCCATGGCGGTGGCAAACAAACCGGCAGCCATCACTCCGCGCACGCCCGGTGGCAATTCCCGCAGAATGAAGTTCACGAAATAATCGCTCTCCGGACGCCGCGCTTCGTGGGCCGGCAAGTGGTAGTAAACCCACAGCAGCACGCCGATGAAGGTGAAACTGAGCGCCACCGGAATGTCCGCCAAGCCTGATAAAATCAGGCTTCGCCGGCTGCGCCGAATGTCCGGAGCGGTCAACATTCGCTGGACCATGTCCTGGTCGGTGCCATGCGTCGCCATGGTCACGAAGACACTCGCGAGGAACGCGGAAAAGATGGTGTACTCCGTTTCCAACACCTTCTTGGTATTTCCCCAAAAACCCAAGGCGGCCCGTTGCGCCGGATCTTTTTCAACGCCCATGTCCCAAAAATTGAGCGCCGTCTGGGCGGCGGCCACAGATTCCTTTTCGACCTCAGTGGAGGCCAGGGCGCGGGCTTCCGGCTCCTTCAACTGATTGCCCGTGCTTTTCAAAATATCCTGCGTCCTCGCGGCCACCACTTCGGCATCCACCGGCGTGGTCTTCACTTCGCGCGTCACTACTGACCAGCCACCCACCGCCTGCCAGAGCGTGACCATGGCGTAGATCATGGCTCCATACATGAGGAGCACCTGGATGAGGTCCGTCCACACGACCGCCTTGATGCCGCCAAACGTGGTGTAGATAGCCGTGATCAAAACCAGAAAACCAACGGCGCCGACGTAGAGCGCGAGCGTTTCGGATCGGCTTGGGTGCATGTCACGGATCAATTGCCAGGCAACGACGAGGAGAATGGCCGGCACGAACATGCGCGATCCGCTGGCCAGCGCCCGGGTGATGATGAAGACAAGCGACGAGGCGATCTTCGTCGTGTGACCAAAGCGGGAATCGAGGAATTCGTAAATCGAGACGACGCGCAGTTCGTAAAAGCGTTGGATGAAAACATAGGCCACGATGATCCGTGCGAGGATCGTCCCGATGGCTAGCTGGACATAGGTGAAATTGCGCAAGCCGTAGCCTTCTCCCGGCGTGCCCAGAAATGTTCCCGCACTGACTTCCGCCGCGAGAATCGAGGCCAGCACCGCCCACCACGGGATGCTGCGATTGGCCACGGCAAACTCTTCCATCGAGCTTTCGCCCCGTCCCTTGTACAGCCCGATGCTGATGATCAGCGTGAAATAAGCGAGAATGACGAGGCCGTCGAGAAGCCAGGGATTGGACATACGGGTGCGGCCAACAGGCGCGTTTTCATTGCATCACACGAGCAGAAAAACTGCCAATGCGAACCGGAATGAAGATTTTGGCGAGACGTGAAGTGCTTTCGAATTGGATGCGGCCAGGTTTTGTCGACGTCTCGCCGGCATGGCTGCTCGAAACCTAAAAACCGCCGCAAAGGAGAGTAGACGAACGCGCGCGAAGACGGCAAAGTAACCGGATGATTCTGCCTGCGATCAAAGGTCCAGTCGCGGAGTTCCAGCGGCTGAGACTTCAGCCTTTCCCGGCTCGGCGCGGAAAAGTGCCATCACGGCCAACCATCGCGCCATCGTGAGAATCGGGATTGATTTCGGAACGACTCGCATCGTGGTCGCCGCTGCCGACCGGGGGAACTATCCGCTGGTCAATTTCGAAGCCTCCGGTGGACGAATCCGCGACTGGTTTCCCTCAGTCCTGGCCATTTCCGGAGAACAGCGTGTCTACGGATGGGAAGCGCTCGATCTGGAAGGCCAACCCGGCTGGACAATTTTGCGCTCGCTCAAGCGCTGGCTCAAGGATGCCGGCCCACAAAGCGAGATCGAATTTGCCGGCCAACGCCTTTGCGTCAGCACTCTGGCCACGGAAATGATGGCTGCCTTGCGGCGCAAGCTGATGGAATCGTCTTCCCTCGCAGCCGACAAACCCGATCGCCTGCAAACGATGCTCGGCGTTCCGGCCAACGCGAACTGCAATCAACGGTTCCTCACCGAAGAGGTCGCGCGAGCCGCGGGTTTCGAAGTGCTGGGGCTCTCGAATGAACCGTCGGCCGCGGCCATCGAGTTTGCCTTCCGCGACACCGATCGGAAGGGCGGAAAAAGTGGGCTGCTGGTCTACGATCTCGGCGGGGGAACTTTCGACGCCTCGCTCGTCGCCTTCGACAAAACCGAGTACTCCGTCGTGGCGTCGGACGGAGTCCCCAATCTGGGCGGCGACGACTTCGACGAGATTCTGGCCGCCCTCGCCCTGGAAGCGGCTGGCACCTCGCGGGAGGAAGAAGGTTCACTGACGGCGGCGGAACGCTTCCATCTGCTCGATGAATGCTGTAACAAGAAGGAGGCGTTGAACCCCAACAGCCGCAAGGTCACCGTCGATCTCCAGCGGGTCCGGCCGGGCTGGAGCGAAGTTTCCATTCCCGTGGATATTTTCTACGAGCGCTGCCGGCCGCTCATCGAGCGCTCGCGCGCGGTGCTCGAAGACATGCTCGCGAGGCATTCCGATTTTGACTTCGAGACGCTTTATCTCACCGGGGGCGGATCGGAGCTGCCGCCAGTCGCCCGCATCCTCCGCGAGACTTTTGGACGCCGCGTACGCCGCTCGTCCTACATGCGCTCAGCGACCGCCATCGGCCTGGCGATTCGCGCCGCCGGCCACGAAGGATGCGTCCTGCGCGACCAGTTCACCCAGAATTTCGGGGTATGGCGCGAAGCCGACGGCGGCCACAACGTGGTTTTCGACGTGATTTTTCCGCGCGGCATCAAGCTCCCCCGGAGAAGCGAACAACCGCTGCGGATTTATCGCACGTACCGTCCCGTGCATGACATCGGCCATTTCCGTTACCTGGAATGCGCCCACCTCGATGCCTGCAACCAACCAATGGGCGAACTCAGCAACTGGGACGAAATCCGGGTGCCGTTCGATCCCGGCCTGCGGGATGCCGCCAGCCTCGACGGCCGGCCCGTCCAGCGGTTTGTGCCGCCGCAGGATCTCGTCATCGAGGAGGAGTACAGCTGCGATTCAGACGGCAAACTGAAGGTCCGGATCTGCGACAAATTCTCCGAAAACGTCACCGAATACCGTCTCGGCCGATGGTCCCTCGCCGGGCGTCATCGCCGGGCGCGGCGCTAGAGCAGTTTTTCATTCATCGGACGCACAGTGCAAGGAGCGGCAGCGCCGAAAACCAAACTCTGTCATCCTGAGCGCAAGGAAGGAGCTTCCAGCGACTGACTGAAGTCGAAGGACCTCCAATATCCTTCTTCTTCATCCATCTGGCTGTGGAAGACACTCCGGAAAAAACGGCGCGCCCATCGCTCCGCCAGGAACCCGCGGAAATTGGAGGTCCTTCGACTCCGCCCATGCTTCCCCGCTGCGCTCAGGATGACAAAGCGGGCTTTTCGGCGCTGGCGCTCCCTGTCGTGCGACCCACTAACCCGGATTTCTCACGGGAGGGTGGAAAAAGTTAGCGAAGTTCCCGCGGTAAACCGCTAATGCTGAAGGTGTTCAAGCTCTCAGCAGAAAGGAACTTCGCTAATGCCAAATTGTATTCCGGAAGAACTCGCGTTTCCAAGCTTCGATCGCCGCAAAATCGAGGCCAATTTTGGCGGTGGAGACGTCTCCAGCGACGGTGGAGTGATGCTCCTGCGGGAGGCCGACCGGCGCTTGGGTTTGGTGTCGGCGCTGGATGGAGTGTTGCCCGATC
>DASYAY010000007.1:0-27767 GCA_036501065.1 Chthoniobacter sp. | reverse complement strand
CCGAAGGGCTGACGGACTGTAGCCGGGGGTAACACCCCCGGAGGCGACACCCCACACAACGGATGCACCCCGGAGGGTGTGCCGGAGTCGCCTTCCAGGGGTAATTTCCGGCACCCCGGCCGGGGTGCGTGAGTTATTTTTTGGGGGGCATTCCGGGGGTGTTACCCCCGGCTACGGTCCGGCAAGCCTCCGGCTTGACCCGTGCGCACTTACTTTTTAGACGCCCTCTAAGGCCTGCCATCTTCAATCGTCCTTGTTGTGCGGAATTTTCTCAGTTAATATCCGGGCATGACGCTCGATGAATTGCCGCAGATTCAGCAGCTTACGAAAGAAGAGAAGCTGCAGCTCGTCGAGGATTTGTGGGATGCGATTGCTGCGATGCCGGATGATCTTCCGGTGTCTGACGAAGAAAAGGCACTCCTCGAAAGTCGCTACGCTAAGCATCTTCAATCTCCAACGGAGGCACTTAGCCTGGACGAGTTCAAAAAGCGGTTGGTGGAGCGACTGTGACCTACGGAATCAAGCTCCGACCGGAGCTACTGGATGATGTCGCTGAGGCTTACCGCTGGTATGAAGAGCGGGCAACTGGTCTCGGAGATGAATTCCTTCGATCCTATTACGCCGGGCTCGCGAGGATACAACGCCACCCGACCGCGTCGCGGAAAGCCCATTTGGAGTTTAGGTGTCATCTGCTCCGGCGATTTCCTTACTATCTCTACTACCGGATCGAGCATGAAACGGTCATTGTCGTTTTGCTCTTTCACCGCGCCCGAAATCCGGGGATCGTGCAAATGGAGCTAAGAAAGAGGCACGAAGAGCGACCGAGGTGAAGATTGATGACTACTCCCATCGTGAAACTTTTTCTCCTCCTCTTCCTCCTGCTCCCAACAGCGCTGCTCGCTCAGAAGCCCACCGCGTTTGATCCACCGCTCGACGCGAGTCAACTCGACGCCTCGGCTTTCACCGAGTGGGTCGATGGTGCGCCACATCCCATCGAGCAAAAGGAAGGCTCGCTCTGGGTCTTGGCCATGCCCAAACAGCACGTCGGCCACGCGGGCCTGAAGTTCGGCGTTTCCACGAATCCTGGCACACGATATCTCCGCATCGGCTGGAAGGCCGCCGTTCCCTGCGGCGCCGTTGTTGTCCGTGGTGGCGGTGTATTGAGTGTGCTGCGCGAAGGCGCGGAATATCCCGGCAAGTTGGACGATGACTCGCAGTGGATTCCGGCAGAGCGCATCGAGCGAACTGCTCTCGGACACGACGAAGTCGGTTCCGAGGATTTTGCCGTGTGGATTTTGCCGCCGGGCACGAAGACCCGCGCCCTGCGTTTCGCGCACACGCCGAAATCCACCGACAAGGAATATGCCGGCTGGCTCGGTGGCGCCTCGGTCATGCCAGAACGTTTCGCCAATATCGCGCCTCAAGCCGTTGCCGCGGCGAGCGCAAATCCACGCGCCGCGGAAAAGCTGAACAACGAATCCAACGACAACACCTGGCAGGGATGGCGCAACTTTCCCGCCAAGGGCGAAGACGAGGCGGTGAACGCCGCCCCACTCGTGAGTCCCGAACACGCTCAATGGGTCACGCTGATCTGGCCCCGGCCGGTGACCTTGCGCGGGCTGGCCTGTCTCGCGGTGGGCTTTGCCGATGCGGACGCGGAGATTTACACGGGGCCGGCCGAACGGCATCCGCGAGAGGCCACCGAGCAGGATTGGAAACAGGTCGCCTCGGCCAAAGGTTGGCAGGCCGGCTATCCGCAGACACTCGCGCCCAACTTCCTCGATTTCGGCGCGATGGTGACGACGCGCGCGGTGCGATTGCGCATGACGCGCACGGTGAGCCAGGTGCATCCGCATCAGACCGGTCATAGTCGTGATGGTCGGGCGGTTTGGCTGGGCGAAGTCATGGCCCTCATGCCGCTCGAATCGAACGACGCCAAGGTCGCGCTCTTGCCCGTGGAGAAGCACGACGAGCATCCGCCGATCCCGATCCGCTTCACCCTGCGCGAGCCCGGTTTTGTCACGCTCGTCATCGACGATGAACATGGCAAGCGGGTGCGCAATCTCATCAGCGAAGAGCCCTATCCGGCCGGAGACAATATCGCCTGGTGGGATGGCTCTGACGATCTCGGCCGCGACCGCGATGCCGCGCGTCACGGCCTCTATCACATCCCGACCCAGTTCGTCGCTCCCGGCCACTACACCGTCCGCGGGCTCACCCATCGCGCGATCGATTTGCGTTACGAAATGAGTGTCTACAGTGCCGGCAAGCCCCCGTGGGAAACCGCGGACAAAACCGGCTGCTGGATGACGAATCACACGCCGGCCACCGCCGCACTTTTCGTTCCCGGCGCACGGACGCCGGAAGGTCAGCCGCGCATCTATCTCGGCGCCGTCGTTTCCGAAGGCGGACACGGCCTGCAATGGCTTACGACCGATGGCAAAAAACTCGGCGGCCAGGGTTGGGTCGGCAACGGCATCTGGACGAGCGCGGCCACGCTCGCTTGCGACACGGGCGCGGATGCGGATCGCGATATCATCTGTTATGTCGGCGCCATCCGCGACGGCGAGTTGCGGATCACCGGCAAGACGATGAAGGATGCCGACAAACCTATTTTCAAAGCGCAGCTCGGCGACGACTGGCGGCGCGAGAAGGGGAAGGTCATCGGCACCAAGCCGCCACCGCTGCCGGGCTTCGATGGCGGCGACAAGACCTTCGTTCTCGCGGGAATCGCTGCGCACGATGGTCTCATCGTGGTCTCGCTCCCGCGGCAAAATGAATTGCTCTTTATCGACGCCGCCGGAGGCAAGGAATTGGGTCACGCCAAAGTCGAAGATCCGCGCGGCCTGGCCTTCGACGCGCAAGGCCATTTGCTCGTCCTCTCGGGCGTTCGCTTGATGCGTTACGCCATTCACGGGCGGCCGAATGTCCCCAATCTCGATGATGGTCAGCCCGTCATCGCGAAGGGTCTCGAAGATCCGCGCCAGGTCGCCCTCGATGCGCACGGCAATTTCTACATCAGCGATCGCGGGAATTCGCATCAGGTCAAAATCTTCGATCCGAACGGCCGGTTGTCCGGCGCCATCGGCAAACCGGGCGCGCCCCGCGCCGGCGCCTATGACGAATTGCATCTCCACAATCCGAACGGCCTCTGCATCGACGAACGCGGCCGGGTCTGGGTAGCCGAAGCGGATTATCAACCGAAGCGGGTCAGCGTTTGGACTCCGGAGGGCAAACTCGTGCACGCCTATTACGGCCCGACCGAATATGGCGGCGGTGGCGAACTCGATTCGCAACATGCCGACCGTTTCTACTATCGCGGCATGGAATTCGCCCTCGATCGCGAGCACGGCACCGATCGGCTGGTCGATGTCTTCTACCGTCCGCTCGCCGATGACGCTGACGGCTCCGCGGAATCGCACACCGACGGCATGCCCGAGCACGCGCTCTACGTGGCTGGACGCCGTTACTTCACCAATTGCTATAACTCCAACCCCACCGTGGGAACGCCCTTCGTCATGTTGTGGCTCGAGCAGAAAGGCGTCGCGCGGCGTGTCGCCGCGATGGGTCGCGCGAACGATTGGCCGATTCTTCGCCGGCCGGAATTCAAGTCGCGCTGGCCGTCAAGGATCGATCCGGCGGGCGACCCGTCGAAGAACGCCTGCTTCTGCGCCTGGAGCGATCTCAATGGAGACGGTCTCCCGCAACCCGACGAAGTGCAGATCATCAAGGCCACCAATGGTGGCATCGTCGTCCAGTCGGGCCTCGCTTTTGTCGCTTCACGCGTCGACGACACCGCCATGCGCTATCTGCCCGTGCGCTTCACGCCGGCGGGTGTGCCCATCTACGATCTCTCCGCCGGTGAAACTCTGTTCCACGGCGCACAGAAACCGATGTCCAGCGGTGGCGACCAGGTGCTGGAGAATGCGAATGGGTGGACGATTTCCACCGTCGCTCCCGCGCCCTATTCGGCGGACAGCATCGGGGGCGTTTTTAAAGGCGAGCCGCGTTGGAGCTACCCGAGTCTCTGGCCGGGTCTCCACGCTTCCCACGAGGCAGCCATTCCCGACCGGCCCGGGATGCTCATCGGCACCACCCGCTTGCTCGGCGGTTTCGTCAATCCCGCCGGGAGCGACGCCGGTCCTCTCTGGGGCGTGAATGGCAACATGGGAAACATGTATCTCTTCACGGCCGATGGTCTCTTCGTCGCGCAGTTATTCAAGGACGTGCGCCAGGGCTCGCTGTGGGAAATGCCGCGCGCCGAACGCAACATGGACGTGACCGATCTCACGCTGCACGACGAAAACTTCTGGCCGAGCATCGCCCAGAGTCCCGACGGAAAAGTCTATGTCGTCGACGGCGGCCGCACTTCGATCGTCCGCGTGGATGGCCTGGATAGCCTGCGCCGCCTTCCCGACACCTCACTCGATCTCAGCGCCGCCGAGTTGGCCAAAGCTGCATCCTGGGGCGCCGAGCGCGAAGCCACCCGCCAGCGCGAACGCGGCGCCGAAACGTTGCACGTCGCTCTCGCGACTACCGCTCCGACGGTCGACGGAAAACTGGACGACTGGAACGGGGCGCAATGGGCGGTGGTCGATCAGCGCGGAACCAAGGCGAACTTCAACAGCAACAGCCAGCCCTACGATGTCAGCGCCGCCCTGGCGGTGAGCCATGGCCGTCTTTACGCCGCCTTTCGAACCAACGAAAAGGATCTGCTCCGCAACGCCGGCGACGCACCAAACGCCCCGTTCAAAACCGGCGGCGCTCTCGACCTCATGCTCGGTCCCGGCGGCGAACGAAAAGGGGACGCCCCAATTCCCGGCGACCTCCGCCTGCTCGTCACCCGCATCGCCGGAAAACCGCGCGCGCTTCTCTACCGAGCGGTGGTCCCAGGAACGGTCGAACCGGTAAAATTCAGCAGCCCCTGGCAGACCATTACCCTCGATCGCGTCGAAGACGTGAGCGCCGACCTGCAACTGGCCGACGACGGAAACGGACACTACGAATTCAGCATCCCGCTCAAAACCTTGGGAACAGCCTTCGAAAATCCCCAGGCGGGTTCGCGCCTGCGCTGCGACCTCGGCGCCCTGCGCGGCAACGGCACCCAGACCCTCCAGCGCGTCTATTGGAGCAACAAAGCCACCGCCATCGTCAGCGACGTCCCCAGTGAAGCCCAACTCACCCCCCGTCTCTGGGGTTGGCTGGAATTTACGAGCCAATAGAGAACGCCCGCGTGACGGACGGAAGTTGAACCACGGATGACGCGGATTTCACGGATTTCTGCAATCCGCGTAATCCGTGGTCAAAAAAACACTCATGGACGATAGCATGGTCCCTGAAGCCATCCGTCCCTCCCGAATTCCGCCAAGGAAAAACCCGTTGCGGGATTTAATACGCAGACGTATAAAAGCCCGCCTCCCAGTTTTCGCCAAAGCCAAAAGTAGACCCTCTCGACCATGCAAGTCCCGCATCTTCCTGTCCTCCGGCTTGGCCGCAGCTACGAAAGCCTCGATAAACTCGAGATCAAGGATCATCGGACCGGCGAGGTCAAAGCCGTGGTTTCGACCATCAATGCCGGCATTCTTCGCAAGGATTTTCGCAAGCTCGGCGAGGCCCGCGCGGCCTTCAAGAAATTCACCGTCGCCCAGTTGATCGAAATGTCCGCGAAAGCGGGCGACCTTTTCCTCAACGGCACCCTCCCGCTCGGGGACCAGGGGCACACGCAATCGGCCGACGAATATCTCGCGACACTGAGCGCCACCAGCGGGATGCCGCTTGTCATGTTGCGCCGCAACATGGCCAAGGTCCATTACGCGCTCACCCATCTTCACGAGATCCTCAACGGCCTTTCCCGGGGTCTCGACATGTCGATCCTCGACCGCGGATTCGGTGAGCAATTTGACACCAAGCTTTCCTTCTTTCCCACCTGCCAGGCGCTCGGCTTGGTCATGCCCAGCAATTCGCCGGCGGTCAATTCGCTCTGGCTCCCCGCCATCGCTTTGAAAACGCCGGTCGTCATCAAGCCCGGCCGCGATGAACCCTGGACGCCGTTCCGCTTGATTCAGGCCTTCATCGCCGCGGGCATCCCGGCGGAAGCCTTCGGCTTTTATCCCACCGATCACGAAGGGGCCGGCGAGATCCTCAAGACCTGCGGACGCGCCCTGATCTTCGGCGACAAATCGACCACCCAGCAGTACGCCAACAATCCCGGCATCCAGATTCACGGCCCCGGCTGGAGCAAAATCCTCATCGGCGATGACCAGATCGAAAACTGGCGCGATTATGTCGACGTCATCGTCGCCAGCATTTCCGAAAATGGCGGCCGTTCGTGCATCAACGCCAGCGCCATCGTCGTCCCGAAATACGCCGCCGAAATTGCCGACGCCCTGGCTCAACGGCTCGGACCGGTGATGCCGGCGCGCAACGACGATCCCGAGGCCAAACTCAGCGGCTTCGCCAATCTCAAGATGGCCGAATTCATCGATGTGCAGATTGAGGACGGTTTGAAGACGCCGGGCGCTGTCGAAGCGACCGCAAAATATCGCAACGGCCCGCGCAAGGTGGAGTTTGAAGGGGGCGTGTATTTGCGTCCGACGATCGTCCAGTGCGACAGCTTCGCTCATCCGCTGGCCAACAAGGAGTATCTCTGCCCTTACGCCAGCGTCGTGACCTGCCCGCAATCGCAGATGCTCGGGCAGATCGGTTATTCGCTCTCCGTCTCCGCGATCACCAAGGCCCCGGCTTTCATCGAGCAAATTCAGGCTTTCCCGGAAATCGAGCGGTTGAATATCGGGCCGGTTTCGACGATGAAGATTTCGTGGGACCAACCGCACGAAGGCAATATGTTTGAGTTTCTCTATCGTCGCCGCTCCATCGAGCGCGCTTGGTAACCTCCGCGGTTCATGCCCACACTCGCGCCACCGACCGCATCGCTTGTCATTCGCCCGGCGGGTGTCGATGAGATTCCGGCGCTGCGTGCTTTGGCGGAACGCATCTGGCGCGTCTCCTACGCGATCATGCTCAGTCCGGCGCAGATCGATTACATGCTCTCGTGGATGTATGCGCCCGAGACCATCGCCCGCGAAATGGCCGAGGGCGTTCTTTGGGAAGGCGCGTGGCTGGACGGAGAATTCGTCGGTTTTCATTCGTGCACACCGGAGCCGGCAGCCCACCGTCTCAAGCTCAACAAAGTCTATCTCCTGCCCGAATATCAAGGGCAGGGCCTCGGGCAGCAATTGCTCGATCGAGTGCATCTGCTGGCGGCTCGGTGCCATGCCCGGCAGGTCTGGCTGCAAGTCAACAAACAGAACGCCCGCGCCATCAGCGCTTACTGCCGCTCCGGCTATGTCGTCGAGCGGTCTGCGGTTTTCGATATTGGCGGCGGTTTCGTCATGGACGATTTCATTATGACCCGGGATGTCGACGCGATTGGCGCACCTGTCACTTGAATCACCCGCCGTCCGCGCGACTTTCTTCCAATGCATGCATCCTCCCGCCACACCGCCATGACACCCGGGCTGCAAGGTTTCGACTATCAGCCGCGGACGCGAGTGATCTTCGGGGATAACACCCTGGTGCGCGTGGGCGAATTGGCGCGCGAACTCGGCGGGCAGCGCGTGCTGTTGGTCACCGATAAAGGGATCGCCGCGGCGGGGCATCCGGCGCGTGCGGTGGAATATATCGAGGCGGCGGGTTTGAAGGTCACCGTTTACGACGAGGTGCGGGAGAATCCCTCCACGGTCGACGTCGATCGCTGTGTGGCCGTGGCGCGTGCCGCGGAAATCGATCTCATCGTCGGTCTGGGTGGGGGCAGCAGCATGGACACGGCCAAGGGCATCAATTTCATTCTGAGCAATGGCGGCCACATCAAGGACTACTGGGGTGTCGGCAAGGCCACCAAGCCGATGCTGCCTTTGATTGCCATTCCCACGACTGCGGGCACGGGCAGCGAGTGCCAGTCCTACGCCCTCATCTCCGATGAGAAGACCCATTTGAAGATGGCCTGCGGCGATCCCAAGGCCGCAGCGAAAGTCGCCATTCTCGAACCGCTGCTCACTGTCTCCCAGCCGCCGCGCGTCACTGCCTGCACCGGTGTCGACACACTGGTCCACTCGCTGGAAACCGCGGTCACCAAAAAACGCACGCCGCTCTCGGCGAACTTTTCCCGGGAAGCTTTCCGGCTTTGTGTCGGTGGACTCGAGCGTGTGCTCCACGATCCGCAAGACATCGAAGCGCGTGGCATGATGCAACTGAGCGCCGCCTTTGCCGGCACGGCGATTGAAAACAGCATGCTCGGCGCTGCTCACGCCGCCGCCAATCCGCTCACCGCCCATTTCGGCATCGTCCACGGGCAAGCGGTGGGCCTCATGATCCCCGCGGTCATCCGTTACAACGCGCGCGATCCGCTGGCCCATGAACGTTATCTCGAGCTCAGTGCCGCTGTGGATCTCGGGCCGATCGACGAGTTTGTCGCAGAGCTGGAAGTCCTGCTCGATGTCGCCAAGGTGCGCGAAAACCTCGCCCAGTACGCCATCGACGCCAGCCAGTTCTCCGTCCTCGCCCAGGAAGCCGCGCAACAATGGACCGCCGGCTTCAATCCGCGCGCCATCGGAGCCGAGGATTTCACGCGTCTCTACGAGGAGGTCTTTGGATGAAGCGGCTCGCAAGCATCTTCGGTTTCGCTGCCCTCCTGGCGTCAGCCATCGCCATTCACGCGGCCGACTGGCCGATGCACCGAGGAGGCCCGCAGTTGCAAGGCCACACCGACATGCCCGCTCCGGCCAAGCCCGACCTGCTGTGGACTTACTCTGCCGGCAAACCGATCAAAGGCGGTGCCGCCGTCGTCGGTGGGCGCGTCTTTGTCGGTGATGACGATGGCATCATCCACGCAGTTGATTTTGCCACCGGCAAGAAGCTGTGGACGTTCAAGACGGATTCCAGCATCGAGGCCACTCCTCTTGTCTTGAACAATGTCGTTTACGAAGGCTCGAGCGACGGCAACCTCTACGCGCTCGACGCGGCGAATGGCACCCTCAAGTGGAAATACGAGACGGGTGACAAAGTGCTCGGTGGCGCCAACCACGCCAAGAACCCGAAAGGCGACGGCGACTGGATCCTCATCGGCAGTTACGACACCAGTTTGCATTGCGTCGACGCCGTTACCGGCAAGGCCGTTTGGACCCACGCCACCGACAATTACATCAACGGTTCCCCGGCCATCTTCACCACCGGTGAAATCGTCTTTGGCGGTTGCGACAGTTTCATCCACGTCCTCCAGCTTACCGACGGCAAGGAACTGCGACAGATCGATTCCGATGCCTACATCGCTTCGTCCGTGGCGATTTTTGGAGACCGTGGCTATGTCGGCAATTACGGCAATCTCGTTCTCGCCTTCGATCCCAAAGCCGGTGCGGTCACCTGGAAATATCACGATCGGAATTTCGCTTACTTTTCTTCCGCCGCAGTGACCAACGACCGGGTCATCATCGGCTGCCGCGACAAGCAGCTTCACTGCCTCAATCGCGCCGATGGCACGGCGGTCTGGGCCTTCCCAACCCGCGGCGAAGTCAACAGCTCGCCGGTCGTCTGTGGCGACGCCATCGTCGTCGGTTCCGACGACGGCCGCTTGTACTGTGTCAATCTCGCCGATGGCAAAGAGCGCTGGAATTATGAGATCGGCGCGCCTGTTACCGCGTCGCCGGCCGCGGCCGATGGTCTCATCATCGTCGGCGCTGAGGACGGAAATCTTTACGCCTTCGGAAAGCCTGCAACACCCGCAAAACCATGAGTCACGACGTCATTGAAATTCTCGAAAAAGAAAAGGCCCACGACGAAACGGAGGTTGGAAACTACTTCGTCGCCAATTATCCACCATTTTCCTATTGGGACGCGGAAACGGCCAAGACCATCCGCGGCCTGCTCGATCAACCGCAAAAGCCCGGCGTCCCGCTCGGCGTCTACTTCCATGTGCCCTTCTGCCGGAAGCGCTGCCACTTCTGCTACTTCCGCGTCTACACCGATAAGAACTCCGACGAGATCAAGCGCTATCTCGACGCCGGCATCGCCGAACTGGAGATTTACGCGAAGTCGCCGCTCATCCGCGGACGCAAGCCCAAGTTCGTTTATTTCGGCGGTGGCACCCCGAGTTATCTCTCGGTCTCGCAGTTGAAGTCGTTGACCGACCGCATGAAAGAGTTGCTGCCCTGGGATGAAGCGGAGGAAGTGACTTTCGAGGCCGAACCCGGCACGCTCAACGAAGCCAAGCTCTCCGCGATTCGCGAAATCGGCGTCACCCGTCTTTCGCTCGGGGTCGAGAATTTCGACAGCCACATCCTCGAGATCAACGGTCGCGCCCATCGCACCGACGAAATCCACCGCGCTTATAACTTTGCCCGCTCCGTCGGTTTCCCGCAGATCAATATCGATCTCATCTCCGGCATGGTCGAGGAAACGGATGACAATTGGCGCGAGAATGTCCGCAAGACCATCGAGTTACAGCCCGACAGCGTTACTATCTATCAGATGGAAGTGCCGTATAACACCGGCATCTACCGGGAAATGAAAGCCGCGGGCAAACTCACCGCTCCGGTGGCCAACTGGCACACCAAGCGCAGCTGGGTTGATTATGCGTTCAGCGAGATGGAGAAAGCCGGCTACACCGTGACCAGTGGTTACACCGCGGTGCGCGATCCGAAGAAGACCAAGTTCATCTATCGCGACGCCCTGTGGAGCGGCGCCGATCTCGTCGCCCTCGGCGTGGCTTCCTTCTCCCACATCGCCGGCACACATTTCCAGAATCTCACCGAGTTCTCGCAGTACCTCGAAGCCATCCAAAGCGGAAATCTCCCCGTGTCGCGTGCCATGCGCACGACCGAGGAGGAGCGGATGATTCGCGAGTTCATCCTCCAGATGAAACTCGGCCGGGTCAGCCAGCAGTACTTCCAGGAAAAATTCGGCATCAACGTCGCCGAGCGATTCCGAGACCAGTTCGACGACCTCCGCCAGCGCAAACTCCTTTCCACGCAAGGCGACTGGCTCGTCCTGACCCGCGAAGCCTTGCTCAAGGTCGATACGCTCCTCCACGCGTTCTTTTTGCCGCAGCACCGCGGAACACGCTACGTATGATCGCCGCGACTGAAAACGAACTCCTCTATCCGCTGACGCTGTTCTGGCAGGGCAGGGGACACGCGTTGCCGACCTACGAAGGCCTCGAGGGGTCGAGCGTCCCGGAGCCGTATCGCAGTCTGCTCGTTCACCATGGCGATATGACTTCGCGCCTGGAAAAGTTCTGGGGCGGCCAGATCGTGCTCGAAGTTTTGCATCGCGAGCACAACACGGAAGCCTATCGGCGCGAAGTCGTCCTCCATATCGAGTCGACCGAACTGCCCGTGGAATACGGCGCCATCGAGATCAATCTGAGCGTCTTCGATGGCGAATTGCGACGCCTCATCCTCGAGCAGCACTTGCCCCTTGGCGGTCTCCTCAATCGATTCGGCATCCGTTACCGCAGCGAACCCCGGGGCTTCCTCAAGCTCGGTCCCGACGCCGTCATGCAGCGCGTCTTCAATCTGCCGTACGCCACCAAATTCTACGGCCGCTCCAACGTGCTGCTCGGCGAAGGCGACTGTGTCATTGCCCGGATCGTCGAGGTCGTGCGTCCAGCGGACTCGACCCCGGCGTAAGTTTCGGGTATGAGCGGCCGCGTCATGCACTTCCTGTCCCTCCGCGCTCACGCCGGCCCAGCGCTTCTGGCGTTGACGCTGGCCCTCACCATCTCCGCCGGCGCCGCCGACTGGCCTCGCTTCCTTGGCCCGAACAACGACAGTTCCTCCCCCGAAACCAAACTCCTCCACGACTGGCCGAAGGACGGTCCGCACAAGCTCTGGGAATACGAAAAGGGCGACGGCCACACCGGCCCGTCGATTGCCGGCTCGCGTGTCCTTTTGTTTCATGCCGTCGACGGAAACGAAGTGGTCGATTGCCTCGATATCGCCAACGGTTCCCGCCAATGGCGCACCGGTTACCCCTGCGATTACGTTTCCCAATTCGGTGCCGGACCCGGTCCGCGGACCGGCCCGGTGATTGACGGCAACCTCGTCTTTACCCTTGGCGTCAAAGGCACTCTCCAGGCGCTCGATCTGGCCACCGGCGCCGTCAAATGGCGTCGTGAATTGCCCCAGGAATACCGGTTGTTGCCCACCTTCTTTGGCCAGGGCGGCACGCCTCTCGTGCTCGACGACAAATTGATCGTCCCCCTGGGCACGGAAGATCAGAAATCCGTCGTCGCTCTCGACAAGAATACCGGCCGGGAAATTTGGGCGGCGAAACATCCCTGGGGCTCGAGTTACTCCTCGCCGGTGCCGGCTACCTTTTATGGACGCCAATGTGTCCTCGCCTTTCAAGGGGGCATGGACAATCCGCCCACCGGCGGCCTGCTCGTCATCGACGCCGCCAATGGTGCCGTGCTCAGCGCCACGCCTCACCGAGCGCATATGTTTGCCAGCGTCAGCATCTCCGCGCCGGTCGTTTCCGGAAATCATGTCTTCATCGCCGAGGCCTATACCGAAGGCGGCGCCTGCGTGGAAATCGCCCCGGATTTCTCCGCCAAAGTCGTCTGGCGCGCGCCCAAGTTCGATACCTACATCATGTCCGCTGTCGCCGCCGACGGATGCTTCTACGGGTTCGCCGGCCAGGCGCAGCAGAATGCCGAACTCGCCTGCTACGATGTCGCCAGCGGCCGCGAACTTTGGCGCGATGATCTCGGCGGCCGTTTTCAGCGCGGTTCACTATTGAAGGTCGATGGCGCCTATCTTTGCCTCGGCGAAAACGGCGACCTCGCCTGGCTCGATCTTACCCCCAAGGGCGCAAAGATTCACGCCGCGGCGAAGCTCTTTCACGCTCCGGAAAGCTGGACCGCGCCGGCCGTCAGCAGTGGCCGCCTTTTCATCTGTCAGAACGAAGCCGGCAGCGGCGGCACCAAGCCGCGCTTGATCTGCTACGATCTGCGCGCTCCTTAAAGACCGTCGATGAAAATCGTCCTGCTCACTCCCGGCACCGGCAGCTACCACTGCGGGGTTTGCATGCGCGACAACGCCCTGGCCAAGGAACTCCATCGGCAGGGCCACGACGCGCTCATGCTGCCGATGTATCTTCCTCTGACCCTGGATGAAGATGCCGCCAGCCCGGATATCCCGATCTTCTTCGGCGGCGTCAGCACCTATCTCCGGGAAAAAGTTCCGTGGCTCCGGCGCATGCCGCGCTGGATGGATCGCCTCCTTTCGAATCGCGCTTTACTCCGGCTGGTCGCCGGCAAGGCCGCCGCCCGCACCGGGGGACCGGATGTGGCGCAGTTGACGCTCTCGATGCTCCGTGGCGAACACGGCAACCAGGCAGGCGAGATCGAGGAACTCATCACCTGGTTGCGCGAACATGCCCGGCCCGATGCGATCTGGCTTTCCACGGCCTTGCAGGCCGGCCTCGCCCGGCGCATCAAAGACGAACTCCGCGTTCCCGTCCTTGGCTTTCTCCAGGGCGAAGATTCCTTCATCGACGGCCTCGGCGCGCCATGGACCGCGCAGGTCTGGAAGCTCCTCGGCGAGCGCATGCGCGATGCCGATTCCTGGATCGCGCCCAGCCAGTATTTTGCCAATCTGACCGCCAGTCGCATTGGGTGGGCCCAAGTCGATCAGGAGCGCGCCATGCAGGTCGTTCCCAATGGCGTCTCCTTGGATGGCTACCGCACCAGCCGCGACGTTCCGGACCAGGTCATTGGTTACCTGGCGCGTTTCATTCCGGCCAAGGGCCTGGGATTGCTCGTCGACGCCTTCATCCTCCTGAAGAAGCGCGGTCGCTTCCCGAAAGCTATTCTCCGGTGCGCCGGTTCGATGACCGACGGCGACGCCGTCTACGTCGGAAAGCTCCAGGAAAAACTTCGGGCCGCCAGCGTGGATCAGGCCGTCCAGTGGTGTCCCAACGTCAGCCGCGAGGAAAAAATCGGTTTTTTCGAAAGCCTCACCATTTTCTCCGTTCCCGCGACCTACGGCGAGGCCTTTGGCCTTTACGTGATCGAAGCCCTGGCCGCGGGCGTGCCCGTCGTCCTACCGAACACCGCCGCATTCCCCGAACTCATCGGCGCTACAGAAGGTGGCCGCCTTTTCGAACTCGGCGCGAGCTCTGCCGAAAGCGCCGAACGCCTCGCCGATGCCTTGGAGTCCCTGCTCGCCGCTCCCGCCGAAGCGCAGGCCCTGGGCGCCCGGGGCCAGGCTGCGGTGCAACGCGATTTTTCCATTGGCCGCCTCGCGGAACGGCTCGCCGCCATGACGCGCGAAATGATCGACGTCCCCCAACCAGTTCATTAACTTAATGGGATCAATGGCCTACGAATTCAAGCTCACTCGCCGCGTGGAATTTGCGGAAACCGACATGGCCGGCATCATGCACTTTTCCAATTACTTCCGCATGATGGAGTCCACCGAGCACGCCTTTTTCCGGTCCTTGGGTTTTACCATTCATGGGCCCGGCGATGATACGACCATCGGTTGGCCTCGGGTCAGCGCTTCCTGCGACTACCGGGCGCCGCTGCGTTTCGAGGAGGAAGTCGAGATTCACCTCATTGTCGCGGAAGTGCGCCGCCGCTCCATCCGTTACCAGTTCATTTTCCGCAAAGTCGGGGACGGCGCGGAAGTCGCCTACGGCAGCGTCACCGCCGTCTGCGCCATGGTGGACAAGACTACGGGGAAACTCGTCGCCATGCTCATTCCCGACCATTTCCGCGCGCACATTGTCGCCGCCCCGCCGGAATTGCTAAGAACGCCTGTCGCCGCTTGATTTAAACCTCTACCCATCCACCAAAAAACATGCCACCTACCTCCGCAACTCAATCCACCGCCTGGCTTTCCTTTACCCTGCTGACCGTCGCCTGCTGGGGCACCTATGGCATCTTTCTCGCCACGGGTTCGGAAGGCATGCACGACCCCGCCAATGGTCGCATGAAGGCCTTTCTTTTTGTGGGCATTGCCTACTTCCTCGCCGCGGTGCTCGCGCCGTTGCTCATCCTCGTCCTGAGCGGTGCCAACTGGAATTACCCCGTCAAGGGCATGGTCCTCTCGCTCCTCGCCGGGGTCGTCGGCGCCGTCGGTGCGCTCGGCGCGCTGCTCGCCTTCGGAGCCAAGGGCAACCCGGTCACGGTCATGACCATCATCTTTGCCGGGGCGCCCGTCTTGAACGCGATTATCGCCATGATCATCAAGCCGCCGGCCGGTGGCTATTCTTCGGTGAACCCGCTTTTCTGGTTGGGGCTCGTCCTCGCGATTGGCGGTGGCTTCCTCGTCGGCAAGTTCAAGCCCGGCCCCCCGAAGAAGCCCGCGATCAGCGCTCCCGCCGCCCCGTCTTCGCCGGAAAAAGTTCCGCAAAAAGTCTAGCGGATGCGGCCAACTCGAGCGCACCCCGTGAATCGCGATCCATCATCGCAGGGTGTTGCCCGTGGATATCAGATAACCGCTACGCGGCGATCCGGCCTCATGGCGCGGAGCTTCATTGGATGTTGGATGTTGGATGTTGGGTGTTGGATGTTTCCCTCCTCTCCCTCCCCGCATGTCCCAGTTCGCTAGCCTCCGCGACCTTCTCGCCGAACTCACGAGGGGCAATCGCTTTTACACCCGGCGTTTCGCTGCGGAGAACGTCGACGTCAGCGCGATCACCTCGCTCGAGGAATTCTCCCAGCGGGTCGGTTTCACCCACAAACAGGACCTGGTCGTCGACCAGGCGGCGCATGCGCCCTACGGCTCGAACCACACCTACCCGCTCGAGCACTACACCCGCTTTTGCCAGACCAGCGGCACCACCGCGCGCCCCCTCGTCATCCTCGATACCCCGGAGAGCTGGGACTGGATGCTCGGCAACTGGGCGGCCATCTTTCGCGCCGCCGGTTTCACGCCTGGCGACCGCATTTATTTCGCCTTCTCTTTCGGCCCCTTCCTCGGTTTCTGGACTGCCTTCGACGCAGCCGCGAGGTCCGGTTATCTCGGCATTCCGGGAGGCGGCCTCGGCAGCGCCGCGCGTCTTCGCGCCATGATCCAGCATCGCGCCACGGTCCTCTGCTGCACTCCCACCTATGCGCTTCGCCTCGCCCAGGCGGCCAGCGAAGAGCAGATCGACCTCCGCGAATCGGCGATCCGCAAAATCATCGTCGCCGGTGAATTGGGCGGCAGCATTCCCGAAGTGCGCCAGCGCATCAGCTCGGCCTGGAATGGCGCGGAAGTTTTCGATCACTACGGAATGACGGAAGTCGGTCCCGTCGCTTATCAAACGCCGGATCGGTTCGACATCCTACAAATTCTCGAAGACTCCTATTTCGCGGAAATCGTCCACCCGGGGACTGGCCAGGCCGTTCCGCTCGGCGAAGTCGGCGAACTCGTCCTCACCACGCTCGGCCGCACCGCCTGCCCGCTGTTGCGTTATCGCACCGGCGATCTCGTTCGCCGCGCGGTGGATGCGCCGGGCTTCGCACTCCAGGGCGGAATCATTGGCCGGGCCGACGACATGGTCGTCATCCGTGGCGTGAACCTTTACCCGGCGGCTTTCGATGCCGCCGTGCGTCTCGTTCCGGAGATCGACGAATACCGTGTGGAAATCAGCCGCCGCAACGCCTTGGCCGAAGTCGAGGTGCAGATCGAAAGCCCCGACGATGGCGCCGTCAAAAAGCTCGAGCGCGCCCTCACCTCGGCATTTTCCCTGCGCATTCCTGTGACCCGCGTGGCCGCCCATACCTTGCCTCGTTTCGAAATGAAGGCCCGCCGCTGGGTTTGGCACGAATAACGACTGTCCCGAATGGTGCTTAGATCACGATGTTTTTGGGATTGTCATAATACACCAGACGCGGCGCCACGGCCCGCAACCATCGAAGCGCCATCCACCTCCATGTCCCTTCAACCACGATGAAACATCTCAGCGCCCTCGCTCTGGTGACCTGTTTATTCCTCTCAGTGGCAATGGGAGCCGCGCCGACCCCATCTTTTCCTGAGCCGGCGGCGAAGATCCTCAAGAATGGAGTCACGAATGAATCTGATCTCAAAGCGTTTCTCCTGGCCGCTCCGGCGTGGACATGGATCCGCAACGGCGTGCCCGAGACATCGGTCAAATTTGAGGCCAACGGGGTGGCCACGCATACGAATTGGGTTGGCAAGTGGACGGCAACATCCTCGCGCAAGGTCGTCATTCACGTTCCCAAAGCCGGTCTTCACACATTGACCTTTTCCGACGATCTCACGACCTTCAAAGGCATCTGGAATAGCAATGTTCCGTTTGAGGGCCGATTTTTCCGGTGATCCGTTCCAACGAAGTGATGCCTTAAGCAAATGCTCCTCGAAATCCAAAATCTGAACAAAACCTATCGCGCGCCCGATGGGGGCGACGCAGTCGAAGTGTTGCGCGGTGTCGATCTCCGGATGGAGGCCGGCGAAACACTCTCCGTCACCGGCCCGTCCGGTTCGGGCAAAAGCACCATCCTGAATGTCCTCGGCGCACTCGACAAAGCCGACAGCGGTGAAGTCATCGTCGACGGCCGCGATGTCGAAAAGCTCAAGGGCGACGAACTCGCTGCCTATCGCAACACCACCGTCGGTTTCATCTTCCAGCTTCATCATCTCCTGCCGCAGTGCACGATCCTGGAGAACGTCCTCGTGCCCACCTTGGCCGCGTCCAAGGACAAACGCAGCGCCGCCCGCGGACGCGCCGAGGAGTTACTCGAAGCCGTGGGTCTGAAACACCGTCTCAACCATCGCCCCGGTGAACTATCCGGCGGAGAACGCCAGCGTGTCGCCGTCGCCCGCGCCTTGATCAACGAACCGAAGCTCCTCCTCGCTGACGAGCCGACCGGCGCGCTCGATCGCGTGAACGCCGAGCGCCTCGTCGATTTGCTCGTCGAGATCAATCGCTCGCGCGGCGTCACCCTCATCATGGTCACGCACGCCCCCGATCTTGCCGAGCGCATGAAACGCGTCATGGAATTGCGCGACGGCAAACTGCTCGCCCGCGTATGAACGCCCGCACGCTGGTCCTGAGCGGTGCGCGTTATTATTGGCGCACCCATCTCGGGGTGCTCATCGGCGCAGCCCTCGGCGCGCTCGTCTTGACTGGCGCTTTGCTCGTCGGCGATTCCGTGAAAGCGACGCTGCACCGGCAAGCCATGGCGCGCGTCGGCAAGGCCGATGTGGCCTTCACTTCGGGCGATCGCTTTTTCCGCGCAGAATTGGCGAAGGCCGTTGCCAATTCCGCTCCCGTCGTGTTCGTGCGCGGTTCGGTTTCGCGCGCCGACGGTGCCGCCCGGGTCAACACCGTCCAGTTACTCGGCGTCGACGATCAGTTTTGGAAATTGTCCCTCGCCAGCCAGCCCGTCGAGATTCCATACGACGGCGTCGCGCTCAATCAACGTCTTGCCGAACAGCTCGGCGCCAAAGCCGGCGACACGCTCGTCCTGCGCGTCGAAAAGCCCGGCATGTTTTCCCGCGATGCCCCCTTGTCCGGTGAAGAGAACGAGGTCGTGGCCATCCGCGCCAAAGTCGCCAGCGTCGTCTCCGCCGCGGACTACGGGAATTTTTCCCTCACCGCCAGCCAGATCCCGCCCTACGCCGCCTTCGTGCCGCTCAGTTTGCTCCAGCGGAAGATCGGGCTCGCCGGGCAGGCCAATCTCCTGCTCGCCGGTCATGCGGGAGAGAATGGCACACCGCTGACGCCCGCCGAAGTTCGCCAGGCAGTGGCCGGCAAATTTTCCCTGGCAGACGCCTCTCTCCAGTTGCGCGGTCTCAAAACGGGAGAGACTGAATTGCGCACGCCTCGGGTATTTCTCGATCCCGCGATCGTCAATGCTGCGCCCGCCGCGAAAGGCCGCGTCGAAGCCCTCACCTATTTCGTCAACGAATTGGATGCCGGGCAAAGCGTCACGCCTTATTCGATGGTTACCGCGGTTGACGCTCCCGCCTCCGGGTTTCTCCCAGCGGACCTCAAGGACGATGAGATCGTCATTTCCCAATGGCTGGCTGACGACCTTTCCGTGTCTGAGGGTGGAAAGATCACGATCAAGTACAACGTCCTCGGTGAGCGCCGCAAGCTCATCGAAAAGTCCCATCAGTTTACCGTCCGCAAGGTGTTGGCGATGGACAATCCGCAGCTCAATACCTCCTGGATGCCGGAATTCCCCGGCCTGTCCGACAAGAAGAATTGCCGCGATTGGAAGCCCGGCTTCGATTTCGACTCCACGAAGATGCGCGACAAGGACCAGGCGTATTGGGAACAGTATCGCGGCACGCCGAAGGCCTTCGTGA
Source organism: Chthoniobacter sp. (assembly GCA_036501065.1). Lineage (GTDB taxonomy): Bacteria > Verrucomicrobiota > Verrucomicrobiia > Chthoniobacterales > Chthoniobacteraceae > Chthoniobacter. Next base: position 8,448 of record DASYAY010000007.1, on the reverse strand, counting down.
ATCTAAAGATCGGCCAGGAAATGTGGAGCAATCGCTGGGGCAATCTCACTTCCATTCGCTGGCCCGCCGGCACGAACCAAACCCAAATCGAAAGCGGTCTCCTCACCAAACTCACCCCCGAGTCGCTCGGCTTTCAGTTTCTCCCGCTGCGCAAGGACGCCTTGGCCGCCACGGATGCGCCCGTCGATTTCGGCCAGCTCTTCGTCTATTTCTCGTTCTTCCTCATCATCGCCGCCGCGATCCTCACCGGTATGCTCTTCGTCTTCTCGCTCGAGCAGCGCAACGCCGAAGCAGGCCTTCTCCTCGCGCTCGGCTTGCGCCCGAAACAAGTGCGCCGCCTGTTCCTCTCCGAGGGTGCAGTTCTCGCTCTCGTCGGCAGCGTCGTCGGCGCCTTCGCCGGCGTTCTCTACACGCAAGTGGTGCTCTGGGCCCTTGGCTCGGTCTGGCGCGGCGCCGTCGGCGCGGTCAGTTTCCAATTCGTTCTCCCGCCCGACACTTTGACCACGGGCATCGCCTCCGGCATCATCGTCGCCTTGATCGCCATGTGGCTCGCCAGTCGCCGCCAGTTGCGGCACAGCGCCCGGGAACTGTTGAATGGCGAGATCGTCGAGACATCGAAACGCGGACGCACCGGGCGCGTCACTTTCATCCTCGCCGCCGTCGCCTTCCTCTCCGCGGTCGGAATGCTCGTCTCGATGAAAGGCGCGGAAGCCTTTTTCGGCGCCGGATCGCTTCTCCTCATTTCCGGCTTGCTCCTCGCTCTCGGCTCTCTGCGCCGTCTGGCCAACGCCGCCACTCCCGGACTGGAAAGCATCGGCCAGCTCGGCACGCGCAACACCACCCGCCGCCGCGGCCGCAGCCTCGCAACCATCGCCGTCCTCGCCAGCGGCGTCTTCATGGTCGTGGCCGTCGATTCCTTCCGCCACCCGCCAGTGAAGGATGGTGACACCAGCGATCCCGGCACTGGCGGCTTCGCCCTCGTCGGCGAATCTTCGCTCCCGATTTACGAAGACCTCAACAGCGCCAAAGGCCGCGAAGCCTACGGCCTGAGCGACGACGCCATGCGCGATGTGAGAGTCGTCCAGCTCCGGGTGCGCGCCGGCGACGAAGCCAGTTGCTTGAATCTCAATCGCGCTCTCCAGCCGCGCATCCTCGGCGTATCTCCGAAGGAGTTTCAGGACCGGAAGGCCTTCCGTTTCGAAGACGCGAAGGCGGATTGGACGCTTCTCTCCAAGCCGCTGGCTGCGGGTGAAATTCCCGGCATCGCCGACGCCAATACACTCGAATATTCCGTGCAGAAGAGCGTCGGCGACACCATCGACTACACTGACGATCGTGGTCAGCCGTTGAAAATTCGCCTCGTCGCCGCACTCTCCGGCTCGATCCTCCAGGGGAACATCATCATCTCCGAAGATGAGTTCATCAAAAAATTCCCCGACAGCGGCGGCTATCGCTATTTCCTCATCGATTGCCCGCCGGATAAGGCCGAAGCAGTCCGTGCCGAACTCTCCCGCGCCCTCACCGATCGCGGCCTCGAACTCACCAGCACCGCCCGCAAACTCGGCGAATTTCAAACCGTCGAAAATACCTACCTGGCGATCTTCCAGGCCCTCGGCGGCCTCGGCCTGTTACTCGGCAGCGCCGGCCTGGCCGTCGTCGTCGCGCGAAATGTCCTCGAGCGCCGCCGGGAATTCGGCCTCCTCGCCGCCGTCGGCTTCCGCCCGCGCCAATTGCGCCAGCTCGTCTTCGTCGAACACCGCTGGCTCATCGTCTCCGCCCTCCTCATCGGCGCGATCAGCGCCCTCGTCGCCGTCTGGCCCAATCTCCTCCAAAAAGCCGGCGGCTTCCCCCTTCGCGAAATGGCCATCCTCATTCTCGCCCTCGCCTTGGGCTGCGTTTTCTGGACCTGGCTCGCCACCCGCATCGCCCTGCGCGATAGCGGCACCGAAGCCCTGCGCGCGGAGTAGCTGTCACGGTCGACTATTCGTAACAGACAAGATGCCCTCAGGCGGCGCGAATTCCGAGTGAGCGCACGCTCAGGACCTCATCACCTCGGAGTTCCTCGATTTGCGATTCGCGGACAGTTGTCACGGCGATCGTTTCTCCCACCGCATTGAACACTTCCAATTCGTAACCCGGCTCCTGTCCCGAACGACCTTGGTAGTGCTCAACGATCGTCGCAACATCACCGCGTCGAAGATTTTCGATTGGGAGATCTTCGGTGAGCGCGACACGGCTGAACAAGGGATACTTCACGGCTTATCAGCGTATAATGTAACAAATCGCGTTTCGCCAGTAGCTTCGATGGTCGCCCAAATCGATACGATCCGTAACGCCACACCGTTGGGCCCTGTCAGGATACCGCGAATGCGAAATTTGGTGCCGTACTGAAAAGGCCCAAGTTCCTCCGCTTCCACCGACAAAATCTGCGTCCGCAGGTCGACCAGCAAGCGCGCCGCATTTTCCGACGTGTAACCTGCCAGAGCGAGGAAGGCCGACTTATCATCCTCGGGACGGAGCTTCAGCAGGTACTCGGTAGCCTTTCGTGAATCGATGATTGTATGAGCGGGCAGCTTCATCGAAAGCTGCCGTGCTAGACCCGCAAAGGCGGAAGGCAAGAATTAATTTTCGTCGTTCGCTCTCGAGAGGTTGGCGTTTTGATGTCGCCGGTATTGAGCGCAGGGGTTCGGAGACCGCTCCGGATATCGCATCCCTCTCTACGAAGCCTTCAGAATGAGTTTGTCGATCGCCTTGGCGAACCCTTCGTCCTCATTGCTCGCCGTCACATACTTCGCCTGGGCCTGCACTTCCTTGCTCGCATTGCCCATGGCGATGCTCATGCCACTCTTCTCGAACATCAGCACGTCGTTCGGCATGTCTCCGAAGGTCGCGATCTTCTCGGCCGGAATCTTCAAAGTATCCGAAAGGAATTTCACCACCCAGCCCTTCGTCGCTTCGGGATGCGTGACGTCGAGATAGTAGGGCTGCGAACGTGCCGCCGATACCGATGATTGCAGAGCCTCCCGGCAGTCCTTCTCACACGCTGCCACCGCTTCGAGGTCATCACTCACGCCGACGATCTTCACCGCTTTCTCCAGCAGCGGAGTAAAATCACTCTCCACTTTCGCGTCGAATTTCACCGTCCAAGCCTCCCGCGCGACATGCGGCCCTTTGGGATCGGGAATGTACCAATCCTCCGGCGTATACAGCCATGCGACCAGTTTGTGCTTGCGAATGATCTCGATCGCTTTCCCCGCCGCCTCCGGCGACAGCAAATGCGAGGAAATGACCGACCAATCGGGCCGGGTGAAAACCCCGCCGTTAAAGCCCGCGATGGGCGTATCCAGGTGCAGCGCATCATTGACCATTTTCATCCCCCGCGGCGGCCGGCCGCTGGTGATGGCAAAACCGATGCCGCGTTCGCGCAGTCTCCGCACCGCGTCCTTGGCCTGTTCGGTCAGGACCTTGTCCTGGGTGACGAGTGTCCCGTCGACATCCGCCAAAACGAGGGCGATGGGACCCGGAGATTGGGTGGGTTCGTTCATGGTATTGGCTGTTGCACTGAACCTTCCGCAGGATGAACGGCGGTCGGTCAACATTGCAACAGTCTTCAATCGCCACCTGCCGGCAAAGTGAGCGTCTAAATCATTCCAAGATCCCCTTGGTTCCAGGATCGTATTGGCAACGGCGCGCGACAAATTCTGCAAACAAAGAGTTGGCAACCGCCATTGAAATTCGCAACTTCAAGCGCAAGATCGCAATCCCAAGCACAAGATCTCACTATACCCACACTATGAAATTGAAATCCCTCCTGACCCTCGTGGCCGTCGCCGCCATTGGATTCAACGCCGCCGCCTTTGCCGATGAGGACGACACGCCTCTCGCCAAATCCATGAAGGTCGTCAACAAAAGCATCCGCACGATGAAGCGCCAGATTGATGATCCTGCCAAGAAGGACGACAATCTCCAGCTCATCGCCAACGCCAAGAAGAGCCTCGACGAGTGCCTCAAGCTCGAGCCGGCCAAGACCAAGGACGTCCCCGCCGCGGACAAGACCGCCTATGTCGACAAGTACAAGTCGGAAATGAAGGAAGTCGTGAAAACTTTTGACGACCTCGAGACCGCGGTCAAAGCCGGCAAGACCGACGACGCCAAGAAGATTTTCGAGAAACTCGCCGACGAAAAGGAGAAGGGCCACAAGGACTTCAACCCGGACGACAAATAAGTCGCGTCCCGCTCACCATCTTGAACTCAACCACAGCCCCGGGAATCCCCCGGGGCTGTGTTATTTGCATCCGTCGCAGCCCCGCGCGGCAGTAGATGACTAAGAACTGAGAACTAAGAACCGGGAACTCCCCGTTTCCCAGTTGCACCCCCCGTCCCCGCCAACGACATTCCTTTATATCCACGCCGCGGAGCGGCCAACTCGCAGGACCAGCGGCCGACTCTCAACCCTCAACTTCCCCACCCCCAGTGACCCGTCAGAACATTCTCGATCTCTACTTCATGGACGCCCGGTCCAAGCTCATCGACATCGCGGCATTTCTCGATCGCGTGGACCGCGGAGAAGGTGAACCCGATTTTCGCCTCGCGGCCTTCCGCAAAGCCCTCGAGGAATTGCAACACACCGAACCGCAGCGTGCCCAGGGCGTGCTCATGTCGCTCAGCGATCCCACCTCCGAACCTATCGCCAAGGCGCCGGGCAAGGGCGCCATCGGAGCTTGGTCCGGCCAGGAGGGCCACTGACCATGCGCTACATCGAGCCTCACGGTCATATGGTCAGCCGCGTCACCGACGACTACGAGGCCATGGTCATCGCCGGCTGTCGCGCCGTCTGCGAACCCGCCTTCTGGGCCGGCTACGACCGCAGCGGCCCCGAAGGATTTTACGATTACTTTTGCCAGCTCACCGATTACGAGCCGAAGCGCGCCGCCAAATTCGGCCTGCCGCATTTCACCTGGCTCTGCATCAACCCCAAGGAATCCGAGGACGTGCACCTCGCGCAGGATGTCATCGCCCTCATCCCGAAATTCCTCGATCGCCCGAACGTCCTCGGCATCGGCGAAATCGGCCTGAACAAAAACACCCGCAACGAGCTCAAAGTCCTCGAGCAGCACATCGACCTCGCCGCCCGGCACCAGCAACTCATCCTCGTCCACACCCCGCATCTCGAGGACAAGTTCAAGGGCACGCGCCTCATCCTCGACGCCATCCGGGCCGATGCGCGCATTCAGCCCGAGCGCGTCATCATCGACCACGTCGAGGAGCACACCATCCAGATGGTCCTCGATGCCGGCTTCTGGGCCGGCATCACCCTCTACCCTGAATCGAAAACCACGCCCCCGCGCGCCGTCGACATGTTTGAAGTCTACGGCGGCCAGCGGGTCTGGCTGAACAGCGCCTGCGATTGGGGCCGCAGCGACCCTCTCGCCGTCCCGAAAACCGCCGTCGAAATGCGCCGCCGCGGCCATTCCGAGGAAACGATCGACAAACTCGTCTTCCAAAACCCCATCCGCTTCCTCAGCCAGAACCCCCGCTTCACCGTCCGCGGCTGATCCTCTGAGCAGCGCCTGAGCGGATTCTCGCGAATTCGCCTCCGCCATGAGAATCGTGGCCTCAACCCGCTCTTGGGATCCTTCGCCTCGGTAGGAGCATCTCTCGAAAATAATTTCCGGTTCGACCGAAGCGCCTCCGCGAAGCGATGGGAAAAAAAGCCTGTCATTCTGAGAGCGGAGCGGAGCGGAGCCGAAGAACCTCCAATCTCTGCAGGGCGGCGGTGCGGAGCCGTAGGTCATCAAAACGGAAATTGCTTTCGCGAGATGTTCTAAGCCCCTGACCACCTTCGAAGCATTAACCCTCTCGGCTGTGGGCCCAACAGTCTTAACTAACATTCCTCAGAATCCCTCTGGGAATGCGCGCATGACCTACGGTCCTGAGACCGCTTGACGCTTGCCTGCGCCGGAAGCCCGCAAAATCAATCCAGCGTAATTCCCTCCTGAGCAGATGGATGCGCATCGAGCGCTGTCGCAGGCGACGATTGTGCTTGTCATTTTCCCCGCAAGTCCCAACGAGACATTTCCATGCCACTCGAACTTTCTGCGCCACCGCCGCAGTCTTCGCCTCCGCCCACCCGACGCGCCCGCCGCCCGTTCGCCGCGACTGTCAACAATCCCCAATTCCTTCAGAGTAAACCCCCGCGATTCCCCGAAAAAGTCAACATTTGTCAACAGCGCCCGCCGCCGTCGCCGGGCCTCTCCAACGCCTTTCCACCTTTGCACTGTGGAATGAACCGGGCTAGCCTGTGGGCTTGATGAAACGCCGGTCGATTTCGCTTCTGATGCTCGTGGTCGCGCTTGGCGCCCTTCAGGCTCAGGAACCGCGAACCACTCTCCAGACTGCCAGCGTCAGCGCCCCGCTGGCCTCGGTGGATACCAAGACGCCTCCGAAAGCCGGGTTCACCCCGACTTGGGATACCCAAAAGGGGGCGCGGACTTACGTGCTCAATATCCCGGCCCCGCGCGGCCAGATTGTCGATCGCAATGGCAATCCGCTGGCCCAAACGCGGGTCAGCTACAACCTCGGCATCGTCTTTCCCACACCGCTGACTTTCACGGACGCTCAGGTGCTCCAGTATGCGGAGCCGCAGATCCTCCTCGCCCGCTCGATCACCGGCCGCGCCATTTCCATCACCCAGGATTTGTTGCTCAAGCATTACAAGAACCGGGGGGTGCTTCCGCTCGTCATCGCCCAGGATTTGAAGCAGGAGGAAATGGACCGCTACAACGAGCGCAAGCCCCCGAATCTCACCCTCCTGCCCACCTACCAGCGCTACTATCCGAATGGCGGCCTCGCCGGCCATATCATCGGTTACGCTGGACGCACCGGACGCATGCCCGACGGGCCGATCCAGAACAACGAGGTCCTCTGGCCGGGCGCCGAAGGTCGCGAAGGGCTGGAGCAAACCTTCGACGACCAACTCCAGGGCAAGGTCGGCCAGTACAACATCACCTTCGATCCCAGCGGTCGAAAGGCCAGTGAGCAGGTCGTCCTCCCGCCGCAGCCCGGCTACAACGTCGTCACCACCATCGACATGGAATTGCAGCGGCTCTGCGAGCAGTCCCTCGAGAAAGGCGCGAAGCGCGGGGCCATCGTCATCGTCGACCCGAACAACGGCGACATTCTCGCCATGGCTTCCTGGCCGACGATCGATCCGAATTGGTTCATCCCCAATATCTCCGCCGAAGCGTTCAAGGCCCTGGAGAATGATCCGCAGATTCCTCTCCTCCCGCGGGCCTTTCGCTCCTCTTACCCGCCCGGCTCAACCTTCAAAATCTCCGTCGGCATCGCTGCTTTGCAGGAACACGTCATCGATATCGACAGCGAGTTTGGCTGCCCGGCGGCGATGGAAATCGGGCACATGACTTTCCGCAACTGGAAGAAGACCGGCGCCGGTTCCTTGAACTTCGCCGACGCGCTCACCCAGTCCTGCGACACCTGGTTTTATCAAGTCGGGATCAAGACAGGGAGCAAGAAGATGGCCGATTGGGCGATGAAACTGGGATTTGGCGCGCGCACCGGTATTCCGCTCGCCGCGGAAAATGAAGGCCGCATTCCCACCGACGATTTCATGAAAAAGGTCCATGGCCGCAAAATGCTCGACGGCGACCTGGCAAATTTCTCCATCGGCCAGGGCGACGTGCTGGTGACTCCGCTCCAACTCGCGCAAGCCATGGCCATTGTCGGCAACGGCGGCACGTTTTACCAGACGCGGCTGGTCAAGCAGGTCCAGAGCATCGATGGAAAAATCGTCACCGCCTACAACGTTCGCGCCCGGGAGCAGATCGAGTTTGAGCCGAAGATCTTGAAGGAGGTCAAACGCGGCATGGTTCAGGTGGTGGAGTCTGGCTCGGGCACCGCAGGGAGGGCGGCGGTGCCGAATGTCCATGTGGCGGGCAAGACAGGGACAGCACAGTGGGGGCCGAAGAACAAGGAACGCACGGCGGCGTGGTTCTCCGGATTCGCTCCCGCGGACAAACCGAAGTATGCCTTCGCCGCACTCTACGAAAGCGACTTCAGCAATTCCGAAGTCCATGGCGGCACCGTGGCCGCTCCGCTCATCGGCAAAGTCCTCCGCGAAGTTTTCAAGGACGAATCCAAGGACAAGAAGGCCAAAAAGAAGAAGGACAAAACCGACGAACCGGAGACGGTCGAAGTGCGCCGAGCCGAGCCGGTCGAACCCGTCGAGCCGAAGCAGGAGACGCCGCGGGATTAGTGGGGAAATGACGAATTACGAATGACGAATGTCTAAGAGGGCGTCTAAAAAGTAAGTTGCGGCCCAGCCCGAAGGGCTGACGGACTGTAGCCGGGGGTAACACCCCCGGAAGCGACACCCCACATAACGGATGCACCCCGGAGGGTGTGCCGGAGTCGCCTTCCAGGGGTAATTTC
>DASYAY010000006.1:0-10976 GCA_036501065.1 Chthoniobacter sp. | reverse complement strand
GCCGGGGTGCCGGAAATTACCCCTGGAAGGCACCACACCCTCCGGGGTGCATCCTTTGTGTGGGGTGTCGCTTCCGGGGGTGTTACCCCCGGCTACAGTCCGTCAGCCCTTCGGGCTGGGCCGCAACTTACTTTTTAGACGTCCTCTAAGAACTGAGCACTGAGAACGCGGCTCACGCAAACACCCCCGTCACCACCTTCCCATCCGCGGCCAGCACGGGCCGGCCGCCTGCGTTGCGCAGCTCCGTGTGCGGATCAATCCCCAGCGCGGCGTAAATCGTTGCCGCCAGGTCGTCCGGGCGCACCGGGTTCTGGGCCGGATACGACCCCGTCTTGTCGCTCGCGCCGTAGACAAATCCGCGCTTTACGCCGCCGCCCGCGAGCAAGGTCGTATAGCAATTCGGCCAGTGGTCGCGGCTCACATTTTTGTTGATGTTTGGCGTGCGGCCAAACTCGCCCATCCACACCACCAGCGTCGTCTCCAGCAACCCGCGTTCTTCCAGATCGATGAGGAGCGTCGGCAGTGTCTGCTCGGTCATCGGCAGGTGATACTTCTCGATGATCGGGAACATCCGTGTGTTGTTGAACCCGTGCGTGTCCCAACCGCCTTCGGTCGTGCTTTGTCCGCCGATCCCCGGTGCAAAATAAACGGTCACGAATTTCGTCCCCGCTTCCACCAACCGCCGCGCCAGCAGACAGCTTTGCCCATAGGTCGACCGCCCGTAGGCGTCGCGCACTTTTTCCGGCTCGGCTGAGAGATTGAAAGCATTGCGCAGCTTCGGCGATTGGAGCATGCCGATGGCCCGATCGTAATAGCCGTCGAAGCCACGCGCTTGCGCCGAATATTCCAGCAGATGCGCCTGCTGATCGATGAGCTGTTGCAATTCGCGCCGCGCCTGCATCCGCTCGAATGGAATCCCTTCGGGCAGGCTCAACTCCGGGAGGGTGAACGCCGATGAATTCGGATCTTGCAGCACCGTCAGCGGATCATGATCCTTGCCCAGAAAACTGGCCTGTTGCCCCGGCGTCACAGAGCCGTCGCTGATCACATACGGATACGACACTGCCGTCGGTAGATCGCCCTTCAGCGGCGCCAGCTTGTCCACGATCGAGGCGTAGGCGGGAAAGAGATCGAGCGAATCGCGCAACCGCTGGTCGTCACTCGGCGGAGCGTGCCCGGTCAGCGCATAGTAGCCGGCCGAGTTGTGATTCTTCATCGTGTGATGCATGGATCGGATCAGCGTCACCTTGTCCATGATCTGCGCCGTCTTCGGCAGATGCTCGGAAACCTGGATGCCATCAGCCTTGCTGGCGATCGGCTTGTGCGGTCCGCGGATACCCTCCGGCGCGTCTGGCTTCATGTCGAACATGTCGACGTGCGACGGCCCGCCCCATTGGAAAAGGAAAATCACCGACTTCGCCCGCGCCTTCAGCTTCTCATTCGTCCCGTAAGATTCGGCATTGAGAATCTGGGCAAAATTCAGCCCGAGCAGTCCCAAACCGCCGACCTTCAGCGCACGCCGGCGACTGATCGCACGATGAAAATTGGAGCAGGCGAAGGGGGACATAGGCCAGTCTGTTTAATCCCCCAGAGGCTCGTCGCTTAGAGTCTAGGCTTCAAGGCCCGCCATTGTGCTTAGTCTTTTGGAATGGCGGAAATGCCTTGCCAATGGAGAACTGCCCGCTCGACTCGTTGCAACTGTTCTGACGTCAGGACCCCAAGTCTGCGCAGGAAATATTTGGGCGGAATGGCCTGAATGCCCTGAACCAAAAACGCACCTTCTGAGAGAAATCTTGTTGGAACGGAAACCTCGAACTGTGAACCGCGCACCGAGGTAAAATGCGGAATGACGCCGATGAGCGCGCGATCACGATCCTCGTACGGGATGCTAATCACCAGAGCTGGCCGAACCTTCTGGGTGATACCGAAGTCCACCTGCCATACCTCTCCTCGTTCAGGCACCCGGTGCGTCCTCCTCCTCGTCCAGTCGCCGGAACATATCGGCGGCTAGCGTCGCGAAATCTTCGTCGGTGAGGTCTTCGGACATCGGGACGCGCTCCACAATGGCGCGGCGCAGCTCGACGCGCTCCGTCGGTGAGAGCCGCTCCACTTCTGAGAGAATCTGTGCGACCGCTTGTGTCATAGAGCGATTTTAACCTCGGCACCGCTAGCATCAAGCCGGCAATTGTCACTGCACCTTGGCTTGCTCCCCGACGACGTTTGCGGCCTCTTTTACCAGAATCACGGGCCAGGCTGGGTTATCGAAAAAGTCCGGCTCCAGGCGCTGGTAGCTGCGGTAACGCGTTACGAATTCCCGGTTCAGCGGCGAATTCGCAACCCCCAGGTCGGGATAGAGCCGCAACGCCTCGGCGCGCCCTTCCGCTTCCGTCCGGATGACCACCGGCACGGAGACTACCGCCGGGGCGCTCTCACCCGCGCGCCGGAGCTTCGTCGGGGTCGGAGACGCCACCGGGGTCGCCGCATTCTGCGCGGATCGATGCGGGCGGTCCGACGCCCAAAAGATTCCCGCGCCGACGGCAATGAGCACGAGCATCACCAGATAAAGGCGTCCTGCCAGATCCACGTCCCCGCTCCGGCAACTCGGACATTCGCCGGAAAAATCGAAGCCTCGCGGGAACCAGGTGTTTCCGCAGGATTTGCACCGATTCAGGAGACGCGTGCGCATCGTTATCAGTAACGCTATTGCAGCCCGTGCAGGTCGTAAAGGCGCCCGATGGCTTCTGCATTTTGCGGGCCACTTTCAGGGATTGCAGTTTGGCCTTCGAGATGGCCCGCAGCCGCGCGTCTCATCGCGTCCGACTCGGCCTACCTGGCTTTTGTCAGCGTGAATGGGATGGACTTGTCGCCGGAGGTGTAGGTGCCGGTCACCTTGGCGGGGGCAGTCATCTGGTCGGTATCGATCTTCACCGTGACGCTTTTGCCGCTGCCTTTCTGGAGGACGAATCCCAGACTGCCGGTGTCGACCGTGTCGATTTTGAATTGCGTCGTCTTCCCGCCTTGGGTCGTCCGGATCTCGCTGCCCTCGGCATAGCCGCTGGCATAGTCAAAGGCCACCGCGACGGCGCCGGCTTTGCCGCGGTATTTGACGAGATCGTACGCTTTCGGCTCCCCCTGAATCATGGAAACAACGCCCAGCCACAGGCCCACGATGGTCGTCAGCAAAGCGCGGCATCTCATAATAGTAAACAGGTTGTGGGCATTCGTTCACATTCGGTCAATGGGATTTATGCCCAAGTGGCCCGGGGCGACTTTGGTCTCTTCACCCGCAACCCCATGTCTCTTGCATGGTTATGCTGCTACAAGGTCTCTGCCATGTTTCCCTCCATTTCCTTCTTCCGCCCCCCGGTTGCCGCGTTGCTGTTATTCACCGGCTCCGCTTTCGCCGAAAACCCGCGGTTGAATTGTCGAAGATCATGAACCGCCTCCTCTTCTCCATTTTGGCCGTCGCCGCTTTGCTCCTGCTGCACAGCTCCGCACAGGCCATGACGCTCGCGGAATACGCCAAAACGCATCCCCTCAAGCTCTTCGTCGCGAGCAAGGACGCGACGATGCCCAATGCGACCGATCAAACCAACAACCTCAAGGAAGGCGACCGCGCGCTTTTGCTCTCCGGCCTGGGGCTGACCGACCTCGACGGCATCAGCCATCTCATGGTCGAAGATGAAGGCCGCAGCGTGCCGGTGACCTCCGTCCGCAATCTGCACCTGTTCTGCAACCGCAACGCCATCGCTTCCATCCCCGATGAAATAGGCGCGCTCAAGAACGTCATCTTCATCTATTTCGAATACAACCCACTGCACACCCTCCCCCGCGCACTCATGGACATGGATAGCCTCAGCGGGATGTATTTCACCGGGAATCAATTCACGGAAATTCCGCCGTTCGTCTTCGAGATGAAGCGGCTGCGCAAACTTCAGTTCGCCAAGAATCATCTCACCGTCCTGCCGCCAGCCATCGGCAACCTCACCAAGCTCATCCATTTCAATATCGGCGAAAATCAAATCAGCACGATTCCCGAGACCATCGCCAACCTCACGCTCTTGCGCGTCTGCGAGCTTTCCGACAACCGCATCGAATCCCTGCCCGAAGCCTTCGGCAAAGTGCCGATTCTCTATCAACTCCGCGTGCGCAACAATCCGCTCACCGCTCTCCCCGCAGGCTTCGCCGCCATGCCCGGCACCGTCGACATTACCGGCACAAAGATCGACCCCGATAAGCTATCGCCCGAGCTGCGCGCGAAGATCAACACCGCGAAGCCGCCGAAAGCGGCCAGCAATCAGGTCGTGAAACGAGGCGCGAAGGACAACGCGGCATCCGAACTGCCGGATGGTTCGAATGGGAGCGGAGTGAAGTAAACGACAACTATCCGGAGGGCTGCGACGAGGTAGCTGGGGCTTCCAAGACAAGCGCGAATCAATTGTTTCGCCGGGTGGAAGCCGTCGCGGAATTACAAAGCTGGCCGAAAAGGATTCGAAACCAGGACACCACCGTAATCCTGTCCGTGATTCAAATCTTCCGAATAAACCCGCGCACATCCGAGGCGCTGTGCCGCTGCGAGGATTTGTGCGTCAAAATGCGAAACCTGGAACCGTTCGGCAATTTCGATTGCCGCCAGCACTAACGCGCCATCGACCGCGATCATCGGAAAAGCCATCCACAGTTCTATCCAGCGGCGCGCTTCCGTCCGAGTCAGTGGATGGGATTGACGCGCGGCAGTGCTTGCCCGTGCGAACTCGGCCGCCACTTGCGCGGACCAGGCCCAATCGATTGACTGGATCAGTTCACGCGCTTTTGCGGTCTTGGCCGCCTCCATCGGGTCAGTGCTCACCGCCTAGAGCAAGATGTTCGTGTCTAGAAAGCTATCAGCCACGGGCATTCCGCTCGTCACGGCTCATCGGATGGCCGACGCTAAACTGCCAATCCGGCGCGGAAAAACGTTCGCGCATTAGCCGCCTGGCCTCCTCGAGCGAAGGTGTAATTTTTGGCCAAAGCGTCGCGGCCACTTCACCTTCGGTCAGTATGTCGAGCCGTTCCCGACACAGGATCGCCCGGTCGAGTATGGTCGGATCGCGATGGATATCGTCGAGTGTCGTGGTCACGTGCGCGACCCTAACCGTTTGTCGGTCTTTTCGCAAGACACCGCCTTGCGAGGTTCTCCGCGTAAACTCACTTCCTTCCGATTGCCCTCCAGCCGGTTACCGCCCGGTTCTCTTCATCCCTTGTCAGCCAGCCTTGGATGGCAAACGATACGCCAGCGCCGGGAACGGCACATGGCTCTTGCCGCTCTCGGCGGCCACTTGCGCGAGCAGCGTCGCTTGGGAGACATGCAACGATTCCGCCGTCGTGCGCAACGGCGCTTTGCCTTCCACCAGCAAGGCAATGAAGTCCTTGAACGGATGGGGCGATTCCGCCCGCAATTCCTTCGCCTCGAGGTGACGCTCCGCCGCGCCGGAAGGCCGCAGCGTGAACCCATCGTGATCATTGACCGTGGCGTCGCCCTTGGTGCCGACGATGCTGCATTTCCAGCCGCCCGGATGGCCGGCGGGCGACAGGTAATCGACATGACCGAAAACCGTCGCCCCATCCTGGAGTTGGTAGAAAGCGTCCCCAGTGGTTTCGAAGTCGGGATGTTGCGGAAACGCAACCCGCGCACACGCCCCTGAAAGCACTTCGACATACGGCCGCTTGGCAATCCATTGCACAAAGTCCACACCATGCCCCATCAGGTCGTTGATGATGCCGCCATGCATCCCCGGCGCGAAATACCATTTCGGCCGGTGCTCGTAATTCAGCGAATGCGGGCCGGCAAAAGTGCAATTCACGATCTCACCGATCCCGCCCTGCTGCAGCAACTCCGCGCCCTTCGCCCAAAAATGCCGAAGACTGAAATCCACATGCACCTCGAGATGCTTCGCCGCGGCGAGCGTGGCAATGCGCTCCAGTTCCTCCGCACGCGTGCAGAGCGGCTTATCGGAAAAGACATGTTTGCCCGCCTCCAGCGCGGCGATCGCCGCCTCACCGCGCCGCCCGTATTCCTCGCACACCACCACCACATCGAGCGTCTCCGATTCGAGCATCTGGTGATAGTTGGCATACTTCACCGGAACCCCGGAAATACGTTCGCCCTCCTTGCGATTCTGCTCATCGTCATCGGCAATCGCGGCAATGGTCACGCGAGGATCTGCAGCCGCCAGTTTCATCACCGCGTAAACATGCCCATGCTTGAGCCCGGAAAAGCCGATTCGCAGCCGAGTTTCGGGCGCAGCCGCAGCCAGGCACGCGCCGCCGAGGGCGAGTGTGGAGGTGATTAGGAATTCGCGTCGGGGGAGAATGGTTTTGGGTTTCATCGAGGAATCGAGATATTTCTCCCAAACGGCTCGTCTCTCCAAGTTTGGATTCGCTTCGGAAAAGCTGGAAATTGCTCGATTTTGCTCCAAAATGCCTTAAATGAGTGTCCTTGAAATAGTCGCCGAGAAGCACCTCGGGGTACGCACCTTGAAGAAGCGGCCGCAATTACGGGCTGCTTTGCAGCGGATTGAACGTGGCCCTCACCGCGAGTCGGAAAAGGAACGCATCGCGTCGATTGTGGAGCTCTGTTTCGAGTACGAACGAGAAAGCGACCCCGCGGAAAAGGAAAATATCCTGCGGACGATTGAGGAGATCAGTGCGAACGAACCGGCGAAATTGCCGACGGAATCTGTCGAGGAATGGGACACTCGATTGCAGGAATCTGAGCCCACCTACGCCCGGGCAGATGCCGCCGCAAAAAAGAAGATGGCGGCGTTTCTCAAGAAATACTTCGTCCTCCGCGCGCGCGCGGGCCTCGCGACCCAGGCAGCCGTGGCGCGCAAATCGGGATTGGCCCGCAGCTACGTGGCAGTAATTGAGTCCGGAGAGCACGCTCCACAACAGAAGACGATGCAGAAGTTGGCAAAGGCCTTTGGTGTGGATGTGGCTGAATTGTTGGCCTGAATTTCAGAAAGCGGCGATTCTTCTCCTGTTAAAGACATGGCCAAAACTCATGGAATTTGAGCCTTGAGTTGGCGAATCCGGTGATTGGCGCGGTGGAGATCGGCCACCGAGACCTTGTTCGTTTTCTTCCAGAAAAGATCCACGATGAAGATCGTCCGACTCTTCTCGTGCACCCAAAAGATGGCTCGCAGCCAGCCTTGCGGATTGATGGCGGGCGACTCGAGCCGCAGTTCCATGCCATCGCCACACCGCTCGATGCTCAATTCCGGCACGTTGGGGTAATGGCGCAACCGTCTGGCCAGCGCAATCCCCTCCCGAAGCTGCTGCGCCGTGAGCAGCTTCTTTGCATCCCGTTGCACGACCTGGAGGGGGAGCACTAGGTATGCTGATTTGGGTTTTACGCCGCTCATTCTCGGTTACGACTCTTTTACGTTGTCAAAATGTTTTTTTTCACAGGTCGCTTGCCCCGATTGCGTTCGCGCGCGCCAAAAGAGCGTTGTACCGGTCGTTTGGGATACTGGCCTTCAGCGACTTGACGACCAAATACGGATTCAGGATGAGCGCATGACTCAACGGGCCACTGGATCCGTCCGCCAGCTTGATGAATCCCAAATCGGCCAGGCCCTGAATTCTCTGCGTCCACGTCTGCTTGGCCCGTTGACCACCGAAACCCGATGCGAAAGCAAGGTCTTGGTGATTTGAAAGATCGACCATCATTTCGTCGAACGCTCTGCACCATAATTCCAGATAGGTGCCAGATAGTGGCTTCCCCGTGGACAAGGAATCCATGATCGAGAGTATCAACGGCATCGTTCGGGGGATGCTTGTGTAGCCGTCTTTTGTTTTACGATTCCAGAGTTGCTCTGCAGCGACGTCCGGCCACAGTTTGCCCCTCAGTTCTACCCGCTGATTAGCGATTTTGATGTTTTTCGGCAGTGTAATTGGCATCGGTGGTTTTTCGGGTTGATTTCTACGGTAACTATCGTCATAAGATGCTTAAAAACAATGATTTATGTATATACAACCAACCGCGATAGCTGGGCACCCCATGAAACGTGAGTGTGGTGCAGGTGTAGCGGATAGCACAACTCAATAGTTGAGTTGATATAAACACTGCGTTCGGGGAGATGGAACCTTTTCGGGTGGAACGTTTTAGCCCGATTTTGCGGTGCTCGGTGTATCGGGTATCGTGCTGCTCCCGTGCTCGGGTGCTCGGGTGCTCCGGTGCTCAGGCCGGAATCTGACTGGAGGATCCCACGAGAGTCGCGAAACGGCTGATCATGGCTGGCAGCGTTGCCGCCCTAAAAGTCGGGCATACCCTGGCGCGTGATAACCCTATTGCCGGAAGACAAACTCCTTCGAATTCAACAAAGCCCAGCCGATGTCCTCCGCCGCTTTGCGGCGGTCTTTGGCGGATGCAAGGAGGTCGGTGCAACGGTTCAGTTCAGCGGTGGTGGGCGCGCGGGAGAGAGTGCGCCAGAAGAGCTGGTCGACGACTTTGGTGTTGTCCATTTCGTTGTCGAGCAGATGTCCGAGGATGTTACCCTTACGCGTGAGTAACTGCTGGATCAGCGGGCCGCTGATGAGTTGGAAGACTTGGGGTAGGGCGGTTTCGTTGCTGCGCTCGCAGTCGCTGGCGATGAGGCGCGGGGGTTTGCCGAAGGTGGCTTCGAATTTGTCGATGTCCGTGGTCAGCGGTTTGTAATGTTTGCGGCCTTCAGCGACCTGGGCGACGCGCGTCACTCCGGGCCGCACGTCTTCCAGCGGCAAGGGCGTAGCGAGAACGGCGCTGATGGAGTCGAGCATTTGCTCGGCGCTCAGGCGGCGGACACTGGCGTGGGAATTGTTGTCCTCGTCCTCGGCGTTGCTGGCGTTGGGCACCGCAGAGAGTTGGTAAATGCGCGAGGCCATGATCGTGCGGATGAGCCAGTGCAAATCGTAGCCGTGGCTGACGAAATCTTTGCTCAGTTTTTCGAGGAGTTCCGGGTGCGCGGGCGGGTTGCTCGCGCGGAAGTCATCGACCGGGTCGACAATGCCGCGGCCGAGAAGATTGAACCACACGCGATTGACCTGCATGCGGGCGAACATCGGGCTGTGCGGCAGCCAATCGGCGAGGGCGAGCAGTTCGTCGTGGTCCTTGGAAACTTGCGGGGTTTCGGTCATGCCGAGAAAGCGTGGCTTGGCCGGGTCGCCGGTGCGGAGATTGAGGAAGACGGCCTTGGGCTTGATGAGCACGGTCTGGTCGCCCTTGAACTCGTTCTTGTCGTTTTTGTCGGCGCGCTTGGCGTCGGAGACTTTGTAGTCGATGCGGGCGAAGAGGTCGGCCCAATTGTAGTAATCGTCCTGGGTCCAGCGCTCGAAGGGATGGTTATGGCACTGGGCGCACTTGAGCTGGAGGCCGAGGAAGACGCGGGCGGTGTTTTCCGCCCGGCTCACGGGATCGCGATTGGCCCGCCACCAGTTGGCCGGCGGGTTTTGCAGGGTGCTGCCGCGGGCGGCGATGATCTCCTTGGCGAATTGATCGAGCGGCTTGTTCTTCGCAATGCTCTCGCGAATCCAGTCGTGGAAGACCTGCATGCCGTCGTAGTCGAGCTGGCGCTGTTCGATCTTCAGCAGGTCGGCCCATTTCAAGGCCCAGAAATCCGCGTACTCCGGGCGCTGGAGCAGGCTGTCGATGAGTTTCGCGCGTTTGTCGGGCGACGGGTCGTCGATGAAGGCCCGGGCGGACGGGGCGTCGGGGACAAAGCCAAGCAGATCGAGGTAGGCGCGGCGGATGAAGATGGCGTCGGAGCAGAGGTTCGACGGATTCATGCGCAGGAGACGCAGCTTCTTGAAGACCTGTTCGTCGATGACGTTATTGGTCGGCGGATTGCTCCAGACGAAATCGGGGCGCGCCGGAATGAAGGCGATGGGGACGGCGACCTGTTTGCTGAGGTAGCGGACGAGGATGGTGGTTTCACCGGCCTGGTCGCGGGTGACAAGGCCATCGGTGGAGACTTTGACGAGTTGGTTGTTCGGCTCGTAGACGGCGAAGCGGGTGACATCGCGCTGGGCGCCGTCGGCGAACCGGGCGGTGACGTGGAGCTTCACGCTGGTCGCGGGCTCGATGATGACGTGATCGGGGATCTGGACGTCGAGCCTAGCGAGCTTGGGAGCGTTGGCGCCGGAATCTTTCGCGCCATCGCGCAGCCAGCGGAGGAGGATGGCGTACTCGGGGGAGGCGGCGTTGAAGCGTTGTCCGCCCTCGTGGGCGAGCATGGCGGTGGGCTTGAGAAGGATGAGGCTGTTTTCCGGCTGGATGAGGTTGACCCGGCGGCCGGCCTGGTCGCGAGTGAGGGCCTGCCAGTCGAGATCGGGGTCCTGGCCGCGCAGGGAGAGCTTGAAGCCGCCTTTGCCGGTGGCGTTGCCGTGGCAGCTGCCGGCGTTGCAGCCGGCCTTGGAGATGACAGCCATGACATCGCGACGGAAGAGGACGGGATCGTCGTTGGCGGCGGCGCGGGAGGGAGTGGCCATGGCGATTCCGCAGAGCACGGCCACGGCCACGGCCGCCAGGAGCGGGGTGGGGTGGATTCTGGGGAGGGGTGGGAGCGACATGATTCGGGCGCTGGACGAGCCTAAAAGAGAATCACGTCCGAGATGGGAACGATAGGGACTTTTTTGGGGCGGGTGGGGGGCTCGGAATGCGGGATCTGTGCCTTTGTCTCGCCTTGAGGATTTAGAGCAAATGCCGAAAAACGTTTCCGGATAAACAAGCCGGAGGTTCGTTGGTATCAGACACGCTCCAGGGCCGAAGGCCCGCCATTCCTTAGCCCAGCGAGGAGGCGGAGGGGAATAGGGAGGCTGGCTGGCGGGCGGGCGAGCACCAACGGGCTGGGTCATGGCATCACCGATACCCAGCCCCAAAGGGGCGCAAGCCGATTTCGCCCTGAAAGACGATGACCGGTGGGAAAAGGGTGATGGTGCATCACGCGTGTCGCGGCCTT
>DASYAY010000005.1:0-5233 GCA_036501065.1 Chthoniobacter sp. | reverse complement strand
CGTTCCCAAGTTGAGAGTTTGTGTGAAAAGCCCGAAAAATCGAGTTTCGCCGACGAACTTTCGATGACTTACAAAAGTTCATCAATGACTTGCATAAGCACCGCCGACTTTTCACACAGTCTCTGCACTTGGGAACGCACTAAGGAGCGAACTCGAGCGGAGCGAGAGGCCAGAGGAAGTCTGCCCCGCAGGGCGGCGACGGCGGTCGCCGGCAATTTCACTTCGCATGGCGGGAGTGTTTGCGGGCGCGTCATTGGATGTTGGATATTCCTCCCTTGTTCCCTGTTCAGTCCACATAGAGCATTTCATTCGAGATGAGGAGCATCTGGGCATACTGCTCCCAGCGCGTGGTGCCGGAAGCAGGCGCGGGGCGGCGGAGAAAATCGGCGGCGAGGGCCAGTTCGGTGTCGTCGGGGTCGCGGGCGAAGAGCAAGCGGTAGGCGTTGGTGACGCGCGTGGGGTCGTCTTCGGCGCCGCCTTGGAGGAGAGCCGCGAAATCCGCGGCGTGACCGAGGATGAAGGGGCTGTTGAGCATGAACAGCTTTTGCATCGGCGTGATGGTGACCGAGCGCTTTTCCGCGTGCACATTGGCGTCGGGATAATCGAAGCGCATGAGTTCGTCGGCCAGCTTGAGGCGGCTGACGCGGGCGTAGACGGTGCGGCAACGGGTGTCGGGATCGTCGATGTTCACGGACTTCGCGCCGAGCGCTTCGATGAGGTCGCCGCTGTCGACGAGAACGGAATCGCGCCATTGCTCGAAGGTGAGGCGGCGCCGGTTCATGCGCGAGAGGAGCTTGTTTTCCGGGTCGCGGCTGAAGCGCGCGGGATCGCACTCGGAGGTCTGGCGATAGGTCGCCGAGGAGGCGATTTCGCGGGCAAGCCACTTCACCGACCAGCCATTGTCCATGAACCGCCGGGCTAAGTCGTCGAGTAACTCGGGATTGGCCGGAGCGGCGCCGGAATGGCCGAAGTTACTCGGTGTGGAAACGAGCGGCTTGCCGAAAAAGAGTCCCCACACGCGGTTGACGAAGACGCGGGCGGTGAGCGGATTGTCGGGGCTGGCGATGCGCTCGGCGAGTTCGCGCCGGCCGCTGCCCTCGGTAAATGGAGCCGCGCCCTGCGGGCTGAGGACCTCGAGGAAGCGGCGTTCCACGACCGGGCCTTTGTTCTCGACGTTGCCGCGCAGAAAGACGTTGAGATTTTGCGGCTTCGCCGCGTCCTCCACGATATGAAGCACGGCGGGATCCACTTCGGGCTTGGGCTTGCCCTTCTCCTTTTTCTCCTCTTTCAGCACCTGCCCGTCGGCGGTCTTGTTGACCATCGAGGTGCTGGCGAAGACGCCGGCCAGCGCGTAGTAATCGCGCATCGAGATGGGGTCGAATTTGTGATCGTGGCAGCGAGCGCAAGCGACGGTGAGGCCGAGCATCGTGCGGCAGGTGGTGTCCACGCGGTCCGCCCATTCCTCGGCCATGACGTCCAATCGGCCGCGGTTGTAATACTTCGGCCCCAGTCCGATGAAACCGAGCGCCGCCATATCGGACTTATCGGTGCCAGGGATGCAATCGGCGGCGAGCTGGAGCTTGACGAATTGATCGTAGGGCAGATCGCGATTGAAGGCGTCGATGACCCAGGCGCGATAGTGGTAGGCGTTCGGGTAAAAGAAGCGCACGTCGTTCCCCACCTGGTGGGCCTGATCTTCGGCGAACCGTGCCAGCGGCAGCCAGAGGCTGGCCATGCGCTCGCCAAAGCGCGGCGACGCGAGGAGACGCTCGACCACGCGCTCGACGGCGCCGGACTCGTCATCCGCGACGAAGGCGTCGACTTCCTCCGGCGTCGGCGGCATTCCGGTGATGTCATAGGTCAACCGGCGGATGAGCACCGGTCGCGAAGCTTCGGGCGAGGGCTGCAGTCCGTTTTTCTCCAGGCCGGCGGCGATGAAATAGTCGAGCGGCTGGCGCGGCCAGTCGATGAGTTCCTTGAGGACAGGCTGCGAACGTTTCGGCGGCTGGAACGACCAGAACTGGCGATCCTTGTCGGTAATGGTCATCCCATTCACGATGGCGCCTTTGGCGGCGGCGTTGGCCGGCTCCGGTTCGCCCGACGAAAGCCAGTGGGCACCGTTGTCGATCCAGCGCTCGATAGCCGCGATTTGCTCGGGCTTCAGCCGTTCACCTTTCGGCGGCATCATGTCGTCGGAACTGGCGGACTTGATCCGCTCGACGAGCGCGCTGTCGGCGCTTTTGCCTGGGGTGATGGCCGGTTCGCCGGAATCGCCGCCGCTCATCATGTCCGCCTTTCGGTCGAGGCGCAGGCCGCCCTTCTGCTTGTCCGGCCCGTGGCATTTGAAGCAGCTTTCCTCGAGGACCGGGCGGACTTGTTTCTCGAATTGCTCCGTGAGATCGCCGATGGCGAAAGAGTGCGTGGCCGGAACCAAAAATGCCACCGGCGCGAGGAGAATCGCGTGGGCGAGAAGACGGCGTTGGTGGGTGAAAGATCGCACGATGGACGGTCGGAACGGAAGCTGGCTAAAATAAGTACCGTCTCTGAGATCGAGTCTTAGGCGGACAATTCTCTGTTTTCGCAGGCACGCGGATCGCGCGAAACGGGAATCCGAAACGGAGAGCGGGCTTTCCAGCCCGCTGTACCCAAATACCTCGCTCGCGCTGATGCCAGAGCCCGTCTGCCATTGTCGCGCGTACCGACGAGGCAGCGGGCAGGAAAGCCCGCTCTCCGTTTCGGATTCCCGCTGCGACCTTTCATCCAGCGACGTGCATCGGGGTGCCCCGGGTTTTCAACTTGCTTGGACAACGCGTGGAACCGACTGTCCCGCCATGAAGAAAGGCGTCGTTCAGGCCGGTGCTCTTTTAGCCTCTGCGGCGGTGGGGCTATGTCACGCCGCGGATCATGGTGAGGTTTCGTATCACACCGTGCGCGTCGATGGTCTCGACATTTTCTATCGGGAAGCCGGCCCGAAAGACGCTCCCCTGCTCTTCCTTTTGCATGGGTTTCCGTCGTCGTCGCGGATGTATCAGCCGCTCTTCGAATCTGCGCTCAGCGCCAAATACCACCTCATTGCGCCGGACTATCCCGGCTTCGGTCATTCCTCGTGGCCCGATCCGAAGGTCTTCCCCTACACTTTCGATCACCTCACGCAGGTCATGGAAGACTTTGCGAGCGCGTTGCATCTCGATCGGTACACCTTGTTTTTGCAGGACTACGGCGGCCCGATTGGCATGCGCATGGCGATGGCGCATCCGGAAAAAGTGGAAGCGATCATCATTCAAAATGCGGTTTCGCATGAAGAAGGGTTGTCGCCGCTTTGGGAAGTGCGGCGCCAGTTTTGGAAAGACCGTGCAGGACACGAGGCGGCGATGCGCAAGAATTTCATTTCACTGGAGGCCACCCGGCAGCGGCACGTGGGCACTTCGCCGGCGCCGGAGAAAATCAATCCCGACACCTGGCAGGACGAATACTATTTCCTGAATCAGCCCGGACAGGTCGATATCCAAACCGACCTATTTTTTGATTACCAACACAACGTCGAGTCCTACCCGCGATGGCAGAAGTGGCTCCGCGATCATCAGCCCCACATGCTCGTCGTGTGGGGACGGTACGATCCGTCCTTCGCGGTGGCCGGCGCCGAAGCCTACCGACGAGACGTTCCCAGCGCCGAGGTGCACATCCTGGATGCCGGGCATTTCGCGATGGATGAAAAGGCCGACGAAATCATCCGGCTCACCGGGGCCTTCCTGGAGAAGCTGCGGGCTACTGAAACTTCACATCCACCTTCGGGAGCAGCGCCTTGATTTTCGCCTGGGTTTCCGGCGGATAACCCTGCGGACGGTGGATGAGCTTGAGCTCCTTGAGAAAGG
Organism: Chthoniobacter sp.; assembly: GCA_036501065.1. GTDB lineage: Bacteria > Verrucomicrobiota > Verrucomicrobiia > Chthoniobacterales > Chthoniobacteraceae > Chthoniobacter. The sequence goes on along the minus strand of DASYAY010000005.1, from coordinate 1,361 downwards.
CGAATGACTGGAGTTGCGGCAGCCGCTCGTCGGGCAATTCGAGGCTGCCCAGTTCGAGTTGCTGGAGTTGCTTGAGATCGGCCACGAGCTTGAGCCCGGCATCGTCGAGCGTCTTGCAATCGGTCAGCGTCAGGCGTTTCAAGGTCGAGATCGGTTTGATCGCGGCAATGCTATCGGGTCCGCTGAAACCTTCGCCGAGCTGCAGGTACTCCAGAGGTAAACCCACGAGATTTTTCAAGGCGGCGGCCGTGGCGTGCGCGCCGAGTTCGAGATTCTTGAGCTTGGTGAGCTTGGCCAGGTTGGGAGCGCCGGCATCGGTAAACTTGGCGTGGGCGAGGCTGAGGCTTTCGAGATTCGGGAGATGGTCGCAAAGTTCCTTCAGCCCTTCATCATCGATGCTGCTGCCGCGATGGCTGACGTGGGTGCACTTGGTCCAGCCGATGAATTTGGCGTAGGCGCGTCCCGTGATCGCGGTGCCGACGAAGCCGAAGGTTTCGAGGTTGGTCAACCCGGCGAGCTTTTCCATGCCCGCATCGGTGAGCTTGCCGTTGTTGGTGCAACTCAATTTCTTCAGCGTCGTCAGTTGGCCGATCGGCGCGATCCAGTCGTCATTGAATTTGGTGGAAATGATGTTCAGCGATTCCAAGGAAGTGAGGTGGCCGACATGTTCGAAAAAGGCGGCGTCATAGGGATCGTTCTCGCGCTTGTCGTGCGGGCCGACGCCGGGAACCTGGAGGTCGACGAGTTTCAAGGTGTCGAAGACCGCGATCGGCCCGCCGGCGGCTTTGGCGAGTGCTTCGGGCGTGGTGTTCACGCGCTCGACTTTGCCCCGCGCCCCTTCGACCGTGCGCGCGACCACTTCGACGTGCGGCGCCTGCGCGGCAGCGGCGAGAATGTCTTTCGCGTGCTCCTGCAACGCGCGCTTCAGCACCGGATCGGAGGTTTTGGCCACGACTGCGTCCAGGTCCGCCTGCGAGGTGACTTTTGAAAGATCCGGCGGGGCGGCAAACGAGGGCAGAGCGAAAGCAAATGAAGCGGTGAGCGCGAGAATGAAGGCGAATTTCGAGAGGGGCATGTGGGGATGGATCTATGGGACGTGCAGCTTGGAGGAGGAACTCACCAGTTTTTTCTTAGCTCAAAAAAGCGGGCGTCTCCGCTCTTGATTGGAACGCACGAACGCTGCGCGGCGGGATTGTGCCCGCAGAAATTCCGAAAGCGGAGCAGCAGCGCCGCACTTGTATGTTGAAGAGCGCTCTTTGTTCCTCGCTGGGCTTGTGCCTGGCGCGGGAGTAAAAAGAAACCGCCGCTGCGGGTAGCCACCACAGCGGCGGAGGCCGAAGAGTGAGCACGTGCCGCACTGG
>DASYAY010000004.1:0-83137 GCA_036501065.1 Chthoniobacter sp. | reverse complement strand
CGCCCCTGCGCCTACGCTCCACCAACCCATCCTCAACCCAATGTGTAACCCATCCTCTGGCCAAAAACTGGAACCCATCCTCTGGCCAAATGTGTAACCCATCCTCTGGCACCGTGCCTCCCGAGTGCTGGTTTCGGCGTCCCGCCGAAACGAACTTCTTCCTCAGCATTTCCAAGTCCGCGAAGGCGAGACGCCTTCGCCAGCACTCGGGACGAGGTGCGCTCCCCGGAAGCGCTCCGCGCGACCTGAAGCGCAGTTATAGTCTTGTTTAAACCGCCTTAGCCCTCAATTCTCATGTTTCGTCCCGCATCGGGACATGTGGGAGGGGCGACCTCCAGGTCGCCCAGCACCACCCAAGGGTGCCTTTCTTCTTCCCTACTCCACCGATTGACATCGGCTGAACGGAGGCAAAGGTTCGTCAGCATGAGAAAGACGCAGATTCGCGTGCCTGAAGAGCTTTCGCGGCGAGTTCGGGAATTCGCTGACCTCCGCGAGTGGTCGCTCGCTGAAACGTTTCGGCGCGGGGCCGAATTGCTCCTTCAGGTCTATCCGGAAAAGACGGTTGCGCCCGACGTCACATGGAAGCCGCCGACGTCCAGTCACGTTGGCTGGAAGGGCCTTAATTCCGAGCAATTACGCGAGACCGCATTTGCCGACGGCGATGCTCACCGCGTTTGATCCTTGTCACCGTCTGTCAGGGTAGCCACACGGATGCAACGCAATCGGCCGTTCATCTGAACGGCTTGGATACAGCGGGCTGGAAAGCCCGCTCTCCGTTTTGGACTTCGCTGACCGCACGCATTCTGGATCCTGTCACTTCAAAAGCGAAATCGCCGCCTGGTTTCCCAGACGGCGATTTGCAAAAGGGCTTGTCGTTGGACTGAAGCGCGAAACGCTTTATCGAAAGCGCGAAACGCTCCAGGTCCGGACAGCTTACTTGATCTCGACGGTACCGCCGGCCGCTTCGATCTTCTTCTTGATCTCGGCAGCTTCGTCCTTGGTGACGCCTTCCTTGACGGTCTTCGGGGCGCCTTCGACGAGGGCCTTGGCTTCGGCGAGGCCGAGACCGGGAACCGCGGCGCGGACTTCCTTGATGATCGCAATCTTCTTGGCGGCATCGGCAGCCTTGAGGATGACGTCGAAGGCGGTCTTCTCTTCCACGGGAGCAGCGGCAGCAGCAGCCGGGCCAGCCGCCGCGACGGCGACCGGAGCAGCGGCGCTCACGCCCCACTTGTCTTCGAGTTTCTTGACGAGATCAGCGACTTCCAGGACGGTCAGGCCGCTGAGCTGTTCGACTAACGTATTGGTATCAGCCATATGTTTTATCGGTATCGTCGCCACCCGAAGCTTCGGGCGATTTGAGAGCGGCAGCCGCCGTTCCGACGAGGAACCATTGGTTGTTTGTTAAGGTGCGCGCGCCAATTGCGGCACGCGCGGGTTTTCCCGGCTGGCACCGGAAAAGTGGTCTGGTCTCTTAATCTTAATCTTACTCTTAATCTTAATCCCCGCCTTCGGACGCGGGGTGGGAAGATTAAGATTACGATTAAGAGTAAGAGTAAGAAATCATACTGCGGGAGCGTCGGGTGCGGGAGCTTCTGCTGCCGGAGCGGCTTCCACTGCCGGAGCAGCCTCAGCGGCCGGAGCCTCCGCTGCGGGAGCAGCTTCGGCAGACGATGCGCCATCCTTCTCGGCCTTGGCCTTGAGAAGACGGGCGAGCGAGGAGGCCGGTTCGTTGAGCACGCGGACGAGTTTGCTCGCCGGGGCGTTGAGGACGCCGAGGAGGGTCGCGAGGAGCACTTCGCGCGACGGGAGGTCGGCGATGGCTTTGATCTGCTCGGTGCTGACGACGATCTTGTCCACGATACCGGTCTTGACTTCCGGCTTCTTGAACTCGGCGCTGAAGGTTTTCAGCACCTTGGCGGCGGCGGCGACGTCTTTGTCACCGACAATGATGGCCGTCTGGCCCTTGAGTTCGGCGAGCTCGGGGAGACCGGCTTCCTTGGCGGCGCGGCGCAGGAAGGTGTTCTTGACGACGTGGCAGCGGGCGCCGGAGCTGTGGAGGCGGTTCCGCAGTTCGGCAAACTGGTCGACCTTCAGGCCGGTATAGTCGGCGACGAAAAGGAAGGGCGAAGAGTTGAGCTTCTTCTGGAGATCTTCGACGATGGTCGCTTTGGCTGGATGAGGCATGGGCGAGGGAAGTTGGTGGTTGAGAGTTGAGAGTTGCTTTCTCGACTGCCTTAGAATTTCAGGAAAGAGGACGCATCGACCTTGAGGCCGGGCGACATGGTGGCGCAGAGGGTGACGTTCTCGACGAAAACGCCCTTGGCGGACGCCGGACGGGCCTTGACGACAGCTTCGATGACGGTCGTGCCGTTCTCGACCAGCGCCTTGGGTTCAAAAGAAAACTTGCCGACGGGCACGGCGATGTTGCCGTTCTTGTCGAGCTTGAATTCCACACGGCCGGCTTTCACTTCCTTCACCGCCTTGGCGGTGTCGTCGGTCACGGTGCCGGTCTTCGGGTTCGGCATGAGGCCGCGCGGGCCGAGGACCTTGCCGAGCTTGCGGACTTCCGCCATCGCGGCGGGCGTAGCGATGGCCACGTCGAAATCCTGAAAACCGCCGGTGACTTTTTCGATGACGTCTTTGTAACCGACGTATTCGGCGCCGGCTTCCCGGGCCGCCGTGGCCGCCTGGCCTTCGGCGAAGACGAGCACGCGAACGTTCTTGCCCGAACCATGCGGGAGCGGGGTGGTGCCGCGAACCATCTGGTCGCTCTGCTTGGGATCGACGCCGAGCCGGAAGCTCAGGGTGACCGTCTGGTCGAACTTCGTCGGCGGGAGGGACTTGAGGACGGAAACGGCCTCAGCGAGCGGATAGCTCTTTTTCGCGTCGACCTTTTCGGAGGCGGCGCGGTAACGTTTGCTGCGTTTGGTGGACATAAGGGGTGCAGTTCAAACGAGTCTAAAGGCTCTCCTGCGTTAGTAAGTTAAATCCCACCTCCGGAATGGAAGTGGGGCGCGAAAAATAGCGGACTACACCGGCCTGTCAACGCCTTTTTCGCGACCGGCGGCGGCTTTTCCACAGCCCATCGCGTTCAGAAGCCCCCGCCTCAGAACGTATCGAGAATGTTTTCCAACTCCTGGCGATTCACCTCTTTCAAGGCAGGAACCTTGGTCTTGAGACTTTCGTGTTTGGTCGCGACTTCGTTGATCCAGCCTTCGATCTGGTTTTTCAGCGGACCGAGGTTGGCCAGATCTTTCTTGTTCAGGAATTTGGTAAAGGCCTCATGGACCTTGGCCAGCGCGCCCAGATAATTGCGGACGTTATCGAGGTTTTTATTGGCTTTCCACGCGGCCTTGGCGGTTTCGAGTTTGCCGAGGGCGGGACCGACGGCGGCATCGGCCGGCTTCCACCACGGTGCCTTTGCAATGCCGGCGTTGTTCTTGAGAGTGGTCCATTGGGCTTTGGTCGGGAGTGCCATAGATGAAGTTCGATGGGTTGAGTGATCGTCGGGAGATTGCGTCCACGCTCTTCGGGCGAGCGGGCCAGCGGGGCGCGAAAATAAGGTAGCCTCGCAAACAAAACGAGCTTTTTTTAAAACGATTGTTCACCGATCATTTTTGGCCGAAAGCCCGTCAAGCCTCATCGGTCCCGGTCGCACTCAACACCACCACTTAGCGGTATTCATTTCCCGGTCTACCGCGGCGGCGGCACGCAGCGTCACCATAACGCGCATGACGTCATTCGCGCACACCGATCCGGCCGGGCGGGGCTTTCCTGGTTAATTCGAGTTTTTCAGCCAATCCTCAAAATGCGTCGGGCCAAACCGCGATTGATTCCCCGGCGTCAGGCTTTGATCGTTCACCGCAATGCCGAAGTACGTGGCCCGGGGGTCCGTGGTCACGGTTCGCGCATCGTGGTTGGCCCGCAGGAATTTTCGGACAATCTCGTCGATGCCGATCGGTTCGGGGCCGGCCACCTCGATCATCCCATTCGCGGGTTGGGCGACGGCCGCTTCGGCCACGAAGGCAGCGACGTCATTTGCCGCCATGGGTTGCATCAGCACCGGCGGCAACCGCACCGTCTGCCCCTCCGTTGCCGACTGGGCGATCCCCCCCACGAACTCGAAGAACTGCGTGGCGCGAACGATGGTGTAGGGAATCGAGGAAGCCTGAATCAAAGCTTCCTGAGCCATCTTTGCCCGAAAATAGCCGCTGCCCAGCAGGCGTTCGGTGCCGACCACCGACAGCGCCACGTGGTGTCTGACACCTGCGGCGGCTTCCGCAGCCAGCAGATTGCGGCCCGACTTCTCGAAGAATTCCAGGACCGCGCTGTCCTCCCAAACGGGAGCATTCGCGACATCGACGACCACTCGGGCGCCGGCCAGCGCCTCCGTCAACCCCTCGCCGGTCACCGCGTTCACGCCCGAAGAGGGTGACGCCGCCAACACCTCGTAGCCCTGCTCGCGCAGGTTCTTCACCACCTTTTTCCCGATCAATCCACTGCCACCAATGACGACGATTTTCCTGTCGTTCCCAGTATTCTTATCGATGGAAGAATTGGTTTTCATAGGGCCGCCATCATCCGCCCAACGCCTTCGCGGGTCAAAAAAACAAGCAAGGTCCCACGCCACATCATTTCAGTACTTCGCGAATCGCGGTTTTCATGACCGCTTCGCTGCCTGGCGGCGTCCAGGCCCAGTCGTTGAGATTGATGTCCTGCTCGTCAAAGGCGCGGTCAATGGGAATGTAGCCGGGGCCGCATCTTGTGTGGGCTCGATGAAAGCGGCTGCCCTTCTGTTGGTCATCATTTTTGGCGTGGCCTGCGGGAGCATCGGCCGGGCTACGGGCACCCTCAGCGAGTTGAAAGCCAGCGGGGAGCAGGATATGTATGGACACGCGTTCACCATTACCGCCAAGCCTCTGCCCAATGGGGCTGTGCGGTTTCACGTCGTGATTTCTCGCGCCGCAGACAAATTCGATCCCCATTTCGATCATGCCAGCTTAGAGGGCGTCTAAAAAGTAAGTGCGCAGGGGTCAAGCCGGAGGCTTGCCGGACCGTAGCCGGGGGTAACACCCCCGGAATGCACCCCCAAAAAATAACTCACGCACCCCGGCCGGGGTGCTGGAAATTACCCCTGGAAAGCGACTCCGGCACACCCTTCGGGGTGCATCCGTTGTGTAGGTGTCGCCTCCGGGGGTGTTACCCCCGGCTACAGTCCGTCAGCCCTTCGGGCTGGGCCGTAACTTACTTTTTAGACGCCCTCTTAGGCATCGTCACCATCAGCCAGGATGCCTCGCATCGGTCGGAGTCCGTCGGGGACACACGCCGGCTCAATCTGGAGAAAAGCGAACATTCCCTCGTCTGCGAATTCACCGTGGAAAAGGCGGACCTCGCCAACGCCGACGCGTCTTTCATCTTCACCATGTTTGATCGGCACGGCATGCCCGCGGTGGATTTCGTCTTTTTCCGCCTCTTGAAATTCGCCGCCGCGAAGTCGGAGTAACGGCTCGAGTTTTTTTGAGCCGATTGACAGTTACCGCCTTGACTCACCGAAGCTTGACCAAAGAAAAGACCGGCTACCTCGCGGTAACCGGTCTGGAATTTTTTGAATTTCGAGCGGGCTAAAACCAGCTCTCAACGAAGAGCTCGCCTCTTAGCCTTGCGGCTCGACTTCGACGCCCATCTGACGGGCGGTGCCGGCGATGATCCGGTAGGCGGCTTCCTCGGTGCGGGCGTTGAGATCCTTCATCTTGATCTTCACGATGTCCTGGACCTGCTTCTTCGTAAGCTTGCCGACCTTCTGCTTGTTCGGTTCCTTGGAACCGGCAGCGATGTTGGCGACTTTCTTGATCAGAACCGAAGCCGGCGGGCTCTTGGTGATGAAGGTAAAGCTCTTGTCCTTGTAGACGGTGATGACGACCGGAAGGATGTCGCCGGCCTGCTTCTGCGTGGCGGCGTTGAACTCCTTGCAGAAAGCCATGATGTTGACGCCCTGCTGGCCGAGTGCGGGACCGACCGGAGGCGCGGGGTTGGCCTGTCCGGCCGGGATTTGCAGTTTGATTTGTCCGACGATTTCTTTAGCCATGTGCTAGGAGAGTTGGTGGTTGATAGTTGGGAGTTGTGGTCAGGCTCGTTCGATTTGCCAGTATTCGAGTTCGGCAATGGCTTCGCGGCCAAAAATGGAAATGCTGACGCGGATCTTGCCCCGTTCGGGGTCGATTTCGGTGACCGTGCCGCTCTGGTTCTGGAACGCGCCATCGGAAACCTTGACGACTTCGCCGACGCTGAACTCGATCTTCGGCTTGGCCTTTTCCTCAGACCCACGGACCTGGGCAATGATGGCGTCGACCTCGGAGGGACGCATCGGGATGGGCTTTTCCTTGTTGCCGGCAAAGCCGATGACGCCAGTGGTTTCGCGAATGAAATACCACGTGCGGTCGACGGGTTGACGGTTCTCGTCCAGAAGCCACATGTTCACCAGGACGTAGCCGGGCATGAGCTTGCGGACTGTCTCGGTCTTCTTGCCGCGCTTCACTTCGGAGACGCGCTCCGTGGGGACGATAACGTCGTAGACGTAGTCGACCATTTCTTCGGTCTTGATGCGCTTGGTGAGGTTGTCGAGAACCTTGTTCTCCTGTCCGGCCAGGACCTGGACGGCAAACCATTGGGCGCGTTTTTCTTCTTCGGTCATGGGGGTTAGCGGGCCGATTTGGTGACGAAACCGACGATCGTTTGAAGGATGAATTCCCAGCCGGCGATATATCCGCTCAGGAGCAACATGGCGATACAGACGATGATCGTCGAATCCACGAGCTCCTTGTACTTCTTCATCCCTTTTTCCTTGGGCTCCCAAGGCCAGGAAGCTTTCTGGAGTTCGACTTTGACCTCGCTGATGAAGGAAGACTGTTTGGAACCGAGCATCGGGAAAATTTAGGATTTAGGATTTAAGAATTAACAGTTTGGAATTAGCGCGACCGGTAAACGGAGAGGGAAATGCTAAATCCTAAATGTTAAATGTGAGGTGCAGGAGCACGGCAGGAGGGAATCGAACCCCCAACCGGCGGTTTTGGAGACCGCTGCTCTACCAGTTGAGCTACTGCCGTAAGTGACTTTTCGTGATTTGACGGGTGGATCCTGGATTTCAGTTTCCTGCCCCCTCCGGCCTTTCGACCGGAGGGGATGAAGAGTGAGATCAGGAAGGCGGCTGATGCCGCCCTTGATTAACCGATGATTTCCGAGATACGTCCAGCACCGACGGTCTTGCCGCCTTCGCGGACGGCGAAACGCATGGTCTTTTCCATGGCGACCGGGGTGATGAGCTCGACTTCGATCGAGACGTTGTCACCAGGCATGACCATTTCCACGCCCTCGGCGAGCTTGACCGAACCGGTCACGTCCGTGGTGCGGAAATAGAACTGCGGGCGGTAGTTGGTAAAGAACGGCGTGTGACGGCCGCCCTCTTCCTTGGACAGAACGTAGATCTCGGCCTTGAACTTCGTGTGCGGCTTGATCGAGCCGGGCTTGGCGATGACCATGCCGCGCTCCACGTCATCCTTCTTGGTGCCGCGGAGGAGCAGACCGACGTTGTCACCGGCGCGCGCCTCGTCGAGGAGCTTGCGGAACATTTCGATGTCGGTCACGGTCGTCTTGGCCGTGGGCCGGATGCCGACGAGTTCGACTTCCTCCATCTTCTTGAGGACGCCACGCTCGACACGGCCGGTGGCGACGGTGCCACGACCTTCAATGTTGAAGACGTCTTCGACCGGCATGAGGAACGGCTGGTCGACCGGGCGCTCGGGCACCGGGATGTATTCGTCGACCGCATCCATCAGTTCGAGAATGCACTTGGCGTCGGCGTGGTTCGGATCGGCGGCGGCCAGGGCCTTGACGGCGCTGCCCTTGACGATCGGAATCTTGTCGCCCGGGAATTCGTACTGGGTGAGCAGATCGCGGACTTCCATTTCGACGAGGTCGAGGAGTTCCGGATCGTCGACCATGTCGCACTTGTTCATGAAAACGACGAGCGCGGGCACGCCGACCTGGCGGGCGAGAAGGATGTGCTCACGGGTCTGCGGCATGGGGCCGTCCGCGGCGGAAACGACGAGGATCGCACCGTCCATCTGGGCGGCGCCGGTGATCATGTTCTTCACATAGTCAGCGTGGCCGGGGCAGTCGACGTGCGCGTAGTGGCGCTTGTCGGTCTGATACTCGACGTGGGCGGTGTTGATCGTGATGCCGCGCTCCTTCTCCTCGGGAGCGGCGTCGATGTCGGCATAGGCCTTGGCCTCAGCGTAGCCCTTCTTGGAAAGAATCGTGGTGATGGCCGCCGTGAGCGTGGTCTTGCCATGGTCAACGTGGCCGATGGTGCCAACGTTCACGTGCGGTTTATTGCGTTCGAATTGAGCCTTAGCCATAAGGTCAGTGGAGGTTTTTTGGTTTGTTGGTTTTGGTTGCTATTAAAATCTGCCGGATGGAGCCTGCGACCGGGATTGAACCGGTGACCTCGTCCTTACCAAGGACGTGCTCTACCAACTGAGCTACGCAGGCGACTACATCCAGTGAGTTAAAATCGGAGATTTATGGATCACCGCCCGTCCCTCCATTTCGAGAGTGAAAAAGCCCGTCCCGCAGCGATCCAAAGGTCGCTAGCAGGTCAGGCGTTCGCAATTTCTAGACGAAGAGCGGGCGGGCAAAGTAGCAAAGGCGGTTTCGCTGTCAAAAGAAATTCGCGCCTCTGTACAGAGAGGACGATACGCGGATTCGTGGGGAGCGCAGGCGACTTTTTTCCAGAGGCCTTCCCCTCCCAGGCGGCATCCTTGAAAACCGCGAGCGTCGGCTCATTCAGGGCATGGCGACCGGGATTTGTTGCCGGCCATTCTTCCGATAGACACGGAAATGGGCGTCGAGCGTGAAGACGCTCGCAGCCGGATTCAGCTCGGCGAGACGAACGAGACAGGCGTCAGCCAGGGACATGGGCAAATCTAGTCACCGAAACCCTTCATGTGCTCCGGGTTGGTCACAAGGTCGGATGAACCGCCTTTCAATGAACCGCACAAATGTTTGACGAGATCAAAAGCTGCCACCGAGCCGGGGCGGCGTTTGATTTTGACTCGCGCCTCGAGGGCTTCACGAACCAAGGACGACTTCGAACGGCGTTCGGAACGCGCCATGGCGTCGAGTCGCGCGGCGAGTTTCTCCGGGACCTTGCAGGTGATCGTCGTCATACGCGGAACGGTGTTACCAGATGCCGCAAAGTGCAATACCACGACTTCGGCTCATACTTCCCCACTGGCATCCACAGATTGGCGGGCGTGGACGATCGCCCTCAGCTCTGCCTTTGCGATTGCGACTGCTCGGGTGTGGGCTCCATCCACTCGCAATATTCCTTGTGCATGGCCGAACTGATCTCGATCAGCCGTAATTGAATGGCGTCGAGATACTGGTGCAGGCCCATCTTGAAAATCTCGCTGATCCTCGCGTAGTTGAGATCGGAGCAGAGCCGTCCGGAAAGGCATTCCGCGTCGTTCGTGAAATGGACGCGGTCGCAACCGGAAATGCGATGCAGCGCGGCGTCCACGCCTTCGACACAAAAGCGAATGGACCGAGGGAAGCTGTCATGCAGGATGATGAATTCCGCGACCTTCCAAGGGTTGACCTGGCCGGTGTGGATTTTCCGATAGGCCTCGAAAGCGCTGCAGGATTTGAGCACGGCCTGCCATTGCACGGTGTCGACGTTGCCGCCGACCTCTTCGCCTCGCGGCAGCAGGATGTGATACTTCAGATCCAGGATGCGGGAAGTGCTGTCGGCTCGTTCGAGATACTTGCCGATCTGGAGAAAGTGCCAGCCCTCACCGTGGGTGAGTGTGGCGGCGGTGGTGCCGTGAAACTGATGCGAGTAGTCGACGACACGGCGGAAAAAATCGATGGCGCTGGAGGCAAACATCTGGCGGGCCTCGGTCCCGTTGAGCCAGAGATAAAGGGCGTTGATCCGCTCCCACATTTCGCTGGAAATATACTCGCGGACGGTGCGGGCATTCTCGCGCGCGGCGGCAACGCAGGAGCGAATGGAATTCGGGTTTTCCTTCGCGAAGGTCACGAATTCGCAGACCGTATCCGCGTTCGTCACAGCGTAGAGGGAGCCGAAGAGCTTCTGGTCTTCGAGCGTGGCCAGGATCGGCTCCCAATCCACCCGATCCCCGTTAACGCCGCTATTTTCATCGTCGAGGGTGACCTGCAGATTGACGTCCAGGATGCGCGAATTGTTTTCGGCGCGCTCGATGTAGCGGGCCATCCAGTAAAGTGTATCAGCAACGCGAGAGAGCATTCGGAGTGGAAAGTGAAGGTGAAAGTGGAAAGTGGTGCTGCTGCCGGACGTGGGTTACTTGCGGAGCTTTTTTGCTGTCGCGGTGAGAATGGCGATGATTTCGGAGGCGAGGGCGCAACGTGCTTCCACGACGTCCGGGTTGAGCCATCGTTTCATTCGAACGTAGCGACCACGGACTTCGCGGGCGCTGCTCCGGGCGATGAGGAGATATTGAGCGAATTCCTTTCGCGAACCACGACCATAACCTTCGTCGATATTCGCGCCGATCGAATCCGCCGCCGCGATCTGCTGGCCAATCAATCTCACACACAGGGGATTACTAGCCAGTGAGGTCATGTCGTCGGCGACCAATTCGAAGAGTTCATTGGCCTTCCGATATGCGCCGAAATCGTCGAGTCGATCTTTGTCCATCGAAAGTGAAAGGTGAAAGTGGAAAGTGAACTCCGCGTTCTCGAGACGTCCGGCAGTAGGTCAGTTTTCACTTTCACTTTCCATTTTCACTTTCCACTTCCGCTCACTCTTCATCGAGCACCCAGGAGTCTTTCGACCCGCCGCCTTGCGAAGAGTTGACGACCAGGGAGCCCTTGCGAAGGGCCACGCGGGTGAGGCCGCCGGGGATAATGGTGATTTTTTCGCCGCTGAGGATGTAGGGGCGCAAGTCGATGTGGCGTCCCTCGACGCTGCCGTCGCAGAAGCTCGGGCTGCGAGAGAGCGAGATGGTGGGTTGCGCGACGTAATTCCGTGGATCCTTGATGATCGCCTGCCGGAATTTTTCGTGTTCCTCCTTGGTCGCGTGGGGGCCGATGAGCATCCCGTAGCCGCCGCTCTCATTGGCGCTCTTCACGACCAATTCCGCGATGTGTTCGAGAACGTATTTGCGGTCCTTCTCGAACATCGTCAGGTAGGTCGGGACGTTTGGAAGAATGGGTTCCTCGCCGAGGTAGAATTTGATCATCTGCGGCACGAAATAATACATCACCTTGTCATCGGCGACGCCGGTGCCGATGGCATTGGCGAGGTTGACGTTGCCTTTGCGGTAGGCGTTGACGATGCCGGGCACGCCGAGCACGGAATCTTTGCGGAAAACAGTGGGGTCGATGAAGTCGTCGTCGATCCGCCGATAGATGACGTCCACCCGCTTCAGCCCCTTGGTGGTCTTCATGAAGACCACGTCGTCTTTCACGGCCAGGTCCTGCCCGACGACGATCTCGATCCCCATGGCGCGGGCGAGATAGGAGTGTTCGAAGTAGGCGGAATTGTAAATGCCCGGGGTCAGCAAGACCACGGTGGGGTCGGCGGGGTTCGGGCAATTTTCCGGCGCCACGTGGCGCAGCAGGTTGAGCAATTCCTGGCCGTAATGGTCGACCGGGCGCACCTTGTGCCGGTTGAAAAGCTGCGGGAAGACCCGCTTCATGACCTGCCGATTTTCGAGCACGTAGCTGACACCGGACGGGCAGCGCCCGTTGTCTTCGAGGACGAGATAGTTCCCCTCGCGATCGCGAATGAGATCGCTACCGCAAATGTGGATGTAGATGTCCTTGGGCACATCGAATCCCATGAATTCGGGCCGGAAATGCTTCGCGCTCTTGACCACTTCCTCGGGGATCACCCCCTCCTTCACGATGCGCTGTTCGTGGTAGAGATCGTGGAGGAATTTGTTCAGCGCCTGGATGCGCTGGACGAGGCCGCGCTCCACGTGTTCCCACTCGTGGTGCGGGATGATGCGCGGGAAAAGGTCGAACGGAAAAATGCGCTCCGTGCCCTGGTTATCGCTGTAGACCGTGAAGGTGACGCCCTGGTTGAGAAAGGTGTTCGTGGCCAGCGCCTGCTTGCGTTCCACTTCCCCGTCGACCATCTCTTCGAAACGCTTGAGGATTTGCCGATAGTGCGGGCGGACGCTTCCGGACGACTCAAACATCTCGTCGTAAAAATCGCCGACATCGTATTTGCTGAAAAGTGGTCCCATAATAAATCCCTGGGCCGCCCGGCTAAGTGGCGGCGAGCGCCATGGCAAACTCGCATGGCAAACTGATCGAACCGAATTTCGGATAGAGGAACTTGCAGGCCGCGCTGTTCTCCTTGGTGATCCCTGCGGCCCGCTCCAGATTGATGTCCGCCAATTGCCGGAGAGAAGCGTGGAGCAACGCCGTCCCCAAACCGCGATTGCAGTATTCGGTCAAAACGCAGGGACCGGAAACGAGATTGGAATCCGCCTCGGGATCCGTGTTCAGCACCGAGGTGGCGATGATCCGTGGTCCGTGGGTGATGACGATGGCGGGAAAAGATTCGCGTTGGAAAGCGAGGTCGAGCTGCATTTCGAGCCGCTCCCGAAACAGATTCAAGGTATCGCTCCACGTGGAATCGAGGGAAAATGCGGTGAGGACGACGTGCGCCACGGCGCGCGCTTCCTCACGGGTCGCCGGGCGGACGATGAAGTGGCCGGGAAGCTTGTTTTCGAGAGGTGGCAATTGCTTGAGCTGCCAGGTAAAGCGCTTCCAGCGCACTAATTTCATAAGGTAGCGATTTTAAAACCGGCCCCGAGGAAAGCAATGCCGAACCGATATCCGGTGGCGGATAGTTGGCAGTGGATCGACGTATTTCCCAGGTCGAAAATGACGGGCAAGTGGAGCATTATCTCGGAACCCGTTTTTTCCCAGCGAGTTGCGCGGAGGAGCCCAGGTTTCTGGTTTAAAGTTTCTGGTTTCTGGTTCTCCGGGACTGGCGCGATGTTGATCCCTGTAGACGCAATTTCCCGCTTCGTTTTGGAACCGGCTCTGCAGCGGAAAACCAGAAACCAGAAACGAGAAACCAGAAACCCTTAATTCAGTCCCTCGAGTTTCAACGCTTCGCGGAAGGGGCCGTAGAATTCGTTCACCCGGTTGACGCCGCGGCGCAGGACCGGCCGGAGATTGACGACATCGGAAAGCCCGACCACCAGATCGACGCTGTATTGGAAGGCTTGCATTTCGTCGTTCGTGGCCAGCGTGGAACCGACGGCGACGACGAACTGCCGGCGCCGTTCCTGGGAGGGCGCGTTGATGGCGGCGGCCACGATCGGGTTCGTCGCCATGTCGCTGGCATTGAAGTGCTCGGAAATGACGATCACGTCGTAAACGTGGGCGCGCATCTTCAGGAGGATGTCCTCGAGGAAGAGTCCCGTGTGGATTTTGTAGTTCAGCGAGGTCAGTTGATCGACGACGATGCGCTGCACCTCGGGCACGTCGACACAGACCAATGCGGTGAGGTCGCCGGGTTCGAAGACATCGAGACGGCTTTGGAATTCAAGAACGGAGGAGGAGGAACTCATTTGCCCATGCGGAGGTTGATGTAGGAATCATGCGTGGAAGATTCGAGGTCGAGTTTGAGACCGCTTTCCTGCTCATGCTCGAGGCCGCGCTGCTTCTTCACGCCGTCGATGTAGCGGGTCATCTTGGCCTTGTTGGTCGCGTAAAGATTCGCCGTGTCCTCAGTGACCAAATTGGACTGATAGGCGCGGGAGAGCGACTGGTCGAAGGTGGTCCAACCGAAGGTGGCATTGGCTTCGATAATGTCGTAAAAGCTGCGCCCGTCGGCCTCGCCGAGAGCCACGGCTTCACGGGTCCGCAGGTTTGAACCCATGATCTCGTTGACCATGATTCGGCCGCCGTTGACTTTCGGAGCGAGACGCTGACTGACGACGTAGCGGAGCGTTTCGCTCAACCGCAGGCGCAGTTGCGTTTCCTCGGCGAGTTCGAACATGCCGAGGATACGGTTGATCGATTGGCCGGCATTGATGGTGTGAATCGTCGAGAGCACGAGGTGGCCGGTTTCCGCTGCGGTGAGGGCGATTTCGACCGTGGCGCGGTCGCGCATTTCACCGACGAGGATGACCTTCGGCGCCTGGCGCAGTGCGGAACGCAAACCGTTCGGGAAGGTGTCGAAATCGGCGCCGAGTTCGCGCTGGTTGAAGGTGGCCTTCTTGTGCTGGTGCACGTACTCGATCGGATCCTCCAGGGTGACGACGTGCACGGCCTGCGATTCATTGATCTCGTTCAAGAGGGCGCTGAGGGTCGTCGTCTTGCCGCTGCCCGTGGCGCCTGTGACCAGGATGAGCCCGTTCTTTTCCCGGGCCATGTCCTTGAAAATCGACGACAGCCCGAGCGAGGCGAGCGACGGCATTTCCGTCTGGCCGCGACGCATGATGATGGCGTAGTTGCCGCGCTGGCGGAAGATATTCACGCGAAAGCGCGCCCGCTCCGCGAGGGAGTAACTGCAGTCGCAGGCGCCGCGCGTGACCAGGTCGCGGAGCAAATGGCGCTGGGTGCCAATGACCGTCAGGGCCAGTTGTTCGATCTGGAAACGGGTGAGTTTCTGGACGGAAGGTGTGGCGATGCCGGCCGTTTTCAGTTCACCGAAGCTTTCCACCTGGAACGGGCGGCCAACGGAAAAGACCAGGTCGGAGATGCCCGGGTGCGTGTCGAGCATCGCGCCCAGGATGGTATCGAGTTCAGGTTGTCTCATGCAGGGAACTGGGGGTTAATCTTCGAAATCGTCCGGCGGCGCCTTGAGGAAGACGCGGAATTTCTTTTTGTCCGCGGCTTTGTCGTAAGCCTCCTCCGGGGAAATGCGCGCGGCCCGCAAGTGCTCCATGATGGCGTCGTCCAGGGGCTGGTTGCCCTTGCGTTTGCCGACCTGCATCATGCCGGGAATCTGGTGGGTCTTGCCTTCGCGAATGAGGTTGGCGATGGGAGTATCGACGACGAGCACTTCCAGCGCGGCGACGCGGCCGGGTTTGTCGACGCGCTTGAAAAGATTTTGCGCGACGACGCCCTTGAGCGACTCGGAAAGGCCGGCGCGAATCTGGTTCTGCTGGTTCGCGGGAAAGACGTCGATCACACGATCGATCGTTTTCGGCGCGCTCGGGGTGTGGAGGGTGCCGAAGACGAGGTGACCGGTGGCCGCCGCCGTCAACGCCAGTTCGATGGTCTCCAAGTCGCGCATTTCACCGACGAGAATGATGTCCGGATCTTCACGCAAAGCCCCGCGCAGAGCAGCGGCGAAGGACTTGGTGTGAACGCCGACTTCACGGTGGTTGACCAGCGACTGCTGGGAGCGGTGGACGAATTCGATCGGGTCCTCGACCGTGATGATGTGGTCTTTGCGCTGGAGATTCGCGTAGTCGACCATCGCCGCCAGGGTCGTCGATTTGCCGGAACCGGTGGGGCCCGTGACCAGCACCAGGCCCTTTTTCAGCATGGCGAATTTTTTCAGCACCCCCGGCAAGCCGAGTTCATCGGCCGTGAGCACCTTGCTGGGAATGAGACGAAAGACCGCAGCGATGCCGCTTTTCTGATTGAAGAAGTTCGCGCGGTAACGGGCAAAGCCGGGATACTCGTAGCCGAAGTCGACGTCGCCGGTTTCTTCGAAAAGCTTGATCTTTTGTTCCGGGGCAATCTCGTAAACGAGCGCTTTGAGATCGTCATTGCCCAGAGGCGGCGTGTCCACGCGGACCAATTCGCCGTGAATACGCAGCATCGGCGGATTGCCTGTGGAGAGATGAAGGTCAGAAGCGCTCTGCTCCTTCATGAATTTGAAAAAAGAATCAATACGGGCCATATCGCCGGATTGAGATAGCTAGTGCGATGCCACCGGCATCGCGGTTTCGAGTTTCGGGTTTCGAGTTCCGAGTTTTCCCCTGCAAAAACGGTTCCAATAAGAAAGCGAGGAACCAACGCGTGTCCGACACTCCGGACAGAACCAAGTGAGCGCTCGGCTCCCGGAGAACTCGAAACCCGAAACTCGAAACTCGGTGCCGAGGCTAGAGCACTCTCCGCTCCCCGCTCCGCTCCGCATTCAGCGTATCAAGGACCGAGCGGATCTGTGTGAGGAGCTTTTGCTGCGTATAAGGCTTGGGAATGAAACCCCGCAGGCCCCGGGCCAGCATGCTGCGCAACCGTTCCTGCTCGGCGAAACCGCTGCTCAGGACCACGGGCGCCTTGGAGTTGATGTGCAGCAATTCTTCGAAGACGTCCGCCCCGTCCATCACCGGCATGGTGAAGTCGAGGATGATCAGTGAAATCTGGTCCCGCAGCTTGCGGTAAATCTCGATCGCCTGGAACCCGTCCTTGGCTGTGACGATCCGGTAGCCTTCGTCCGTGAGAACGCGCTGGGCCAGCAAGGTGACGAGATCTTCGTCGTCGACGATCATCACCAGCTCCCGGCTGCCGGTGGGATTGTAAATGCGGACGTCGGAAACGGGCGGAGCGACGGCGGTCACCGGCGCCTGGGGCACTGGCTCCGGCTTGGCCAACGGGGCGAGCTCGGCCTGATAGCCCCCCACGCGGTCGACCATCATTCGCGTGACTTTGGTCGCGCGCTCCACCCCGCTGCGCAGGATGGCGAAATATTTCTCCGTGTCGGGCGATTCGGCGCAAATGGTTTCCAAGACCTGACTGGACTCGGAAATGACCTGCAGCAGGTTATTTAGCTCGTTCGCGGTGGATTTGACCCACTGGATCTCGTCGGAACCAGGCATGATTTTTAACGCAAGTACCTGCGTTTCAAGCCCCTTCGTCGCGACACGCCCACCAGACGCAACCGAGAAAGGCAACGATGACAAGTGAAAATGACCCGAGTGTCAGCATATGCGCGGTCGTAGTGCCGCATTGTGCCCTCTAGGTCAACAGGATTCATGCCGGGGAACATCAAATCTTGATTTGGAAGAAGTCCGCGAACACCGCCTGATAAACTTCCCGCTTCATCTCCGGCAGCCAAATCCGTTGAAAGTCCGCCGGCGCGATCCAGCGGAATGCCTGAAATTCAGGATGTTTGGTTTCCACGTGGATGCGGGCATCCGGACCTGAGTAGTCACAGAGGAAATAAAGCTGCACTTTGCCATGATGACCGCGCTTGATCCGGCCATTTCCGTAAAGATACCGATACGGCCCTCTTTTCTCGACCACCCGAACTTCCTCCGCGGTGACGCCGACTTCTTCCCAAAGCTCCCGGAAAAGGGCTTGTTCCGGGGTTTCGCCATCGTCGATGCCGCCTTGCGGAAATTGCCAGGCGCCGGGAACCCCCAGCCGTTCGCAGATGAGGATGCGTCCGCGCGGGTTCCGCAGTATTGCCGCGACATTCGGCTTGTACTTCATTTCACTTTCGCTCATGATTTTTCGCAAATATGCATTGGCTGCCGTGGCGGTGTTGGTGCTTTGGGCTCTCTGGCTGCTCTGGCTCTGGCAACCGGAACGGCAGGTGCGCCTGCATACGACTCATTTTTTGAAAAAAGTCGAGCGGCGCAACTGGCCGGGAGCCGGCGCCTTCGTGGCGGAGGATTACTCGGACCGGTGGGGTCTGACGAAGACGACGGCACTTCAGGATGCCCAGGAAGTCTTTCAGCAGTTCATTTTTCTCACGATCGAAAATCGCACTGATAATTGCGAAATCCTCGGCAATGAAGGAACGGCGCACACGCTGGTGAAGGTCAGTGGAAAAGGCGGGCCGATTGGCGAAGTCGTGATGGAGAGGGTCAACGGGCTGCGCGCGCCATTTTCCTTCACCTGGCGGCACGTCGGAAAGGCGCCCTGGCGTTGGGAACTGATCCGAATCGACCAATCGGAGTTGAATATTGATCCAAATATCTCATTTTAAATCCGCAACCGTGCGCCCGGCGTACGGTTCCTTCTTGGAAGTTGTCCGCAAAATAGTGCACATTCGTTCCGCCATGAAATTCCTCCCCATCCTTTTTCTGTGCCTCGCCGCGCCGTTCCTTTACGGACAGGGTAAAGGCGGCCGCAACAATCCGGTCGTCAACCAAAACACTCCGAACCAAAACGGCAGCCCCGCCCCTTCCGCCACCGCCACGGCCATCCTTATGTGGCGCTGCAACTTGCCGGGGGGCTCGTATTCGGTGGCGTTGCGTTCCGTGGTTTCGGTAAGCAGCCACGAGTATCTCGTCGATGGCCTGGCCCGAGTGACCGAGGTCAATATCGATACGACAGGCAACGCCTTGGCGCGGTTTTACTATATCGAGCCGCCGACGCCGACTTCACCCATCGGTCTCGGCAATGCCACGGTGCAAAAGGCCCAGGAGCTACTCCAGAAGGGCGCGGAAATGAGCGGCCAGGACGTGTGGCAAAAGGTGATCAAAAACTACCCGACCACGACCCATGCTCATACCATCGAGTACCGGGTTACGGACAAGGACACGCTCTCACGGCTCTACACCAGCGCCGAAGCCGCCCTGCGGCTGAACCAGAACACCATTTTCGACGGCACGAACAGCACGCAGACAGATCCCAACGCGCCGCCCCAACCGCCGAATACACCGTAGCCGGCTCGTTGCGAGGCTGTCCCATTATTCCCATTCCTCCTATTCTTCCCATTCGAGGATGGGAGGAATGCGAGGAATAGGAAGCATGGGACACCCGCCCGGCCTTCCCCGCTTCTCTCAGCGCACCCACCGCCCGCCGGGCGTGGAGATGATCGGCAGATCGTCCGTCATGTACTGCGTCTTCCCGGTGGCACCGATCATGGCGGTGCCGGTGTCCTTGCGGAAAACCTGGCTCATGCTCTCGCCGGTGTGGCAGCTCCAGCTCTTCACAAAGGCGTCCCGCGCAAAAATGCCGCGATGGATTTTCGCCATGTCGTCCTGGTGCAACCAAGCCTTCGAAGCGCTATCGATGTTATTCGAATAGTCGAACATCCAGCAGGCTTTGTTGCTGTGGCCGAAATATTCGAAATCGGCGATTTTCACCTTGTCGCGCGGCTGGCCGTTGTTGAGGTAATCGATCACTTCGGTAGGCTTGTCGAAGAAGCGAAGATTGACTTTGTAGGCATCACGCACGCTCTGGATGTGCTCGATCAGGTCGTTGCTGTCCTGTTTGGAGCGGGCGAGGTAAGCGGGCTTGTACACCAGCCAGGTAATCTGGGCGCCGGGGACCTGCTGTTCGATCTGCTCGATCCGAATGCGCGAGGCCCGGACGAAGTTCATCCACCAGTTGTCGTGCGGCGCCGCCTTCCACTTTTCCCAGACCCAGAGCGAGACGCCGCCGGTCAGGATGATGAACTCACCGCTCGACGCGGTGGGTTGCGGGTCGGCCGCGCGCAAAGGCGCGGCGCAAAATGCGAAACAGGCAACGAGAAGCAGGCAAATGGAACGCATGGCCGGGGAAAATGCCCGCTTTTCGCGCGATGACAAATGGGAAATATCCTCAGCTTCCCGCAGAGCAACCCAAACCACGGCCAAAACGGCGATGTCCACGAAACACACCGAAGAATAAATCGGAAGAAAGGGACCACGGATTTCACGGATTTCACGGATTGATTTCGAATCGGGGCTTTAATCCGTGTAATTCGTGTAATCCGTGGTCCCTTTTCCCCGCCTGACGATCGGACCATCGATTTCCAAAAGGCGGCCGGGCGGCGATGGAAGCCGGCCCGGCTCGCCGCAAAGTTCCTTACTTCGAGCCATCGAGGCTATTGTTCTCCCAAGCAAATTTCCGCAGCGTGCAGTGACCGCTCAGTCCCTCGAACTCGCGAGCTCCTTGCAACGTTGCAAATCCAGTTTCCCCGTCCCCAGCACCGGCACCGCATCGATGCGTTTGACGATTTTCGGAATCCACAGGTTCGGCAATCCCGCTTCGGAAAGTTTTTTGCGCAACTCTCCGCTGTCAATTTCCCGCGTCGTCAGGAGGACCAGCGCTTCGCCCTTGGCCTCATCGGGAATGGCCGTGATCGCGCAGGTCCGTTCCCCCACGGAGGCGAGATCGAACGTCTCCACGATGCGCGACTCCACGGTCTCGTGCGGCACCATCTCGCCGCCGATCTTCGAGAAGCGCGACAAGCGGCCCTCGATGTAGCAAAAGCCGTCTTCATCGAAACGCGCCAGATCGCCGGTCTTGAACCAGCCGTCTTTCAGCACTTCCGAAGTGCGTTGCGGGTCCTGGAGGTAACCGTCGAAAATATTGACCCCGCGCAGCCACAACATTCCGGTGGCATGCAGCGAGAGCGGTTCCTCCGTGTCGGGATCGCAAATGCGGGCGGCAATGCCGGGCGCGAGTTTGCCGATGGAGCCGTCGCGACTGGAAGGCTGCACGGTATCTCCGGGCCGGGACATGGGCACGTCGGGCAGATTGAACGCGACCACCGGCGACGTCTCGGTCAGCCCGTAACCCTGGAGGACTTTCATCCCGAATTGCGCCTCGAAGGATTTCTGCAAATCGGGCGGCAATTTTTCCGCGCCGGTGACGAGCAGCTTGAGCGAAGCCAGTTGTTTGGGATCGGCCTTGCGCATGTAACCGCGCAGGAAGGTGGGCGTGGTGACGATGAGGGAAATCCGATACTTCTCGATGAGCGCCGCCAGCTTGGCGATCTCCAGCGGGTTCGGATACGTCACCACGGTGATCGGCTCGATCATCGGAAAGAGCACCGTGACGGTGGCGCCGAAGCTGTGGAAAAAGGGCAGCGAACCGAGAACCGTCTCCCCGCGATCGAACTCCAGCATGAGGGCGAACTGGGCGACGTTGCCGAGCAGGTTGCGATGGGTGAGACCCACGCCCTTGGGCGCGCCACTCGAGCCGCTGGTGAAAAGGAGAAACGCTTCGCGCCGATCGCCGACCGACGGAACATCCAGCATCCAGGCGAGGAGCCGCGCCGGGGTGAGCAGGACGACCGCGCGCCACCGGACGATGCTCGGCTTCATTCCCGGCATGATCTCGTCGAGCATGAGGGTGTGCTTCGGCCACGGGAAATCGCTCAGCCGTTTGGTGAAAGCGTTGGCGGTCAGGCAATCCTCGACTTCGGCGATGGCGATCGAGGCCTCCACCGCGGCGCGGCCGGCGGTGAAATTCAGATTCACCGGCACCTTGTCGGCCAGCATGACCGCGAGATTCGCGATCAGCGCCGCCTTGCCCGGCGGGAGGACGATGGCCACCCGATGGTGCGAACATTCGCGCCGGATGTGGCGGCTCAGGACGATGGCGGCCGCGAGGAGCGATCCGCGGGAGAGATGCGAACCATCCATGCCGTCGATGATCGCGTCATCGAACTGGTGTTTCCGCAGTCCTTTCAGGCAGGCGTAGCCGAGATGTCCGCGCAGGAATGGCCGGTGTTGATAGCAGAATTCCCCGAGTTCCAAAAACCGTGAGCGAACCGCGGCGATATCCGCCTCCTTCGCCGTCATGGGCGCTCCAAACGCCACGGTCACCGGATAGGGAAATTGCCGCGGCCACTTGAAGAAAAATTTGCCGCCCTTGAAGGAAAAGATGGAACCCCAGAGCTGATCGAGCCACACGGGCACCACGGGCGCCCCGGCCTGGCGGGCGATGAGTTCATACCCCCGCTTCAGACGCAGGAGCATGCCGCTGCGCGAGAGTTCGCCCTCGGGAAAGATGCAGACGACCTCGCCGGCCTCGATGGCTTCAACGGCGTGGCGCACGGAATCCTTGGCTCGCCGCGCCGAGATCGGCAACGCGCCGACGATGCGGAAGATCGGGTTGAGCCAACGCACGTTGTAAATGTCGGCGAAAACGACGAACCGGATCGGGCGCGGGCAGGCCAGTTGCAGGACCACGGCGTCCACCCAGGTGAGATGGTTCGGCAGCAAGAGCACGCCGCCGGCCGGCAAGTGATCCACCCCGTGGGCGGTGACGCGATAGACGATCGCGGCCAGGAATTGGCCGAGGCCGCGGACGAGGCGTTCGGCGATGGAGGTATGGTGGGAAGGTTCCACGGAGCGCCGAAGTATTAAGAATCGTCTTTCCTTGGAAAGATGAAACGCATGGGATGGCGCGCAAATTTCCGGGATGCAGGATTCCACTTCACTCACGCGCACGCAAACCTACGGCGCCCTCGCGCTCCTGCTCGGGATCAATCTCTTCAATTATATCGACCGCTACATCCTCGCGGCGGTCGAGCCGTTGATCTCGGATCATTTCTTCGCGGCCACCGACGAAGGGGCCATGGCTAAGACCGGCGCGCTGGCCACCGCTTTTCTCCTTAGCTACATGGTTCTCGCCCCGGTGTTTGGCTGGCTCGCCGACCGGTTTTCGCGCTGGATCATTGTCGCCTTCGGAGTGGGGCTGTGGAGTCTGGCCAGCGGCGCTTCCGGCCTGGCGGCGACGTTTTTCGCCTTGGTCGCGACACGGGTCTTCGTGGGAGTCGGTGAAGCGGCCTACGGCCCGGCGGCGCCGACGATCATTTCCGACCTCTTCGCCGTGGAAAAGCGCGGCCGGATGCTGGCCTTCTTTTACGTCGCCATCCCGGTGGGCAGCGCCATCGGATACGCCTTCGGCGGCGCGGTCGGCCAGCGTTACGGGTGGCGCTGGCCATTTTACCTCGTGACCATTCCTGGGCTCCTCCTGGCGGTGTGCTGTCTTTTCATGCGCGATCCGCGGGGCGTCCGGGCGCGCGCGAAAGAAAAGACCGCCAAGCCGAAAATCTCGCTGGGAGATGCCCTGGCGCTTTTTCGTATTCGCTCCTTCACGATGAACACGGCGGCGATGACGGCCATGACCTTTGCCATGGGCGGCATCGCCTTTTGGGTTCCGCGATACCTGTTCAAGTATCGCGCGGCCGACTTCGGCGGGCATCCCGACCTCGGTCAGATCAACTTCACCTTTGGCGTGATCACCGCCTCGGCCGGGCTGCTGGCCACGCTTCTCGGTGGGTGGGCTGGCGATTTCGTGCGCCGGCGCTTCGCCAGCGCTTATTTCCTCGTCTCGGCGTTGACCATCTTCTTCGCTTTTCCGGCCACGGTTCTGATGTTGCGAACGCCCTTTCCCGGAGCCTGGGTGCACGTCTTCTTCGTGGTCTTCTTCCTCTTCTTCAACACCGGCCCGGCCAACGCCGCCCTGGCCAATGTGACCCCGTCCTCCAATCGGGCCACAGCTTTCGCCCTGAATATCTTCATCATCCATCTTCTGGGTGACGCGATTTCCCCGCCGCTCATCGGCTGGATCGCCGGAGAAACCAGAAGCATGAACTTCGCCTTCCTCGTCGTCTCCGCCATGATGGTCGTCGCGGCTGCCTGCTGGCTGATGGGCTGCCGGTCTCTCGGGCGCGATACGGCGGCGATTGTGGCGTTGGAGGAAGGCGTTGGAGAAACATCCAACACCCAACACCCAACATCCAACATCCAATAAGCTCCGCGCCGCTCGAGACACGCGCCCAGCAGTCGCTTGCGTTTTGGAGTGCGGTGCTGCTGCACCGCTTTGGAAATGCCCTCCGAAAGCGGCAGAGCACTGCCGCACTCCAAAACGCAAGCGCCACGACGAGCGCTCAGCAAAGCGCGGCGCGGAGCCCGTTGGACGTTGGACGTTGGACGTTGGACGTTGGACGTTGGGTGTTGGGTGTTGGATGTTCCCCTCCGTTCCTCCGTTTCCCCCTTCCTTCTTAGCCATCGGCAATTCATACTCCTCTCATGTCCGAAGCCCTGACCCCGATGATGCAGCAGTACCAGAGCATCCGGCGGTCGTTGCCGCCCGATACCCTGCTGCTTTTTCGCCTGGGCGATTTTTACGAGATGTTCTTTGAGGACGCCAAGGAGGCGTCGGCGATCCTCAATGTCGCGCTGACCAAACGGAATCTCGTGCCGATGTGCGGCATCCCGCACCATGCCGCGGATAACTATCTCCGGCGTTTGATCAAGGCCGGCCGAAGGGTGGCCATCTGCGACCAGATCGGCGAACCGCAAAAGGGCCAGATCGTGCAGCGCGAGATCACTCACATCGTCAGTCCGGGCACGGTGGCCGACCTCCACATGCTCGACGCCAAGCGGAACAACTTTCTCGCCGGCATTCTCGCCGGGCCAAAAGGCGGCTACGGCTTTGCCTTTGTCGACCTGACGACGGGTGATTTCCGCCTGACCGAGCTGGCCGACGACAAGGAACTCGCCGACGAATTGGCCCGGGTGCAGCCCGCGGAAGTGCTGGTCAGCGAAGAACAAGCCGCCCAGTTCCGGGATATTCGCGGACTGGTGGCTCGCGACGGTTACACCTTCCTCCTCGACCAGGCTTACTTCACGCTGCGCGATCATTTCAAAGTGCAGTCGCTCGACGGTTTCGGTTGTGAAGGCTTGCCGGCGGCCATCGGTGCGGCGGGAGCGATCCTCCACTATCTCAAGACCGAGTTGCGCCGCTCCCTGACCCACATCACGCGGCTGGTCTGTTATCGCAATTCGCAGTTCATGGTCCTGGACGCCGCCACCCAGTCCAATCTGGAACTCGTCGAAGCGCGCGGGGGCGGCCGCGATACCTCGCTGCTCGGGGCCCTGGATCGGACCGTGACTCCCATGGGTGCGCGGAAAATGCGCGACTGGGTTCTCCACCCGCTCTGCGACCTGGCGCCGCTCCGGCAGCGCCAGCAAATGATCGGCGACCTGCTGGCCGAGCCTTTTCTCTTGGGCAATTTACGTGAAACGCTCAAGTCGATCCGCGACATGGAGCGGACCATCGGCCGCCTCACGCAAACCGGCGGAAACGCGCGCGACCTCCAGGTCTTACGCACCTCGCTGGAACAAATCCCGCAACTGCGCAATGACCTCGAGGCTTTGCACACCCGGGCGAGCGCTCCGCTCGCCATGGTGCCATCGCCGGATTCGGCCAACGGCGATTCCGTCGGAAGGGACTCGCTCATCGCCGGGATGCGCAACGATCTGCATCCCCTGCCCCACATCGTCGAACTCCTCGCCAAGGCCATCGTCGATGAGCCACCGGCCTTGACCCGCGAGGGCGGGATGTTTCGCGACGGCTATTTCGCCGGGCTGGATGAACTCCGCAACGCCGCGCGCGAGGGCAAGGATTGGATCGCGCAGCTTCAGCAACGCGCCATCGAGGATACCGGAATCAAGTCGCTCAAGGTGCGCTTCACCTCCGTCTTCGGTTACTTCATCGAAGTCACCAAATCGAATCTGCACCTCGTCCCACAGAGCTGGCACCGAAAGCAAACCGTGGCCACCGGTGAACGCTTCATCACGCCCGAACTCAAGGAAGTGGAGGGCAAAATCCTCGGCGCCGACGAACGGGCGAAAGCGCTCGAGCAGGAGCTGTTTGCCCAGTTGCGCGACGAAGTCCTGCGCGAATTGCCGGCCTTGCAGGCAACAGCCGCCGCCGTGGCCACGCTCGATGTCCTCGCGGCCCTCTCGGAAACCGCCCGGCTCTTCGGCTACTGCCGGCCGGAACTCGCGGAAGATCTCCGGATCAACATCGTCGACGGGCGGCATCCCGTCCTCGACCAATCGCTCGTCGAAGAAAAATTCGTTCCGAACGACGTGCTGCTCGACGGCGAGCGGAACCGGTTGCTGATTCTCACCGGGCCGAACATGGCGGGCAAATCCACCTACATCCGCCAGGTGGCCTTGCTCACCCTCATGGCGCAGATCGGTTCGTGGGTGCCGGCGAAAGAAGCGGTCATCGGCCTGGCGGACCGCATTTTCACCCGCGTCGGCGCGAGCGACGACATCTCGCGCGGGCAATCGACCTTCATGGTGGAGATGAACGAGACGGCCAACATCACGAACAACGCCACCGTGCGTTCGCTCGTCATCCTCGACGAGATCGGCCGGGGGACGTCGACCTTCGATGGCCTGAGCATCGCCTGGAGCGTGGCCGAATATCTCCACGACGAAGTCAAGGCGCGGACCCTCTTTGCCACGCATTACCACGAACTCACCGAACTGGAACTGACCCGCACCGGCGTGCGCAACTACAACATCGCCGTGCGCGAGTGGAACGATCAGATCATCTTCCTGCGCAAGATCATCAAAGGCGGCGCGGACAAGAGCTACGGCATCCAGGTGGCGCGCCTCGCCGGATTGCCCGCCGAGATCATCGCCCGCGCCAAGGAAATCCTCAGCAATCTCGAACAGCACGAACTCAACGCCGACGGACGTCCGACGCTTGCCGAGGCGCCGCCGCCGCCCATCCACGGCAAACCGCGCAACAAGAAAAAGGCCGAGCAGGCGCTCGCCGAAATGAAGCCACAAATGACCTTGTTCTAAGGTCCGCTGCGCATGCCCGTCCGTTACGTCATCGATCCGCAACGCCAGCGCATCCATACGACGTGTGACGGGTTCGTGACCTTTGAGGAGGTTTGCCAGCACTTTGAAGAACTGCGGCGCAATCCCGAGTTCCGCGAGCGTCTGGACGTGCTGCTCGACCTCACCTCCCTCACTTCGATCCCGACCGCCGAACAACTGCGCGGGGTGGTGGAGCAAGTCGCTTTGACCGGAGGACGCTGGCGATTCGGCGCCTGTGCGATCATCGCCGCCGATGAAGCCCTCTTCGGAGTGGTGCGTTTCCTCGAGGTTTATGCCATCGACGTCTTTACCGGCACCAAGGTGTTTCGAATCGCTGACGAAGGAGAGCGATGGCTGGCGTCATTGGAGGAGATGAAGAAGGATTCGAGGTAATGGCCCAGGGGCTTGGGAATGAATGCCCATCGACCTCACGAATTGACGCATGGAGGCCTATACGACAATGTATGAGCATGAGCACGATCACCGTCTCCGTCCCTGATGCCTTGGACGCTGCGCTGGCGGCGCGAATCAAGGACGTGGGTGCACAGACGAAGGAGGAATATCTGCTCGGTCTGGTGGAGGCGGACTGCGCGGCCGCCGAGTTGGAACGAACGTTGATGGAGCGTTCCGCCGGCCCTTTTCAGCCTCTCCCCGAGGATTGGATGAATCAAGTACGCAAGATCGCAAACCAGCGCGCGTGAATTTCGAGATCAATGACGCCGTATTGACGTCAGATTTGCCGGCGATTTATGCATTCATTGCACGGAACAATCCAAGTGCTGCTGAACGCGTGCTTGAATCGGTGCATCAAACATTTGCGCGCATTACCCAAACGCCGTCGTCCGGGGTCGTTTACTCACCGCGAAACCCGGGCTTGAAAGGTATCCGAATGCTTCCGGTCGATGGTTATCCGAACTACCTCGTCTTTTACCGTTCCGAATCGGACCTCGTCCGCGTGCTCTACGTTGTCCACGGGGCGAGGCATCTTTCCCATTTGTTTCGGCGCGAGCCGCGGATTTGACCGCTCCAGGCGACTTCAAGTTTTTCCTCGCGCCAGACGCCCTGTCGGCCTAGTTTGCCCACCCTTTTTCGCCATGACCGACGCTGCCCAATCACTCCGCATCGGCCTGCCTTCGGGCTCGCTGCAGGAGCCGACATTTGCCCTTTTTGCCAAGGCCGGATTCAACATTTCCGGCGCGAGCCGCTCCTACAAGCCGACCGTCGACGACCCGGAAATCGTCATCCGGCTCCTGCGGGCACAGGAAATCTCGCGCTATGTCGAGCATGGCTTTCTCGATTGCGGCCTCACCGGCAAAGACTGGATCGCCAACAACGGCTCCGACGTCGCCGTCCTCTCCGAGATGACTTTTTCCAAGGTCAGCAACAAACCGACCCGGTGGGTCATTGCCGTCCATGAGGATTCGCCGATCAGATCCGTGAAAGACCTTCAGGACAAAGTCATCGCCACCGAGGCCGTGGACCTCACCCGGCGCTTTCTTGCCGGCCACGGCGTCACGGCCAAAGTGGAGTTCTCGTGGGGCGCAACCGAGGTCAAGGTGCCGGATCTGGTGGACGCCATCGTGGATGTCACGGAAACCGGTTCTTCGTTGCGCGCGAACAAACTGCGCATCCTGGAGACGATCATGGAGTCCTCCCCGCAGTTCATCGCCAACCATGGCGCGCTGAAAGACCCATGGAAGAAAGTGAAAATCGACCGCTTGGTGCTGCTCCTGCAAGGCGCCTACGCCGCCCGCGATAAAGTGGGCTTGAAAATGAATCTGCCCGAAGCGCGGCTCCCCGATTTGCTCAAGGCTCTGCCAGCCCTGCGGAATCCGACGATCTCGCAGCTCGCCACGGGCGATTGGGTGGCCGTAGAGACGATCATCGACGAAAGCGTCGTCCGCGAGATCATCCCACAGCTCAAGGCCCTCGGCGCCGAAGGCATCATCGAATACCCGCTGAACAAAGTTGTGTATTGAGCCGCCGCAAGCGGCGCCGAATTTCACCGGGATTGCCGATCACACCGGATCGACGCTCACGCCGCGGAACTCCGTAACGGAGAGCGGGCTTTCCAGCCCGCAGAGTCGATGGAAAGCGGGCGAAGAGGTGATGAAAAAGAAACTAGAGAGCGCACGGACACGAGGTGGGTGGAAGCAGCGGGCTGGAAAGCCCCCTCTCCGTTACGGAATTCCGCTGCGCGATCTCTTCCTTCAATCCGTAAAATTCGTGTAATCCGTGGTCCCTACCTCCATCGATCCTAGCCCACGCTCGGCGTTGGATATTGCCGACCGGCAGCAGCCTGTCTAAGCCTCCGGAGCATGCGCCTATTTCCCCTCGCTATTCTCCTGTCGGTTGCTGCGGCCGCCCTCGCGGATTCACCGCCGTCACCCTATGATGTGGTCGTCTACAGCGGCGTCCCATGCGGAATCAGCGCCGCCATCGCCGCCGCGCGGGAAGGCGCGAAAACTTTGCTCATCGAGCCGACGAAACACGTCGGCGGGCTCAATACCAGCGGACTCAATACCGCGGAAACGGAACACATGCTGAAATGGACTTTCGGCGGCATCGCCCAGGAATTCTACACGCGGCTCGGGCAGCATTACGGGAAATCCGGTCCGGCGTATTATTTCGAATCCGGCGTCGCCGAAAAAACGTTCCTCGCCATGCTCGACGAAGCGAAGGTCGAGGTGCGTTACGGGCTGCGCGTGGAAAAGGTGGAGAAGGACGGCACGCACATCCGGAGCATCACGTTGAGCGACGGCTCGACGGTGGCGGCGAAGGTCTTTGCCGATACCGGTTACGAGGGCGACCTCATGGCGCGCGCCGGCGTGAGTTACACCTGGGGACGCGAAGCGCGTGACGAATTCGGCGAGGAAGCGGCCGGCATCCGCTTCGACAAGACGTTCCACATAGCGGCCACCGTCGATGAAAGCGGGAATCTCCTCCCTGGGATCAGCGGCTGGGCGCGCGACTTTCACGAAGCCGCCGCCGACCGCACGGTGATGAATTATAACTGGCGCCTCTGTTTCTCGAATGACCCGGCCTGGCGGGTGCCCATTCCGCAACCGCAACACTACGACCGCAAGCGCTATCGCCTGCTCGAAAACTGGCTCCGCGAGCGGACCGCCGCCGGCCGGGACGTGAAACTCACCGACATCATCGACCTCTACAGTCACGCGCCCAATCGCCCCGACAAAAAAGAAGTCAACAACAAGCAGGACGCGATCATCTCCGTCGGCGATTTCGGCGCCCAGGTTGACTATCCCGACGCCGACTACGCCACGCGCGATCGGATCATTGCCGAGCACACCGACTACACTCTCGGCCTCTTCCACTTCCTCTCCACCGACGAGGCCGTGCCGGAAAAGCTCCGCGTAGAGACCGCCCAATGGGGCCTGCACAAGGAGGAATTCGCCGACAACGGCAACTGGCCCTACCAGCTCTACGTGCGCGAAGCCCGGCGCATGCGCGGCGCCTACGTCATGACGCAGCGCGACGTGCAAGAGGATCGGCGCAAACCCGACGCCATCGCCGTCGGCAGCCATTTCATCGATTGCCATCACGTGCAACGCCTGGCGCTTTCACCCACGGAATTCATCAACGAAGGCCGCATCTGGCGCGTCGGTTACGCCTACCAGATTCCCTATCGCGCGCTCACCCCGAAGCCCGCGGAGTGCACGAACCTCATCGTTCCCGGGGCCGCGAGCTACACCCACGTCGCCATGTGCACCTATCGACTGGAGAGCACCTGGATGATGGGTGGCCACGCCGCCGGTGTCGCCGCCGCCACCGCCGCGCGCGAAGGAAAAGATGTCCAGGCGATCGATATTCCGGCGTTGCAGGAAAGGCTGCGCGCCCAAAAGCAGGTCATCGATTTCCTCCCTGGCCAGCCAGAGAAATTTCCGGATACGAAGACGGTCGAGTTTTAGCAGCCGCATGGACCCGCGCATCACCCTCATCACACTCGGCGTCGCTGATCTGCCACGCGCCGTGCGTTTTTACCGCGACGGTCTAGGCTGGCCGACCACCTACGAAGAAGGAGGCCCGATTGCTTTCTTTCACACCGCCGGCACGCGGCTCGCCTTGTATCCGTTCGACGAACTCCTCGCGGATATCACCGGTGAGGCACCGTCTCCGCACAAAATCGCCGGCGCGGCAGAGGCCTGCGCGACAGGATTCACGGGCGTGACCTTCGCTCACAACGTCCGCGCAAAAGAAGAAGTCGCTGCGGTGCTCGCCCAAGCGGAGCGGGCCGGAGCGGTCATCGTCAAACCGGCGCAGGAAGCGTCGTGGGGCGGATTCAGCGGATATTTCCGCGACCTCGACGGCTACTATTGGGAAGTCGCGTGGAACCCATTCAACCCGCTCGATGCGGATGGATTCATGCAACTCGAAGCGTAACGCGAGCGCTACTTGTCGCCGGCGCGCGGGTGAGGCGCGAGGTCGAGGAAGGTAATCGCAGACGGATTTCCGACGGGCACGATTTGATCGGTAAAGCTGAGTTTGCCAGTCTCGCGATCGACGCGGAAAATGGCCACGGCGTCGCTGCGTTGGTTGCAGGTGTAGAGGAAGTTGCCGGTGGGATCGAAGTTGAAGCTCCGCGGATAATCTCCGCGGGTCCATTCCTCGGCCACGAAGGTGAGCCGGCCCGAATTGGGATCGATGGCGAAGCAGGCGACGCTGTCGTGCAGGCGGTTGGCCGCGTAGACGAAACGGCCGTCGGAAGAAACCATGATCTCCGAGGTGAAATTCGAGCCGGCGAATCCCGGCGGCAGGCTGGAAATGGTCTGGCGCGGGGTCAACCGGCCGAGAGCGGAATCGTAATCGAAAAGGACGATGGTCGAGCCTTCCTCCTGGAGACAGTAGAACCAATGGCCCGCGGGATGAAAAGCGAAGTGTCGCGGGCCATCGCCGACCGGCAGCGAAATGCTCGGCGGATCGTTCGGTGAAAGCAGTCCGGCGTGTTCGTCGAATTTCCAAATGCGGATTTCGTCGAGACCCAGATCCGTCGAAATGATGAAGCGCCCCTGCGGATCGGTTTCGATCATGTGGGCATGCGGTTGATCGTGCCCGCTAATGGCGAAGCTGCCGGCGGGGGCATTGAGCGCACGCTTCGGCCCCGGCGTGCCGCTGCCCTGTTCGTAGTCGGTCGCCGAGCCCAGCCGGCCATCCGGCAAAATCGGCAGCACCGCAACGGAGCCGCCAAAATAGTTGGCCACGAGCACGAAGCGCCCGGAGGGATGGATGCTGAGATGCGCGGGGCCAGCCCCCATGGAGCTGACCGTATTTAGCAGCGTCAATCGGCCCGTGGTTCGATCGATGGCAAAGGCGCTCACCGAGCCTGAGTCCATCTGCTGAAGCTTCTCCGTCTCGTTGGTGGAATACAGCCGCGTACCGTCCGCATTGATCGCCAGGGCATTCGGGCTGGTGTTGACCTCGTAGACATCCTTGAGCGTGAGCCCGCCAGATTTGCGATCGACGGCGAAGATGTGGATCCCCTTGCCATTACCCGCCGGCAGATCGACCTGGCCAGGACGAATGACCGGCAACGGCGAGCTGTAGGTGCCGACATAGGCGATGAGTGAGGCGGCTGGGGCGGCGAGCAATGTGCGTGGCTGAAGAAAAGCGCCGGCGGTGAGGGTGGCGGTGGTCTGGAGGAAGGAACGGCGGGAGGGCATGGAATGACGAATGACGGATGACGAATGACGAAGGAAGAGAAAATATTGCGTCCCCGCTCTGGTCAGGACGGACGACAAAAGCGAGACCGGAAATTCGCCGCACGCTTGGACCGGCTGCGTGCAGACAAATGCGCCGGAATTTAGTGCCGATGAAGTAGGAGCGGCATCCTTGCCGCTCTGGGCACCCGCGAAGAGCGGCTGGAAGCCGCTCCTACTTCTACGCCGTCACTATTTCTTCTCGCCGATGCAGAAGAGATTTTTGACGCCGCGGACGAGGATTTTGTTTTGCGCGAAGGCGGGGCTGGCGAGGACTTGCTCGCCAATCGACGAACGCCCCAGTTCCTTGAATTGGCGCGCCGCGGCGAGGGCGATGAGGGTCCCTTTCTTGGTAATGACGTAGACGGTGCTGCCGGCGATGCTCGGGGAAGCGTTGCATTCTTCCATGAGGTCCTGCTGCCATTGCTTCTTGCCGTCCTTGGCGTCGTAACAGGTCAGCGTGCCGCCGGAATCGAGGAGGAAGATGAGTTCGCCGTTGCTCACCGGACTGCTCACGTCGGGGATGCCGTCTTCCACTCCCCACGCGAGATTCGAACTGGTGACATCCCCTTCCCCATCGGGATGGATCGCCTGGAGCTTGTTGGAAGGATTGACGACGAAAAGGGTGCCGCCGGCGAAAATGGGCGACGGTGTGACCAGGCCGTCGAGACACTCGGCCCGCCAGATCTCCGTGCCGTCCTTCGGCGAATAGGCGATGG
This sequence comes from Chthoniobacter sp., assembly GCA_036501065.1. GTDB lineage: Bacteria > Verrucomicrobiota > Verrucomicrobiia > Chthoniobacterales > Chthoniobacteraceae > Chthoniobacter. Next base: position 50,383 of record DASYAY010000004.1, on the reverse strand, counting down.
TCAAGGGCAGGCTGCAGGTGATGAGTTGCGCCTTGCCTTCGGGGTCGATGATGATCGGCGTGGCCCACGACTGGCCGACCGGTCGCTGCTCCTGCCAGACGACTTTGCCCGTGGCGCCATCGAACGCAAATATCTTGCTCAGGTTGTCCTCCGGCGCGCCCTGGTCGAACTGGACAATGACCCGATCCTGCCAGGTGAGAAGCGAGGTGGCGAAGCCGTACTCATTGCGCGGCGAGCCGAGGTTTTTCGCCCAGGCGACCGCGCCGTCGAAGTTGAAAGCGGCGAGGGTGCCGTTGGCGAAAATGGCGTAAACGCGTTGGCCATCGGTGGCCACGGTGCCGGCGGCCATGCCGCACTGCTCGGGCACCGGGATTTTTTCGTCGGTCGCTTCCGCCGATTTGGGCACTTCCGTTTGCCAGAGGAGTTTTCCGGAAGCCATATCGAAGCACATGACCTCGCGCTTGTCCTCGTCGCCGCCCGACATGAATACCCGGTCGCCCCAGATCACCGGCGAGCCGAAGCCGGGCGCAGGGACTGGCACCGACCAGACGACATTCGTGCCGGTCTTCGGATCGCACGTCAGCGGGACTTTGTCCGGGGCGTAGACACCGCTCCCGTCAGGGCCCCGGAAGCGGGGCCAATTCGCCTGGTATTCCGCTGGAGTCGGCAGGTCAGCAGCAAAGCTGGCGGCGCTCAGCAGCATCGCCACGAGCGGCCATCGAAAGAGTCTCAACATGGATTTGGAGAGCGTGCCCCTGGAAGCGGCGACCTCCAGGTCGCCGAGTCGGCCGTTTTCGGCCGGCGCTTGGGAAATCGCCGCTCCCAGAGGTTGCGCAGCATCACCAGGGGAATCAGAGCCGAAGAGGGGCGTTTTCATGGGAGGAATCGGGATGGTTAAAAAAAGTGGCAAACTTATTCCGTTCGCGGGGTTGACAAGGCTGCAACGAATCGACCCTCGCGACTATGACTATATCAGCCCCCATGTCCGTGACTTTGGCAATATTTCTGACGGCCACGTCTATTTACGCCGCCGATTGGCCGGCTTGGGGCGGGGCCGACCTGGGGCGCAACATGGTTTCCTGCGAGACCGGCCTGCCCGAAACCTTCAAGCCGGGCGACAAATCCACGAACGGCGAAGGCATCCTGCCCGAAACCACCGAGAACGTGCGCTGGGTGACGAAGCTCGGGACCTTGATTTGTGGCAACCCCACCGTCGCCAATGGCCGCGTCTTTGTCGGCACAGATGACTCCAGCCTCATGCACGATCCGCGCCTCAAGCGCACCCGCGGCGGCATGGTGTGGTGCCTGGACGAAAAGACCGGAAAGACCCTCTGGCGCCTGCCGGTGCCGGCGCGGCCCAAGGAACGCCTGCCGGACAATGCGCACTACGGCCAGCAAAGCATGGGCGTCTGCTCCTCCCCGACCGTGGTGGGGAATCGGTGTTACGTGGTCACCAATGCCGCGGAAATCCTCTGTCTCGATGTGAAGGGCCAGGCCAATGGCAACGACGGCCCTTTCCAGGATGAGGCGCAGTACATCGCCGGCGACAACAATCCCCCGGTGAAACTGGAGAAAACCGACGGCGACATCATCTGGAAATTCGATCTCGTGGATGAACTGGGAATCTGCCCACATGACGTTGCGGCCTGCTCGGTGCTCGTGGATGGACGTTTCCTCTACTGCGTCTCCGCCAACGGCGTGAACCACGAGCACACCTTTTGCCTGCGGCCCGACGCCCCGAGTTTCATCTGCCTCGACGCCCAGACTGGCAAGCTCCTCGCCACCGACACCGAAGACCTCGGGCACCGGCTCTGGCATTGCCTCTGGTCGCCGCCGACCATCGGCGTGGTCAACGGCAAGAAGCTCGTCTTCTTCGGCGGCGGTGATGGCGTCTGCTACGCTTTCGACGCGCTCACCGAAGTGCCGTCGGAACCGATCCATTTCAAAAAGGTGTGGTCGTACGATTGCGATCCGCCGAATTATCGCGACCCGCTCGGCGACGGGCAGCCCTTCAATTATTACATCGGGGACAAGCGGAAAAAGTATTCGACGAATACGAACGACGGGACGTTCGTCGGGCCGAGCGAGATCATTGCTTCCCCGGTGTTTCACGATGGGCGCGTCTACTGCACCATCGGCCAGGACCCGATGCACGGGCGCGGGAAGGGCATGCTGAATTGCATCGACGCCTCCAAGACCGGCGACATCACGCACACCGGCTGTGTGTGGACCTACGACGGGATCGAACGCAGCATCGCCAGTGTGGCGATCAGCGACGGCCTGGTCTACGCCTGCGATCTCGGCGGACACGTGCATTGTCTCGATGAGAAGACAGGGAAGCTCTACTGGATGTTCCCGACGAATTCCGAGACCTGGAGCACGCCATTGGTGGCCGACGGAAAGGTCTATATCAACACGAAGAAGGGACTGACGGTGCTGGCCGCGGGCAAGGAAATGAAAGAGCTCTCCGCGATCCCGCTCGGCTCGGCGGCTTACGCGACGCCGGTGGCGGCGAATGGGACGCTCTTTGTCTGTTCGCAGAGTTATCTTTGGGCGGTGCAAAAAGGCGCCAAGGCCGCCGCCATTCCGCAGACGACCGGAGCCACGGCCACCACTTCTTCCGCCGCCGCCAAGACCGCGACCGCCGGCCGGTAACCCCAACGGAGCCCGGACATTCCTGTCCGGTCTTCTCTCTACTCGTAACGCAGCGCGTCGATCGGATCGAGACGCGCCGCTTTCCTTGCGGGATAAAAGCCGAAGAAAACACCGATGGCCGCACTCACGCTGAACGCGAGCACGACGCTGCCCGGCGAAACGATGGCTGCAAAGCCGGCAAAGACGATCGTCAATCTGGCCGCGCCGATCCCGATGGCCACGCCGATCGCGCCTCCGAGCAGGCTGAGCGTGACGGCCTCGATGAGAAACTGGAGCAGGATATCGTAACCTTGCGCACCGACGGCCATGCGAATGCCGATCTCGCGTGTCCGCTCGGTGACGCTCACGAGCATGATATTCATAATGCCGATGCCGCCCACGAGCAGCGACATGCCGGCGATGGTTCCGAGCAGCAGCGTGATGATCCGCGAGATGGAGCCAACCGTGTCGGCGATTTCCTTTTGGTTCATGATCCCGAAGTCCGGATCGCGGTCGGCCGGGATGCGGTGCCGCTGGCGAAGGAGATCGGTGATCTGCTGCTGCGCGAGGCTCATCCGGTCCTGGGAGGAGATTTGCAAGCTCACGGACTTCAGGCTCTTGTCGCCCGTAATCCGTTTCATCGCCGAGGTGTAGGGAATGATCAGGCGATCGTCCTGATCCTGCCCGCCCATCCCGGCGCCTTTGCTCGCCAAGACGCCGATGATCGTGAACGGGATGTTCTTCACCCGCACGGATTGTCCGACCGGGTCCACGGGACCAAACAATTGATTGGCCGTCTTCGCACCGATGACCGCGACCTTCGCCGCCGCCCGGACTTCGCGCTCCGAAAACATCGCCCCGTGATCCAACTCCCAATCGCGGATCGTGAGGTAGTCCGGCGATTCGCCCACAATGCTCGTGGACCAATTGTGGCCGTTGGCAATCACCTGCGCCGAGGTCGTGTCCTCGGGACTGCTGGCCACGACGTCGGGCACTTCGCGAACGATCGCTTCGACATCGGCGAGTGAAAGCGTGCCTGCGCTGCCCAGTCCGCCATTGGCCCCGGCGGTCCGTCGGCTGCCGGCGAAGACCATGAGCAGATTCTGCCCAAGCGCTGCGACCTTGCCTTCGATATTGGCCTGCGCGCCGTTGCCCACCGCAACCATCGCCACCACCGAGGCCACACCGATGATGATGCCCAGCGTCGTGAGCGAGGAGCGGAGCTTGTTCCGGCGCAACGCGCGCACCGCAATCATCGCCGTGAGCAGCGGACGCAAAATGAGGAGTTCGAAAAGGGTGCGCATGCGAGCTTCGCTCGGGTTTCCGGTCTCAGTTCATGCCAGCTTTGCCACTTGTTCCGCCTGGGTGAGTGCGGCGAGTTCCGTGGTGGCGACACGGCGCTCGTGGTTGGTTTCATCGCTGAGAATGCTCCCGTCGCGCATGACGATGATGCGCTTGCAGTAGGCCGCCACTTCCAATTCATGCGTCACCATCACGAGGGTAATGCCGGAGTCGTTCAGCTCCTGGAAAAGGCCCATGATTTCGATACTGGTGCGGCTGTCGAGATTCCCGGTTGGTTCATCTGCGAGGACGAGTTCCGGTTCATTGACCAGAGCTCGAGCGATGGCCACGCGCTGCTGCTGGCCGCCGGAGAGCTGGCTGGGGCGATGCTTCGAGCGCTCGCCCAGGCCCACGCGCTCCAAGGCACGAGCCGCGCGCCGGCGCTGCGTGCCCAGAGTGATGAGCGGATGACTGTAAAACATCGGCAGCTCCACGTTCTCCAGGGCCGATGTGCGGGCGAGGAGATTGAAGTTTTGGAAGACGAACCCGAGCTTGCGATTGCGCAAGGTGGCCAGTTTCCTTCGGCTGAGTTCTCCCACACTCACGTCGTCGAGCAGATACTGGCCGGAGGTCGGCCGGTCGAGACAGCCGAGGGTATTCATGAGTGTGGATTTGCCTGAGCCGCTCGCGCCCATGACGGCGACAAATTCACCCCGGTGAATCTCCAGCGAAATGCCGCGCACGGCGTGCACTTCCACTTCGCCGGAGTGATACGTCTTGGTGACGCCGCTGAGCCGGATGACGGGGCGCGTGGTGGGTGCGCTCATTTGGGCGGTCCGCCGAAAGGCCCGGTTTTCTGCGGAATGGTGGCGGTGACGACTTTTTCTCCCTCCGACAGCCCGCTGATGACCTCGGAATTAATGCCGTCGGTCGCCCCGATTTTCACCAGCACGAGTTTCAATTGGGTGCCACCAGCCACCGGCACATAGACCGAGCGAAACCCGCGCGGCGGCTTTTTGTCCGACGCCTCGGTATGCTCGAATTTTGCCGTGGGCGGCGGGGCATAGCGCAACGCCGCATTGGGAACGGTGAGGATGCCTTTCCGCTCGGCGACGTAGATGGAAACGTCGGCGGTCATTCCCGGGAAGAGCTTTTCCTGCGGGTTCTCCACGTCAATCACCGTGTCGTAAGTGACGACGTTGTTCGTCGTCGTGGCGGCTTTGCGCACCTGGGAAACCTGCCCGGTGAAAACTTCGTCCGGGAAGGCCTCGACGGAAAAATCCACGTTCTGCCCGCCAGCCACCTGCCCGATGTCCGCCTCGGAAACGCTGGCGATGATGTGCATCTTCTTGATGTCCTGCGCCATGGTGAAAAGGACCGGCGTGGTCATGGCCGCGGCAACCGTCTGGCCGATGTCCACCTTGCGCGAAATGACGATACCGTCGACCGGCGCCTCGATGCGGCAGTGGTCGAGGTCGGCCTGCGCGCGATCCATCAGCGCCTGCTGAATGATGACCGTCGCCTGGGCTTGCTGCATGTCTGCCTGGGCCTTGTCGAGGTCGGCTTGCGCGCCGGCCTTTTGCGCAACCAGCGCACGTTTCCGTTCCAGGGTGAGCCGGCAGAGTTCCAGCGCCGCCTTGGCACTTTGCACTTCGCCCGCGCACTGGTTGAGCGCTGCCCGGTAAATGTCCGTTTCGATTTCCGCGACGAGCTCACCCTTTTTGACCTTGGAATTGAAATCGGCGTTGAGCGACAAAATGCGGCCGGAAATCTGGCTGCCGACATCGACACTGATCAGCGCATTGAGCGTTCCGGAGGCGGTCACGACCTGGGAAATATCCCCCTTCTTCACCGGCACCGACTCGTAAAGAGCCGCCGGCGGATCGCTCTTGTGGCAGCCCGAAAGCAGCAGAATCCCCATCGCCCCGGCCACGACAGCCATCGGAATTTTCGCCAAGCGGGAGATGATCATGCGCCTTTTATGGGTCATTCGATTTCGGGTTTTGCCGCGAACGCGGAGATTAAAACACGAAACCGCTACGAAGCGAGACGCCCGGCACAAGGGAAACGTTACCCTCGCCCGCAGAATCCCTGTCCATTTCTTCCCCCACCCCACACCGGCGTATTCTGAACTTCCCACGGCTCGCGTCATTCGTGAGTCTACCAGCACCGATTCAACGCCGCCTGATACCTTATGCGCCTCCTTCGTTTTCTTGCCGTCACCAGCTTCCTGGTCCTCGCGTTTCTTTATGCGCCGTATTCCTTCGCCCAATCGACCGGTCCCGAACCGGCGACGGGAGTTTATCGCGGCGTCAATGCGACGAAAGGGGTGGATGCCTTTGCGACCTGGCTGGGACGGCCGGCGGTGTGGGGAGTCGATTTCGTGGGTAGCGAATCGTGGAGCAACGTGGCCTGGCCGACCTTCTGGCTGGACGCGTGGTCGAAGTGGGTGCACGCGAAGCCGGGTCGGCGGCTGGTGCTGGCCATCCCCATGCTCACCGGGCCGGTGGATGGTTCCGGGCCGACGCAGGGCGACAAAGGTGTCGGTGTGCCGGTGTCGCTGGAGAAAGGAGCGGCCGGAGCGTATAACGATTACTTCAAGGATCTCGCGGAGAACCTGGTGCGATATCAACTCGCGGACACGATTTTGCGGCCGGGTTGGGAGTTCAACGGCGGCTGGTACACCTGGCGGGCGAAGGGCAAGACCGAGGCATTCGCGAAGTACTGGCGGCAGATCGTCACCACGATGCGGGCGGTCAAAGGCACGGAGGGGCTGAAGTTTTGCTGGAACCCGACGCTGGGCGACCAGGACTTTCCCGCCGATGAAGCGTGGCCGGGCGACGACGTGGTCGACTATGTGGGGGTTGATGTTTACGACGAGACTTGGAATCCGGATACTTATCCGTGGCCGAAGGATGCCAGCGCGGCGGACATCGAACGGCGGCAGAAAAAGGCCTGGGACGAATGGATCGTTTACAGTCCTCGCGGTTTGAAGTTCTGGAACGAGTTTGCGCAGAAGCACGGCAAACCCCTGGCCTTTCCGGAGTGGGGCCTGGTCAACGGGAGCGACGGACACGGCGGCGGAGACAATCCTTACTTCATCGAGCAGATGCATGAGTTCATCTTTGCTCCGGGCAATCATGTGGCCTTTGCCTGTTACTTCGACGCGAACCCAGCGAAGCATCGCGATGCTATCTCTCCGGACCTGACGGGCGGAAAGGATGAAGGGACGGATTTCCCGAAAGCTTCGGTGCGATTCAAGGCATTGTTTGGGCATTAGTGGTGGTTCCGTTTAAATCGTCACCGCGTAAGACGGAGAGAACTGGATTCTGAAAATGCAGAGACTTGGCGTGGCCGTTGGCCGCAACCAAAGGCATTTTTAAAACGCAGAGATCGCAGAGACGCAGAGAAGAAACACCTACGCACGTTGCGTGGGTTTTCAGGGTTAGCGCTGCAAAGGACGCCGAGCAAAGCTCCCACCGACGGAACTCCTCTGTGATCTCTGTATCTCTTCGAACAAACTGTTTGTTCCACCATTGATTGTGGCCATATCTTTGATTAGACGGGTCCAGAGCGATGCTTCGCGTGGGATGGTGATAAATGATGACTTTTTTCGGGAATTCCTGGGATTTACTCTGGAGCGAAATCTTGTTTGTTGAGTGCCGCTTGGCGCCGAGCGCGGGTTTGAGCCGATTGCGGGGTGGGCGTTTGGCTAAGTCTCGGGTAAGGTTTTTTGTGGTGCGGCGGCGGGGCCATTTGGCGCGATTGGGTCGAAGGGGCCGAAGCATACAGAGCGGGATGCTCCCGTGATTGCAGGGCGGGTTTAGGCCGATACTTCGCATCATTTTGGGTTTCGGGTTTAGGCAATTGGTCGTTGGGACTTTGGGTCCGAAAGGCAAGAACAATTTTCGGTCTGACTTGCGGTCTTTAACAGTACCTTGATGGCCAATGTCTTACGCCGACAACCTTCCGGCGTTTCGAATGGCAGTCGCTGGTTCGAGAGCAGTTCAACCAAAGCTAAAGCTGTTCGCGCAGAAGACGGCTGACGAAACGCAGAGGGCGCGGAGGTTCGAGAGAGGGCCGCAGAGGGATTTTTCGGCTCGTGAGGAGGATCGATCTCGCACGGAAGGTGCCTTCGGAAAATTGACGTTGCCCACCCGCGAACACCCCCGCCTGCGAGATGGAATCTCGCTCCCAATGGCGTGCCCAAATGGAGTTTGGGCACGAGGAAAGAAGGATAGTCCACGGCCATGGAATGATCAGCGGGAAACAGAGTTTCCGGCGATCGGCGTACGGCCGATCCAATGCAGCCTGACTTCTTATGCCCCTGTTTCCGTCGCTTCCAAAGTGAGCTCGGCTTTGCGGCGAAGGAATGGCATGAAGCTCCCGGACGGATACCTGCCCCTCGCCACGAAACGGAGTTTCAACCACACAACATGCATTCCCAAAGCCTCACTTTGGGAACGAGATGTGCAGGGGCGCAATTCTCTTTTGAAAGGGGATGCCTATTCGGGTAGGATACCTGCACATGACTGTTACTGTCCAAATTCCGGAGCCACTTACCGCTGACCTGCGAGAACAGAGTGATGAATCGCGTTCGCGCCGGTTTCTAGAAGCGTACGTGCTGCAGCGTTTCGCCGAAGCGGAGTTGACGACGGTGCAGGTGGGCGAGGCGCTGGGGCTTTCCTTTCACGAGGCCCTTCAGTTTCTTCACGATCACAACGCGCCGCCTGACGTTACTCCGGAAGAGCATCGGGAGGATCTCGACGACCTCAAGCGGATGCTAGGTCGGTGAGTGCCGTCGTCGTATCGGACGCCACGCCTCTCAATTATCTGGTATTAATTGATGCCATAGGCGTGCTGCCGCGACTCTATTCCTCTGTTCTGATACCATCGGCAGTGGCAACGGAGCTTTCCAACCTTGGAACGCAAGAAGGGCGCTTCCATGACGCGCTTTGATTTAGCGATTTCCATTGTGCTGCTGGGACAGCATCATCGCGACCAAAATCATTAGCGGTAACCAAACCGGTATCAAAGAAACCGCCATACCGATTGGCGTTCCAAATCGGCGACACAAACTTTCGCACCAAAGCGGTATCAATAGTGTGGATAAATACCAAAGTAAAAGCCCGCTTATTACCCGGTCGGCGGCATTCCCAAAAACCAAGAATCCTATGGCCACAGCCAATAGGAGTAGGAACGCCATAGGATTATTTCTGTAAGCTGGCTTCATTCGTACGTCTATCTGTAACGCGCCCGGCAACGAGCTTTTCATAACCTCCGGCATCTGACCTTAATCATCAACCAGCCTGCTCTCGTCTTCTAAAAAGCGAGCTAACTCCACATCGTCTATCACCTCATTCGGCAACCGCATTTGTCCTGCTAGCCTCTCAAAATTCGCGAATAGCGTTGCGTCTTCTTTGTGCCGTCGCCGCTCGTCATGAACGTATGGCTTCAGAGCCTCCCACCAACGACACAAAAAATACGAAAATGAGTCATCAGCCAACCCTTTGTTTAAGAAGCCGCCATCGTACGACACGCCTACATCTTCAAAAAAATTCAACACCGTCTCCGATATTCGATCACGCTTCGGCGGAGTCTTCGCGCGCATCTGAGTTGCCAGCTTCTTTCTAGCTTTCACGACCTCCAACGAATCAAATCGCTTCTGAAACTCAATCCATAACTGAACGCCGATTTGGCGAAACGATGCCTCACGTGATTCTTTCGCCAACCAAAACGTCGAAAACGCCATCCACGCAGTAAAAAGCGCAAGCACTACAGTCGACACCGACAAAATAATGTCCCACGTCTCTTTTTTCATAAACTGGCTAGCCAACGACCTTAGCGGCTGCGGACAATTAAAAAAGCCCATTTCACGACGCGGCGTTCGATTCAGGCCCAATAAACGGATCTGGAACTACTCTCCACCCACACCCGGCGTTCAACGAGCTAGAGACGCGTTTGGATGTAACCCTTTCAGGGTTGGCCGCTTTTTTGGCTAACCCAGGGTAGCTCGTTCCTCGCAACCCTGGGCTGAGTGATGGAACGCCGTTGGCGTTGGTTGCGTTCCGGGCTGAGCCTTGGACGGGTTAGCTCCGCACCGCCATCATCTCCGTGATCTGCTTGGTGGCGATGCCGATGGGGCGGTCGAGGGGGACGCCGGCGCAGGCTAACAGGGTGGTGAGGAGGTCGCCTTGGTTGCCTTTGGTGTCGGGGAGGAAGCGGCCGGTGTTGATGGTGCCGCCGCCTTTGCCGGCGATGACGAAGGGTAAGTTTTCGCGGGTGTGTTTGTTGCCGTCTTCGAGGCCGGTGCCCCACATCATGATACAGTTATCGAGCAAGGTGCCGCTGCCTTCGCGGAGGCTGGCCATCTTTTTCACCATGTAAGCGAATTGGGCGATATTGAAGGCGGTGATGGCTTCGACTTTGGCGACTTTCTCGGGATTGTTGTTATGATGGGTCTGGGAGTGGTGTTCGTCCCTGAAACCGAGTTCCGGATAGGAGACGCCATTGGGGGTGGAGCCGATGTAAGTGCTAACTCGGGTGGTGTCGGTCTGGAAGGCGAGGACGTTGAGGTCGCACATGACTTCCATATATTCGCTGCGTTTGTCGCCGAGAGGAATTTTGACTTCGATGGGCGGGGAATCGGAGGCGTTGCGTTTGCTGGTGCTGACGCCGGCGGCTTCGAGCGCGGCTTCTTTCTGGCGGTATTCGATGGCGGCGATGCGGCGCTCCACGGAACGGACGCTGTCGAGGTATTCGTCGAGCTTGTGCTGGTCGTCCTGGGGCAAGGTGCGGCGGAGATCGCGCGCGCCGCCAATGACGAGGTCGAGCATGCTGCGCTCGAGCGGGTCGGCTTTGGGCTGGGGGCCGTTGGCGTCCGTGGTGGTTTTGTTGAAAAGGCGGTTGAGGACGCTGCGCGGATTGATCTCGGCGGGCATGGCCTGGGTGGCCGAGCGGAAGCTGCAATGCGAGTAGTAACCTTCGTTGAGGCCTTCCTGGTTTTCCTTGTGGGTCTGCGGCATGGTGGCCAGCTCCAGGGAGGGCAAGGTGGTGAGGCCGCCGACGTAATTGGCGGCGATCTGGTCGGCGGAAATGGCGATGTTAATCTGGTTGCGCTTGTGGGCGTCGGGGAGCGTGGCGGTGAGCCAGGTGGAAAGCTCGAGGGCGTGCGGGGCGCCATTGAAAGGCGCGATGGGGACGCCGGAGATGCCTTTCATCAAGAGGCACTGGTCGAGGACGGGGATGAGCGAGGCCAAAGCGGGCGGCGTGGCGGAACGAAAGCTCTCCGCGTCCGTGGGCCAGAATTGATCCATGATGACGCCGTGCGGCATGTACATGAAGCCGAGGCGGACGGGTGGTTTGACGGCTTTGCCCCTGGTGGAATCGGCCCAACCCATGGTTTCAAAAAGCGGCAGGCCGAGGGCGACTCCGAGCCCTTTGAGGTAAGTGCGACGATTGATCAAGTAGCTACTGTTCATTTGGAAGAGGCGGCGAGTTGTTGGGAAATGCGGCGATGCGTGAAGGGATAACTGGTGACGATTTCGCTGATGAGGGTCTGCATGCGGTAACCGTCCTGGGCGATGGATCGGCCGATCTGGTCGACGATGACTTCGTCATAACCTTCGAGCTGGCGGCAGAGGGCGTAGGCGAGAAGTTTTTCCGTGATGGTGCGAGTGAGATCGTCTTTGCGTTCGGCGATGATGGCTTTGAGTTCCCGGGGCGAGGAGAAATGTTTGCCGCCGGGGAGTTCGCCGCCGGCGTCGATGGCTCCGCCGGAATCGTCCTTGTCGCGCCAGCGGCCGATGGCGTCGAAGTTCTCCAGACCGAATCCGATGGGGTCGAGGACCTTGTGGCAACTGGCGCAAACGGCATTGGAGCGGTGCAGCTCGGTGCGCTGGCGCAGGGTCAAATCCGCGACCTTTTTCTGGTCCTGTTTGTCGAGAGCGGGGACATTCGGCGGGGGCGGCGGGACATTTTCGCCGAGGACTTCTTCGAGGACCCAGACGCCGCGCCGCACGGGGCTGGTGCGATTGGGGAAAGAAGGCGTGGCCAGGACGCCGGGCATGCCTAGAATGCCGCCGCGATTGGCGTCGGTGAGGTGCACCTTGCGCATCTCGGGACCGGTGACGGTTTTTTCGAGCCCGTAGATCGGGGCGAGGGTGGCGTTGAGGTAGGTGTAATCGGCGTTGATGAAACTGACGACGCTGCGGTTTTCGCGGACGATGCTTTGGAAGAAGAGCCGGACTTCGTCGTACATGGCCCGGCGCATCTCGGGGGTGATCTCGGGGAATTTGGTGGTGTCGAAGGCTTTGCTTTCGAGACTGCCGACGCCGAGCCATTGCGCGCCGAAACCATCGAACAAGGCGCGCGAGCGCGGATCTTTGAGCATCCGCTGGACCTGGGCTTTGAGAGTCGCCGGGTCGTGGAGCGTGCCGTTGTCAGCGAGCGCGGAGAGTTCGGCGTCGGGCATGGTGGCCCAGAGCAGATAGGACAGGCGGGAGGCGAGTTGGAAGTCGTCGAGGGCGACGATGTCGCCGCCGGCGTCGGGCTGCTGGGCGCCAGGGGTGATGTAGAGGAATTGCGGCGAGACGAGGACGGCCTTGAGCATCAAGCGCAAGGAGGACTGGTAGGAGAGTTTGTTTTTCCGGCCGAGATCGAAGACCGACGTGAGCGTATCCAGTTCGGCGTCGGATGGCGGACGGCGGAAGGCGCTGCGGGCGAGGGTGCGGGCGACATTGCGCGCGGCGGCGCGAAGGTCGGCTCCGGGTGCGGGGGTGTCGCCGAAGAGACGCTTTTGCAGGGCGGTGCGCGGCGCATTTTCCGGAGCGAGAACCCGATTGAGGACCTCATTGGCGATGCCGAGATACTGCTCCATCTGCATGGGGGAGAGTGTATTGAGATAGCCTTCGCCGAAGACTTCGTCGGGCAACTCGTGAACGATAGCGGGATCGACGCCGAAAAGATCGTGGAGGGTGTTGCCATACTCCACCCGGGTGAGGCGGCGGATGACGAAGGAGCCGGGGTCTTTGGCGCCGAGATACTTGACCTTGGCGAGGCAATCCATGAAGGCGAGACGCTCCTCGTCGGTGGGCTGATTGTCCGCTTCGTCGGGCGGCATGTCGTGGGTCTTGACGTTGGCCAGGGCCTGCTTCCACTCCTTGCTGAAGGCGGCGTCGCCGGGGTTTTTCAGCGCGGGCAGGAAGTTGACCCGGCCCTTGGTTTTCTTCGAGCTGTGGCACTCCATGCAGTAGCTCTTGATAAAAGGGACGGCTTTTTCCTGAAAAGAGGCTTTCGCCGTGGTCTGCAGAGCGACCAGTGCGGCGTCGTTTTCCCCGTCGGCTCGGGCGTGGCCGAGCAGGGTGAACGAGGACGCCCCGGCAATGAGCAGGGTGGCCAGGAGGCCGCGGGGAAAAGCTCTGAAAAAGGAGATTATTCGCATCAATGGGAACGGGTCATACGCTTTGACCCGAAAAGGGGGCTCAACTTAGACCATGTCTCAGAGTAAAGCGAGCCGGGACGCCGTGCGAGGCCACCATCTCTCGCCGTGGCGAGGCGCCCATCCCGGCGAAGAGCGCCGTAAATGGGCGCGGGCCTCCCGACCCGCGAATTCAATGACCCATGGCGCGGACGCGAGCGTTCTCGAAAAGCTCAATAAAAAGCGGGCTGGAGCGATTTCGCTTCCTGTGAACGCCTCTTGATGATGCGTGCTCCCCTCGCCGTTTCCAACGCGACGCGGCGGAAAGCAAATTCCTGAAAGCGATTGGCCGAGAACCGCCCTATAACGCCACCAGCGCCCCCATGACGAACCCAAACGGAAAATCCCCCCACTATCTCGCATGAATCCGACCGTCTATCGTTGCGTGGTGCTGTCTCTGATGCTGTCGGTAACCAGCTTGGACGCTGCGGACTGGCCGTCGTGGTGCGGGCAGCCCTCTGGCAATATGGCTTCCGAAACGGCGAAGGGCCTGCCGGAGTGGTATGCGCTCGGAGGAATCAACTTCGATCCGGCCGAGACGAAAAATATCAAGTGGTTTGCCAAGCTCGGCGACTTTACCGGCGGCAGCCCTGTCGTCAGCCAGGGCAAGGTTTTCATCGGCACAAAAGCGGACCGCGAGGATGTCGTGCTCTGTTTCGATGAGCAGACGGGCCGGGAGCTCGGGCGCTTCGTCTGCCGCCGGCCGCCCCAGCGCGGCGAACACTGGGGCGTGTGCTCGACGCCCACGGTCGAGGGCGACCGTCTTTACGTGGTCACGCCCTATGGCGAGATGCTGTGCGTGAATGTGGCCTCGTGGCTGGCGTCGGAGGCGAAGCCGAGCGCTGACGAGTCCGACCGGCATATCGTGTGGAAATACGACATGGTCGAGAAGCTGCACGTGGAGCAGGACCACACGGCCAGTTGCTCTCCGCTCGTGCTCGGCGACTACATCTACGTCTGCACGGGCAACGGGCGGTTCAAGACGACGAAGCGGCCGTTCTATCCGCTGACGCCGAGCCTGGTAGCTTTTAACAAGCACACCGGCCAGTTGGTCGCGCGCGACGATGAGCAGATCGGCGAACGGCTCTGGCGCGGGCAATGGTCGTCCCCTTCGGCAGCGACGGTGAATGGCCGAACGCAGATTTTTTTCGCGACGGGCAACGGGCTGTGTTACGGCTTCGAGCCGGTCGACCCGACCCGGGAGGTCGCTCCCGACCGGTGGATCACCGAGACCTTGCGCGGGCCGATTGTCTACTACATCAATGTCGAAGGTAAAGACGTCGCCGGGCAGACGCCCGCTCAATACGCCGAGGCCCAGCACGTGCTCCCGCCCGACGCCACGCCGGCGCTCCCGCTGGAGTACCGCTATTCGTTCGGAATACCCGCGACCACACCGATCGATTCCGTTCCGCAAGCGCAGGTGCCGGACGTGCCAATTTTGAAGAAGGTCTGGTGGTTCGATTGCCTGCCGCCGGAATTCCGCAATGCGCCGTTTTACGCGCACGGGGCCAAAGGGGACGGCAAAATTCATCCGTGCGATATCATCGCCACGCCGGTCTTTTATCGGAACCGGGTGTATGTGGCGATCGGCGGGGATCCGAATCATGGCAGCAAGGGCAATCGAGGCCGTCTCGTTTGTTACGACGCGACCCAGACGGGCGACGTCACGCGCAGTGGCTTCCTCTGGAGCTATGAGGAGCTCAATGCCACGATGATTACCGAGGCGATCGCCGATGGCCTGCTCTTCCTCATTGACGAAGCCAGCGTCGTCCATTGCCTGGATGCGGATACCGGCCAGAAGTATTGGAGCTATGAGCTGAAAAGCGATAGCGGCCTGTTGACTTCCGCGCTGCTGGTCGCGGATGGGAAAGTATTTGTCGGCGGCAGCATCCTCGCGGCCAGCAAGACGCTGAAAGTTCTCAGCACCATCGAGGGTTCATCCGCCGGGACCAGCAGCGTGGCACCGTGCGTGGCCAACGGAGTGCTCTTTACCGTGCGCAACAAAAGATTGTGGGCGGTCCAGGACAAAGGAGATAAGAAGCCGGATACGCCTGACGATCCGCGGGTGCAGTGATGCTCTATACCGTGGCCAAGCGCGAGGCGTATTCTCGTTTGTTTCAAGGCTTCGGCACGGCATAAGCGGCGAATCAATCTTCACGTCCAGTTTCATTGGTAATCCTGGGAAATTGTCGCGGGGTACCATGTTTTTGAGATCAGGAATCGTTGAGCGAATGGCGGCCCTGCTACAAATTCGTGAAACTATGTACCGCGAAGGAGACGTTCGATCTCGTAACCCTCGACTTACCCTCAGTAATTCGTCGAATCTGCCAATTTCAACGCAGGTAGTTATCAATTTCGAGTCGCTCGTCCCATAACGAGCGATAGGATTTTGCGACCGCTGTTGCAAATGCGGAATACGCCCGCAGGTGCATAAGAACAACCGAGAATCCACATGGAGACTGCTGCGGAAATGCGGCCTGGGCCTCGCCCTTCCAGGCCAACGGTTCATAGCCAATCTTTGCGAAAAAGTCTGCGGTTCGTAAACGCACAACGCCGCAACCCAATTGTTCGGCTTCATCCTCCTTTTGGTGCCACTTCACGATATTTGCGATAAATAGCTCGTTGAGCAAGTTACGCAGTTTAGAGTCCTCTCGGACACCCGAAAGGTCCCCCGGACGAACGAAGTTTGGACGCGTTTGGTCATAGTCTGTCCGTCCCGCCCGCGCCCGGTCAGAATGAGCTAAACGTTTCTCTTGACCCTCCTCTTGTTCTGTTGTGCCGCCCCTTCAGTTAACGGCCTGTGGCTCAGCTCAGCAGACCACTCGGTGCGAAACGAAGAGCTCGCGAGAGGAGGATTTTCAACGTACTTGGTATCCGGAGGCGGCTTCGCACTCAGAACCGGGGAGGCATCTTAAAGGGGGAAATGCGGCTGCAATTGACATCATGTCATTCGTAAAATAGTGTTCAAATGAACTTTTTTGGTTGGCAAAAATTCTGAATAGCTCTAAAAAGAGCTTTTTAGAACTTTCTGCTTGATCTTCCCATTTCTGGCGGGTTAACACGCCAGAGTGCCGCGCCCTGCCGTCAATTCGACCAAGATCTCGGTTGCCATCCACCGGAACCAGATGGTCATGCTCGACATCGTGCGCGAATTCGGATTGCTGGGAGACACAAACGCGGACGTCGTACGGACTCTGTTGTCGAGAGCGCTGGAAGCGGAGATTCAGAAGCCCTTTTACGAGAAGTTTCTCAAGCACATGCGCGACAATGTGCGCTTGCCGAATCCAACCCAGCCGGAGTCCGCCCCATGAATCGAAACGAAAAAATTTCACTCGCAGGCATTTTTTTGGGGGCGCTCATTTCCAGTATCGCTCCGGTGGCTTGGTGGCTCGGCACCATCTCCGCCATGGCCGGTCTGATCTGGATTTTCGCCCAAGGCAGGGAGGCACCGATGGTTAAAGCGCTCGCGATCTTTTTCGCGGCGGTCGCTTTGATCATAGAAGGGTGCTCTGCTTACATGACCTTCACATATAGGCGGTTTGAGGCGAATCTGGTCACCACTTCCGGAGCGCCGTCCGCCAGGACCGAGGTGCTGGTCGTAGACACGCAGGCTGCCTTGCCAATCGCTCAATCGGTCTTCACCGACAATAGCGGAGAGTTCTCCTATCCCAAATTGCGCAAGCATCCGCAGCGGTTTATTGCACTTCGTGGGGAGGGTGAAAAAATGTTGTATTTCGAATTCACGCGTGACCTCAGCGCACCCCCGGAACAACACGTTGAAATCCGCGGGTTCCCCGATCACTCCGACGTCGTTTCTACTGCCACCCCCATCTATTTCGAGTCCGACGAAAGTCAATTGGATGAGTCTTCGCGGAGAGTCGCAGGTTCGGTTCTCGCCGGCTTGCCCAGCAGTGACGGTACCCTCATTATCGAAGGGCACACCGATGAGCGCGGTCGCGACGATTACAACTACGACCTCGGACGTCTCCGGGCGATCACTGTGTATGAGATCGCGAAGAGCCAGGGCTTTTCGGATGTCGTCATGGTTAGTTATGGGCGATCCCGGCCGGTCGAAACCGGCCCCATGCGTCAGGATAGAAAAAATCGCCGGGTTGTCGTCCGATTTATTCCTAAGGATGGAGGACCGAAAAAGTATGTTTTGATGAAAGAGACGCAGGCTCTCCCTCGATTCATGAACGAATTCTGTTCGACTGGATTTTTTGGGCTCAATTTCGGGAGCAACCAACTCCTTGCGCTACACAATGTGGGGCGGCCCAATGGGGCGAGCGGTTCATGTATATGACGGGTGCGGATCTGACGGCCTCTGGACAGGCTTCACTGGCGGGACAGATTCCTTGCGAGTTGAGGTGAGGTTTCCCGCAGTGGAATTCTTTCAGGCCGTTGGACCGCGAGCAACGGTGTACGGAGAACATAGAGCTTGGCAAAAACTCCGATTTTACGGCGAGTTTCGTTGGAGTAGGAATGTCCGGCCTACGCGGGCGCTTCCCGCAGTTCTGGAAGTCAAAGCTGATTTCGCTTCGGTGTTGTCGCGACACGTTTTTGATTCACTGAACGTTTCCCTTGACCCCTCCACCCTGTGCTCCTAATGTGCGCTCCCTTCAGTAAACGGGCTGTGGCTCAGCTTGGTAGAGCGCTTCGTTCGGGACGAAGAGGCCGCGGGTTCGAATCCCGCCAGCCCGACCATCCTCTTCATAGGGGAGTGGTGTGGTGTGAGGCGTCGAATTTTCCAACGCGCGCGTCCGGGGAGGGTGGGCTTTGCTTGAAAGAAATGAGGCCAGCATTTTGCGCGAGGGCGGGCGGGACGGACGAGAACCGGAGCCGGGCGGGCGAAGATGAACGCTAGGGCGCAAATCGCCGCGAAATCACGGTTCGGAATCGATAGAGCGGCTCGAGCGATTGGGTATCCGGGTTGAGTTGCGGCGCGCCGTTGGGGCCGATGCGCGGGTCTGCCGGGTCGAGATAACGCTCGATGGTGGCGGAGCCGCGATACTCGCCGACTATGGAGTCGCGGCCTTCGTTCCACTTCGTGTAATCGCCATTGAGTCGCGGCAACTGCCGGAGGGCCTGCACTTTCAGGTGCACGGTGTAGGTATTCGATTTGGTGGTGATGCGCGGGTAGAGGTCGGCGTAGGGTTTCTCGCGGCAGTTATCGCCGGTGAGATCGCCGTTGCCGAGGCCGCCATCCTTCGGGCTCGCCCACCAGGTGAGCAGCGTCGACTGGTTGCTGGTCACGGCGGCGGAGGAGGTCGGGTCGGCCATGGTGGGTGTGCCGGTGATCTGCCAGGGCACGAAGAAGACTTCGCAGATCTGGCTGGCGGACTTGAAACAGCCGGAGGTGTTATAAATCGCGTCCATTTCCTTGATCGTCTGGTCGCGGTCGATGAGCAGGCGGAAATTTGTGGTGATGGGTGTGGCGTTCACACCTTGAGTTCCGGAGGCGATCCCCAGTTTATAAGTCGAGTAATTGTTAGTCGCGCCGTTCTGATAGCCACTGCTCACGGCGGTGACCCGCAGGGGATGCAACGCCCCACGCAGCGCGGTGGAACGCCGGATGTAATCGAATGGGGCGATGCGGTAATTCAGGTTGACCTTGCCGGCGCTGGAGAAGGGATCGCTGATCGGGTAAGGCTCCACGGTGGGCATCTGGAAGAGATCGAGGAGGAGATGATCCTTCGGCCAGGCTGGATCGTCAGCGCTCTGCGGGTTGACGTTGCCGGGATGATTCGCGCCCGCGGGATTCGGGCAGAAGCAAAGGGTCTCCCAATGGTGGCCTTCCGGAACCCGTGCCGGCAGCGAACCGAACATCACCGGCGAAGGCATTTGGCGGCTGGGCGAAGTGAAGCTATCTCCGGGCGGCTGATAACTCCCGGTATTGCTGAAGTAAGGCACAGGATAGACAAACTGTTTCTTGAGCTCGTGGTAAGGGTCCCAGTAGCGGTAGATGACATTCCCTTCGTCCTGCTTGTTATAGTAAGGGCCGTCGCAGAAGCCGCCGACGCCGCTGTCCCAGTCACCGGCTTTGCCGTCCTGGCGCAGGACACCGTTGACGGCGCCGGAACCGGCGGCGACGGTGCCGTTCGGATGCGCGCCCCAAGGCAGATTGCCGAAGGCGCACTGCACGGGCATGGTCGCGCCGGTGCTACCGAGGTAGATATGGTTGCCGAGCGTAGCTTCGAACGTGGTGTTGTGATTTGCGGCCGTGTCCGCGAGTTGTACGGCTGGCGTGCCTTCCGGCAGATAAGGATTGCCATCACCCCCGCGCAGAACGCAGGCGCGAGAATAGCTCGAGTTCCAATCGGGATGCGGCATGAAACTGGTGTATGGAACCGACGCGGAAAGCTGGCCGATGCGCAAGTCCCCGCCTTTGGTGGCATCCACGCCGGAGATCGTTCCGCCGCTGCTTCCGTGGCCATCCCAGAAGAGCAGGCTGCGCACGGTATCGCCGGGTTGGATGATATTTCTCCAGCGATCGCCATTCCAATCCACGGAGTTGCCATTGGCATCATAGGAGGGATCCTGGCTGTGCCCGTCGCTTTGTCCGGTCACCCAGGCCAACCGCGTGGCAAAGGACCACGCCGCCTGGAGGCTGGTGTTATATTGGTAACCCGGCTCGTTATCGATGCGGTTCTGAATATCGATCTGGAGAAAATCTCCGCCTCCGGCCCGATGAGAACTGGAAGGATCAATATTGGCGTTCCAATACCAAAGATTCAGCCCCTGGGCGCCTTGATTGGTGGGAGTTAGCGCTCCCGTCTGCGCATAGGAATCGCCGGTAGATGTGCCGCCAAGGTTGATGAAATCCTGCGTCACATCCCAAGTGCTCACGTCCGGAGAAGCCGGCACGGGTTTCCACGTGCCCTGATACAAGGAATACATCGACTCCGGCCGCTGCACGCCGCCTTGCGGCACCGGCCAGACGGAGCTCGAGGTGCTGGGAAAATTCAAGTCGAGCGTCTGCACCGGCGCCGTGCCGCTCCCATAGAAGAGGTTCACCTTCACGTGGCCACCGTTGAATTTGAAGGTCTTCGCCGGCAGTCCGTTGCCCGCGATGGGCACCTGGATCGTCTTCGAGATATCGGTCTGGAAAGGATAGCACTCCTGGTTGCTCGGCGCCACGGAGGTAAATGGCCGGACGATGCTTTGCCACGACGCAGCAGAGGTGCTGGTGCCGTTGTAGACATTGTCCACCTCCGGATACAATGTCAGGGCGCCGTCCATGGAGGTTAGCGGCACGGTGAGGCCGCCGGCATTGGACCAGGCGATCTTTTCCTTACCGCCGTTGCCGCCCATCAAAGTGTGCATGAAGCCTTCGTAACCGCCGACATTCCGGCCTCCGTAGAAACTGCCCGGCGCACGGTTGACGACGGTTGATACCGGCGTATTTGGCGTCGGAAAGCCGAGCGATTGCGCCCCGGCGCCGAGACCGAAATCGACGGAGAAATCGCTCTGCCAGGTGCACTGGATCTTCATCTTCGGCGTGGCGGGCATAGGTGTCGTCGTGGTGCCGTTCGGACCGGGCACACCCGGTCCCGGGTCGCTCTTGGCCGTGTAGCCCTGCATCGGATCGAAAGTGGAGAAAAGGAGAAACGCGCGCATGTAACCTTGCGTGCTATAGTAAAATCCGGGCACCTGGGTGGTGGGCACCGAGATCAACTTGACATAGCGCGCCTGGCCGTCGCTGGCCGGGTCCCAATGCGACCAGCCACCGGTGTTATTGACGGGGTAGCTTTCGATGACTTGCTGGCCCGGCGGCGCCATCACCGGTCCGGCGTAATAAAAGACGAGCGTGGCTTCGCAGATCGTGGGCATGCGGCCCGGGCCGCGGCCGTTTTGAAAGTAAGTCTGCGGCGTGGAAGGCATGACCAAGCCCTGCGGCGCGAAGGGAATGGCGGTGCCGGTGGTGGGAGGGAGCGTGGTATCATTCGAATTGGCGCAACGGATGTAATCGAACATTTCCAGGAGGATCGATTGCTCGTCCTGGGCGCTGTATTTGTAATTCCAGTTTGTGCCGAAGCCGGGGATCGGCTGGCCGCTGCCGAGGAAGTTATAGAGATAGGTCCCGAGGAGATACTTATTGCGGCCAAGCTCGCAATCCTGGCCGGCGGTGATATTCGGCGGGGTGGAGGTATCGAGATTGGAGCCGACTTCGCGCCGGGTGAAGATATAGCGGTAAAGGCCGGTCGAGGCGTCGGTGGTGGTATCCAGCCGGCCATTGGAGGGCGGCTGGGTATTCGCGCCCACGGACGAGCAGAAGGTCATGAGATTGTCGAAGACATTGAGCCCGCTCGGCTCCGTGGATGTCTCCGAACGCACCGGCCAGATGGTGACGCGCGGCTGGCCCCAGAGATTCAGTTCCGGTGCCCGGCTTTCGGTCGTGAGGAAGAAGCGCATCCGGTCGAGGAGTTGCGGGGTGATGGCCGTGGATGCGGGCTGCGTGTAGTTGTTGTTGAGCATCCGCAAGTAGCCGGAAGTCACCTGGGTGATGTCCTGGCAATTCAGGCCGCCGGCATGCGCGCCGAAGAGCAGTTCGTCGACGGAGGCGTAGAGCCGGTCCGGCTTGGGCTGGAGTTGGTGCTTGTCCTGCGCCGTGGTGGTGACCGTGGTATTCGCCTGCGAGTTATCCACGATGATGCGTTGGGTGCCACCGAGACTGGAGCCACCAATTCCCGTGGAGATATCTTCATTCGAGTAACGCGGAGTGATGCCATAGAGTTGCTCCGTCGAGAGGAGGCCGTTGAGCACCGGGCCCAGCGAGGTGGTGGCCGGATGCCCCGGGTAACGCTGGAATTCATCCTGCACCAACTGGCACAAGGCGAGGCTACCGCCGCCGGCTAGCGGCGTCCCCGCAGTGGGGTAACCCGCCGAGTCCGGATTCGGATACCCGTATTCGAAGGCGGTGTAAAAGCGCGGCGTATCCCAATAGGAACCGGCATAACTGGCCGCGGTCGCGTAGCCGGTGGGCAATTGGCCGGGATTGTTGATGAAACCCGCGGCGGTATTCACGTTGAGCTTGGAAGTCTCGTCATCGGTCCAGAATGCCATGCGGCCGACGATGGGATTGGCTGCGGTCGGCCGGCGCGGATCACCTGTGGCGTAGATACTGAAATCCGCGGTGGTTCCCGTGGTAACCGTCGAGGGGCAGGTGAGCGTGCCATCCTGGAGCACGTAAACCCACTTCACCGGCATCGGCAGCCGCTGATCATTTGTGCCGCCGGCGGCAGCGGCGGGGCCGCTGAGGCGTGGGCCGCGAATGCCGTCGACCTGGCTGCCGACATCGTACCAAAATCCTTCCACGCTGTTGAATTCCCAGCCGTTGCCGTAAATCGCGGTCGGATCGGGCGTGGAACTGGCGAGGCTATTGTCGGAAAAGGCGCGTGGATCGATGATCGGGAAGCGCGGGATTTCCGCCTGGCTCGCCGCGTCCCATGTCATCACCGGCTCATTCAGGTCGGTCCACGTGGCCGGGCTCAGGTCCCACTGTGTATTGTAATCGTGCGCCGGATCATAACTAGCCAGCGAAGGGCCGGAGCGGACCATGTTATCCGAGGAATAGAGCAAGTAATAGCTGTCCGGAGTGCCTCCCGCGCTATAAGTGCGGATCAATCCCGGCTGAGTGGACCATGCTTCAGTCCCCTGCCCGTTGATCGGATTAATCCCGCGAGTAGTGGCGTCGGCGATCTGGCCGATGACGATTTCCACCGCGGAGTCGGCGAGTTGCTGCGTGCGCACCCGATCCTGATAAGTGCGCGAGGATTTCAGTTCCGTGGTGACACAGGTCATGAACGCGACGACGAGCGCCGAGAGCAGAATGAGGAAGAGAAGGACAATGATGAGGGCAATACCTGAGCCCGCGGGATACCGGCCCAAACGCCGGCACTCGCAATTGCGAGAAAGGGACGCGTTCATACTTTCTGGGAGGGGATGCGTCCGTCAGGTGGCGACGCGGAACGTGGGCCACGTGTGGAGCGGCCGCGCGAGCCACGATCACCCAGCAACGAAAGCAGCGACGATGTCAGCATAAATACGGGGCCGCGTTCAAGGCTTTTCAATTTGACCCGGATCTTTCATGCGCGATTTGATTTGTGGGCTGGACGGCAGTCGCGGGATCGAGAGGTGCGATCGATGCGAAAATCCGTCGACTCGACGACATGCTGCCGATAAGCTGAAAGTCAGTTAGTAAAGCCTTTGTCACCCTCCCCTGGTTATGCCGCGTGAAATTTATACGCTGGATCTCGAATTTCGCGGCGCTCCGCACGTGATTGCTTCCTACTTGATCCCGACCTCGAAGGGGGCCGTGCTGATTGAATCGGGCCCGGGGTCCACGACAGGAAAGTTGGAGGCCGGCCTGAAACGGCTTGGGTTCGGTTTGTCCGACATCACGGATGTTTTTCTGACGCACATTCATCTCGACCACGCCGGCGCGGCGGGTTGGCTGGCCCGGCAGGGCGCACGCATCCACGTCCATCCCAAAGGTGCGCCGCATCTCCTCGACCCGAAAAAACTATTGGAGAGTGCGACGCGGATTTATGGGGATGCCATGGATGCACTTTGGGGAGAATTCCTTCCCGTGGCGGAGAGCCAGCTCGTCGTGGAATCGGACGGGGCAAAAATCACCGTCGGCGATTTGGAGTTGCTGGCCATCGAGACGCCCGGTCACGCGGACCACCATTTCGCCTATGTGGTCGAGGATCTTTGTTTTGCGGGCGACGTGGCGGGAGTTCGTTTGCCCGGCTCGGACTATGTTTCTGTTCCGACGCCTCCTCCCGAATTTCACCTGGGCAAATGGCGCGACACGCTGACCAAACTACGGACGCTGGAGATCCGGCGGATTGCGCCGACCCATTTCGGCATTTTCGAATCTCCTGCGAAGCATCTGGAGATGCTAGCCACAGGTCTGGATGCACTGGCGAAGTTCATCGAGGAGGTCATGCCAGGCAACCCGCTTCCGGAAGAGATCAGCCAGCGTTATCAAGAATGGATGAATGAGCAGTACGCATTGCATCACGTGGGTGGTGACGAACTGAATGCCTATGAATTTGCGAGCCCATGGTGGATGTCGCCGGGAGGTATTCAGCGTTATTGGCGGAAGTATTGCCTGAATCCTTCTTGAAGGTGGTGACGCCAAAACGGTCTGATGGGATTTTTCGGAGATATGGTTACCGACGCTCTCTGCTGGCTGGTCATGCTCTACGGAGTCGGCCGGTCGAAGGCGCACCGGCAACTCAGTGCCGGTCCCACACGGTATTCGGCTTGGCCCACTGGATGCGAGCGGCGTAGACGCGGCCGTTCGCGCCAAATTTCCGGGGATCGCCCGGGGCCATGCCTTCGCTCGTCGTCACCCAGGTCTCGTGCTCGTTGACATCGACCACGGCGAAGTTACCGAGCTGCGCACCTTTGTTGGGCACGATCTCACGCTCGGTGGAGCGAAGGACGACGAGCCGCTCGGGATCGACCTGCGCGAGGAAAAGTGGCGCGCGGTGGCGAACGACATTGTCGTTGTTCGCGCCGCGGCGGGTGTAGGTGAGAAAGAGACCATCGCTGTGCGTCACCCAGTGCGCTTGCGTATTGTAACTGCCAAGATCGGCGCCGTCGTCAAAGGTCCATTTGCGCGGTTCGCCGAAGTTCTGCCCATCGTCGCTGACCGCGACGTAGGCGGCGTCGTCATTCCGCATGGTGAGGAAAAACTTTCTGCCGAATTTCGCGAGCGACGGCTCGTAGAGGCCGCGGACTGCGGGCACGGTCAATTCGGTGCCGTGGCCGAGATAGCGGAGCGTTTTTCCGTCGAAAGCGCAGTGCGCGACGGTGGTGAAGTAAGCCTTGTCGTGCATCTCCTTGGAATAGATCGGCAGCAAAATGGTGCCGTCGTCGAGATCCACCCGTTGGGTGCTGCCCGCGCCGGCGCTGTTGAAGCGGGGCTCGTCGGGCAACTCCAGCTTCGCCCAGGGCGACCAGGTTTGCTTCCCGGCATCGTAAGTCGACCAGACCGGCGAACGGGGACGGACCTGGACCAGCTTGTCGTGCTCGTCATATTCGACGGTCTGCCCGGTGCCGAGGAGCGTGCGGGTCGTGGCGTGCCATTTCGGCGTGAAGTCGCAGATGCCTTCGTCATATCCATTCGGAAGCGGGCGGCGGCCGAGGGTGCTGGTGTGCTCGACGATGGGTGACCAGGTTTTGCCGAAGTCGCGCGTCCACTGTGAGGCCACGGGATAAAAGACATCGCTCGCTGCGAGCCGCCAGCGCTGCATCGTGAGGACCACCGTCGGCGAGTCGCCGGGAATCGCCCCGGCGCGGGGATGAAACCAGCAGAACTTGCCATCGAAGCCATCGCTGATCACGTCGAGCTGGACGTGGTAAGCCACGGGTTCGACGGCAGACGCCGCTCTGGCGGCGATCCACAACAGGAGGGAGAGCGAAAGGATCGTTTTCATCAGTAAGGTGCCCGGGAGAAAAGGTCGTCCCCTCCCCCGGCGGAGTCGATTCCAGAAATGGAAGCCGGGGAAGATTCAAGGCTTAGAGGGCGTCTAAAAAGCAAGTGCGCACGGGTCAAGCCGGAGGCTTGCCGGACCGTAGCCGGGGGTAACACCCCCGGAATGCACCCCAAAAAACAACTCATGCACCCTGGCCGGGGTGCCGGAAATTACCCCTGGAAGGCGACTCCGGCACACCCTTCGGGGTGCATCCGTTGTGTGGGTGTCGCCTCCGGGGGTGTTACCCCCGGCTACTGTCCGTCAGCCCTTCGGGCTGGGCCGCAACTTACTTTTTAGACGCCCTCTTAGATCGATCGTCTCCCCGCGAATTGGGTTTCCAACCGTTTGGCGCAGCGGTGAAAAGTAGAAGCGGATAAACGCGGCGAAGAGACCGATCTCGATAGGGAGATGGCGCAATGCCTTGATCCGAATATGCCACCCCTGTGGGCCAACGACATCCTGATCAGTGGAACCGGACCTTGGGTCCGTACATCGCGATGAGCGCGACCTCCGCATTTGCCACCGACTCGCAGTGTTTCGACGAGTTGTCCTCCAGCCTCGGCCGGTCGTCTGTGCGGGAGGAGTTCGTCTTCACACCGACGCGGCTGAAGACGGCATTCAAATTGGCCCTCGCTTGTTCGGTGGCGATGACTCTCGGGTTCGTCTTCAACTGGGATTACGTCTACCTGGCAATGGTGCTACCGATCCTGTTCAACCGGCAGGATACCCGCTTCGATTTGCGGCAATTGCACGTCACGGTGATCGGGGCGGCTTGCATCGGGACGCTCTACTATCTGTGTCTCAACCTTTCGCAGAATCCGATCGTCTTCGGGCTGGTTCTCGGAGGGTTGCTGGTCACCACGGGGGCGATGTCGACGATTCCGATTTTTGGCCCCTGCATTGCGATTGCGCAGGCGATGACGTCGGCGGTGCTGGTCGTTTATTTTTACCGGCTCGGTCCTCCGCAGAATGTCTTTTTTGCTCTGACGATGGTGCACCTCGTCGGCTATCTGACGGTTTTGACGGTGAACTATCTCCTCTGGCCGTACTCCCCGCGCCAGGAATGGGACGAGCGGTTGGGGCAAGTAACGCGGAGGTGCCGGCGAGCGTACGCGGAGTGGTTTGCGCAGCCGGGTGGTGACGGCGGGCGGCTGCAGCGGCCGAATCGTTTGGACCGGCAGGTGTTCCGGTTGCTGGAACTGCTCGATACATTGCAACCGGCGGACGCGGCGGACCCCGGAGTAGAACTCCGGGCGCGGGCCACGGCGCAGGTGCAGGAGATCGCGATCCTGCTCCAGGATTTGCGGCGAGCGGGCCGCCAAATGGCAGGGCAATCGCTTCCGCCGGCATTCGCCGATCTGGGCGCAGAGATCGATCGGCGATTTCAATATCTCGAGGATTTGCTGGCGAACAGAGCTTCGATGAATCCGGCGTCGCCAGGCTCACTCGAAGCGGCCGTGCACGCCGCTGCGGATGCCCTGCCGGAACCGAAAGTCGCGGCGATGATCCGGCAGGATTTCCTGATCCTCGGCGCGGCGCTGGAAACCAGCCCGGAGGTATTTGGCGCCATCGGGCAGCTTCCCGCCGCCGAGAAGCTGTGCCGGCGCCGGCAGAGCCTGGTGTGGACGCCACCATTTCACCCGAGGATGCTGCTCCAGCTCAACGCCGCTTCGTTTCATCACGGGATCAAGGTCGCCTTCATCGTGCTGGCATGCCTGATGTTTTGGCAGGCGTTTCGCTGGCCGGCGGGAGCGACGATCGTGATCAGCGGACTGACCGTGGCGCTTCCGGTGGCCGGCCTGGCCATGCGCCAGGCATTCCTGCGCGTCGTGGGAATGCTCCTCGGGCTGGCGTGCGCGTATGCCTGCATTGTGCTGGTGATTGCGCGGGCTGACTCGATCCTCGGATACGGCTTGTGCGTCTTCTGCTTCCTGTTCGCGCTGGGATGTCTTTCGGCGCAGAGCTTGCGCGTGGGCTACGTGGGCATCTCGGCGTTGATCACCTTCGTTTTCATCCTCATCTTCACCGACCGGCAGACCATCGATCTGGAACCGTTGCGCGAACGTTTCGTCGCCCTCGTGGCGGGTGTTCTCTTGGGCGACGCCATCCTGCTGAATCTGTGGCCGGTGCGGCAGGTGAACGGATTTTTCGCGAGCCTCTCGAAGAACTTTGCCACCTGCGCCCGCGGCTGGAGCGTGTTTCGGAGCGGCAGCGCGGAGTTGGAACGACGGTACCGGGCACTGGTTTCCGAGTTCAATCGAGAGATGGTGAAGACCGGGCGGCTCGCTCTCGCGGTCGAATTCGAAGGCGGCGAGGGCGGTTCGCGCTACGGGTTCGCGGCGAGGATGTTCATCCACGAGATTGCCTTGTTCGAGCAGATGAGACTCTTGAGTGTCGAGCGAATCGCGGGGCGCGGCGGCCGGCTGCCGACTTCGCGAGTGGAGCTCATCTCGGAAGGATTTGCCGCTCTGGCGCGCCGGCTGTGCCATCCCGTCGAAGGCGATCTCGTGCCGGGAGGGATGCTTCCCAGCGAACCCGCCCAGCCGAACGAGATTCTGGATCGCCGCGCCCGCGAGGTGGAACAAATCCTTGACTCCATGGACCGGTTAACTTCCCTTCCCCACAACCCCGTGGCCGAGCACGGGGACAACGCTATGCCGCGAGGGACCGAACTTTCACCGCCTCCCGACGGGCCGCCCCGTTTCGAAAACGGAGTCGTGCCCGAAGCGGCGGCGAAGCCGCGGGGATTCCTCATCTTCGGGCTGGTCGCATTCATCGTGGTCAGCCTGGTGTTGTTCAAGGCGTTGAGCGGCGACACGCCATTCCTCCTGGTCGGCGGGATTTATTTTCCGGCGTGGTTTTCGGCCTGTGTGGTCGGGGCCGCGCTCGCGTTCGTCACCTTGCTCGCGCTTCGCTCTCATCCGCTGACTCGGGCAGCAGGAATCGCCCTGGTCTTCTTCAACCTCAGCGTCATCTATGGCTTCCTCGCCTGGCACTTTCTCTTCAGCTGAGCAGAAGACGCCGCCCCCGGCGCCGGTTCACGACCCGGAGAAAACGGCGGAGGCGCCGGCCGCTCGCGCACCGGTCGCGGAGCCGAAGGCGAATGCGCCTGGCGCGCAGCCCTATGCGCGGCTCGGTCCGAGGGCATTACGGATTCGCGCGACGATTCGCGCCGTGATCCTCGTGCTCACGCTGGCCGGCGCGGCGCTGGCGATTTACTGGTACGCGCAAAGCTACGAATTGTATCCGCACACGGACAACGCCTACGTGCAGGCGGACCTGGTGCGCGTGGCGCCGCGAGTGAGCGGGCCGGTGGTGCAGTCTCCGCTCCACGACAACCAGTACGTCAAGCAGGGCGAGCTGCTCCTCGAGATCGATCCGGAGGATTTCCAGGTGCAGGTGGATATTCAGCAAGCGCAACTGGCGCTTTCCGAAGCGCAATTGGTTCAGGCGAAAGCGGCCATCACGCAGGCGGAATCGACGGTCGACGAGAATGACGAGCGGATTCGCGAGGCGCAGGCGCCGGCGGATCGATCGAAGCGCGACCTCGATCGCGCCGTGGCCTTGATGAACTCTGCGGCCAGAGCCATTTCGCAACAGGATCTGGATGCGGCGCGATCCACCGCCACGTCCGCCGCCGCGGGCCTGAACGCGGCCAAAGCGGCGGCCCGCGCGGCCCGCGCGGCAACGCAGTCCGCACAAGCCAACCTCGAAGCGGCGCAAGCCCAGGAACGCCGGGCCGCGGCCGGGCTGAACGATGCCCGCTTGCAACTTTCCTACACACGGATCGTCGCGCCGGTGGATGGCTGGGTGACGAATCTCAATCTGCCTCCGGGGAACTATCTCACGGCCGGACAATCGCCGTTGACGCTGGTCGCCGATCACACCTGGCGGGTGCTGGCTTATTTCAAGGAGACGAATACGGGGCGCATCCGTCCCGGACAATCCGCGAAGGTGCGGCTGTTTCCATTCCCGGACAAAGTCTTCGACGGCGTGGTTCAAGGGATCGGTTGGGGCATTTACCAGGAGGATGGGAACGCGAGCACGACGACCAATCAATTGCCGAACATCAGCCCGACGGTCAATTGGGTGCGGCTGCCGCAACGGTTTCCGGTGCGCATCGATCTGCCGCACGAGGACGCAGCGCATCCCTTCCGCATCGGGCAGACCGCCGTGGTGAAAATCGACACGGTGAATGCACCGTGAATTGCCGCGGCGAATGAACGTTCGAGAAGGCCAGAGACTTTGCGCGATTCTCGTGGCTTCGCTGGCGCTCGTCGCGACGGCGATTGCGCAGTCGGAATTCAAACCGCCCGCGACCTTCGGGCCGGCGCCGATCCCGGCGATTTCCGAAGAGAATGCGCTGCCTCGCGGATGGCCCTATTCCCGGCCGCTGGAGAGCGACGCGACGATGAAGGGGCCGGTGCGATGGGATGTGGGACGGCAACGCGGACCCACTGCCGCGCCGGCGGTCGACCTGAACGAATCGGCGACGCCGGGGTTCCGGCCGCCGGACGAGGAGGAATGGTGGAAAATGTTTCACGACCCCGATCTGGAGCGGCTGGAGCAACTCGCGCTGGCGGCCAACCAGAATCTCCAGATCGCGATCACGCGCATTTTCCAAAGCCGTCTGGCAGCGCGGATCATTGCCGCGGATTTCCTGCCGCACTTCGATCTGGCCACCCAGTACTCGCGCTCGGTCTCCTCGGACGATGGGCCGATCATTCGCACATCGGATCTTCCACCGGACAAGATTCCGACGGTGACGCTGCTCTCGCGGACCGTAACGCAAAACGAATACAGGACGGGGTTGAATTTGAATTGGGAAGTGGATGTGTTCGGACGCATCCGGGCGGCGTACGCCGCGGGCCGGGCGAGGACGCAGGCGAGCCTCGCCGATGCGCGGGGCGTGCGGCTGAGCGTGACGGCAGACCTGGCGAGCGGCTACTTCGCCTTGCGCGAGGCGGACGAGCAAATCTCCATCCTGGACGAAACGGTCGCGTTGCGCCGTGAATCGCTGAGCCTGAACACGGCGCGCACCAAGGTCGGCATCGGCTTGCCCGATGACATTGCGCGCGCTTCGCTGGAGCTGCATACCGCCGAAGCGCAATTGGCCGATGCCCACCGGCAACGCAACGAAATCGAGAGCAACCTCGCGCTGCTCTGCGGCCAGCCCGCGCCGGATTTTCACGTGGGCAGCCGGCCCTTGCACGATATTCCGGCACCGCCCCAGCCGCCGAAGGTGCCGGCGATGTTGCTCACGCGCCGTCCCGACGTGGCCGGGGCTGAGCGGCGTCTCGCGGGGGCCATCCAGGACATTCGCGAAGCCCGCGCCGAGGAACTTCCGCGGGTGACGGTGACCGGATTTCTCGGCCATTCGAGCGAGGACTTCGATCGCCTGGCGAATGACAACAGCCACGAGGCCGCGATCATGCCGATCATCTCGCTGCCGCTTTTCGAAGGAGGACGGCTCGAGGCTGGCGCGCGGCTGGCGGCGGCGCGGCGCGACCAGTCTGCAGACGAATACAAGGAAACGATCCTGACGGCATTTCGCGAAGCCAACACGGCGATCGATGATATGCACCAGCGCGCCGTTCAAAGCGCCGCGCTCAGTCACGCCGTGCAGGATGCGCAACTGGTGTTGGATTACTCGAACACGCGCTTTGCCAAACAAACCGTGAGTTATTTCCAGGTGGTCACGGATGAGGCGAATCTGCTCAACGTGCAACTGCAAGCGTCCGTGGTGCTGGGGGCGCGCTTCGAGGCGGCGGTGAGTCTGGCCCGGGCGCTCGGTGGCGGGTGGAACGAGAAACCATCGGCGCCGGTGAGCCGCGGGCGAGTCGCACGGTCTCCGAAGCAGCGGCACTAAGTTCGCGGCGAGGGGTGCGGGATGTTAAGCCGACCCGCGGACACACCCGCCTGCGAGACAGAGTCTCGCTCCCAAGGGCGTTCCCAAATAGAGAGACTGTGTGAAAAGTCGGCGGTGCTTATGCAAGTCATTGATGAACTTTTGTAAGTCATCGAAAGTTCGTCGGCGAAACTCGATTTTTCGGGCTTTTCACACAAACTCAGAGTTTGGGAACGAGAAAATCGGGCAAGGACGCTTGCGTTCTTGGAGTGCGGCGCTGCTGCGCCGCTTTCGGAAGGTCCGCGGGTAGGGTGAGCCTGCCACCACTTTGCCCCTCCGAAAGCGCCAGGGCACTACGCCAGTCCGGCCCGGACCGCACTCCAAAACGCTGGCGCGCGTGCTCACGTTTCTCGAATTCGTAAACAGGTCCTGGAGACAGCCGCAAGGTTCGGAGTTATTTAAGAAACTTGTCTGACTCCACACAAGTGGAGGGGGCTACACGCGGGCGGCGGGGGTGCGGGCTGGGGGTTGGGGGCGCTTGGGGTCGGTGTTGGCGGCGAAGATGGCTTGGAGCTTTTCGTAGAGGGTTTCGGCTTTGAAGGGTTTTTGGATGAAGCCGGCGAGGCCTTTGCCGGCGAAACGATGGATGGCGTCCTGTTCGTTGAAACCGCTCATGAGGAGGACGCGAACTTCCGGGTCGATGCGGCGCAGTTCGGTGAAGGTGGCGTTGCCGTCGAGGACAGGCATGGTGAGGTCGAGGAGGACGCCGGCGATGCGGGGGCCTTCGCGATGGAATATCTCCAGGGCTTCGAGGCCGTCCCGGGCGAGGAGGACGTCGAAGCCGATGCGCTCGACCATGCGGGAGGTGGTGACGCGGACGGTTTCCTCGTC
Organism: Chthoniobacter sp.; assembly: GCA_036501065.1. Classification (GTDB taxonomy): domain Bacteria; phylum Verrucomicrobiota; class Verrucomicrobiia; order Chthoniobacterales; family Chthoniobacteraceae; genus Chthoniobacter. The sequence continues at coordinate 17,763 of DASYAY010000004.1, read as the reverse complement.
GTCGACGATGAGGAGGGTGCCGGTGCCGCGCCAGGTGGAGACGGCTGGGGGTTTTTCCGGGGCGGCGTCGGCGGGGCCTTTGGCGCTGGGGAGCAAGAGCTTGAAGCTGGTCCCCTTCCCCGGTTCGGAGTAGACCTTGAGGGCGCCGCGATGGCCGCGGATGATGCCGAGGACGGCGGCGAGACCGAGGCCGCGGCCGGTGAATTTGGTGGTGAAGAAGGGTTCGAAAATCTTCGCGCGAGTGGCGGCGTCCATGCCGGAACCGTTGTCGCTGACTTCGAGATAGACGTAATCGCCCTCGGGTATGTTGGGCGACATGTAGGCCTCGGTGAGATAGGTGCGGTCGGCGTGGATCATGCCGGTGGCGATGCCGATGACGCCGCTCTTTTCGCCGACGGCCTCGGAAGCGTTGATGACGAGATTCATGATGATCTGCCGAATCTGGGTGGCGTCGGCGCTGATGGCGGGGAGATCGGCGGCGAGGGCGTATTTGATGACGGCGTTCTTGCTGGCGGAGACTTGCAAGAGGTCGGCGGTCTCGCGGACGACGGCGCTGAGGTCGAGCTGCTGGACGATGAAGCGGCCTTTGCCGGAATAGGCGAGCATCTGTTTGCAGAGGTCGGCGGCGCGCTGGGCGGCGAGTTCGACCTGCTCGAGCGAAGGCTGGGCAGGCGAGTTGGCGGGGATGTCCATGCGCGCGAAGCTGGCATTGCCAAGGATGCCGGTGAGGAGGTTGTTGAAGTCGTGGGCGATGCCGCCGGCGAGGACGCCGAGGCTTTCGAGTTTCTGCGATTCCTGGAGCTTGCGTTCGATCTGCTTGCGTTCCTCGTCGGCAAGATGCTGGGAAGTGACGTCCATGACGGTGCCGAGCATGCGCACGGGTTTGCCGTCGGCGTTGCGCAAGACGGCGCCACGGGCGACGAGCCAGCGGGTGGTGCCATCGGGGCGGAGGACGCGGACCTCGTAATCGGCGCCGGTGTCGCCGGGGATTTCGAGTGCCTGGCGGACGATGATGCCGCCGCGTTTGCGGTCCTCGGGGTGAAGAAAGTTGAGGTAGGTTTCGAGGCTGCCGTCGAAGGCGCCGGACTCGAGGCCAAACATGCGCTCGGTTTCCGGGCCCAAGATGACTTTGCCCGTGGCGATGTCCCAATCCCAGGTGCCGAGATTGGCGGCGGCGACGGCGAGACGCAGGCGGGTGGCCTGCTGGAACTGCAGCTCGGCCTGGCGCTTGCGTTCGGAGATGTCGCTCTGGGTGCCCCAGGATCGCTTGAGGAGGCCGTCTTCGACGATGCCGGTGCGGTTGTTGAGGAAGAAGCGGACGTTTCCCTGCCGATCGACTTCGCGCGATTCCCACTCGGTGATGCGGTAGCCGTTCTCGATGAAGGTGCGGAAATATTCGGCGGCTTGCGGGTCGGTGCGGGGAACGAAAACTTCGAGGGCCATGCCGAGGAGCTGGTCGGCGCGATCGTAGCCGTACATCCGGGCCATGACATCGTTGCACTCGGTGAGGCGCGAGTTGCGGTAGAGGAGGTCGATCTGCTCTTCGACGGGCAAGTGAGTGGAAATGGGCGGTTCGTGCTCGAAGCAGGAAATGCCCTCGGTGCTTTGCTCGACGAAGGCGCGATAGCGATCCTCGCTTTCGCGGAGGGCGAGCTCGACGATTTCACGACGGCGGATGTCTCCGCGCAAAGTTTCCTGCGCGGCCTGGAGCTCGGCGGTGCGTTCTTCGACCAATTGATTGACGAGCGCGGCCCGGCGCTGGGTGTGGGAAACGGTGAAGGCAAGCAGGCCGGTGACGAGGAGGCCGACGAGGAGGGCGGCGAGCGGATAAGGGGTGGTCTGCGCGGCGAGCCAGGCGGGCGAGGGACGAAAATAGACGATCCAATCGCGGCCGCCGACCTTGAGATTTTCCACGCGATGCAGGCCGGTGCGGAAATCCTTTTCGCTCATCGATCCCGGGGTGCGATTGAGCTCGCGCCCGAAGGAAATGAGGAAGGGCTCGGTGACGCCCGGGGTGCGATCTTCGACGAGTGTTTGGACGGCCGAATTGGCGGTGCCGGCGTAAGTGTCGCGCAACCAGTCGGTGAGGCGGATATCCCCGGCGACGTAGCCTTGCAGGCGCGTCCGCCGCTCGTCGACGGTGGTGGGTTCGGCTCCCTTGCCGTAGCAGGCGAGGAAGGAAATCCAGCCGTATTCCTGGTGGGTGGGTTCGCGCACGGACATCCGTTGGGTGGAGGAAATGAGGCCGGTGTCGCGAGCGCGGGTGAGGGCTTGTTGATTCGATCCACGAGAGACGTCGTAGCCGAAGGCCTCCTCGTTACCTTCCCGCGGGTCGACATAGTAAATGGGGGCGTATTCCGGATGGTCCAGCGAACGGACGAGCGGATTTTTTCCGTCGATGCGTTCGAGGATCTGGTAGCCGGGATCGATCTTTTGCGCGGAGCTCTCGAACTGGGCGCGCTCCTCATTTTTGACCAAGGGCATCCACTCCAACATCTGCACGCCGTGATGGCGGTTGCGGATGTCCTGACAGGCGCGCTGGAATTTCGTGTAGGGAAGGGAGTTACTCGACTGAAAAAGTTCGCGCAGGGTGTAGAGACACTCGTCGTAACGACCGAGGCTGGTGCGGAGGGCCTCCAAATGGCTGCGCGCGCGCCAGGCGAATTCCTGTTCGATGCGCTCCTGTTCCCGCGAGCGCGCGAAGAGAAACGTGGCCAGGGAAAGGGCCAAGCCGAGGATGACGACGGAAAGAAGCGGGAAGAGTCTACCGGAAACAGCGGCGCGCGGTTTCTTCACCGGGCTTGGAAGTGCGTTCACAGCATGTAGAAGGTAGCGAAAAGCGTGCCCTTTTACAGAGGGGAAGAGGCCTGCGTAAGAATACCTAATGGTCGGGATTACTAATAACTACTGACGCCACCGTCGGCGTCAGAGGAGGCGGGCGCGGAGGGCGCAGCCGAATCCATTTCGCGACGGCGGAATTCGTCCAGAATCCGGGCGGTGGAGCTTGTTCCGCACCGACTGGCACCGAGCGCGCGCATGGCGAGGAGTTCGTCCAGGCTGCGGATTCCGCCGGAAGCTTTGATGCGCATGCGGGGAGAGGTGTGGGCGCGCATGAGGGCGATGTCGTGCGAGGTGGCGCCGGTGGAAAGGAATCGGCCGTCGGGCTGGCGGACAAAACCGAAGCCGGTGGACGTTTTGACGAAATCGGCGCCGACAAGGTCGCAGATTTGGCAGAGGCGAATCTTGGCGGGGTCATCGGTGAGGAAATCGGTTTCGAAGATCACCTTGAGGAGGGCGCCGTGCTGGTGTGTTTCTGCGGTGATGGCGCGCAGTTCGTTTTCGATGTACGGCCAATCGCCGCTCAGGGCTTTGCCGATATTGATGACGACGTCGATTTCGGTGGCGCCTTCGCGGCAGGCCTGGGCGGTTTCGAGGCGCTTGATTTCGGTGGCGCTGGCGCCGTGGGGAAAACCGATGACGGTGCCGACGGCGACGGCGCTGCCCGAGAGGCATTCCGCGGCGAGAGGGACGTCGCAGGGACGCACGCAAGCGCTGGCGACGGCGTAGCTTCGGGCGAGATTGCAACCGGTTCGCACCTCGGTGTCGGTGAGAGTCGGGTGCAGGAGGGCATGGTCGATCATGCCGGCGATTTCGGGGTAGGTGGGCATCGAGGGGAGAAACACCCAACATCCAACATCCAACATCCAACATCCAATGTGGCTCCGCGCCGCTTGGCCGCTCTGGCGACGCATGACCTGGACGCCGCGACGCGTCGTGTTCGATGGTCCGGGCGAGACGCCCGCACCGGCAGGCGGGACGCCTACCCTACCCGGCATGCTCCGACCCGCGCAGCGGTTATTCACTTTAGCCTTCAGCCTTTCACGAAGAATGGTGCGAGGATGTTGCGGGCGGTGCGCAGGGCGCGTTTTCGGCCGGCGAGGGTTCGGCCGAAGGTATCGTCTTCGACTTCGATACAGACTGGACCGTGGTAGCCGGCGTCCATGACGGCGGCGAGAAAGCGGGGCCAGTCGATGTCGCCGTAGCCGGGAATCCGCTGCTGCTGCCATTGGGACGGGTGGGCGAAGATGCCAACTTCGTTGAGGCGATCGCGTTGGATGCGGATGTCCTTGGCGTGGAGGTGAAAGAGTTTTTCCCGGAATTCGCGGAGCGGTGAGATCGGGTCCATCTGCTGGAGGATGAGATGGGATGGGTCGTAGTTCAGGCCGAAGTTTTTCGAAGGAATGTCGGCAAACATGCGCCGCCAGATGGCGGGAGTGGTGGCGAGATTTTTTCCGCCGGGCCATTCGTCGGCGGTATAGAGCATCGGGCAATTTTCGATGGCGATCTTCACGCCGTGATCTTCGGCGAAAGCGATGAGCGGCCGCCAGGTGCGGAGGAAGCGCGGCCAGTTTTCATCGACGGATTTTGTCCAGTCGCGGCCGATGAAGGTGTTGACGTTGAGGCTGAGCTTTTCCGCGGCGAGGATGACTTTGCGCAAATGGGCGACGACCCGCCGGGCGCAGTCGGGGTCGGGGTCGAGCGGATTGGGGTAGTAGCCGAGCGCGGAGATGGCGACGCCGTGCTGACGCGTGAGGGCGAGGGTGTCCTCGGCTTGGGCGCGGGTGAAATGGGTGACATCGAGATGGGTGACGCCGGCGAAGCGGCGCTCGGCTTTGCCGGTTGGCCAGCACATGACTTCCACGCAGGCGAAGGCTTCGTCGCGGGCAAAACGGAGGATTTGCTCGAGGGATAGTTCGGGGAGGATGGCGGTGACGAAGCCGAGGGTGTTCATTGGGGGGACATGGGAAACATCCAACATCCAACACCCAACATCCAACATCCAATTGGGCCTGCATCGCTGGGTCCGCTCGCGATAGCGTGGATCGGAAGTGCCGCGCGCGCTTACCAAGCGGCGGCTTCGCTGGGGACGCGGGGTTCGCTGGCGGCGGTGAAGGTGCCGTCGGACCAGGCGACGCCGTTGCTGGAGCCGATGGCGTTTGCCGGAGCGAGATGGTGGCCGAGCTTGGTGAGGGCTTCGCGCACGCTGTTCGAGGCGCGGTTTTCGAGGCGCAATTCGTCGGGTTGCCACTGATGGTGGAAACGCGGCTGCGCGAGGGCGGCGTCGAGGGAGAGGCCGAGGTCGAGAACGGCGACGATGTTGAGGACGGTTTGGTTGATGATGGTCGGGCCGCCGGCGGCGCCGATGGCGAGAATGGGATGGCCATCGCGTAGGACGATGGTGGGAGACATGCTGGAAAGCGGGCGTTTGCCAGGACCGACGGCGTTGGCTTCGGCGCCGACGAGGCCGAAGGCGTTGGGGACGCCCGGCTGCGCGGAAAAATCGTCCATCTGGTCGTTGAGAAAAATGCCGGTGCCGGGGACGATGACCTTGGAGCCGAAGCTGGTATTGACCGTCTGGGTGCAGGCGACCCAATTGCCCTCGGCGTCGGCGACGGAAAAGTGGGTGGTGTGTTTCTTTTCGAAGGTGTCGGTGGCGGCGTCGGGCGGATCCCCGTGGGTGGGAACGGGGATGACGGAATCGAGCTTGATCCGGGAGGCGAGGCTCCGGGCGTAGTCCTTGCGGAGCAGGCCGCGCGGGACGGGGACGAAATCGGGATCGCCGAGCCAGAAAGCGCGGTCGGCAAAGGCGAGTTTCATGGCCTCGGCGATGACGTGGATGCGGGTGGGTTCGTCGAGTTTCGCGAGGTCGAAGGTCTCGAGCATGTTGAGGATCTCGATGACGTGCACGCCGCCGGAACTGGGCGGCGGGAAGCTGACGATCTCGGCACCGCGATAGGTGCCGCGGACGGGCTCCCGCAAGGCGATGTGGTAGTGGGCAAAATCGTCCGCGGTGATGAGGCCGTGATGGGCCTTCATCCACTCGGCGACTTTGGTGGCAAACGGGCCGCGGTAAAACCAGCCGGGACCTTGTTCGGCGAGAGCGCGGAGACTGGCGGCGAGGTCCGGCTGCTTCAAGGTCTCGCCTTCCGTGAGCGGGGTGCCGTCGCCGTGGAAGAGGAGGGCCTTCGAAGCGTCGAAGGTGCGGAGATCGTCGGCGGTGGCGGCGATCTTGCCAGCGTAGATGCGATCGATGGGAAAACCGTCCTCGGCCAGTTTGGCGGCGGGGAGAAGGAGATCGGCGAATTTTTGGCGTCCGAATTTCTCGACGGCGTAGGCGTAGGCGGCGACGGAGCCGGGGATGCCGCTGGCGAGGGGTCCGGTCTGGCTGAGGTCGGTATTGGCCTGGCCGTTTTGGAGAAACATGTCGCGCGTGGCGGCGGCGGGGGCCATCTCGCGGCCGTCGATGGCGACGATCTCGCCATTGGCGCGGCGGATGAGCAGGAAGCAGCCGCCGCCGAGGCCGGAGTTGTGGCTGTCGACGACGCCGAGGGTGACGCCGACGGCGATGGCGGCGTCGATGGCGTTGCCACCATTTTTCAAGACTTCGAGACCGGCTTGGGTGGCGAGCGGGTTGACGGAAGCGACGGCGCCGTGGGTGCCGTGGGCGACGGTGTCGGCGGATGCTGGGAGAGCCGAGAGGGCTACGGCCAGGATGAGCGCGGCGGCGATGTGGCGGACGGGCATGTGGGGGAACATGGAGGGGAATATCCAACACCTAACACTCAACATCCAATGGGCTCGACGCCGCTATGCTGCTGCGGGGGGCGTTTCGCACGTTCAGAACGAGAGACGGTGCGGCGCTCGGAGTTGCTTTTGGTGGTCCGGGCGGGACGCCCACCCTAGCCGTGTCTTTCTTTCAGCGAACGTTCTGGGAGAGTTCTCGGTCAGGGCTTTTCGGGGACGGGCGTTGAAGGGGGGATGCCGGGGGGGGGCTTTTGCTTCGCGTTCTCGATCTTCTCGGCGATTTTTTTGTTGTCTTCGAGGGCGATGGATTTCTGCCAGTAGCCGAGCGCTTCGGCGGTCTTGCCCATCTTGGCATAGGTGTCGCCGATATGTTCGAGCACGGTGGGGTCGTCCTTTTTCGTCTCCTTGATGATGCATTCCTCGGCGCGGAGCAGTTCGGTGAGGGCGCGGGCGGTGTCGCCTTTTTTGAAATAAAACCAACCGAGGCTGTCGATGTATTCCCCCTTTTCCGGCTCCAGGGAGACGGCCTTCTTGATCAGTTCGCCGGCTTCGTCGAGGTGTTCGCCCCGGTCGACCCACATGTAACCGAGGTAATTGCAGGCCTCGGGAGAATTTGGCTCCATTTCGAGGCTCTGTTTGATGAGGTCGGCGGCTTTGTCGATTTGACCGGCCTGTTCGGCAGCTTCTCCGTAGACGAGGTAAAACTGGGCGGTGAGCAGGTCTTCGCGGCCGACTTCGGCTTCGGCTTGGGCGTCGGCAAATGCGGCCAAGGCTTCGGGATGGCGCTTGGCCTGGCTGAGGGCGACGGCGAGGCTGAAGGTGATGGAGGGGACGTCGGGAAATTTCTTGCGCGCCTCCTGCATGATCTCGACGGCGCGGTCGTAACGCTTGGCCTGCAGAAGGAGCTGGGCGACGCGCAGATGATTGCGGGGCTGGCTGGCGTCGAGCATGAGGCTGTGCTCGTAGTTCTCGAGGGCTTTATCGAGGTCGTTCTTCTGTTCGTAGAGTTCGCCGAGCAGCTCGTAGGTCTCAAAGCGCAGCTTGTTGTCTTTGACGATATCTTCGAGGTAATGAATGGCTTCGTCGCGCTCGCCGGTGACGAGGTAGCTGCGGGCGAGTTTGTCGCGGACGTTGTCGAGCGGCTGATCGTTCGGACCTGGCGGAAGCTTGAGGACGGTGAGGTAGTACGGGATGGCGTCCTTGACCTGCTTGGAGAGGACGAAATAGTCGGCGACCTTGGTGAGGATGGAGGGATCGTCTTTGCCGAGATCGGCCGCCTTGCGATAGATGGCGTTCATCTTCTGCAACTGCGCGGCGTCGGCGGAACCGTCTTCCTTCAGGTAAAGGCGGGTGCTGAGGTCGCCGAGCTGAATCCAGTATTTGGCGTCGCCGTGGTCGGATTTGGCCGCGCGGTCGAGCAATTGCTCGGCCTTCTTGGTCTGGCCCATGGCGACGTCGATCTCATAGACCGCGAGGTAGGCGGCAAAATTGTCCGGGGCAAGGGCGAGGGCCTGTTCGGCATACTTGAGGCCGACTTCCGGTTTTTTGAGGTCTTTCGCGTAGAGCTGCGAAAGGTAAATGTAGGGCACGGCCTCCTTGGGCGCGGCCTTGATGGTGTCCTTGAGGATCTGGACGCCGCCGGAAGGGTCGTCGCGGCGCGCCAGTTCGTAGGCCAGCTTGACGGCCAATTCCGCGTAGGTTGGGTCGAGTTCGAGAGCCTTGCGATAGGCCTCGACCATTTTTTCCTGCTCCGCATTGTCCTCGGCGACCAGTCCCTGCGAAAAGGCGGCGAGGGCGTCGGCCTTGCGCTCTTCGTCCTTGGTGAGGAGAAGGTCCGGCGCAACGTGGCGCGGTGGCGAGGGAAAGGCGTCCGCGAACTCGACAGGACCGCGCGGAGCGGCTGCCGATGAGGCGGGAGTGGCCGACTTCGGGCCCTTCTTGCGCGAGGTGCCCGGCTTGTCCGGCGGGTCAGCGAAAAGCGGAAAGGCGAGAGCGAAGACCAGACCGGCAGAGAGAACGCTCCGAAATCCCAGGGGTGACCAAGTGGATCGGAGCGATTTCATGCCGCGAAATCTAGCGGCTAGCTCTTGTAGCGCAAACGCTTCTTGTGGCGGTTTTCCTTCATCCGCTTTTTGCGTTTGTGCTTTGCGATTTTGGCTTTCCGCCGCTTTTTGAGTGAACCCATGAGGTGTTGGTATTTCGTTAAGGGGTGGCGAGAGAATCATGCTTCACCCACGTGCGCAACCGGAATTTTAGTTTGAGGGCGGGCAATTGGCAGATTTTTGGGTTTGTGGCTCCTGTTCCGGCCATTTGGCCATGGGAGGGATGTGAGTTCAGAGCGCGGCTTCCAGGGCGGCGTGGTCGATGGTGGTGAGCCGTTCGCGCTTTTGGCCGGGTTGCGGGATGCACTCGATGAGTGCCTTGGTGTAGGGATGCTGCGGGTTGGCGAGGATTTTGTGGGTCTCGCCATACTCGACGATCTTTCCGCGGAACATGACTGCGACATTATCGGCGAGGCCGCCGATGATTCCGAAATTGTGGGTGATGAGGATGATGGCCATCTGCACGCGCTGCTTGAGTTCGCGGAGCTGATCGATGATCTGCTTCTGGATGGTGACGTCGAGGGCGGTGGTGGGTTCGTCGGCAACGAGCAATTCCGGCTGGCAGGAAAGGGCCATGGCGATCATGACGCGTTGCTGCATGCCGCCGCTGAGCTGGTGGGGATAATCGTGGAGGCGTTTGGCCGGGTCGACGATGCCGACGAGATCGAGATATTTGATGACCTCGGCGTCGAAATCGTGGACATCCGGCCGGTGCAACTTGAGGGCCTCGGCGATTTGATTGCGGATGGTGAAGACGGGATTGAGCGAGGTGCTGGGCTCCTGGAAAATGTAGGCGATTTTGTTTCCACGAATCTTTCGCAACTCGCGGGGTTCCATCTTCAGCACGTCCTTTCCGTCGAGGAGGATTTCGCCGGATTTGTAGACGGCGGGCGGTTCCGGAAGGAGGCGGGTGAGAGCGAGGCCGGTGACGCTCTTGCCGCTGCCGCTTTCGCCGACGATGGCGAGGGTCTCGCCCCGGGCCATAGTGAGGGAAATTCCTTTGACGGCTTCGACGATGCCCGTTTCGGTGGCGAAATGGATGGCGAGGTTTCTGATCTCGAGAAATGGAACAGCCATGGCGAAGAAAGGATGAAGGAAGAGAGATGGAGAGAACAGTTCCTATCTTTTGGGGTCGAAGCCGCGACGGAGGGCATCGGCGAAAATGTTGAGGGAAAGGACGAGGCCGAAAAGGGCGACGCCGGAGGCGGTGAGGTTCCACCAGACGAGCGGTTCGCGGCTCAATTCGCCGCGCGCGCCGTCGATCATTTGTCCCCAACTGGCGGTGCCGATGGGAGTGCCGACGCCGAGATAACTGAGGATGGCCTCGGTGAGGACGACATCGGAAAAGCCGAGGACGAAGCTGATGAGCACGAGGTGCATGACATTGGGCAGCAAATGGCTGGAAATGATTTTCCAGTGGCTCTGCCCCAGAGCGCGAGCGGCCAGGACGTATTGCCGCTCGGTCAGGCGAAGGGTTTCACCGCGTAACAGACGGCACAGGCCGATCCAGGTCGTCAGGGCAAGCGCCCAGGCCATGGTGCCAACCCCCTTTCCGAAGACCATGATGAAGGCGATCAGGAAGAGGATGGTCGGGATCGCCATGATCGTGCTGTAGATGTACTGGACGACGTCGTCGACCCATCGACGAAAATAGCCCGAACCAATTCCCAAGAGGATGCCCAGTGGGAGATAAATGGCACTGGTCAGCCCGCCAAGGAGCAAGGCGGTGCTGGAGCCTTTCAAAGCCTGGACGAAGGTATCCTTGCCGATCTGCGTGGTCCCGAGGATGTGCCGGCCGGGAAACTTCAATGGTTCGGGTTTGGTAATGGAAAAGGTGCCATCGGCGAACGGTGCGCTGTAACTGGCCTTCGTCGGTTCGTCGTGTAGACGAACGACATCCACCATGAGAAAATCGAGGACGGACCTAGTGGGAGATAGCTTCAGCAAGTCGGCCCCACCGACAAGGAGATAGGCCGCGATGATTACTCCGGCGACCATACCCGGGAGGTCGGTCTTCATGATCTTCCACGCGCGCTGCCACCGTTCGTTGCGCGCGCCCCGCCGCAATAACCATGCGGTCAAGGCGAAGCTGGCGATGACGAGGGTATTTTGGAGCCAGATGGGCATATCAGCTCAGGCGAATGCGCGGATCGGCGAACGCATAACAAATGTCCGTGAGAATCAGCCCGACGATATAGAGGATCGCGCCGAGGTAGACGAAGGCGTTGACCATGGCGGCGTCGCCCAATTGGATGGCATGGAAGAGGGCATTTCCGAGGCCGGGGATACCGAAGAAATTTTCCATGAGCAGGGAGCCCATGATGAGGAGCGGCAAATGCGCGACGACGAGGGTGATGAGCGAGATCATCCCGTTTTTGAGCACGTGGACGAAGAGCAAGCGGGACTGCGGCACGCCCTTGGCGAGCGCGGTCCGAACATAGTCCTGGGTGATCTCCTCGAGGAAAATCGTGCGATACAAACGCACGTCGTATCCGAGGTTCATGATCACCATTAGTGACACCGGAAGGAGCAGGAATTTGACGGTCGACCAGCCGTGAAGATCGAATCCGTAGGCGGGGAAATAAGGGAGCTGCAAGGCGAGGAATGACTGGCCGACGAACATGTAAATCATCGGCGGAAGACTCATGCAGGCGACGCAGAGGAAAATGCCGAAGCGGTCGAGCGCCGAATAGCGGACGAACACCTGGTAAAGAGAGAGAGCGACGGCCATGAAGAAGCCGACGACGAAGGCCGGCAAGGTGAGGCAAAGGGACGGCCCGACTCCATCGAGGAAAGTCTGGGCGATGGGCAGGCCGGTTTTGTCGGAGAGACCAAAATCGAAAGTGGCGAGGCGTTTCATCTGATTGACGAAAAGCGAATCGTAGAAAGGCTTGCCCGGTGTGGCGCGCTTGTCGATGGCGACGCCCAGCCTCCCGTTGATATAAGTCGGTTTGTCGTAGCCGTGATCGTGCAACCAATCCTGGACCTGCTTGGGCCGGGCTTTCTCGCCGAGAATGGCACGGGCGCGAAACTCCGGCGGCTGGACGATAAAGAAGAGAAGGAAGGTAATGAGCATGACCCCAAAGAGAATGGGGATCGCATAGAGGAGCCGGCGAATGATGTAGCTAAACATTGCGATGGCGGTTGAACCAAACGGCGTATCCAACGGCACCCGCCACGAGGAAGGCGAGCACATAGGGCGGCCAGGCCGGTGTGCGGTTCCATTCTTTTTGGAGGCGCGCGCGCATGACGGGATCGACCTGCTGATACTTCATGGCGCCCTCGAGGAGCATGTTTGTGCTGGTGCGCCGCGCCCACGGCTGCACGACGGTGTAGAAGGCCTTGTGGAAGTTGAAGATCTGCGGGCAATCCTCGGCGAGCATCCCGCGCAGCTTGTTCACCAACTCCAGACGCTCCGGGGTATTATCCATCGTCGCCATCTGGTCGAAGACTTTGTCGAACTCCGGATTTTTGTAACGACACGCATTTTTCCCCTCGGGCGGAAAATTGCGGCTGTTGAAGAGCATGTAGAAGTTTTCCGGATCCGGATAATCGGCGCCCCAGCCAGTGCCATCGAGGATCTGGAAGTTGCCGTTGTCTTCCTTGGCGAGCAACTGGGCGAAATTGTCCTCCACGACGTTCACTCTGATCCCGAGTTGCTGGAAGCCTTTCTGGACGAATTCCGTCATCTGGCGTTCTTCGGAACCGGTGGCGCTGGAGTCCATGGTCAGTTCGAGCTGGCGGCCAGTTTTGGAATCGATGCCGTTGGGATAGCCGGCCTCGGCGAGCAACTTTTTGCCTTTCTCGAGGTCGTAGCCGTAGGGGTTCTTGTAGTTCTTATCGTAGCCGAAAATGCCCGGAGGCATGAGCTGCTGAGCGACCGGGGCGACGCCGTTCCAGAAAATGTCGACGTAGCTTTGGCCGTCGTAAGCGCAGGAGAGCGCCTGGCGAAGCTTCTTGTTCGTCCCGAGGACCGGATCCTGCATGTTCAGGGAGATGAAGAACGTGGAGACATCGAGGTCTTTCTCCAGCCGAACACCGCGCGCCTTGAATTCCGGCGTCAACTCGTGGGTGGTCGTGACCGTGCGATCGTAGGCATCCTTGCCCACCCCCATGCCATCGAGATAGCCCTGTTTGAAGAGGATCGGGATCGGCGTCGTTTCGCGGAAAATGGTGATCTGGACTTCATCGACCAGCGGCACCGGCATGCCGGCGAACTGCCGGAGGAAATCCGCGCGCTCAGGCGGATAGCCGTCACTGGGGAAGACGACGGTGTGGTAGTTTGGGTTGCGGACCATGCGGACCCGCGAGGCCGGTTTGTACTCGACCATGTGGTAGGCGCCCGTGCCTACCGGATGCCATTTAAACTCCGGACGCTGGACCATCTTTCCGTGCGGACCGTCGGGGTGTTCGTGGCCATCGTAGTAGGCGACGGCTTCCGGCGGAACGGGCGAGGTGAATTGCATCGCCATCCAATAGACGATCTGCGGATAAGCCTTGAGGAGGTGAATGCGAAAGGTCTGGTCGTCGACGATTTCGAAACCCTCGAGCGGTTTGCTGTAGTCAAATTTGCCGGCCTTCTTGGCTGCATCGTAGGCTTCGCCGAGGCCGGCGATGTAATCCTGCAGCGCGGAAAGCGCCGGGCATTCGACCTTCGGGTCGGCCATGCGCTTCCAGGCGTACTCGATGTCACGCACGGTGCATTCGCGTCCTTTGCCGCCGGGAAAACAAGGATCGTCCTGGAAGGGAATGCCGCGCTTGAGCTTGCAGGTGTAGGTCTCGGTGCCGTCGGCGTTTTTCGACCGCTGGGGCATGGCTTCGAGGAGCGCCGGCATGACTTCGTACGGATCGGTCTTGAAGGGGTGATACTCGAGCAGAGTGTCCATGACCATTTCGAGGAGCCGGTGGCTCATCTGGTCGTAGGCAAACTGGGGATCGAGCGAGCGCGGATCGTCCGGCATGGCGGCGTAGCGCACTTCCCAGGGCGAGCCGTCGGCGCGCGTTTTGTGCAAGGGCTCGAGATTCGGGTCGTTGCCGCAGCCGGCGATGAAGAGGGCGGAGAGCGCAGCGAGGGCGAGCACGCACCGTTGGGCGGCGCGAAGGTGCGTAGATATCCGAGGGAAACATCCAACATCCAACGGACCGGCTTCGCCGGAACATCCAACATCCAACATCCAACATCCAACATCCAATGGGACTCCGCGCCGTGAGGCCGTCGCCACGGTAAGCCGTAAAATGCGATGAAGCGCTTTCCAGAGCGCGAACATGCGGATGGGGGCGGTCCGCCGCGAGGGTATCACTTTTTGTTCTGCTGCTGTTGCCGAATGAGATCGCGCAATTCCGCGGCGCGTTCGTAGGCCTCGTTGGCGATGGCCTTGTCCATTTCCCGCCGCATTTTCTCGAGCTTGGTCAACGGCTGTTTGGCGCGGACTTCTTCGAGCCATTCGCCGAGGAAACCGAGTTCGGGACTGTTGGCGGCGGCCTCGGGATTTTCCGCGTGGTCGTGAAAGGCACGGATTTGCTCCATGCCTTCCTCGATCTTTTTGACGGCGGCGGCGAATTCTTCGCGCTCGAGTTCGATCGAGGCCTTGGCGCGCGTCTGCATCATGAGCACATAGGGAGTGAATTGCTGGACGGATTGGGCGAGTTCCTCCGGTTGCGCATGTTCAGAGACGAAGTTGAACATCTCGATGTTCCGCTGGGTATCGCGGATGACGTTGATATAGTCGCTGAGCTGAAAGAGGGAGATGTAACGGTGATAGTACTGGATGCCTTCCTGCTGCAACTCGCCGACTTCCTCGGCATCGAGGAGGTACTTCTCGCCTTTTTTCTCGGCGCGCCTGGCCCGTTGCTGGTGATACTCGAGGAGGGACTCGCAGTCGTGTGGTTCCTGGCCGTCGGGCCGCCCGATGGTTTCCATCTGGATCAACCCCAGATCAATGCGGAGCTGGATCTTTTCCTTACCGTCGCTGCCGAGAATTTTCCGCACCTTGATCATTCCAGGCTCGTGCGGCCAATCGCGCAGCAGATCGTTCAAGTCGAGGCTCATGTTTCCTGAGAGTATCGAAACGCCCTTCTCCTTTGTCAATGAAGGTAGAGGGAGGCGAAGAGAGAATCGGGCGACCGGCGGTTCATGGAGAAACGTCGGTGAATCCAAGACGCGGACCGCGGGAGCGAGGAGGCCCGTAGCTGGACGACGGCGCTTTTACTTCCGGGCGAGAACCCGCCACGAGAAATAGCCGGCGGTCACAGCGACATAGCAAATCGCGGCGGTTCCGAAGGTTTTGAAGAATAAGATCCAGAGCATGTTAATCAGGGCGAATCGGATCGCCCTTGCCATCACAACCCAGAGGGGCGTGCGGCCTTAGCCGCAAATGTGGAATTCCTGGACGGGAGCCACGGAAAAGATGGGGAGGCGGCTTCGCCGAAACATCCAACATCCAACATCCAACATCCAATTTTTCCCTGGCGTTCCCGGTCCTTGAAATTCCGTATCTGCTCAGCGGCGGGGGAAGATGGACCACGGATTACACGGATTTTTGAAACTCGTGGGGGAGCGTGCATTGAAGCGGAGAAGCACTCCAAAATCGTGAATTACTCAAACCAACCCGTGCGGCGATCGATAAGGCACCGGTCTTCCGGAAATCCGTGAAATCCGTGTAATCCGTGGTCCATTTTCCTTCGCCACAGGTATCGCGCGAACAGTGAGATCAATGGTCCAGCGGCACCTCGTGGTATTCGAGGGCCCATTCGCGCATGAAGCGGACGTAGGTCGGGCGGATGCGATAGACGATGAGTTCCGGGTTGTCGGGTGTGCCGAGATAGCGGCGGAGGAGGGCGTTGTGTTCCCAAATCGGCCGGAGGATTTCCAGGTCGGTGACGATTTCCGCCACGCCGGTGATGCGTACCTGGTCGTGGTCGTCGTCGAGGTAATTGAGT
The DNA here is from genome assembly GCA_036501065.1 of Chthoniobacter sp. Taxonomy (GTDB): domain Bacteria; phylum Verrucomicrobiota; class Verrucomicrobiia; order Chthoniobacterales; family Chthoniobacteraceae; genus Chthoniobacter. The sequence goes on along the minus strand of DASYAY010000004.1, from coordinate 2,137 downwards.
TCCACCTTGGGATTGGCGGCGATTTCGTGCGTCTTGCCGTAGCGGCGCAGGCTGGCGACGTAGATGGTGAAATCATCGTCCACGCGGACCGGCGAGACGGGACGGACGCGCGGTTGGTCGCCGTCGACGGTGGCGAGTTGCGGGAACTTCGCGCGATGGATCACGCTCCGCGCCAGTGCGGGGAGTTCCTCCGGATCGAAGGGCTTGGGAACGGGCCCAGGCACCTTGTCTCTATGCCGGGGCTTCGGTGAGGCCCGGCGGATAATCCGGGGCGATGATCGTGCCGTGCGGGCGCGCGACCGGCGGCTGTTGCGGCGGCTTGACGGTCGGCGGCGGGGTGAGCATGTGGCCGTTTTCGATGATCTCGCGGATCTGCTTGCCGTCGAGCGTTTCGAATTCGAGCAGGGCTTTGGCGATGACCTCGAGCTTATCGCGATTTTCGGAGATGAGTTTCAAGGCGCGCTGGTAGGCGTCGTCGCACAACTTGCGCACTTCGGCGTCGATTTCCTGGGCGGTGGCTTCGCTGTACTCGCGGGCGTGGCCGAGGTCGCGGGCGAGGAAGACGTGATCCTCATGCTGGCCGTATTCCACCATGCCCATCTTTTCGCTCATGCCCCATTCGCAGACCATCTTGCGGGCGAGACGGGTCATTTGCTTGATGTCCATGGCGGCGCCGGTGGAAATATCCTTGGTGTAAACTCCTTCGGCGATCCGGCCGGCGGCGGTCATGGCGAGGACGTCGAAGGCTTCCTTGCGGCTCATCGAATATTGATCGCCGACGGGCAGCGACATGGTGACGCCGAGGGCGCGTCCGCGCGGGATGATGGTAACCTTGTGGAGCGGATCGGTATGCTCGAGGAGGACGTTGACGATGGCGTGGCCGGCTTCGTGCCAGGCGGTGGATTCCTTTTCCTTCTCGCTCATGGCGAGGCTGCGGCGTTCGCGGCCCCAGCGGACTTTGTCGCGGGCTTCTTCGAGTTCTTCCTGGGTGATGGCTTTGAGGCCGCGGCGGGCGGCAATGAGCGCGGCTTCGTTGATCACGTTGGCCAGTTCGGCGCCGGAGAAACCGGGGGTGCCGCGGGCGGACACGGAAAGATCGACATCCTCGGCGAGCTTCACCTTCTTGGCATGGACGCGGAGGATTTCCTCGCGGCCCTTCACGTCGGGCAGCGGGACGGTGACCTGGCGATCGAAACGGCCCGGGCGGAGGAGCGCGGGATCGAGAACGTCGGGCCGGTTGGTGGCGGCGATGATGATGACGCCTTCCTGGGTGTCGAAGCCGTCCATCTCGACGAGCAAGGCATTGAGCGTCTGCTCGCGTTCGTCGTGTCCGCCGACGCCGATCTGCACTCCGCGCTGCCGCCCGATGGCGTCCAATTCATCGATGAAAATGATGCAGGGCGCCTGAGCCTTGGCCTGCTGGAAAAGATCGCGCACCCGCGCGGCGCCGACACCGACGAACATCTCCACGAAATCGCTCCCGCTCAGGGAAAAAAACGGCACGCCGGCTTCGCCCGCGACGGCGCGCCCGAGGAGCGTCTTGCCGGTGCCGGGCGGGCCGATGAGCAACACGCCCTTGGGAATTTTCGCGCCGAGCGCCTGATAACGCTTCGGATCCTGCAAAAAGCCGACCACCTCCTGCAGCTCTTGTTTCGCTTCGTCGCAACCCGCCACATCGGCAAAGGTCGTCCCGGTATTCCGATCGACGGTGAGACGCGCTTTGCTCTTGCCGATGCTCAAAAGGCTTCCGCTCGCCCGCCCGGCGAAGCGCGAAATGGCGATCCAGATGATCGCCATCACGCCGATCGGCAAGACCCACGCGGTGATGAATTGCGACAAGAAGCTGGGCCGCACGCCGCTGAATTTCACGCCGGCCTTTTCCAATTCGGCCACGAGGTTCGGATCCTCCACGCGCACCGTGCGGAAGAGAAACGGCCGATTTGGCTCAGGCGTGGCCCCCTTCGGAGTCGCCTCGGCCTTGGGCATGGCTTCCATCTTCGGGGTCGCCTCGGTCTTTAGCTCCGGTGGTGAAGGCGGTTCCGGTCTCTTCTCACCGGGCTTCAGCTCGATGGTTCCCGTAATATCCGTCTCGGCAATGTTGCACTCCTTCACTTCGCCCTTCACCACATAGCGCTTG
>DASYAY010000003.1:0-13339 GCA_036501065.1 Chthoniobacter sp. | reverse complement strand
CGTCGACGGCGTCGCCGCGATGTTCGACCCATAGCCGCTGCTCGTCCCGTAATCAAAACTCAGCGTCGTCGGCGCATTGTTGGCCACCGCTGTGCCGTTCAATGTCGCCGTGGTCGTCCCCACCGACGTTGCGGTCAGGGTGGTCATGTCTGCCAGCAGCGGAGTGCGCGTTACCTTCAACGTGTAAGTCTTGGTCGTTAGTCCATCCTGCGCCGTCACTACCACCGCGATCGTGTTGCTGCCCACGTTCAGATTGATCGGACTGCTGGCACTCCCGGAGCCCACGGATACCCCATTGATCGCGACCCTGGCGTTCGGATCGGTCACGGTCGGCGTCAACGTGATCGACGGCGTCGTGTTGCTCACCGTCGCCGTGTAGCTGATCGTCGCACTGCTGAAGACCGGACTCAATGGTCCGCTGCTCGAGATCAACCCGGAGAGCGTGGCCACATTGTTCGGCGTCGTAAAATTCAGCCCGCCTCCCACGCCGGTTCCCGCCGCGCTCACGCCCTTGGCTTGAAAGTAATAAGTCGTCAGCGGCGTCAACCCACTGATCTTCGCGCTGACCCCCGTGGCCGTGCTGCCCGTCACCGAAGCAGGCGTCGCCGCGATTGTCGACCCGTAGGTCGCGGTTTTTCCGTAGTTGAAACTCGCCGTCGTCGTTGCGCCGTTGGCATCCACGGTGGCATTCAATGTGGCGCTGGTCGCAGTCAATGCGGTGACCGCCAGGGTAGTGACAGCCGGCGCCGTTTCCCGGGTCACGTTGAGGGTGTAAGTCGTGGTCGTCGTGAGGTTCTGCGCCGTGACGACGACGGGAATCGTATTCGAGCCGACCGACAACGAGATCGGCGAGCTCGCCGTTCCCGAGGCTACCGGAGTACCGCCGACGGTGACCATCGCGCCGCTGCTGGCGGTCACTGTCGGGGTCACTGTCAAGGTGGCTGTGGCATTCGTCACCGACAAGGCGTAACTCGGTGTCGTGCTGTTGAACGCTGGGCTCAATGTTCCCGAACTGACCGTGAGGGCGGAAAGCGTGGACACATTGCTGGGAGGAGCAAAAGTCACCTCCACGGTGGCATTGGCCGTCACGTCGCTGAGCGTGAAAGAGGTTCCTCCGGTTTGCTTGACGGCATTGTTCACCAGCCATTGGTGCACGACATTTCCGGCATTGGGAGTAGCCGTGAAAGGAATACTCGAACCGCTCAACACACTCTGCGGCGTCGACGGGCTGATCGTTCCCCCCGCTCCGGCGACCGGCGTCACCGTATAAGCCGTGGCCGCGAGATTCAGCTTGGCCAGAAACGGCGTCCCATCATCTCCCCCCTGGTCCGACTGATAGGCATTCGTCAGAGGTAATTTATTTCCCGCATTACTGGTGCCGATGATGTAAGCATTCCCCGCCGAGTCCACAGTCACGCCATTCACGATTGTGGTGAAAGTGCCGCCAAAGTAACTCGAGAAGAGCAAAGCCGAACCCGAGCTATTGAGCTTCGTCACGAATCCCTGGCCCTGGCTTCCACTGACGTAACCATAGCTGCCGGCGGTCACCGGAAAATCCTTCGAACTCGACTGCCCCACGACGTAGGCGTCGTCGAACTGGTCGATCGCAATGCCATTTGCCTCGTCCGACCAAGTCCCGCCCAAAAAAGTCGAATATTCCAGCGTCGAACCGTCCTTGCTCAATCTGGACACAAACACTGTCGGCAGGCCCGTCTGCGCAGTAAAAGTTCTGCTGTAGGCGCCATTGGTCGTCGGGAAATCCGACGAATACGTCTGCCCGGCCACATAGGCCCGGCCGGAGGAATCGATCGCGATCCCCGCAATCTGTTCCGACTGGGAGCCGCCCAGATAAGTCGAATAGATCGGGGCGTGGCCCAGTGGATTCAGGACGATGACAAAGCAATCCCCGGAGACGTTGCCCTCGCCGTCGCCGGCCCCTTGAAAGGTTGGCTCATACGCCAACGGAGTCGTGACGAACCCGATAGACGCTGACCCGGCCACATAGGCATCACCCGCACTGTCCACGGCGATCGAAGTCGGGGTGACCAACCCGGTGTCGAAACTATCCGCCGCCGTCAGAAAAGTGCCGTAGACCATTCCCGCCGCGCCGGCGAGTTTCGGATTCAACAGGATCACGAAACCGGCGCCATTCCCCGCAAAATCAGGCTCAAAGGAAGTGGGGGTCGTGGGAAAATCAATCGAGTTTGTGTGCCCGGTGACAAACACCTGCGTCGGCGATTTGACGGCGATCGCCTGGCCAATATCGGTGTCATTTCCACCGAGATAAGTGGAGTAAACCAACCCGGAGCCGGTGTTATTCAAAACAGTGACGAAAGCGTTGTCGATGTTTCCCGTGTAGGTGCTTTGAAAGGCGGTGGCCGTGACGGGAAAATTCGTCGAAGCCGTGTAACCAACGACATAAGCCTGCCCGGAGGAATCGACGGCGATTCCGTTTGCTCCTTCGTCGCTGTTACCGCCCAGATAGGTGCAGTACTGCAATTTCGTGCCCGTAGGATCCAGCTTGGCGACAAAAGCGTCGGCCTCCCCGGTGTTAGTCGCATCGTTGTTTTTGATCTTTTGGAACGCGTTGGCACTTACCGGAAGCTGGTCGGTCAGGGTCCTGCCGGCGATGTACACGCCAGTGCTGTCCACCGCGATGGCTGTTCCGGTATCTTTGCCGGTCAAGTTAAAGCTCGTCGACACACCTCCGAAGTAAGTGCAGTAGGCAACCACCGGATCGATCACGAGCGGCTTCGCCCGATCGTATTCGGCCACCCGGAAACGCATCGCGAAACGCGGCGACGAACCTTCCGAATCGTTGGTCAGCCGCTCCACGATATAGCTACCCGCGATCGTGCGGCGCTCGCCATTCTCTTCCTGGTAGATAACCGGCGCTTTTTCCACGACCTCACTGTCTCCGCTTTGCAAATGGAGATTGCCCTCGGCATCGAGCGAAAAATCGTCGGCGCCCTCAATCTGGAAACAAATCGCCGCGGGGTCCGCCCCTGGAGCCACGAGAAAGTCGTATTCCAGTAGCCGTTGATTCCCATAATACACGAGATCGATTCCCCGGTAAACCTGGCCCGCTTTGACCCGCGCGTATTGCGCCAGATCCGTACGCCACGCCGCCGGGTCTTTGCCCTTGAAATAATTGCTGTGCCCGGGGAGCACCTCAGTGCCTTCCAAAACGGGATGCGGATTGGCCTCGGCCAGCTTGAAGCGGAGGACCGCGCTGCTCGTCCCTTGATCTCGCCGAGCCGCCGCTCCGGGCGATTTTCCCGGCGCCATCGCCCCTCGTTGTGCCAGTGCCAGGACAGCTTCCTGCTCGGTGAGAAACAGGCTGTACCCCTCTCCACGTGAGAGAAATTTCACCTGTGGATCGGTTTGCCCCTGATTGATTTCAAAGCTCAACGGCAATTGGCCGTACGCTTCCAAAATGCGATTTTGACTGGCGATCGGCGGTGCCCCTGCTTCGCCGGATGCGGCGCGACAAACGACTCCAAGGGAAAGGACCAGCATCCAACAGAAAAACCACACAAAACGGTAAAGCATTCTCATACGCGGCTGCGGCATTCTACGTACCTCGGAATTGAAGCAAGCCAATTATTCAGAGGACCATGCACGCCCTGATCCCCGCCGGCGACATGCCACCAACGGCACGGATTACTTCGTGCCGCCCGGGCTCTCAAACCAGACCTTCGCCGCGAACGCCGACATCCCCGCATCGGAGTGCGCGATCCCCGGCGCCGTCGCCAATTTCCAGCCGAACGGCACCTGGAGAATTTCCGCCCGATGCTTGCCGGCGTCGAAAAAGGTGTGGCCGCGGACGAAGCGATTCGGGCCCTGAGCTTCCGCCTGGGGAGTCTTGCGCAGATTCTCATCCTCCGGGTCGGTATCCGCCGTTCCCAGCAGCACGGTCAGCGGACGCTGCAACATTTTCTTCAGTGCGGCATCATCCACACCGGAACCGCGCAGGCCGTACGGAAAGGCAATGGCCGGATCGGGCAAGGTCCACCAACCCGCATTGGCGGAAACCGCGCTGGCCACACGGGCTTCCGGCTCGAAATAAAGAAAGCGATGCACAAACTGCGAGCCCGCGGAATGTCCGTAGAGATAGTAGCGCTCGCTCTGATTCCCCGTGGCCGCCTTTACCTTGTCGAAGAGAGGTTCGATGTAGCTGAAAGTCCACTCGTCGCGCGGCAGCGGCTTTCCCTTTTCATCCATCGTGTGTCCTTGCGCATAACCAACGCTGCCGGGGAAATCGGCTTCCGAAAATTCCGGCACGACCAGAATGAAATGGTACTTCTGGGAGAGTGCCGTCCAATCGTCGCGATAACGTTTCGCGGAGCGATGGACCCCGTGCATGATGATCGCCACCGGCGTGTCGGGTTGCGCGTTTTGCGGCAGGTAGTACCACACCGGGATCGGCTTGTTGGCCCAGGAAAACTCGAAGCTGCCTGCTCCGGGACTGAGCAGGTCGCTCTTGGGGATGGACGGTGCAGGTGGACTCTGACTCCACGCCGGAACACCCGGGAAACTGAAAAGACCGAGTGCCAGGCAGCAAAACAATATGCGCATGTTCATGAGAGGCGGGGGGAATCGGTGAGGGGGGCTTTCCTTCGTTCGCCACCCGTTTTATCGTCTTCGCCCGCCAAAAGCTCTCGCAAAAGGGGGCGCAGCTTCGACTATTCTCTCGTCCGATGCATATCCGCGTTCACGTCCCCTCTCAAACGCTCGACTTGCTCGACGACGCCGGCGAAACCATCCGCTGCTATGCGATTTCCACGTCGCGCTTCGGCACCGGCACGGAGCCCGGCAGCTACAAGACTCCGGCGGGGCGCTTTCGCGTGGCGGAAAAGATCGGCGACGGCGCCGAGCCGGGAGCGATTTTTGTCAGCCGCGTCCCCACGGGCGACTTCGGCCGGGAAGGCGATGAGCACGATCATGTCCAAACGCGGATTCTCTGGCTCGATGGGCTCGATCCGGAAAATACCAACACCCATGAACGCTACATTTACATTCACGGGACGAACTCCGAATCCCTGCTCGGCACGCCCGCCAGCATGGGCTGTGTTCGCATGAACAACCTCGACGTTATCGATCTCTACGACCGCGTCTCCTCAGGAATAACCGTGGAAATACAGCCATGATCGCTTCGACATCCGAAAAGTGATCGTGTCGAAAAAAACGTTGTCTTGTCCTGTCAAACAACGAACATCGCCGCCCTATGCCCACTGGCAAAGAAAGGAGGGAAAACCACCAACAATGAAATACATCGCTATTATCGCGCTCGCCGCGTTCGCTCTGAGTCTTGGCGCCTGCGCCAGCAAGTCTTCGACGTCGTCGACCACATCGACCGCTTCGACCGGTTATAAGAAATAAAGAAGCGGTCCTAAGGACCCCTTTTCACCACAAGCCAGGCTGGTTCTTCCGGTCTGGCTTTTTTTTTCGCCACCGCTCTGGTTTCTGGAGCTCGCTGCCGGTCAGGTTTCTGGTTTTCCGAACCATGCAGCGGTTCACAACTCCAAAAGCGCATCCGAATCGAGCCATTGGATGTTGGATGTTGCGGCGAAGCCGGCCCGAGTATTCGCCAGTCCGGCCCGGACCGAGGGAGATGTTGGATGTTTCCCTCCGATGTCCCCTTTAAGAATCCGCCTTTCCAACCTACTATCCGCACTTCCGTGCCCGCTCCCACCCACCCCTCCCTTCTCGATCTCCCCTTCCCAGCCCTGGCTCGGGAGATGAATGGGCTTTCCGTGGTGCACACCCGAACCCTCTGGCGGACCCTCTATCGCGAAGCGGCGACGGACCTCGCCCAACAGCCCGGCTTTCTCCCGCCTCTCCGCCGCTGGCTGGACGATACCGGCCACGGTCTTTCCCTCGAAGCCCCCGAGCTGGTCACCGAAATTGCCAGCGCCGACGGGCTCACACGCAAATTCCTCCTTCGGCTCGCGGATTCCCAGGCCATCGAGACCGTCCTCATGAGTTACCACGGGCGTTTCACCGCCTGCGTCAGCACCCAGGCCGGTTGCGCCATGGGGTGTGTTTTCTGCGCCACCGGCCAGGCTGGCTTCAACCGCCATCTGCGCCCGGGCGAAATCGTCGCCCAGGTGCTTCACGCTCAACGAGCCCTTCGAGCCGGCGGCGAGCCGGGCCTGCGCAATCTCGTGCTCATGGGCATGGGCGAACCGCTGCACAACTACGACGCGGTGATGGCCGCGCTGGAAATCATTTCCGACAGACGCGGCCTGACCATCGGCCCAAGCCGCATCACCATCAGCACCGTCGGTGTCGTCCCGGGAATCCTCCGCCTCGCGGAAGAAAAGCGCCCATATCACCTCGCCGTGAGCCTCCACGGCGCCAGCGAAGAAGAACGCGCCGCCCTCGTCCCGGTCAGCCGCCGCTGGCCGCTCTCCGAGCTCATCGCCGCCTGCCGCACCTACTGCACCACCACCGGATGCCGGATCTTTTTCGAGTGGACTCTCATCGCCGGTCAAAACGATTCGCCGGACCACGCCTCGCGCCTCGCCGCGCTTCTCGCCGGCCTCGACGCCCACGTCAACCTCATCCCCCTCAATCCCACCAATGGTTTCGCCGGCAGCGCCAGTTCAGCCGCGGCGGCTGCGGAATTTCAGCGCATCCTCCGCGCGGCCGAAATTCCCTCCACCGTGCGCCAGCGCCGGGGCATCGACGTCGCCGCGGGATGCGGCCAGTTGGGGAAGTTGATGGTTGAGAGTTGAGTGTTGAGAGCCACGCACTCGCCTTCGACGTCGCTGGCCCAACGACATTTCTTTTCGAACTGGATCACTTCGAATTCAGAGAAGCCACGTGTCCAGGACACGTGGCTCTCAACTCTCAACACTCAACCATCAACTTCCCTCACAGCCCCTCCGGATGCCGAATCACGCATCCATCGGCCGGCCGATCGCGCGTCGTCCACTGCGGGCCTTCGCTCCCGTCGGTCCAGCCGGTATCGAAGCGCACTCCAGCAACGGATAGGAAGACGTGCCCTCTCTTGGCGTAGACATTGATCCATTCGCCCTCGCCGGAGTGGCCGTAGTCGCGAAACTCCTTGGAAATCATGCAGCCCTGCATCAATCCCGCTCCGCGCAGAACGAACGACGCGGACCCGGAACAATCGTATCCCGAATCGACCTCCGTGCCGTGGCCGCCACCATAGCGGTAGGGCAATCCGGCGATCCGATTTCCCGCAGCAATGGCCGCCTGCACTTTCTCCGGGGCCCCCGGCGGCGCCACTGCCAGACCACCTTCAATCACCGCCGTTTTCCCAGGCACATAGCGGTAGGTGTAGCGAGCATGTTCACACCCCGTACCAAGCACCAGGGCGACAAGAAGCAGAAGGACAGGAAGCAGGCGAGGCATGGACGGTAATGTCGAAAACAGACGCAAGTTTCGAGCCGAGATTTACGGGGAAAGTTGATAGTTGAGAGCCACGTGTTCCGGACACGAGGCTTCTCTGAATTCGAAGTGATCCAGTTGGAAAAGAAATGTCGTTGGGCCAGCGACGTCGAAGGCGAGTGCGTGGCTCTCAACAATCAACAATCAACTCTCAACTTTCCCCCACCCCCCTTACTTAGCGATTTCGAAGTGCAACGCCGCCGGTTGAATGGCCTTCTGAATCTCCTCTTCTGCCTGATCGATCGCTTTTTGCGCTGCCGCCAGGTGATCCTCTTCGTTCGCCTTGCTCGCCGCGCGCCAATCCGTATTCAATTTGCCTTCCAGGTTGGTGATCAGTGCGTCGATGTGCGTGGCGCGGTCGGCCAGCACGCCTTCAAATACCGTCGAAATATTCCACCCGTCGGCGAGTTGCTTCGCGCTCACCGTCGCCGCCGGTTTACCCTCGATGATCACGTGATATTCCCCCTCCGGCAGGCCCGGCACTCGCAGCATGTACTCGGTTAGCTTCAACGTCGCCGGCAACAAATCGATCGCGCTCTTCGCCGTCGGCTCGATCGGCCACGGCCCGCATTCGTCGAGCCGCGTGAAACTCAGCTTCCCGTCCTTCGCGCTCACCTCGGTGATCTTGCAGCGCTTCGCCTCGACCACCTTTCCATCGGCCTTGATCGTCGCCGAGCTCACGTCCCCATCGGCTTTCAATCCCTCGAGAATGACCGCAGCCATATTGTATTGCCCCACCGGCCCCGGATGCACCGGATTCCCGCCGAGCGGAATGAGCGATGGCGCAATCGGTGGTTCCGGCTTTCTTACGGGTTTGGCTCCGGGAGCCGGGGTGGCCGCAGGCGTGGCCGGCACCGGTGTGGCCTTGGGCGGCCACGTGCCGTTTTTCACCGCGAGCGCTTCGCCCTTCCGCCGGTTCTGTCCCCACAGATCGATGAGTGCGTGGTACTGGTCGACGAAGACGACATTCTCCTCCTCAGCGAGCTTCTGCAGCGCCTCCGTGAAGGGATGAAGCTTTTGACAGCGCTCGCCCTTCCAATCATTCATCACGCTTCCGTCATCGACCGGGCTCGACGAAATGAGCACCGGCTGCGCGGGAATGGCGCGAATCTTCGCAATGAGCGCCTTCATCCCCTTGATGTATTCCTCCACGCTGCCGTTCACATCGTTCATCCCGAGTTCGATGCTCACAATCGTCGGTCGCCACGCCGCCACGTCGTAGTCGAACCGCGCCAAAATACTCGACGTGCGGTTCCCGCCGATTCCCGAGTTGCGAAAGTGCAGATGCCACTCCGGATGCCGCGTGCGATAGAAAGCCTCGATGTAATTCGTGTGCAGCCGCTGCGCCGTGATGCTGTCACCGGCCATCACCCACACGTCGTTGTCTTTGAGCTGGAGCGACGGCTCGGCCGCCTTGGCTGGAGCGGAATCGACGGCGAAGACCAGTACGGCCGCAGTGCCAGCCAGGATGGAGATGATTCGAGATGGGAGTGAGGAAGAAGTAGACATGGGGTGAATTGGGAATATCCAGCCTGCCAACCGACTCGACAGAGCGCAAGAATTGCCCGCGATTTCGCCCAACCCATGCCGATCATTCCCTCTGCTTTTCGCGCGCCCTTTTTTCTCCGCAATGGCCACGTCCAGACGATCCTGCCCGTGCTCCTCCAGCGCCGGGTGCGCACCACTTTCCTCCGCGAACGCCTGGAACTCCCCGACGGGGACTTCCTCGATCTCGACTGGCTGCGGCGCGGAGCCGGTCGTGTGGCCATTCTCTGCCACGGCCTCGAAGGCAGCTCCACGCAGACTTACATCCGCGGCATGGCCGCCGCCCTGGCCGCGGCCGGGTGGGATTCGCTCGCCTGGAATTTCCGAGGCTGCAGCGGCGAACCCAATCGCCTGCCCCGCGCCTATCACAGCGGCGAAACCGACGACCTGCGTGCCGTCATCACCCGCGCCGCCGCCGGCTACGCCAGCATCGCCCTCATCGGTTTTAGCCTCGGCGGCAATGTCGTCTTGAAATATCTCGGCGAAGCCCGGCCCCACGCCACCGTCCACGCCGGTATCGCCATCTGCGCGCCCATCGATCTCGCGGCTTGTGCGCGCCAGCTCGATCAGCACCGAAGCAATCGCATTTACCTCCGCCGCTTCCTCCTCTCGCTCATCGAAAAGATCGAGGCGAAGGCCGCGTTGTTCCCCGGCGCCGTCGATGCGGCCGGCGCCCGCGGGATGCGCTCCTTTCAGGAATTCGACGACCGCTATACCGGCCCCATGCATGGCTTTCGCGATGCCGCCGACTATTGGGCGCGCGCCAGCTCACGGCAATTCCTCCACCGCATCACCGTCCCCACGCTCCTCCTCCAGCCCCGCAACGATCCCTTTCTCGCGCCGGAGGCCTACCCGTGGCCCGAGGCCGAAGCCAACTCCCACCTCTTCCTGGAAGCTCCCGACTCCGGTGGACACGTCGGTTTCCTCGATCTCCGCCACGGCCTTCAGCCCTGGTCCGAGCGCCGCTGCGTCGAGTTCCTCGCCGCCTGTAGCCGTGGCGAACCGCCAACACCCTCCAACCCAAATCCCGGCCGATAAGCCCAAACCGGACCGCCAAACTCAAGTCGCCGTCTAACATTGCCGCGCCCCGCGGGTTTCCGGTTGCAACCTCAGACCTCGTCCCCCCAGAAAATGCGCCAGTTTCTCCCGGTCCTTCTCGCGTTTGCCCTCGCTCCCCTCGTTCCCACGCCCGCCCCGGCGCAATCCCCGATCGATTTCACGCGCACGGAAGACGTCGTCTACGGGCGCAAATTCGGCGTCGCCCTGACCCTCGACATCATCCAGCCGAAGTCGCCGAATGGCTATGGCATCATCTACCTCGTCAGTGGTGGCTGGCGATCGAACCACGACGGCATCAACCCGAACTACTACGCGCCTTATCTCGAGCGCGGCTACACCGTTTTCGCCGTCTGCCACGGCTGCCAGCCAAAATTCACCATCCCCGAGATCGACGAGGACATCAATCGCGCCGTGCGTTTCATCCGCCACAATGCCGGCCGCTGGCAGATCAAGCCGGATCACCTCGGCGTCACTGGCGGCAGCGCCGGCGGCCATCTCTCGCTCACCCTCGGCACCATGGGCGGACCCGGCAATGCCGACGCCCGCGATGGTGTCGATCGCGAAAGCAGTGCCGTCCAGGCCGTGGCCTGCTTTTATCCCCCCACCGATTTTCTCAATTACGGCGGCCCGGGCGAGGACGGGCTCGGCACCGGCCTGCTCAAGGATTTGCGCGCCGCTTTCTTCGCCCCAGATGCCGAGGATACGCCGGAAATTCATCAGAAACTCGGCCGCGAAATCTCGCCCATCTACCATATCAGCCACCACATGCCGCCCACGCTCATCATCCACGGTGACGCCGACAAACGCGTGCCGATCCAGCAGTCCGAAACCTTCGTCCAAAAAGCCACCGCTGCCGGCGCCACCGCCAAGCTCATCGTCAAACCCGGTGCCGGTCACGGCTGGACCAATCAAGGCCCGGACGTGATGATTCTCGCCGACTGGTTTGATCAGTACCTCCGCGGAATCAAAAAGTAGTTGCCGCAAGAAGTTTCGAGTTTTGAGTTCCGAGTTTCGAGTTTCGGATTCACCGAAGCGAAGCGCTCACTGATTACTGAGCACTGATTACCGATCACTTCCGCATCGGAGGTCGGCCCCGGCGCATCTGCCATCCAAAACGATTCACTGGCGCTAAGGCCGAATCACGGCTAACGAAGCACCCGCTCATTCCCAGCAGCAAACTGTCTTCTTCATCCTTCCGCCTTCATCCTTCCTTCTTCGATGTTGACCATTCGCGAACTGAAAAAATCCCTCGGTGGCCGCGTCCTTTTCGAGGAGGCCGCCCTCCAGGTCAACTACGGCGAACGCGTCGCCCTCGTCGGCCCGAATGGCGCCGGCAAATCCACGCTCTTCAACATCGTCCTCCGGCGTGAGGAACCCGATGCCGGCCAGGTCGAGCGCGATGAATGGACGATGATCGGTTATCTTCCGCAGGAAGCCGAGGTGGTCGGCGACGTCACCGCGCTCGATGTCGCCACCGGACGCGCCGGAGAAGTGCCGGCGTTGGAAAAACGTCTGCACGAACTGGAAAAAGCGGGCGACGTTTCCAGCGCGGGGTATCTGGAGGCTCACGCCAAACACGAAGCGCTCAGCGACCCGCAGGTCGAGGCCAAGGCCAAGCGCATGCTCTCCGGGTTGGGCTTCCGCGAGGAACATTTCGAAAAGCGCGCCAACGAACTCAGCGGCGGCTGGATCATGCGCGCTCATCTTGCGCGGTTGCTCGTCATGGAGCCCGATCTGCTCATGCTCGACGAGCCCACCAATCACCTCGACCTGCTCTCCCTCCTCTGGCTGCAAAACTATCTCAAGAACTATTCCGGCGCGCTCCTTCTCATCTCGCACGACCGGCAGTTCATGGACGAGATCGTCCAGACCGTTTACGAAATCCACGAGCGCAAGCTCCATAACTACACCGGCAATTATACCGATTACCTGCGGCAAAAAGAAGAGCGTTACGAGCAGCAATCCGCTGCTTACAAAAACCAGCAGAAGGAAATCGCCGCCCTCCAGGAATTCGCCGACCGCTTCCGTTCCGTCGCTTCCAAAGCCTCGCAGGCCCAGAGCAAACTCAAGCAGATCGAGCGCATGGAGCTCATCGAAAAGCCGCTCCCGCCGCGCAAACCCTTCCGCTTCCAAATCCCCCAGCCGCCGCGCAGTGGCGCGCTCGTCATGTCCCTCACCGGCATTCACATGGCTTACGGGAGCAATGTCGTTTACAAAGGACTCGACCTCGACGTCGAACGCGGCGAACGCACCGTGCTCGTCGGCCCCAATGGCGCCGGCAAATCCACCCTGCTCAAGATTCTCGCCGGCGTTCTCGAATTCCAAAAAGGCGAACGCAAACCCGGCTTGAACGCCAAGATCGGCTATTTCTCCCAGCATCGCGCCGCCACCCTCGATCCCGATAAGTCTGTCCTCCAGGAAGTGATGGATGCCAACGGCACGCTCAGCGAAAACGAAGCCCGCGCCATCCTCGGCTCCTTCCTCTTCCGCAAGGACGAGATTTACAAAAAGACCGCCGTGCTCAGCGGCGGCGAAAAGACCCGGCTGAATCTGATCAAATTCCTCGTCGACCCGCCGAACCTGCTCCTCATGGACGAACCGACGACCCATCTCGACATTCATACCGTCGAGTCGCTCATCCTCGCGCTCGATGGCTACCAGGGCACGCTCGTTTTCATTAGCCACGACGTCCACTTCATCCGCAAGCTCGCCACCAAAGTCCTGCACGTCAACGCCGGCAACGTCCGCGGCTATCCCGGCGGCTACGACTATTTCCTCGAAAAAACCGGCGCCCTCGGCAACGAACGAGCCGCCCTCACCGCCGGCTTGGTCTCAATTGCGATCCCCTCGGCCGGCGCTAGCGTGGTGCCAGACAAGTCTCTTAACTAACTCCGAGGCTTGCGGTTGCCTCCAGTCCCGAAGGGACTTCCCGAAAATAGCCCAGCGCTTTAGCGTTGGGATTCTCTAAAAACCAATCAGTCCCGAAGGGACGGCAGACCTGATATCAGGACCTTCCCAGATACCACACGAGGACCTACTCACGAATTCGAGAAAACCGGCCAGGACGCTTCCGTTCTTGGAGTGCTACGCCTGTCCGGCCCGGACTGCTGCTGCCCCGCTTTCGGAACGTCTGCGGGCAGGCCCAGCCAGCCACCCCTCTGTCCCCTCCGAGAGCGTCATACCATCTTTCTAAATTAAGATGACACGTGCATTTTGGGCGAAGTGTTTAGTTGAAGCTGTAACCAGGGCCGACCGATGAGGCTGAGGACCAGCGGTGGGTGATCCCAAAACCGGTGCAAGGTGGCCTTCATGGCGG
>DASYAY010000002.1:0-52084 GCA_036501065.1 Chthoniobacter sp. | reverse complement strand
CAAGGTGCCAAGCCTGGTGCTGGCGTGCGAACGGTCGAACCCATCGGTACACAAAAATTACTCGATGCTCTACAGCTCGCACATTTCATGGACCTCGCCGACGACCCCGACCCCGCTGGAACTGTATCCCGCGCTGGCGTTCGATCGGCTCTTCAAGGATGAGGCGACGCCGGCCGACAAGAGCGTGCTGGATGCGGTGCTGGGCGATGCCCAGGATTTCCGCCGGCAGATCAGCAGCAGCGATCAGCGGAAGCTGGATGAGTACCTCGATTCAGTGCGCGAGGTTGAGATGCGCATCGACAACGCCGGCAAGCGCGGCGAATTGCAGGGCTGGCGGCCGACGCTCGAGAAACCCAATGTCCGGCGACCCGCCGACGGCATCCCCCAGGACATCGGCGAGCACATGCGGCTGATGTGCGACATCCTCGTGCTCGGTTTTCAGACCGACACCACGCGCATCACCACGCTCAAGCTCAACAACGACCACAGCGCCCTGCGGTTCCCGAACTTACCCAGCGCGCAACAGCCCGGCCATGGCATCGACTATATGATTCACCATTTGCTCTCGCACAGCAACGGTCCGGACTACCTCACGGTGAATCAATTCTTCATGGAAAAGATCGCCTATCTCGCACGCAAACTCGATGCCGTACAGGAGGGCCCGCGAACCTTGCTCGACAATACCATGCTCCTCACCTGCTCGAGCATGATGGTCGGCGCGCGGCACAACAATGACGAGCTCCCGGCCTTCCTCCTCGGCCGCGGCGGAGGCCGCCTGACCACCGGCCGTGTCCTCGACTACAAAGACAAACCGGAACGTCAGATGTGCCGCCTGTTTATTTCGATGATGGACAAAATGGACGTGCGTCCAAAGACCTTCGGCGACGCCAGCAAACCGCTCGAGGAAGTTTAGTCGGAATCTCTCGCGGCCCGCTTCACGGCGTCGACGATTGCCCGGTCATCGTCGCCTTTGTCCCAGACCAGTTGCAGAAATTGCGGCAGGGTCATGTGGTGGCGACGGAGAAACGGGCGGTCGCCACCGCAGCCGTACATGAGGTCCGGGTCCATTTCGCCCCGCAGCTTGATGCGCGCCTTGGCGATCAGGCGCGGGAGCCACGCGATACCGTCCACAGCGGCGGACTTGGCCGGGAGCGCACTCATCGGAATTATCCGCCCCGTCGGTTTTCCCTGCATGACATTCAGGAAATACGCCCATCGGATCGCCGTCACGGCGAGCACCGTTTCGAAATCGAGGTCGCCCCAGCCGAGAGAATCGTCGACGAAATCAAACAACTCCTGCGCCGAGCAGCCAATGCCCGCGAGAAAAGCCACGTCCCCCGGCGCAAACATCGTGCGGGCCGATTTGCGTCCAGCCTTCCACGCGGCGACTCCGCGCTCCCACACATGGTGAAATTCCACTTTCCAGTTGTCGTCTTGCGTCATGGGCGCGCAGTCTAGCCAGGCTGCGTACCGGTGCAATCCCGTCGGCTTTTGGCATCCCGGCGGCGGTTTGGTGCCTCACTTTGTTCCGGCAGTTTTCGTGGGCTCGTTGATGGCGACATGGGCGCCGTCGGCCAGCGAATCGGACGGGTCGAGGATGATGAGATCCTTTGCCGACAGGCCCGAGGTCACTTCCACGGTGCTCCCGAAGTCATTGCCGATGGTGATCGCGGCGAGTGAGACTTTTCCGTCGATCACCCTGGCCACACGCAGGCCTTCACCGCGGAACAAAAGGGCATTCGAGGGAATGGTCACGGAACTGACTTTTCCCGGAAGCTTTAGATGCACGATGACATAAGCCCCGGGCAGGAGATGGCCCTCGCCGTTGTCCACATCGACTTCGACGTTGAGCGTCCGGGTGGTTTGGTCGATGGCGCTGGAGTTTCGAACAATCGTCCCGGTGAAGGTCCGAACCGCGTTGGCACTTTGGGTGATCGTTACTGTACTGCCGTCTTGCAGACTATCGGCATAGATTTCCGGGACAGAGATGTAGACGCGCAATGTCTGCAAGGCGGCGAGATGAAAGAGCTCGTGGGCGGAACCTCCCGAACCGCTATCGACGAGTGCGCCGATATCTGTACCGCGCGCTGTGATGATGCCGTCGAACGGGGCGACGATCCGCTCGTATTTCTGGACTTCCTGAAGACGGTGAACATTGGCTTCATTCGCCACATAGAGAGCTTGTTTTACCCCGAGATCGCTTTTCACCTGGTCGGCTTCCTGCAGAGAAATGACCTTGCGCGAGACTAGTTCCTGCCACCGGGCATTCGTAACTTTGGCTAATTCCAGATTTGCCTGGGCGGTCTGCAAATCCGCTTCGGCTTGATGTAACTGTTGGTCGAGTTCGGGGACTTCGATTTCCGCAAGCAGGTCGCCGGCCCGGACGCGCGCGCCGATGTCGACATACCATTTCTTGAGATAGCCGTTGGTGTGGGCGTAGATCGGCGTGTCGCTGTAAGCTTGGGTATTTCCCGGCAAGGTGATTTCCGCGGCCCCACCGCCGGCCTTCGGAAAGGTGACATTCACGGACGGTATGGCGTTGGTGTCAGCGACTTCCTGGAGGTGTGATTCCGCCTGTTGCCGGGCGCGAATGCCGGAAAAAACGGCAACGCCGAAAACGGCGATACCGGCGGCGAGCCACGTAGACCAGTTACTGCGCCGCGACGGCAGCGGAAGAGAGACCGGAGCTTTGCTGTCCGCTTTCACCGGAATACGGAGTCTCTCGCGCGGAAGAGTCATGGGTTCGTCGGTAATCATAGGGTGATGCTGTGTTCGGCAGGTTGCCGGTGAGTTTCTGGATCGTCGTCGGAGACATCAGGGACGGCTGCCGTTTTCCGATGGAGAAGGCTGAAGACCGTGGGTACGAAGAGGAGGGTCGCAAAGGTGGCGCAGAGCAAGCCGCCAATCACCGCGCGGCCCAATGGCGCATTCTGTTCACCACCTTCGCCCCAGCCCAACGCCATGGGTGCCATGCCGATGATCATGGCCAGCGCGGTCATGATCACGGGGCGGAAGCGGGTGGCTCCGGCTTCGACGGCCGCGCCGGCAGAATCGCCGTGGTGATGCAGGCGTTCGCGGGCGAACGAAATCACCAGGATGCTATTTGCCGTAGCCACGCCCACGCACATCAATGCGCCCATGAGCGCGGGAACGCTCAAGGTAGTGTGGGTGAAGAAGAGGATGACGACGATCCCAGCGAGAGCGGCCGGTAAAGCCGTGATAATGATGAAGGGATCGAGCCAGGACTGAAAATTGACGACCATGAGCATGTAGACCAGGACGACGGCAAACCCGAGGCCCGTCAGCAGCCCGGTGTAAGAGCTGTGCATGGTTTGCACTTGACCGCGGATGGTGACGAATGTCCCGCGTGGTAACTGTGACTGATTCGCTTTGAGCAACTGCTCGAGATCGCGGTCGACCGCACCAAGATCGCGGTCCTGCACTGAACCGTAGATATCGATCGTCCGCCGAATGTTATAGTGCGTGATCACCGCCATTTCATGGGAGCGTTGGATCGCCGCCACGTCGCCGAGAATCTCGGGATTGGTCACCGGGACATTCGCGATCGGGATATTCTGCAGGTCAGCTACGGATTGCATGCGGTACTGCGGCGTCTGCGCGACCAGGTTGTAATTCACGCCGTTGCCCCAATTGACGAAGAACATGGGCGTGACCTGGAACGTTCCGCTCAAGGTATTGACCAAGGTCGAGGCGACATCCTGCTCGGTGTAACCGCCTTGCGACGCCTTGGTGCGATCGACATCGACTTGCAATGTCGGGTAGTCCAATGGCTGCTGAATCCGTAAATCGGCCAGGCCGCGAATGCGGTGCATCTGCGCGAGCAGTTTCTCCGCGAGCTGGTGGGAAGCCTGCACGTTGCTTCCTTCGATCTGGACATCGATCGGCGCCGGCAACCCGAAATTCAGGATTTGCGTGACCATGTCCGCGGGCAGGAAATAGAAGGTCGCGCCGGGGAATTCGCGGGGAAGGCTTGCGCGCAGGGTACGGATATAATCGGCGGAAGAGTGATGGCCTTCGCGCAGGGAGATGAAGACGTCGGCGTCATTGGCGCCAATCACACCCGACGTGGAGTGCATGGTGTTCATCGGACTGTAAGGCAGGCCGATGTTATCGAGGATGTTATCGATTTCCCGCGCGGGGATGATCCGCCGGACGGAGCTCTCGACGAGATCGCACAAACGCGCGGTTTCTTCGATGCGCGTGCCGGTCTTCGCGCGAAGGTGCAGGACGATCTGGCCGCTATCGACTGATGGAAAGAAATCCTGGCCGAGCCACGGGAGGAGAAGCGCGGCGCTCAGACAAAGAAGTAAAAAGGCCGGAATGAACGCACCGCGATGATTGACCATGGCACGCAAGATCCGCTCGTAGCGCTGGCGCAAGCTTTCGAAACTGCGCTCGAAAACAACCTGGATGCGTCCAAAGAATCCGTTCGAATGCTGATGCTGCTCGTGACGCCGCAGAAGATACATCGCCAGCGTCGGGATCAACGTGCGGGAAAGGAGATAGGAGGCCAGCATCGCGAAAACCACAGCCTCCGCGAGTGGCATGAAGAGGTAACGAGCCACTCCCCCGAGGAGGAAGATCGGAAGAAAGACGATACAGATACACAAAGTCGAAACGAAGGCCGGCGCCGCGATCTGTTGCGCGCCATCGAGGATCGCGGTCCGTAGCTCCTTGCCCATGCGCAAATTCCGTTCGATGTTTTCAATCTCCACGGTGGCATCGTCCACCAGGATGCCGACGGCCAGCGCGAGGCCGCCGAGAGTCATGATATTAATCGTCTCGTGCAACATGCTGAGGACGAGAATCGAGGAGAGGACGGAGAGCGGGATGGAAACGGCGATGATCAAGGTGCCGCGCCAGTTGCCAAGGAAGAGCAGGATCATCAGGCCAGTGAGGGCCGCGGCGATGACCCCTTCCCGCAGGACGCTGCTGATCGCCGCGCGGACGAAGGTGGATTGATCCCCGACGAAGGTCATTTTCACTTCCGGCGGAATGATGGCCGCGATGCGCGGGAGCAAATCGCGGACGCCGCGGACGACATCCAGGGTCGAAGCGTTCCCGGCCTTGAGGATGCTCAAGAGGACGCCGCGGTGGCCATCCTGGCGAACGACGTTCGTCTGGAGCGCGGAGCCGTCGCTCACCGTGGCCACGTCGCGCAAGTAGAGCGTGGTGGCGCCGATCTGCTTGACCGGGAGATCGCCGAGTTCGGCGATGGTGCGTGGCGCGGAGTTTAGACGCACGTCGAGCTCGCTATCGCCAATCTTCGCCGTGCCGCTGGGTAGAATGAGATTCTGCGCGTTGACCGCCTTCAAAACATCGTTCGAGGTGACGTGCTTCGATTGCAGGAGGTTTTGATCGAGGTTGATCATGACCTGCCGCTGCTTTCCGCCGTAGGGCAGAGGGATGACGGCGCCGGGCACAGTGATGAGTTGTGTGCGCACAAATTGCAGGCCGACGTCATTCAACTGCTGTTCGGACATCCCTTTCCCCGAGAGACCCATCTGAATGATGGGGACGCTCGAGGCGCTGAAGTTGATGATCTCCGGTGGCTGGCTGGCCGGAGGGAGAAACCGTAGAACGAACTGGGAAGCGGCCACAACCTGGGCATTCGCCGTGTCGACACTGGTGCCTGGTTGCAAAAAGATCTTGGTGACAGCGACGCCGTTGTAAGTCGTCGATTCAAGATGCTCGATGTTATCGACGAGCGTGGTGAGAACTTTTTCAAAAGGGGTGGTGATGCGCGCCTCGAGATCCTCGGGATTGAGACCGGTATAGGTCCAGGCGACGGAGACGACTGGAATGTTGATGTTCGGAAAGATGTCGGTCGGCGTCCGCTGGATGACGACCGGGCTCAAGAAAAGGATGAGCAGGGCCAATACGAGGAAAGTGTAGGGCCGACTGAGAGCGATTTTAACGATCCACATGGCAGAAAAGAGGTGACGAAGGTTGATGAGGCGAGCGGCGGGCGAAGCTGAAAAAGCGGGATCGGAACATACCAACCAGCCGGTATGTATTCGCGACAAGGAAATGCTCGAGAGTTTTCATGGCGCTCCAGGATGGTGTCTTCAGGCCGTGCCGGCGGCGACCGCTTTCCCCTTCTGCGGCCTGCGGCCCTCCACGCCAAAAAGGCTTCGCAGATAGGCGCGAAAGTGCTCGAGATTGGCTAGGCGAACTTCGTTGTTCCCCGAGGCTTTGGAAAGGATTTGCGAACCTTGAGTCACCGCCAGGTAAAAATTTGCCACGCTCTGCGGGTCGAAGCTGGCCCCCGGCGCGCAGGCCGCCTTGGCCGCCGCCAGATCGGCGGCAAAATCATCGGCCCGCCGCACAAAGAAATCGTGGCAGGCCGCGCGGAATTCTTTGCGACTGAGAGCGAGTTCCTGTGCCAGGGTCCCGGCCAGGCAGCCCTTTGTCTTCCCCGAAGATTCAATGAGTTCCTTTTCGAAATCGAGGCGCCCAAAGACCCGTTCCAGCGGATCGGCCAAGTTGCGGAACGGCGCGTTGCGAAAGATTTCGCTCCTGGCATCGACGAACGCCGCCAAAGCAGCCGAGGCGATATCGTCCTTGCTCTCGAAATAGTGGAAAAAACCGCCCTTGGTGACCCCCGCCATATGACAAATGTCGTCGACGGTCGTTCCATGGTATCCGCGAGCGCGGATGAGCTCAACGCCGGCGTCGAGCAGCTTGCGCCGGGTGGTGGGAGAAGTGGATTTAGGGGATCGAGGCATACAAACCGGTTGGTATGTGTTCGCACCGGAACGGCACGGGATCAAGAGAATTTTTCTCGTTGCCGCGCCGCGGCTCCGGCGCCCTCGGGAGACTCTTCGAAGCGACTCTGAAGGAAGGCCACCAAAGAAACGGCCGGGTGGGCGGTGTACGATCTACTTTCGGGGTCGGCTCCTCATCGAGCTGCCCCCACCTGCGCTCAAAGGCCTTTTTCCAATGCAACCAACCATTCCTACTTTCGGCCACCCGTCGAGCTTCCGATCCCATGGCGGCCTCATTCGAAGTCTCCTTTTCTCGTGCCTGGTTTCCACGGCCTTACCGCTCCACAGCGCAGATTCGGTCAACTCCGTAGGAATGACGATGGTCTCCATTCCCGCCGGACATTTTAAAATGGGACAGGAGAAACGGAATACGGATTACAGATGGCATTGCTCCGTGGAAATCGACCAGGGGGCGGACTGGGACGAGCAGCCCGTGCGCGAGATCGATATTACCAAGCCGTTCGAAATGTCGGCAACCGAGGTAACCAACGCGCAATATGAACAGTTTGAACCGCAGCACCGGGCCACGCGGAGCCCGGGCCGGCGAATCTCCCAGGAAGACGGTGACGCGGTGGTGAACGTGAGCTGGGACGATGCCGCGCACTATTGTGAATGGCTTTCGCAAAAGGAAAAGAAGCACTACCGCTTGCCTACCGAAGCGGAGTGGGAATACGCCTGTCGCGCCGGGACGACCACATACTTTCACTCCGGCGATATCCTGCCGGATCATTACCAGCAGATGAACAGCGCTTTTCTCCCGCAGATGGACCTCTACATCCCGGACAAGACGAAGGCGCCCGCGTATTATACCTTCGTCGACAAGATATCCCTGCGGGAAAAGCAGCACGCGCCGAACGCCTGGGGTTTGTATGACATGGCCGGGAACGCAGGAGAGTGGTGTCTGGATTGGTACGCGCCTTATGACCCCACGGACACGAAAGATCCTTTGGGCCGTGTCGGCAATTCGCGCGTGCACCGTGGCGGATCGTTTTCCAGTTGGGGCCGCCTGCTGCGATCGGCGAATCGCTCCTCGATGCTGCCGAGCATCCGCTCGGTGCACACCGGATTTCGCGTGGTGGCGGGCGACGACCTCGGCGAAATCGAGAAGCCGGTGCCGTTTCCGGAGTTTGCCAGGCCGAAAGAAGTCAAACCGTATGTGGATCCTTCTTACAATCCGCAAGTTCCCTTGTTCGTCGGGCCGATCGATCGCGTGAAAGTTCCGCCGCATTCGACCGGCCCTCTCTACTCGGCGCACAATCACGATGCCGCCCTGGCGTGCCTGCCCAACGGCGATCTTTTCGCCATCTGGTATACCACGGTGCTGGAAGGCGGGTGCGAGCTGGCGGTCGCGAGCAGCCGCTTGAAAGCGGGTTCCACGGAATGGACGGACGCGGAGCCTTTCTTCGACACCGCCGACGGCAACGATCACGCCCCGGCGCTGTTCGTCGATGGCGATACCATTTATCATTTCAATCTCACCGCCACGTGGAACGGCTCCTTCGTGCGGACTTCGACGGACAACGCCCACACGTGGACGTTGTTTCGTCCATTTGCCGAGGATCGACCGGCGGCGCAGCCCAACGAATCGACGATCAAGACCCACGACGGCCGCATTCTCGCCACGCTGGATGGCTTCAATGAGGCGAGCATCGTAATGGAGAGCCAGGACGCCGGGAATCACTGGACCCGCCTTACCGATGACAACGAGAAGGATCACAACCCGGGAACGACAGGAAAAGCGATCGCCGGGATTCACACGGGAATGGTGGAATTGAAAGACGGCACACTTTTCGCCCTGGGCCGCGTCGACAACGCCGGGCGCCTGGCGACTTATCATGACAAGCTCCCGATGAGTATCTCCACCGATGGGGGCCACACCTGGACTTACAGCATCAGCGATCTTCCGGCCATCACCAGTGGCCAGCGCATGACGATGAAGCGGCTGAAGGAAGGCCCCATCCTTCTTTGTTCCTTTACCGATCGTCTCCTGCGCGAAAAGGCCGAAGAAGTCGGAAAGGTCGGACTCAATACGGTCAAAGATCTTCCGTCGAAAGTCAGGAGCGGAAACGAACGGGACGGGCTGATGGTTTCGGACGGACAGGGTGGGGAGTTTCGCGGCTACGGCCTCTATGCCGCGGTCTCCTGGGATGAAGGCAAGACCTGGCCGGTAAAGCGATTGATCCTGCCGGAGAAGCCGCCGGCGACGCTCAAAGGAACCGATGGCGGCGTGCAGAAGATCGACGCTTCTCATGCCGAACCCAATGGCTACCTGGCGAGCGTTCAAAGTCCCGACGGTCGCATCCATCTCATCTCGAGCCGAAATTACTACGAATTCAATCTAGCGTGGTTGACGCAGGGGACGGCCTACCAGCAAAAGTAGGGGTATGTCTGTTCCCTTCGGAAAAGCTTACCGAGAAACCCATTCCGCTGCTTTCACTGTAAATCGCTGGCGCTCATTGGCCGCAGCCGCGTTCGCCATCCTGTTTGTTGTGGGGACCGTGGTGAATCCGCGACGCACGATCGGAGCTGAAGCCGCCGAGGCTTTGCCCACCGAAAAAACCACCTGGCACGGTTTCGACCGGTACGACTTCGTGATGGACGAAGAGACGCTGGCCATCACGCCTTCCCAGGCGCTCGATGGCGAAGGCGACGGAATCAAGGATCCGAAAAAAGGCCAGCGGCGTTGCCTGTTGGTCGTGCCCAAGGAGGCTGCTCCGGGAAATCCGTGGTCGTGGCGCGGGTGCTACTGGAATCACGAACCGCAGACCGAGATCGAGTTGCTGAAGCACGGCTTCTGCGTTGCCTATATTTCGGCGAACGCCACACTGAAGCCCGGCAAGGAATGGGACGCGTGGTAC
This sequence comes from Chthoniobacter sp., assembly GCA_036501065.1. Taxonomy (GTDB): domain Bacteria; phylum Verrucomicrobiota; class Verrucomicrobiia; order Chthoniobacterales; family Chthoniobacteraceae; genus Chthoniobacter. The sequence goes on along the minus strand of DASYAY010000002.1, from coordinate 42,438 downwards.
GACTATCTGACCACGAAGCGCGGGCTTTCCCCAAAGCCGGTCTTCATCGGCATGAGCCGCGGCGGACAGTATTCCTATCTCTGGGCGACTACGCATCCGGACAAAGTGTCGTGCATTTATGCGGACAATCCCGCCAGTGACCGGGAAAGCCTGGGAAAATTGGGCGCGCTGGCGGCGAACGACGTGCCGCTGCTTCACGTTTGCGGCAGCCTTGATCCGCTTTATCCCGATCACACCGCCGCCATCGAAGGGATCTATCAGCAATTTGGCGGGCGAATCTCAGTGATGATCAAGGAAGGATTCGGCCATCACCCGCACAGCTTGCAAGATCCCAAGCCGATCGTGGATTTCATACTGGCAAGTGTCGGCGAGGCCAGCGTGCCGATACCGGATTACGTGGGAAGCAAGATGAGGAAGACCGCCTTTTACAGTTCGGAAGAGACTTACAAAAACTTCCCGGAAGACAGCGCGAATATTACTTATCGTGGTCCTTTCTTCACGGGGAGTTACGATCGCTACCAATTTTCGGTGCCCGGTATGGACCCGTTCATTACCGTGATTGCTCCGAAGAGCGCAGCCGCCGGCATGCCTTGGGTGTATCGCGCGGGATACGTCAGGCGCGACGCAAAAGTGGACCTCGCTCTGCTTGCCAAAGGTTTCCATATCGTGACCGGGCCCGCACCTTACACCGCTGCCGGGCCGCAATTGGAACAATGGAATGCCGTCTATCACTATCTGGTGGAGCATGGCTTCGCGATGAAACCGACGATGGAAGGCAGCGATGCCGGAGCTGGCGAAGTCTACGCCTGGGCCATGGCCAATCCGGACAAAGTTTCCTGTGTCTATGCGGAGAATCCCATCCTGCGCAGCCACATATCGGACAAACCATTGATCGATCAGATGGAATCGCTGGCGAAAGCCGGTGTGCCGCTCTTTCACGTCTGTGGCGCCCTCGATCCCTGGCTGCAGGAAAACACCCGTGCCGTCGAGAAGCGTTACCGCGCGCTTGGCGGAAAGATCACGGTGGTCGTCGAGGAAGGCGAGGGACACGCACCGTTGGTGTTGAAAGATCCGCAAGCAGCGGTGGGTTTCATCGTGCGCTCCGCGGCGAAGTAAGGCCAACAGTCGTGGGCATGCGCGCAGCGCGCGTGGCGGCGCGAATCAGTGGCAAAGGTCCCGCGTTCGACAGCGAGAACGGAGGGATCATCAAACCACCAAACTCGATTCGGCCATGATTGCACTTGCTACCATTCCCATTGTTGCGGCTGCCGGTTATTCTCTCGTCTACCTGCTCTTCGGAGGCGGTCTCGGCGGCGCCGTCCTGATTTTTATCGTCGCCAAAATGTTGGGCAAATAGGCGCCGGGGAATTAATTGCGACCCACATACGCGCAGTGGCCACGCCTCCTGCGTTTCGGTGGCAGGTCCTAGAAAGCCAACCCCGCCCTCGCTTACCCCATGTTCGCGGCGGCGGGGTCTTTATTGTCTTTCGGAAAAAGCTGCGGGATCCAAGCCGATCGGCTTGCCGTCGGCACCACGGGCGAGGGGATTGTTTGCGGCGGAGATGAAGTCAGCGAAGTCGAGCGGTGAAGTATTCCGCGGCGTGCAGGGTTGCGCCCAGGGTGAGCAGGACGAGCAAGGATTTGTTTTTGGGGAAATCGAGGGCAGAGGAGGATTTCTTTGCGGACGCGAGTGAACCAGTCGCGGCTATCAGAGCCGTCACCTCGATCAATCCCGGAGCGCGAATTGCCAAAGTAACTGTTTGTGAAGATTCGAAGGCCTCACCGTGAATTCAAGATTTGGCGAAATGTCGAAATGCCACTTCTTCACCCGTCATCCTGATGAGACCGTGAATCGTTCCCGGTCCGAAAACTCCAAACCAATCGATATGAAATACGCATTACTTGTTCACCAAGCGCAGGACCGTTTTGACCGTCGCGATGACACGACGGCGATGGCCGCCGGAAGAGCCTACGGCGAAGCGCTGCAGGCCGCTGGCGTTTTCGTCGCCGGGGCTGGACTCAGTTCGCCGAAATCGGCAACCACCGTCTCCGTGCGCGACGGCAAGCGCCAGGTCCAGGACGGCCCATATGCCGAAACCAAGGAATTCCTCGCCGGCTTTGGTATCATCGACGTACCGAACCTGGATGCCGCTCTGGAATGGGCGGCGCGACATCCGGCGGCAGCTTATGCCTCGGTGGAAGTTCGTCCGCTGCTCGGCTCGCACTTCGCGACGGCGGAGAAGAAAGCTTCCTGATGAGTGAGGGGAAGGCGCATGCGGCTATCGAGAGTGTGGCCCGCCATTCCTATGGCCGGCTTATCGCCTATCTCGCGGCGCGGTCGGGCGACGTCGCCGGAGCGGAGGACGCCCTCGGCGACGCGTTCGTCGCGGCTCTCCAGCGGTGGCCAATCGATGGCCTTCCCCAAAAGCCCGAAGCCTGGCTGCTGCACGTGGCCCGCAATCGCATGATCGACGCCAGCCGGCGTCAGCAAGTTCGGGAGGAATCGCAAGAGATTCTGGAGCAGATCGCGGAAGACGCGGAGACCACCGCTGTCACGCATGAGCAGTTTCCCGACGAACGCCTCAAGCTGCTCTTTGTCTGCGCGCATCCGGCGATTGAGGTCGCTGCGCGCACGCCGCTCATGCTGCAGACGGTGCTGGGTCTGGACGCAGCGCGCATTGCCTCGGCGTTCCTGGTTTCACCAAAGGCGATGAGCCAACGCCTGGTCCGCGCCAAGACCAAGATCCGGGAGGCGGCCGTTCCATTCCAGGTGCCCGAACCACCGGAATGGAACGAACGCCTGGCCTTCGTGCTCGACGCTATCTATGCCGGCTACACCACTGGTTGGGACAGTCTCACGGAGCCGAGTTCCACGCATCACGCGCTCGCGACCGAGGCCGTCGCCCTCGGACGAACACTTGTGCAATTGATGGCATCGGAACCAGAGGCTCTCGGACTCGTCGCTCTGATGCTCCACTGCGAAGCCCGCCGGTCGGCGCGCTACACGAGCGAGGGTGCGTTTGTCCCGCTCGATCAGCAAAATCCCATGTTATGGTCCCGGGCGATGATGGAGGAAGCGGAGCAGTATCTTCGGGTCGCGGCGGCGGCGCGACAAATGGGACGCTACCAACTGGAAGCGGCGATCCAGTCCATCCACGCGCATCGGGCGGTCAGTGGAACGATCGATTGGCCGGAGATTCGTCTGTTATATGAAGGGCTGGTGCAAGTCGCGCCGGGAATCGGTTCGCTGGTCGGACGCGCCATAGCGATCGCGCAAACGGGCCGGCCTGCCGATGGGCTGGCAGCACTGGAGGAGATTCCGTCGGAGCCCGTGGTGAACTATCAACCTTATTGGGCGGCGCGCGGGCATTTGCTCCTCCTCCTCGATCGCAAAGCGGAAGCAGAGCAGGCGTTCACTCGGGCCGCCAGTCTGACAGATGACGTGGCGCTGAGAGACTATCTTTTCCAACGCGCCGGAAATTGCAGTTAGTGGGAGGGGACGGAAAATCTGCGGAGATGGATGGTCGCGGGTTTTGTGCCGGGAAGGAGCGGCGGGCGGCACGACGTCTGATATCCCGTGAGCTATTTCGTTCCCGTTTTCTTGCGGAATTCGGCGAGGCGATCGGCGACGTAGAGACGATTCATGCGGCGCAACTCTTCCACCGCGCCAGGCGTAGTGGGGATATTCGGTTGAAACTTCAGCGCCTTCATGAGCTTCATATTGTGGAAGAGAATTACCGCCATGTCTTTGCCCAAGGGCGCGGGCAGAGCAGGGGCCAGAAGGGTGAGCGTTTCGGTGATGTGTTTGAGAATGGACTTCCGAAATTCCAGGCGTCTCGCCGACAAATCGGAACGGGCCTCGAGCAGGGCAATGATGACCTTGGTTTCGCTCCGGCGATTCACGGTGAAATCGAGAAGGGCGTCGACGATTTCAGCGATGGCCGAGATTTTTGCCCGAGCTGTGATCCGGGCAAACTCCTCATCGATCTGGGTGGCGTAACGCTGGATGAGCGCCTCGGCCAGCAGGTCTTTGTTCGGGAAGAAGCGATAGAGTGAACCGATCGGCGAACCCGCGCGTTCGGCAATTTCGGCCATGGTGGCCGCTTCGTAACCCTTCTCCGCGATCACGGTCCCTCCGACTTCGAGGAGGGTGGCCACACGTTCCTTGCCGTGACGGCGCTGTGGGGCGACGGCGACGCGGAGGGCTGTTTTGGCGGTCCTTGACTTATTTGAGTCCATCCTCTAGTTTCTGTTTATGCGAGGGCACACTCAAATAATATCCGGAGGGTGCGCCGGCGCAAGACTGCAAACCTGGACCCCACGAAAACAATGCCCGTCACCACGCTTGATCCGAAAACCGCGCTGATTGTCATCGATCTGCAAAAAGGCATTCTGGCCTATGGGGCAGCCCTGCCGCTGGGCGATGTAATCGGGAACGCCGCAGCACTGGCGGAAGCCTTTCGTCAACGTGACCTGCCGGTGGTGCTGGTCAATGTCGACGGGGGCGCGCCTGGCCGGGCCGAACAAACCTTCAACCGCGGTCCGCGGCCGGATGGTTGGACCGATCTGTTACCGGAGCTGAATCATCAACCGCAGGATATTGTCGTGACGAAGAAAACCTGGGGCGCCTTTGCGAGCACAGATCTGGATGCGCGGCTCAAAGCCCTCGGCGTGACGCAAGTGGTGGTTTGCGGCGTGGCGACGAGCTTCGGAGTGGAATCGACCGCGCGACAGGCCTACGAGCAGGGATATCACGTCACGGTTGCGACCGACGCTACGGCGGACATGATTCTGGAAGCGCACATGAACAGTCTGACGCGGATCTTCCCGCGGCTGGGGGAAACTGGGACAACGCAGGAAATCATCGACCGGCTCGATGGTGTGTTTCCGGCCAAAGCGAAAGACCGGTGACGATGAACTGGTCCCACGATTTCGCCTGTTTCTTCGGGGCCGCCTTTCTGGCCAATGGCGTGCCGCATTTCGTGAGCGGCGTGATGGGGCGCGCTTTTCAGTCGCCCTTCGCAAGTCCACCGGGCAAGGGCCTGTCTTCGTCGACCGTGAATGTGCTTTGGGGATTCGCCAATTTCGTGATCGCTTATCTTCTCCTGGCGCGGGTGGGTCACTTCGATCCTGGCGCCACGGAATCCATCAGCTTCGCCGGGCTGGGTTTGTTGCTCACCGGCTTACTCTCGGCGCAGACGTTTGGACGGTTTCACGGCGGTAACACACCAGGCCATTCGTGAGTGAGTCGGGCAAAGGCATGTTCCGTTCTCTAAGGGGATTTAACTACCGATTGTGGGCCGGCGGCGCGCTCATTTCCAATACCGGCACCTGGATGCAGCGCACGGCGCAGGACTGGCTGGTGCTAACCCAGCTCACGAAGCACAACGCGACTGCCGTGGGCCTGGTGATGGCGCTCCAGTTCGGACCCCAGGTCCTCCTGCTGCCTTTGACCGGTTTCGCTGCGGATCATTTCGACCGGCGCAAGCTCGTCTTCGCGACGCAAGCAGCCATGGGCGCGCTGGCTCTCGGGCTGGGCATTCTGACCATCACCGGTCTCGTGCAACTGTGGCACGTGTATGTCTTCGCGTTTCTCTTGGGATGTGTGGCGGCATTTGATGCCCCGGCGCGGCAGACTTTCATCTCCGAGCTGGTGGGCGAGGCCGACCTCTCGAATGCGGTGGCGCTGAATTCCACGTCGTTCAACGCCGCGCGCATGCTTGGCCCGGCGGTCGCTGGTCTCCTTGTGGCCGTGGTGGGCACCGGATGGGTATTCCTCATCAATGCCATTTCGTTTGTCGCCGTGCTCGGTTCGCTGGCTCTCCTGCGCAGCCACGAACTTCGCCGGAGAGAGCGCGTGGCCCACACCCGTGGAAGCTTTGCCGGCGGCTTTCGCTACGTGTGGAATCACCCGGAAATCCGGACCGCGCTCTTCATGCTAATGATCATCGGTACCTTCGGGCTGAACTTTCCGATCTTCATTTCCACCATGTCGGTCACTGCATTCCATTCGGGAGCGAGCCAGTACGGCCTGCTGACTTCCGTTCTGGCCCTTGGCTCAGTCATCGGCACGCTGTTCGCGGCCCGGCGCGAACGCCCCACCATGGGTCTGCTCTTCGGTGGTGCGGCGGGCTTCGGCGGCGCCTGTGCACTGGCAGCGGTCATGCCCAGCTACCAGCTTTTCGCGCTTGTCCTGATCCTTACCGGCATCGCCGTGCAAACCTTTACCACCTCGACAAACAGCCTCATTCAGCTCTCCACCGAGCCCACGATGCGCGGGCGGGTCATGGCGATCTTTATCGCCATCGCGTGGGGCGGCACGCCCATCGGCGCACCGATCGTCGGCTGGGTCGCAGACCGTTTTGGCCCCCGCTGGGCGTTGGGAGTCGGCGCCGCGGGAGGACTCTCCGCCGCGCTGGTCGGAGTGCTACATTTCGCGAAGTGCCGGGCGGCGAATTCACAACGCGAGATACACGCCCCCGCGCCCGAGAACGCGGCCGTCCAGTAACATCAGACACCCGGCGTTCACCGCGAGAGAGACTTCCAACTTTTAGGTCGCAGGCTTTCCGCGGAGGAAATGGACGAGGAAGAAGATGAGGGCGAGGATTAGTAGCAGATGGATAAATCCACCGGCGATGTGAATGACGAGTCCCAGGACCCATAAGGCGATGAGGAGAAGACCAATAATGGCGAGCATAGGCGTGTGTAGTTTCCCTTGCTTCGCGACGGTGATACGGGTCGCGTGTAACCATGCCGTCGACCACGTCCGATTTTAGCCACTCCGACGCACAGGCATGCACCGTGGCTTGTCTCGGATCGAGCACCACGGCGTCGAAGGGCACCTTCAACTGGATTGAGGAGTTGGGGAAGAGGCCGCAGAATCGCCGGTTTCGCTTCGTCAATCATGGAGTCGGGGGCGACTTGATATATAACGCTTTGCAACGCCTGCCTGAGGTGGTGGCCGACCGTCCAGACGCCGTCGTCGTGCTGATCGGCGCCAACGACATTCTCGCCCAAGTGTTTCCGAGGCTCCACCGGCTTTATCGACGCTGGAAACACTTGTCGGAAAACCCCTCCCCGGCGTGGTCCCGGCAACTTCTGCAAAGCATCGTGCGACGACTCAAAGAGCAGACGTCAGGCAGGATCGCGCTGGCGTCACTGGCGGAAGTCGGCGAAGCACCGGCCTCGACACATCCCGTCCAGGCCGAGCTCAACCGCTTGTTTGCCGAGTACCGGGAGATGATCGAAACAATCGCCCACGAAGAGTCGGTCGCGTACCTCCCATTCTACGAGCGGATGCACGAACAAATCCTGGCCTCTCCGGGACGCGCATTCACCCGCTTCCGGTTTGCTTCGTTTTACCGCGATTACATATTCCGCGAATTCATCCTCGGGATGGGTGTTGACCAAATTGCGCGGCTCAACGGCTGGCGGTTCCACATCGACGGAGTCCACTTGAACAGCAGCGGCGGCCTGATTCTGGCCGGCGTCGTCCAGGAATTTCTGGATTTAGCATTGAGGAGTTAGCGATTCGCTTTTGGGAAGTTTGACGCCCCTCGCGAAGCCGGGGCTAACTCGCATAAAGCCAAATCCCAAGCCTAGATGTTAAAGGCCAGTTGCCATTCCTTCGCCGGCGCCGAAGGCCGGGCCGCTCCGACGTGGCGATCGCGCCAGCGGAGGATCGGCCGTTCGAACCGGAGAAGGATGAAGAGGAGTGCGCTTCGCGGTTCTGCAAATCCATCCCGCGCAGCGGCTCTCTTCTTCATCCTTCATCCCCCCGCCTTTACTCCTCCCCTCGGCACCTCTCGCAGAAATCCGACGTGGAATAGTGCTGCACAAATGACGTCCCGCCCATCTCGGGAAAAACCGTGCAATGAGGGCAAAGCTTCTCCATGAGAATGCGGTAGGCATCGACGACGGAGCAGTGGTCGCAGATGTGAAACGCGACGCTAAACAACGCCAATTGGCCGAGGGCGGCGTTCAACGCCACCTGCGCCTCCCGCTCCATCAGCGCCGGTCCCGGGGCGGGCAATTCCAAGTGCTCGAGCAAGTCCCGAATCAAAGTTCCTTCACCATTCTCGATCAAATCATCGAACTGTTTCATGTCGTCCAGCGGATCGGACTCGTCGTCCGGTTTGGCGGCGATTTCGCGGTCCACGCGCCTCGCAGAATGCTCGAGTTCACGATCCAGATCCTCAGGGATCAACCCGTAACTTTCCTCTTTGGCTTCATTCGATGGTTCGTCGTGCGGGTCGTATTCAGAAGGCGGCGCGAACTCTTCCCCGAAAAACGGGTCCGCTACTTCGAATCCCTGGTCACGAGCGTCGTCCGCGATTTCCGCCGGGTCGTCGTCCGAGTTCGTGAGCGGCTCGTCCGGGTCGATGAATTTCAGCTTGGGATCGAGCAATTCAATGACGACGCGGCCATTCTGGCTAAACCACTCCAGGTAGAGGCAGCGGCTCCAATGAATGGGTGGCGGATCGCCCTGCTCGGAGCGCTGAAAGAATTCTTCCACCGGACCATCGAACGACTTTCTCCGGAGCGCCGCCGTCATGTCGCCGACTGGCCCGATCTGCTGGTCGCAGAAGCGGGCCAGGCGCTCGCGATCCTGCTCCGACGGAGGCCGGTCGTTCCGCGGCACTTCGAACTCGAAGCTGCGCCCGCGCAAATCCTCGCAAGGAGCGCCGGTAAGTTCCACCAGGATCGGCGTCTCGCGTCCGCGCAAGAGCAACCTCCCGTGCACGCAAAGCGGGTGCGCATGATAGATCACGCCCGCGATCACGAAATCTTCCAGTCGAAAGGCCATGCCCCAGATTTAAGTGTCGTGCGACGTTCAGGACAATCCCCGATTCCGCTCCGACGATTCGCTCGCGGAAGACCTTGTCATCGCGAGCGGTCTGTAAAGAATGAATGCATCGATCATGACCATTTCGCAGGCATTGCAGCTGGGGATCCAACATCAGCGGTCCGGGCGGCTGCGCGAAGCGGAAGGGGTGTATCGTCAGGTGTTGGCCGCGCAACCCAATCAACCGGACGCGCTCTATCTCCTCGGGACGCTGGCCCAAAATGTCGGGCGGCTGGATCTCGCGGCGGACTTGATTCGCCAGGCCATCGCCCTGAACCCGGCGGGTTTGCACTACCACATCGATCTCGGCACGATCTTGAGCGCGCAGGGGAAACTCGATGAGGGCATCGCCGAGTACCGGCGGTACCTGGAGGCCGATCCGAATTTCGCCACGGCCCACAGCAATCTCGGTGTGACGTTGAAATCGAAAGGCCTGCGCGATGAAGCGATCGCGGAATTCCGCCGGGCGATCGAGCTCGATCCGAACCTGCCGCAGGCGCACAACAACCTGGGGATCGCGCTCCGGGAATCGTGGCAACTCGACGAAGCGGTGGCCGCGTATCGTCGCGCCATCGAACTGAAACCCGACTACCCCGAGGCCCACAACAATCTGGCGGTGGTCCTTCGCGAGCGGGGAGAAAACGAAGCGGCGGTCGCTGCCCTTCACCAGGCGCTCTACCATGGAGGCCCTTGCGCGGAGGTCCAGAGCAACCTGATCTTTTCCCTCCACTATCTTCCAGGGGATCAATTCCGGCGGGAAATCGCGGAGGAAATCCGCCGCTGGAACCAGCAGTACGCCGCTCCGCTGAAACAGTTCATTCGCCCGCCCACCAATGATCGCAACCCGAACCGGCGCCTGCGCATCGGCTATGTGGCCATGGATTTCCGGGATCACGTCCTGGGTAGAAATCTCCTGCCGCTATTCAAATCTCACGATCATCAGGACTTTGAAATCCGGTGCTATGCCGGGGTTTCTCACCCGGATGCCGTTACCGAGGAATTCCGCCAGCATGCGGACCGTTGGTGTAACATCAGCCGAATGCGCGACGGAGAGCTCGCCGAGACGATCCGGGCCGATGGCGTGGACGTCCTGGTCGATCTCGCCCAGCACATGGCGGGTAACCGTCTTTCGCTCTTCGCACTCCAGCCGGCGCCCGTGCAGGTGAGTTTTGCCGGTTATCCGGAGAGTGCTGGCCTGGAGACGATCGACTATCGGATCACCGGGCAGTGGCTGGAGGGTGAGATGCAAGATGCAGGCTTCAAGATACAGGATGAGTTGGTTCCTAGCGCTCCTCCTGCATCCCGCCGCTTGCATCCTGGGTCTGGCATTTTTCTCGTCGACACCTTTTGGTGTTACGACCCCTGCGGCTTGGAAATGGCAGTGAGCCCACTGCCCGCGGCGACGGCCGGCAAAGTCACGTTTGGCTGCCTGAACAGTTATTCCAAAATCAATGATCGCGTCCTGGGACTTTGGGGCAGGGTGCTGCGACAGGTCCCGAATTCCCGCCTGCTGCTCCTCAGCGCCAACGGCAGCCATCGGCAACGAGCGGTCGGCGTTTTGGGGGACGAAGGAATCGCATCGCATCGCGTCGAGTTCTTCGAACCGGTCCCGCGTCGCCAGTACCTGGAGCTATACCATCGTGTGGACGTGGCGTTGGATCCGTTTCCTTACAATGGACATACCACCAGCCTCGACGCCCTCTGGATGGGGGTGCCGCTCGTCACTCTCGCTGGAGATACCCCGGTCTCCCGCGGAGGCCTGAGCACCCTGAACAGCCTCGGCGTGCCCGAATGGATTGCTCATTCGGAGGAAGAATACGTGACGATCGCCGCTGGTCTGGCGAGCGATCTGCCGCGTCTCGCTGAGTGGCGTTCGACCTTGCGAAAGCGCATGGAAGCGTCACCTCTCATGGACGCGCCGCGATTCGCGCTACAGATCGAGCATGCCTATCGCGAGATGTGGCGGGATTGGTGCCAGCGGCCGTCATAAGCCATGGACGTGGCAAGCCTGCTTCGCGTTTCGGTCGTTGTCGGCCTTTTCCTCGGAATAATCGGTGCGCCGGCCCGCGGCGATCCACCGACGCCGGCGTCGCTCGAGAGGGCGGCCCGACGCGCGTACGGGCTGCTCAAGCAAAAGAACGTAGATGCTTTGCTTCCAATGCTGTCGAAGCGCGGTTTTTCCATGGCCCTACGCAAAGCGGTCTGGCCGCTGCTGGACGCTGAGGCGGGCAAGAAAACCGACCCCGCCGATTTTATCCACCAGTATGACGAGGTGGCGCGTTATGGCTGGGAGGAGCGCGAACTGGAATATGACCTAACGAACCCCACAGACATCGCTCGACTCAGGAAGGCGATCGTCCGATTCGACAAAGACATCCCCAATACTTACGGCGAATTGCGTGTCGCCCTGCAACAAAAGGATCAGTGGGGGGAGCGAAAGCTCGGCCCAAGCGCCGAAGGCAAAATGGCGTCGAATTACTACTGGTATCTTTATTTCCGAAAAGAAGGCGGGGTGTGGAAGATTTGGAGGATGGAGCTGGTCGATCATTGAACAGAGACGAGTCGGCGATCTGCTGTGGGGCGGTGGCTCGGCACGCGGCGTCCCATTCCTCCGGAATGCGTCCGCGATCTTTGCTCTTTGAAACGTCCTACTGAAAAGCCTCAAGCGCTTTGGCCCACTCGGGCTTGGCGGCGTCGATGAGGATGACCTCGTTGCCGGTCTCACGGAGGCGCAAAGTGCGCGGGGCGTCCGCTTCGTAGCTGCGGTCGGCGCTGCGCCCGCCGGTGGGCTGCCAGCGTTTCTCCAGCAGCCGCTTCTCGGCGTCGAAGAATTTCGCAGCGTCCTCTGGCTTCGCCCAGATCGTCTTCCACACCAGCGCGTCGCCATCGCCGTAGTAGAGGTAGCGGTCTCCCCGCCAGCCGAGGGAAGAGTGTTCGCCGGTGGTGGCGTCAAGCCATTCGGTAAGCAGGATGCGAATACCCATTTCACCGACGGTATTGTCGCCGGTGGGATCGTGGCCGAGCGTCTTGAGTGCCGGCCATTTCACGGCGATGGGTTCCTCGGGCGGATTGGCCAGATACTTTTCCGGATGCAGGATTTGCGAAGTGGAACTCGGCGGATGGGCGTAGGCTTTGTTGATAGCGTCGTATCCGCCCGAGCCGAAGAGCGCGGAGCAGAACTCCTGTCCGCGCAGATAGGGAAAGACGAGCATTTCGCGCAAATAACGCGGCGCGGTCTCGAGCTGTTTCATGTTCTGCGTGAAGCTCGAGACCATGGTGTCCTTGAACATCTGGCGGGTCATGTTCTTGAGCATGAACTCACTCATCACCAGGGTGGCGTCGCCTTCAACGAGGGCGCTCGCGGCTTCGGCCTGGTCGTCGTTGTTTTTGATCTCCAAGGGCATGCGCTTGAGGCCGAAGTGCTGGTCCTGCAAGGCGTGCGTGAGTTCGTGCGCCAGGACCACCCGGTTCTGGGCATTGTCCAGCGTGGCGTCCTCATACATGAAGAGCTTGTGCTGGTGCTGGTCGTAAAAGGCCGCGACCTGCTCGCTGAGCAAGTCGATGTATTTTTCGCGAAGCGGATATTTCGGCGGTAACAGCCCGACAGCCGCCATGGCATCGGCCATGTTGCGGAATTCCGTCTCGGAAAAGACCTCGGCCATTTTTCCGGCCATGGTTTCTTTGATCTGTTTGCGGCTCAGCACCTGATAACTGACCGGCTCGAGGAATTCGAGACCGCGAATCTCGGTGACCTGCTTTTCGATCGGTTCGCGCTGGGCTTTGTTGGCGGCGAGAGCGACTTCGTGGTCATGCCTGGCGAGGATGCCACGCAGGCGCTCGTTCTCGGAGTCCAAGGCGGTGGCGGCCGCGGCGGAGAAGGATTCGGCCTTGGCCGGCGAAACAGCTTTCGTCGGGTCCAGCGCGGTGACGGCCTGGGCCAGACGAATGTTCTCCTGGACCAGCAACTGGAATTTATGTTCTGCCAGCGGGTCCTTTTTTTCGCAACCGACGGCGAGCAAACAGAAGAGGAACGCAACACCGAAGGCGCGGAAGCGGGAAGAGAAAATCATGCGAATGGGATGGGAAGCTAGAGGCGGGCCAGGATGCTGGCAACTGGAGCGCGGCGGGAACTGAGTCCTATTCTTCCTATTCCTCTCATTATTCCCATGGGGCACGTTGGAAGGGATGTGAGGAATAGGAAGAATGGGATGCCTTGAAACCGAAGCCACCACTTCTGTCTAATGTCTGGGAGTATTCGCTGGTTTCCGATACACAACCGCCTTCTTATGAAAAGTTCCCCCCCTCTCGTCCCTTTCCTTCTGGCTGCCCTGATGCTGTCAGCAGGGGCGCAAACGCCGGCGCCGCCGGCCAAGGCTCCGGTTTCCAAGGAGCAGGGGGCTTCCGCCAAATCTCTGGCGACCAAAGACCAGACGGCCAAGGCCGAGGCCAACGCGGGGAACGATGATGTCCGCAAGGTCTTGGAGACGTTCAAGGGACGCGGGGTGATGCGCGACAATACCCCGCCGACCCCGCCCAGCCAGGCACTAAAGACTTTCACCATGCGCGATGGCTTCACGATCGACATGATGGCGAGCGAGCCGGACTCGTGTCAGCCGCTCTACATGAGTTGGGATTCGCGCGGGCGTCTGTGGCTCACCCAGTATTTGCAGTACCAGTATCCCGCGGGGCTGAAAGTCATCAGCTACGACCAGCATCTGCGGGCGCAGTACGACAAGGTGCCCGAGCCGCCGCCGCGTGGCGTGCGCGGAGCGGACCAAGTGACAGTCTTCGAGGACACCAAGGGCACGGGCACTTTCGACCAGCACAAGGTGGTAATCGACGGGCTGAACATCGCCACGGCGGCGATCAAGGGCGCGGGCGGTATCTGGGTGATGAATCCGCCCTATCTGTTGTTTTACCCGGATGCGAATGATGACGACATTCCCGATGGTCCTCCACAGGTGGCATTGAGCGGGTTTGGCCTCGAGGACACGCACTCGGTGGCAAACAGCCTGCACTGGGGCGCGGACGGCTGGCTTTACGGTGCGAATGGGAGCACGACGACGGGCAATATTTCATCGGCGGTGACGAAGAATGTCCACATCCAGGGGCAACATATCTGGCGCTATCATCCGAAGACCAAGGTGTTCGAGATTTACGCCGAAGGCGGTGGCAATACGTTCAGTTGCGAGTTCGACGCGCAGGGACGGATTTTCAGCGGGACGAACGGCGGCATGCGCGGCATGCATTACGACCAGGGGATGAGCGGGGTGAAGGCCTTCGGCAAACATGGCCCGCCGGATAATCCCTACGGCTTCGGCTATTTCGATCACATGGAAACGAAGGGCGATACGCGACGGTTCGACCAGGCGTTTTGCATCTACGACGGCGGGCTGATGGACGCGACGCTGGGCGGGCATTTCGTGGTGGCGAATGCCATGCAGAACCTGGTGCATGTCAGCCGGCGCGTGCCCACGGGTTCGACTTTCCGCGCCGAGGACGATGAGCCGCTGCTGCACTGCAGCGACCGCTGGTTCCGGCCGGTGGACATTAAGGTGGGGCCGGATGGTTGCATCTATCTCGCGGATTGGTACGACACACGGTTGAGCCACGTGAGCCCGATCGATGACTGGAGCAAGACCGACGGGCGCATTTACCGGATCCGGCCGACGGGTTCAAACGTGGGGGTGAAGCCATTTAATCTGCACACGGAGCCGGTGAGGGAACTCGTGGCGAACCTGAGCAACCCGAACAAGTGGTTCCGGCAACAGTCGGCGCTGGAGTTGGGCTGGCGCGAGGAGAAATCGGCGTTGCCGGAGCTCGAGAGGCTGGCACGCGATCCGAAAAATCCACACGCCCTCGACGCACTCTTTGCCCTGCAAATGCTCGGCGGGCTGGACGACACGCTCGCGCTGGATTTGCTGAAGCATCCCGATCCCTATGTGCGGCGTTGGGTGGTGCGTTGCACCGGCGATCGCAACGAAGCGAGCACGCTCCTGGCCTCGGGCCTGAAGACCCTGGCGGCGACGGAGGATCATCCCGAAGTGCGCACGCAATTGCTCTGTAGCGCGAAGCGGCTGCCCGCGGACTCCGGCCTGCCGATCGTCCGCACGATGATGGATCGCGATGCCGACATGCAGGACCCGCGCATCCCGCTGCTCCTGTGGTGGGCGTTGGAGAGCAAGGCGGTGAGCGATCGCGATGCGGTACTGGCGATTTTCGAAGATCCGAAGGTGTGGGATCATCCGCTGGCGCAGACTTATGGCGCGAAATATCTGGCGAAGCGCTGGGCCATGGCCGGCGGCACGGAGAATTACGATTCGTGCGCGAAGTTGCTCGCGCTGGCCAAGCGCGACCAGGACCGGGCGCTGGTCATTGAAGGCGTGGCGTCCGCTTTCGAAGGCGGAAAAATCCCGGAATTGCCGGCCTCGTTGTCGGGTCCGTTGAACGCCTATTTCAAGAGCCAGATGGACTCCGATCTGGCCATGGCGGTGAAGACCGGCAACGAGGACGCGGCGAAGAAAGCGCTGGCCATCGTGGCGGACAAAAAGGCGCAACCGGTAAAGCGCATTTCCTTGCTCGAAGCCCTGGCCCAAACGGGCGACAAGCGGGTAGTGCCGGTGATCGAAGCGGTCTTTGCCAGCACCGGCGACGTGCCCTTGAAGAAGATGGCACTGGCCGAGGCGAGCCGGTTTGATGACGTGAAGATTGCGCAGACCGCGGTGGCGCAATATGAGGGAAAGCTGGCCGGCGATCCCGAGGTGCGCGACGCCACGCACCGCATGCTGGTGAGCCGCAAGGATTGGGCGCGCCTGTTCCTCAACGAAGTGGATTTGCATCACATCAAGACAAAGAACGTGGCCCCGGATGTGGTGCGGCAGATCGGGCAGTATCACGATGCGGACATGGATGCGCTGGTGAAGAAGCACTGGCCCGGCTCCGACGCGAAGCTGACGAACGTCCAGGTAATCGCGGAGGCCAACCGGATCAAAGCGCTGCTGGCGAACAACACCGGCGATCCGGAGAAAGGCAAAGTCACCTTCACCCAGCGCTGCGCGATCTGTCACACGATCTTCGGCGAAGGCGGACACGTCGGACCGGAACTCACTCCCTACGACCGCACCAACAAGGATTTCTGGATGGTGGCGATCCTCTCCCCAAGCGCCGAGATTCGCGAGGGGTTCGGCGCATATATCTGCAAGGTGAAGGATGGACAGGTCTTCACGGGACTCATCGACAAGCAGGATGCCGGCGGCCTGGTCATTCGTGACGTCGCCGGGCAGAAGCACGCGGTGAAACAGGCCGACCTCGAAAGCCTCGAAGCCTCACCGGTGTCGCTGATGCCGGAGGGATTGCTGGGCGGGATGAGCGATGCGGATTTGCGGAACTTCTTTGCGTTTTTGATGAAGTAGAAAAGCGTCGAATTTACCGCAGAGAGCGCCGAGGAAGTTTGAGAGGGGGCGCAGAGGGACAGTTTGCGTATTGAGATACGTAACTGTGAGGCTGATGCTCCACGCGGTGACGCCGATCGAAATTCCTGTCAAGCAACTCGCGTGGGCGACGGATCTTCATTTGGGATTCGTTGTGCCTGAATTGCTGGAGCGCGCGATTGAGTCCTTCGCCAAGGCGCCGGCGGATGCATTTGCGATCACCGGAGATATTTCGGACGGCCGTTATCTCGAGCACCATTTGTCACTGCTCGCGGAAGCGATTCGGAAGCCGCTCTTCCTTCTGCTCGGGAATCACGATCGTTATCACACTTCATTCGCCGAGGCGGAAAAATTAGTGAAACGGGTGATTTTGAACCATCCACAAATGCATCGTCTCACGGGCAAAGAGGTCATTGGTCTCAGCGCGAAAACGGCGCTTTTGGGAATTGATGGCTGGGCGGATGGTGAATCCGGCTCCGGTTCGGCATCACCGGTCACCCTGAACGACATGATTTATATTAACGACTTGGCGAAGCTGTCGCGTGCTGCGCAGTGGAAGCAGATCGCGAAATGGTCGCGCGCTTATACAGAGACTGTGCGGCCAACGCTTGAGCGCGCCATGGGTTCGTTCGAGGAAGTGATTCTGCTGACGCACGTCCCTCCCTTGCCCGAGGCGACCTGGCATGAGGGGCAAATCTCGGGGCCGGATTTTCTACCGCATTTTTGCAATGCGAATCTCGGGAGGGTGATTCGCGAATGTTGCACGCGGCATCGCGCGACGCGACTCACCGTGCTCTGCGGTCACACGCATAGCGCGGGGGATTACGAGGAGGAGAATTTAGTGATCCATACGGCGGGCGCGATCTACGGCTCGCCACGAGTGGATCGGGCGATTTCGATCCCGTAGTGATCCGAATCTTACGCCGGCTGCGGCTCGGCTCCGCGGGGCGGGTTGGGCTTCTCCGGCGTGCTTTTGCCGGTTTCCATCGGGCTGCGCCAGAGGTGGAGCGGGAGGCAGCCGATGATGATCAGCGCGAGCATGGTGATATCGAAGGCGAGCAGCGCGTAGAAAGCCGCGTCCATGAAGCCGTAACTATGCAGGCCGATGCCGAGCATGTTCGTCCCAAACCATGACCAGCTCGTGACGATGTTGCCGACGATGGCCATGTTGAGGAGACCGCGCTCACGGACCATGCCGCCCCAGCGCGCGTGCAGGACGAGCGCGTTCCAGAGCACGATGATGATCGCGCCATTCTCCTTCGGGTCCCAGCCCCAGAAACGGCCCCAGCTCTGGTCCGCCCAAATCCCGCCGAGCACTGTGCCAACAAAGCTGAAAAGCGTGGCGAAGCAGATGATGCCGTAGACCATCCGCGCGAGCGACCGCTTGAACTCCGGCGTGATGATCGTGGTGAAGAATCCCAACATCACGAAGATGATACCGAGGAAGCCGGCGACGAAGGTCGAAGCGTAGCCCAACGTAACGACGACGACATGCGTCGCGAGCCAGAAATTGGTATCGAGCACCGCGCGCAGCATCTCGAGGGTGTCGCCCTGGAGCGAAAGATAATGCGCGATGATGAGGCAGAGGGCGCTGATGATCGAGCCGACGACCACCCCGATCGAATTGCGCCAGAATCGCTCGAGAATCAGGCCGAGGACCGGCGCGCCGAAGGCGATGAACGTCGCCGAGGAGTAGAGATTGGTGACGGGCGGCCGACCGACCAGCCACATGCGGAAAAGGATGCCCACTGCGGTCACGATCACGGAAAGCGTGAGCAGCGAGGCTGCCGTGCGGCGCAGCCAGTCCCACTCGACCGGCCGGAACCAATAGATGATCGCGCAGAGAAACGCGCAGACCGCGATCATCATCGACAGGTAGAAGAACTGCATGCGATTGAAGAACGTCTCGGTCGAGGCCTCCTTGAGATTCGGCCCGAAACGGGGGGCGAGTTCCGCGCGGTAAGCCTCCAGCGCGTGATTGAACGCAGGCACATCGTTGGCGCGAAACGCCGCGCCCATCACTGCATAATGGGCGATGGCAAAATTCGGCACTCCGGTCTTGATCGATTCCATGAGCGACTGCCCGGTGCGCCGCCAGTCATTATCGGCGGTGCCCGTCTCCGGCGGGAGGAAGAGCGGCATCCGCATTTCGATACGCTTGCCGAATTCGTCGTAGTGCTCCATGTCGTGGAAGCGGGAGACGTCATCGACGATCTGGTTGAGGGCTTTTTCGTCGTAGGGCTTTTTGTCTTCCCTCGCCTGGGCGGCGACCCGGCCAGCCTCGCGGTTTTCGAGATATGCCTGGAGTTCGGACGGCCAGTCGCGGGCGTCGGGCGGCTGCAGGCTGCACTTCAACTGCTGGTAAAGGAAAGTGGAGCGCCAGAGGTTCAAGACCGCCTTGTCGAATTGATTGCGTTTGGCGCTGGGAATATCGCTGACGCGTTGCGCTTCCTTGATGAGGGCGTCGGACTTCGGCTGGATCTGGCTCCAGGAGAAATGCTTTCCGTCGGTCTCGACACCCTTCTCCATCGGAAGATTGAGCAGGCCCTTGAGATCGGGATGATCGATGCGGAAGACCGGGCGCGTGTCCGCGGCTACGGGATTCATCATCACCTCCATCAGCCATTCGGTGGCGGAGACGATCTGCGGATGATCGAAGTCACCCTTCCACGGCTCGAAGTTGGCCGTTTGTTTGCCGCGCAACTGAAGCAGGGAATTGCGAGCCAGGGAATCGACGGGCTCATGGCGCCCATCCTTGAGGATCGGAAGCTTGGCGAATTCTTGAATGGCAAAGCCGTCGTCCTTGGGGCTTGGAATTTGGCTGAAGACCCAGCCGAGGAAGATGAGGGTGATGATGAGAGGGAGCCACTTTTTCATACGGCGCGTCTTTTAGTAATGAAACCCACGAGATGGTGAAGAAATTGCCAAATCATTCCCAGCGCCACGACGATGCACCCAATATAAGGAGCGAGCCAACTGGGATTGTGGACAACCTGAAGGACGCTCCGGCCAGGTGCCTGGTCCATTTCGTCTTTGGTCATCTGGTACTGGTAAAATGCGAGTCCGCCGTAGCGCAGCGGATCGTTCATCGAGATTTCGACTTCGCGGTTTTCCTTGGTCCCCGGGTTGTCGATGAGCATACGGCTGCGGAAATCCTTGGGCGTGTCGCTGCCGGCGTAATCTTTGTGGGTGGCCTGGAGGAGCTTGAGTGAGAAGGGCAGATACGTGCGCTCGTCGCGCAGCGCCACCTGGAGCTTCTTGCCGCCCAGCGCCAAATCCTGCTCCCGCAACGCCGGCGAAACGAGCCAGGTGCCGGCGCTCTTCCCATCGACGATGAAGTCCAGCACCGCGTAGGGAATATTCTGCGTATCCATGTCCTTGGCCTCGGGCTGCGACTTGACCGTGACGCTCGCTCCGGCCCCACTGGTCGAAGCCGGCGGCAACATTTCCGGGGTGACGGTCTGGCCGGACTCGACGATGTTTGCGGCCAACTGTTCCGCGGCGCCTTGCGAACCAATCGCCCGCCGCATTTGACTGCCAAAGCGCGTCTTCAATTCCGTGAGCAGCTTGGCCGCACGGTCCGGTTCCGCAGCCACTTTCTTCGCCGCGGCGACAATGTCGTCATTGTTCTTTTCCCCGACGGCGGCCAGAGCGTCGCGCCAGAATTGCACCCGGCCGGGATTTTCCTGGTCGCGTTGCGCGAGCGGCGCCAGCGCCTCCGGGGTGGAGAATTCTCCGTTGAGCGCGGTCAGGGCGGTTTTGATTTGCGTCACGGCCTGCTCGACTTTGGCCTTCGAATAGACATCGCCATTCGGCGAGTAATCCTTCACCTCGATCTTAAACGGCAGCTTCGGATGGCTGATCTCTTTGCCCTTCACGAGCATCGCCTCAGGCACGGAAACGACTTCGTCATTCCCTTTGCCGGCATCGGCGACGAAGACGAGCTCATGATGCCGCGGGCTCTCGATGAAATTGCCCGTGTCGCCTTCCATGAAAGTCATGTGCGATTCCACCTGGAGCATGTCGGTGGCCAATTGTCCGACGAGCAGGATGATGATGCCGAGATGCGTGAGATGGATACCGAACTTCGACATCTTCCACTGGAAACGCTTGATGTGCGCCGCGATGAGGTTGATGAGCAACCCGAAGCCCAGCGTGTAGCCGCCCGGCCAGACAAACCACGGCAGATGATGGCCCCACAGGGTGGTGCCGATGATGTACCAGTGCCGGAAATAGCGCTCTTGCACCTGGAAAAGGCCTTCGTCCGCTTGCGCGACGGTGCCGACGAAAACGAGAATGATCGCGCACGCCAGTAATACGACGGTGACACGAAGGGAGGTGAGAAATTTCCAGATGCTACGGCTCATGGCTGACTTTTGACGAATTGGACGAAGGTATCGTGTTCGGCGTTCACCACCGGGGCGTCACCGACCATCTTGTAAAACCACCAGCGGCCTTCGCGCGGGACGATGGCGCCAAGCAGGCGGCGACTGTCGTTGGAGAGATCGGCGAGCACGGCGCCGGGTGCGCCGTCGATCGTGGCGTCGCCGAACTTGCTCGTGCATTCCTGCAAACCGGCTTCATCCACGTCCTTTAAGCCGAGCATGCGGCGCCAGCGATTCACATTCGCCAGGGTGCCCCCGGTGTCGCTGGGAAAAACGCTCACCGAGACGTCCGCTTTGCCACCGTCCTTGTCGACGATAAATTTGGCGACCTGCATCTGGCCGGGTGTTTGCGCCTCCCAACCTTGCGGAGCGACCATGTGCACCGCGGGTTCGGCGTCCTCGGCCGGCGCTTTTTGTTCCGCCACGCTGTCCGTGGGATTGCCAGGCGTGATCTTCACAGTCTTCAGGAAATCGAGGAAGGCCGTTTTCTGCGAGGTCACGACCGCGTCGTCTCCCTGCAGTTTGTAAAACCAGCTTCCATCCGGGCGATGGACAAAAGCGGTAATGATCCGTTCGGTTTTCCCGTCGCGCTTCCCGCTGAGTTCGAAGAGCTTGCCCGGTTCACCGCCGATGTCCACCGGCGTGAGGCTGGCCACGGCCGCAGGAGCTTCGAGAACCGGCTCGCCGAGTTGCTGGCGCCAGAGGTTGACGATGGCGGCGTCGTTGCCGGCCATGCCGGCCAGCGGTGTAATATTTACCATCGCCACGCCATCGGCGGTCGCGATCTTGAAATTCTGCAGGCTGAACTGGCTGCTCCCCTCGTCCTTCCATCCGCTCGGGAGTTTGTAATCCAGGTGCGCTTGGGAATGGGGAATATCGGCGGCGGATGCCCGGGCGAGCGGGGATTCCGAAGGCGGTGGGGTGATGGGGGCAGCCGGCTTTTCGCGGGCCACGGTGTAGACCCGGATTTGCGGTTTCTTGCATCCAGTGAGGGCGAGTGCCAGAACGGCCCCGCTAAGCGCGGCCAGACTGGGAGAAATAAGACGGGGCATGGACAAAGGGGCAGGAGCAGTAGCCGAAGATCGGCCTTCGCGCCACGGGATTTCAAGTGTACTGAGAATCCACCCGCGGCGGTGTTCCTTAGCTGAGGGAGCTTGGCGACGTCGCCGGGCTGGTGCGCGGGGAAGGCAGCCAGACCATCTGGACAAGGAGACAATCAGAGGAAAATCGCCACTTCAGACACTGATTTTCCGATCGTTTCACTGTCTCATTACCTTGCCAACTGTGAGCGTGCCGTGCTGGCACTTGATTGCCAGCTTCGATGTTGGCATAATCTACGTCCTACCACGTTGGGTATAGTTTTCGCTTAGTTAACTGGTGTTATGTACGTTTCCTGGCAAGTTCGATCGAAGTTGTTCCCGGCGCTCCTGGCAGCCGTCGCGTTCCTTCCTGCACCGCTGCGAGCGCAACCGGCCGCAGGAACCGCGGCGGCGAAAGCACCGCTGGCGTGGCTGTCTGCGCCCGGCAGCGCTCCCGCTCTTGTGCGCACTGCTTTGATCGACGGGCAAGCTTTAGCCGCCGATCGCGCGGCGGCGCAACTGCAAGCCGTGGGCCTGGAGTATGGCGATGCCTTCGTCCGCGCCGTGGCCTCGGGGAAACAGCCGTTGATTCAGCTTTATCTGACCGCGGGGGCGAATCCCAATGCGACTGGCGAACAAAGCCGCACCCCGCTGCTCGCGGCGGCACTGGACCGCGACTGGCCGGTGGTGGACAAGCTGCTGCAAGCCGGCGCGGATCCCAAGCTGGCCGATGAAAAAGGGCTCACCCCACTCATGGCTGCGGCGATCGCCGGAAGCGGCCCCGGCATCGAAAAAATGCTCGCGGCGGGAGCGCCGATCGATGCTGTGGACAGCAAGCACCGTCTCGCGCTCGGATACGCCGTGGCGTTGCGGCAGAGCTACGCGGTAAGCACCTTGCTGGCGCACGAAACCACCCTGCCCGCTGCGGCTCACGGAGGAGATGATCTCGCCACAGCCGCGCTGGAAACCGGGGACCGTGATTTGTTTGAGGATATCCTGCGCCGGTTGCCGACCGGCCTTACCTGGACTCCGGTCGCGCGCACGGAGTTTTCAAAGGCGCTCGCAGCGCACGATACGATCATCGGACCGCTGATCCTGGAAAAGTATGCCGGCCCGCCGGCCGCTTCGGAAAATGCCCAGCCGATGCTCGCCTATGCCGTCGCCCGTGAGAACATGGATCAGCTGCGTGAGCTGCTCGACCTCGGCGCTGACCCGAACACGGTGCTGAATCAACCCGGCGACACGGCCTTTCGTGAATGGGTGGGCACCAATTTCATGCGGAATTACGTCGATTCCACGCCCGGCTTGACGGTGCTGATGCTGGCCGCGGGAATGAAGCAGTGCGACACGGTGAAACTGCTGCTCGACTACGGCGCGAACAAGAACGTAGCCACGCACGGCAAGTCGAGCCTGCTCGCCCTCTATTTTGCAGCTTGGGCGGACAGTCCGGAAACCATCCAGGCATTGCTCGGGGACGCCCCGAGCAAGGACGAAGTGCGGATCGAAGTGTCCCTCGACGAGCAACGCGCACGCTACTATCGCAATGGACAACTCATCCTCAGCACGGAGATTTCCACGGGGCGCGACGGCTTCGCGACGAAACCGGGCGAGTACGTCATCACCGACAAACATCTCGAGCATCACTCCACGCTCTATCACAACGCCAGCATGCCGTATTTCATGCGGTTGAGCTGCCAGGCCTTCGGCTTGCACGAGGGCTATGTCACTGGCCGGCCGGCTTCGCACGGTTGCATTCGCCTGCCCGGCGATGTGGCCCGGCGGCTGTTCAAGGAAGCGCCGATCGGGACTTGGGTAAGCATCAAACGGTAGCCGGGGCGCGGTGGGATGGTGGAGGTGTTCGAGAGACGCTGCCGTGACTTCGCTCCTCCCTGGCCTGCCCAAATTTCCTTTTGCCCAACCCGCCCGGCGCCATTACGGTTCTAGGCTGAACCAATTACCCAAAGAAAAAGAGGAGATTTTATGAGCACTGCCGCCGCTGAAGCACCTACCGCCACAAAAACGAGCCAACTCGACGCGCTCAAGAAACTGACGAAAGTCGTCGCGGATACCGGAGATTTTGAATCCATGCGGGCCTACAAGCCGCAGGACGCGACCACCAACCCGAGCCTGATCCTCCAGGCCGCCACCAAAGCCGAATACACTCACATTCTCGACAAAGTCGTCGCCGACCGTAAAGGCAGCGGCCTTTCCGGCCCGGCCCAGCTCGAGGATATCATCGACCATTTGCTGGTCGCGTTCGGCCTGGAGATTCTGCAGATCGTTCCCGGCCGCGTTTCGACCGAGACGGACGCCCGTTTGTCGTTCAACACCGAGGGCAGCATCGCCAAGGCCCGCCAGCTCATCGGTCTCTACGAGAAGAATGGCATTTCCCGCGATCGCGTGCTGATCAAAATCGCGTCGACCTGGGAAGGCATCAAAGCCGCCGAGGTGCTGAGCAAGGAAGGCATCCACTGCAACCTCACGCTGCTTTTCTCGATGGCCCAGGCCATTGCTTGCGCCGAAGCCGGGGTGCAGCTCATTTCGCCTTTCGTCGGCCGCATTCTCGACTGGTGGAAGGCCTCCACGAAGAAGGATTACGCGCCCACGGAAGACCCCGGCGTGAAGTCGGTGACGGAGATTTTCAACTACTACAAGAAGTTCGGCTACAAGACGGAAGTCATGGGTGCGAGCTTCCGCAACAAGGGCGAAATCACAGAACTCGCCGGTTGCGACCTGCTGACCATCAGCCCAAATCTGCTGGGTGAACTGGCGGCGAGCAATGATCCGGTGCCGATGAAACTCGACGCCGCCGCGGCCCAATCGCTCTCGCTCAAGCAAGTGCATCTCGACGAGAAGACCTTCCGGTTCCAGTTGAACGAAGACGCGATGGCCACGGAAAAGACCGCCGAAGGCATCCGCAAGTTCGCCGCCGACATCGTCAAGCTCGAGCACACGATCACGGGGAAACTGTGAAGGAAAGGATGAAGGCTGAGGGATGAAGGCTGAAGAGAATGGCCGCCGCGTGGGAAGGAATTGTCCTAAAACCGCGAAGCGCATTCTTCTTCGTCCTTCCGTTGTCATCCTTTGAGAGGCCGAACCGTAGTGCGGTGCGTTCTGCTGAAAATAGCCCAGCGCTTTAGCGCTGGGTATCGATCACTCACGTCGAAGTCCCGAAGGGACGATACCGGCGTGCGTCAGTAGAGTGCGGTCCCTTCGGAACTTATTCCGCCTCGGCAACGAAGACCCAACGCTAAAGCGCTGGGCTATTTTCAGCAGGCAAGCTTCTTTCAGCCTCGTTCCCAAGTTGCAACTTGGGAACGGCACTGGCGATTGCACGCCGCCAGCCAGCATCTGCCGCCGCATTCTTCGATTGCTCCCGTCGAGATCGAACACGTGGTGTCCTCCCAATCACCCGGTTTTTACCGAACTCGTCTGCCTTCCACCGCCGGACCGATCGACTCCGAGCAAGAGCGTCATTGAGGTAATACATGGCAGCATCGCCCACACGAAGGCTGCCGCAAACTGGCCCGGTGTGAAATCAAAACGCTCGAGAACGAACCTGGCGTAGATCTCAGGCCAGCCGACACCCAGGGAAACGGTGCCTGTGATTCCCACCCACAATCTGGCATTCTTGTTAGCCATGAGATTCATGAATCGAGGCACCAGACGCCAGCCGGCATAAGCAGCGATCAGCGTGGCGGCCACGCCGGCCATCCCCAGCCAGAATTCTTCATGGGTGGGCCTGAATCTCAGGAGGGTGCGCGTTTGCAGCAGCGAGTAAACAACGAGGAACGCGGCATAAACAAAACCAGCCCATCGGCGAATTTCCGCGGCGTCAGGGCCTTGCGCTTTTGCAAATTCCGCTTTCAGGACCTTCGCCGATCCGAGTTCCTGAGCAGCAGCTTCAAACGCCTGCTCCGCGCTTGATCCCGCCTCCATGCGCCGGGCGATCCCGTCTCGCAAATGGCTTTCCAATTCATCCAACACCGCGGGAGTCTCGGGGCCTGCGGCCAGCATTTCCCGCCGCCATTCCGCGATTGCTTGTTCGAGGTCAAACATATTGCTCCTTTCGCAGCCCGGTCAGGACCGCATGCACCACGGCCCAATGTTCGTGGTGCTCTTTCAACGCCTTTTTGCCGTCCTGTTTGAGCGAGTAGTATTTTCGCTTTCGGCCACTCTCGGCTTCCGCCCAGTGCGATTTGATCTGCCCCTTGCGCTCCAGCCGGTGCAGCACCGGGTAGAGCATTCCATCGGTCCACTCCATGCGGTTCTGCGAGCGCGCTTTGATCTCCTGGATGATCGCGTAGCCATAGCTCTCGCCTTTTGCGAGCAGGGATAAAATCAACGGTTCCGCGGATGCGGCCACGAGTTCTTTACGAATCATAGACGCACTATGCATATAATTGCTATGTATATCAACGATTTTTTTCACGCCCGAACGGATGCGCCGCCGTGCGCCGTTGTGGCGGAGCGAATCACCAACTCGCTGCGGAGCAGCCGCTCCTGGTCCGCGGGCCGCTGCTCTCAACCCTCAACCCTCAACTTTCCACTACCGAGTCCTTCTGGATCTTCGGCAGTAGTTCCCGGATGAATTCTTTCATCCAGCCGTCGATGAGTTGCTCCGTCCGCGGATCCTTTTCGGCGCCAGGTGGGAGCTGCCCGGCCACGGTGATGTAGGCCCAGCGCTGGTTGTAGCCGTGGATGAGACGGTCCCGCATGTCGAGCCAGGTGCGCCAGATGTGTGAGCTGGTCGTCTCGGTGTGGCCGACGAACCAGTAGTAGGTCACATTGTAGAGCGAACTCGGAGCGCCGGCGCCGTTTTCCACCGGGACGGTGCGCACGTTTTGCAGCCGGGTGACGTGCAGGACGTGCGCCGCTTCCGAGCCCCGCTCCGGCAGAGCCACCGGCTCGGTACGCTTGTCGATGATCGTATATCCTTGTGCCGGCATGCATCGCTCCGGACGGTGAATGCTTCGGCTCATGTCCTCACCGGAGAGAACCACCGAGGCAACGATCTCGTAGCCCAAGCCGTTGTGATAAGATTTGCGGGCGAATTCCGTTCCCTTGTCCGCGCCGAGCACGGTGCGTTCCTCCGAGGAAACTGCCAGGTCCCGCCCGTACCAGCCGCCGACCATCTTCGGCAATTCCAGCGTGATGCCGGTCGGTTGGAAACCGAGTTGGTGCGGCAGGAAATAAACACTGCCCAGGCCGACGAGCAACACCGCGAACAAGATCGACAGCCGCTTAGTAGTCATAGGAGATCGGGCTGCCGGGTTTGGGAGCGTCATCGGCGGGAATGTCGTCGTTTTTGGATGCCGGCGCCGCTTCGGGGGCAGACAGCTTTTTCGCTATGTCCGAGCTCACGGAAGCCCAGTCGCGGCTCAGGAGATTGCCGAAGGACACCATGGCCAGAACGGCAATCGGGAAAAAAACGAAGCCGGAATACTCGTGGTAGAGGCCTCCCGCGATCTGCGGGTCCCACCATTTGGCGACGAGGACCACGGTGAAAAGCCGGGCGACATTCCCAATCAGCGCAAAAACGATGGACCCGGCGAAAACGGTCCATTGCCGCCAGGTCCCGCTAATGGCGAAAAAGACGTAGAGCGCGGAGAGCAGCGTCATGGCCATGAGCGAGCGGATGCCACTGCAACCGCCCGCGACTTCGAAGGAGTTGCCGTCGACGCCGATTTTGGTGCCGATGATTTGCACATGGATGCCCAGCAACCCGCAGAGCGCGCCCACCGTCTTCGAGGCCAGCAATTGCAGCGTGACCGTTCCCTGGATGATGCCGCCGACCGGCACCATGAACAACATGAGCAGACACGGGAAAATGAAGCTCCGGGCGAACTTGCGCCCGCCAAGATATTCGGCCATGCCATAGGTCAGAATCGGCAGCGAGAGAATGGCCAGGCGCGCCTGGATGCACCGCACGGCCATGACGAACAACAATACCCCGGCGATGACGAAAGCCATCCCCCGGAGACTCGGGGCCTTCGCCGCCTTCAAAAGATCATCACGTTGATACCAGAGGACAAATAAAATGACGGGCGGGAGCAGCCAGCAGTGCTGCTGGTCATTCTCCTCGTTCCAGCCGCGCCAGGCCCATTCCGCCGTCGACTGGCCGCCGTTCATAAACACCTTGTAAAAGCCGAAAAAGTAGACGAGCACCGCGAGACTGGCGAGCAGGAGGAACGCGCCGAGCGGCTCCCGGCGCGCCCACGCGAGGACGCGCGACGCCATCTCTCCGGAAGAGATCGAGGAAGCGGGGGCGGCGGGAACGTCGGAAGTCATGGGGCACTGGACTTTACAGAATCTTCGATCCGTTTCAACACGGTCACCCGCCTTCGCTGGATTGTCACACGATCCAGGGGGCGCCTCCTCTTGCCACCTTGCTTCGACGCACCTAGCATTCGCCGCTACCTTGGCCGCGCCCGACCTCCAACCCGCTTCGCCCCGCCCCCGGCTCCTCGTCCTCGAATTTTGGGGCCTGGGCGATCTCACCTTTGCCACCC
Organism: Chthoniobacter sp.; assembly: GCA_036501065.1. GTDB lineage: Bacteria > Verrucomicrobiota > Verrucomicrobiia > Chthoniobacterales > Chthoniobacteraceae > Chthoniobacter. The sequence goes on along the minus strand of DASYAY010000002.1, from coordinate 14,187 downwards.
CGTTTTTGCGGGCGGCGCGGGAGCGCTACGACATTACCCTGGTTGGCAAAGAGCACGCCGCGCAACTGCTTCAGCCGTCTTTTCCCGAGATTCGCTTCATCAGTTTCGATGCGCCGTGGTCGGCCTACCGGGGGAAATATGCGCTGTGGCGTTGGAATTGGACGGAAATCTTCGGCTTGTTCGGCCAGCTCCGTGCAGAGCGTTACGATGTGGCGGTGTCCGTGCGAAACGATCCGCGCGATCATCTTTTCATGCGTCTCGTGGGCGCCCAGACGCGCTACGGATTTCCCATTCGGGGAAGTGAGCGGTTCCTCACCCATCCATTGGCTCGGCGCGTCGCCCGGCAGCACAAGGTGGAGGATTGGTGGGCCATCGGGCGCGCCCTGGATTTACCGAGCAAGGGCGAAAGCGGGCCACGCCTGGATTTTCAGCGGTACCGCTCGCCGGCGGTCGACGCGATGTTCGCCCGGTTTTCCGGGAAGCCCATTCTTTGTTTGCATCCGGGGGCGCGGATCAGTGTCCGCCGGTGGCCCGAATCGTATTTCGCCTATGTGGTGGAAAAGCTCCGCGGCCGTTTCGAATTCGAACTCGTGCTCGTGCCTGGACCCGAGGGCTGCAGCAGCCGGCTCACGGCGCTCGCCGATCACGTCCTGCGTCCGTTGACGGTTCCGGAGCTGGTCGATGTGTTGAGCCGGGTGGACCTGCTGCTCTGCAATGACAGCGGGCCCGGGCACATCGCCGCGGCTTGCGGCCGCCCGGTGATCCCGATTTTCGGACCGACCGATCCCGATTGGTTCCGGCCGTGGGGCGACCAGCATCACATCGTGATTCAGGATATCTGCCCGTGGAGACCGTGTTTCGATTACTGCCATTTCTCCGAGCCCTACTGCATGACGAAGCTTCTGCCGGAGCGCATGTGGCCGGAAATCCGGGAGCATATCTATCAATTGATCGAACGGGGCTTGCTTCCACGCGAGTTCGACAAGGCGGCGCTGGCCGCGATCCCATGAAGATTTCGGTCGCGGCGTTGATCGCCACTTACCGTCGCCCAAGGGAGCTGGAGCGGCTGCTGGATTCCCTGGCCGGGGAAGAGCTCTCCGCTGCCATCGTCGTCGACAATGAAGGCAACGGAGAAGTGCGGATGCTGGTCGAGAAAACCGGCCCGTGGGCTCACTATGTGGACCCTGGGGCCAACCTCGGCTGCGGCGGTGGTCTGCGCCTGGCGGAAGAACGGGCGCTCGAACTGGCCGGCAGCACGCTCACGCACTTGTTGATCCTCGATGATGATGCTGTGCTCGCCCCCGGGACTGTCGGCGCGCTCGCGGAAGCTTTGGAGAAGGAACTGGCCAGCCTGGCTTATCCCCTCATCACCGCGAATGGAGGCCAGGTGGGCTGGCTGCCCGGCCTGGCCGAGCGCACGCGGGGGTTGCGCGATACCTTTGAAGGCACGCCGGAGGATTTTCGTGCCCAGTTTGGCAGCGCACCGCGCGATGTCGTCTGGGCGCAAGGAATCTGCCTGCTGGTGACGGTCGCCGAGGTGAAGCGCTGGGGTTTGCACCGCGACGATTTTTGGGTGCGCGGCGAGGATCTTGAATTCAGCTTGCGTCTCACCGCCCACGAGCGCGGCATTTTCGTTCCGACGGTGGTGGTGCAACACTTGCCGCCTCCGGAGACGGCCCCGCTTTCCCGCGAGGCCGAGTATTTGAAACATTGCGCGCTCGTGCAGAACATGGCCTTCATCGGATTCCGCCTGCGCCACGGCCGCCGCATTGCCTGGACCGTGCCGGGCGCGCTGCGCAGATTCTTCCGGGTATGGTCGTGGGCGGCGATGTCCGATGCCCTTCGCGCGCTGTGGCGGGGAGCCGTCCTCGGTCAACCGGCCGGCGCCGGCGCCAGTGCCGAGCCAACCTCCGCTCATCCGGCCCGGACTTTTCGCGAGCGGTTCGCCGCGCTGCCGTCGCACACGGCTGTTTCGTCATGAAGATCGATCGCTTCAATGTGCTCGGTGTCGCCCTTCACGCCATGAATCTGCCCGTGGCCACCGAGGCGGTGCTGGAAGCGTTGCGCGACCGCCGAAAAGGTTACATCTGCGTGACGGGCGTACACGGGGTGAGCGAGGCGCAAGGCGACGACGCCTTTCGCGCGGTGCTCAACGGCGCCTTTCTCAATACCACCGACGGCATGCCGCTGGTGTGGCTGGGGCGTCGTGCCGTAGGCCGCTGGGTCGATCGCGTTTACGGACCCGATCTCATGCTGGAGATCTTTCGCGCTACCCAAGCGACGCCGTACCGGCATTTCTTCTACGGCGGCGCGCCGGGAGTGGCCGAGGAATTGAAGAAACGCATGGAGGAGCGCTTTCCCGGCGTCACAATTTGCGGAACCTATTGTCCGCCCTTTCGCGCCCTCAATTCCGAGGAGGAGGCAGAACTGCAGCGGATCATACGCGAGGCGCGACCCGACATCGTCTGGGTGGGGTTGAGCACGCCCAAGCAAGAGCGTTTCATGGCCGAGTATCTGCCCATGCTGGAGACCACGCTCATGTTTGGTGTGGGCGCGGCCTTCGACTTTCACGCGGGACGCGCCCGGCAGGCGCCGCGCTGGATGCAACGCTCCGGATTGGAATGGTTTTACCGCCTCTGCTCTGAGCCGCGCCGCCTCGGGCGCCGCTATTTGGTAAACAATCCGCTCTTTGTCTGGCGCCTGATCAAGGAAAGGATGAAGGCGGAAGGATGAAGGATGAAGGATGAAGAAAATGGCCGCTTCGCGGAAAGGAGTTCGACAGAAAACCGCGAAGCGCACTTTTCTTCCGCCTTCATCCTTCCGCCCTCATCCTTCGCTTGACGCCGTGCGCGAGCCGTAGACAGTGGCGCTCCCTTATCCCCCTCATCCAGTATCCCGTATGAGTAAAATCCTCGTTTGCGGCGCTGGCGGTTTCATCGGCGGTCACTTGATCGCCGATCTGCGCCGCCAGGGTCACACCCAACTCCGAGCCGTCGATAAGAAGCCACTCGCCGAGTGGTATCAGCGTTTCGACGATGTGGAGAACGCGCAGCTCAATCTCGAGCTTCTGCCCGATTGCGAAAAGGCAGTCGAAGGCTGCGACGTCGTCTACAACCTGGCGGCGGACATGGGTGGAATGGGCTTCATCGAGCTGAACAAGGCGCTCTGCATGCTCAGCGTCCTGATCAACACTCACCTCCTGCTCGCGGCGAAGAAGTTCGGCGTGTCGCGGTTTTTCTTTTCCTCGAGCGCCTGCGTTTACAACGCCGACAAACAGCGCGACCCAAAGGTCACCGCCCTCAAGGAAGCCGACGCCTATCCCGGGATGCCCGAGGATGGTTACGGCTGGGAGAAGCTTTTCAGCGAGCGCATGTGCCGCCATTTCCGGGAGGACTTCGGCATTCAGACGCGCGTGGCCCGATACCACAACGTCTACGGGCCGCACGGCACCTACGATGGCGGCCGCGAAAAAGCGCCGGCCGCAGTCTGCCGCAAGGTCATCTCTGCGAAGCTCAGCGGGAAGCACGAGATCGAAATCTGGGGCAGCGGCGAACAGACCCGCAGCTTCATGTATATCGACGATTGCCTCCACGGCACGCAGACGCTGACCAACAGCGACTTCTTCGAACCGATCAACATCGGGAGCAACGAGCTCGTCTCGATCAATGAATTGGTCGACATCGTCGAGAGTATCGCCGGCGTGAAGTTGAAGCGAATTTACAACCTCAGCGCGCCCAAGGGTGTGAACGGCCGCAATTCCGACAACACACTCATCCAGCAGGTCTTCGGCTGGGAGCCGTCGACGCGCCTCAAGGACGGCCTCGAAAAGACCTACCGCTGGATTCACGACGAGATCACCAGCGGGCGCGGTTCGGTGGTGAATCGCTCGTAGAATCGCCTACCGGGGCCGTCCCATTTCTCCCATAGGACCAATGGGAGGTATGGGAGTAATGCGACTCCTGCCTTTTACACGCCCCCTTGGCTTAGTTAGAGCAGCTTCTCGTTAATCTGACGCGCCGTGCCGGTAGCGGCAGCGTCGAAAACCAAACTCTGTCATCCTGAGCGGAGCGCGGAAGCATGGGCGAAGTCGAAGGACCTCCAATATCCTTCTTCTTCATCCAGATGGCTGTGGAAGACACTCTTGAAAAGAGGGAGCGCCAACCGCTCCGCGCAGGAACCCACGGAAATTAGAGGTCCTTCGACTCCGCCCATGCTTCCCCGCTGCGCTCAGGATGACAGCGTTGACTTTTCAGCGCTGGCGCTCCTACCATGCGACTCACTAAATCGAAAACGCTCTAGTGCTTGGAGGAGAGGATCCCCACGGTAATTCCCCCGATGATCAAGAGCAGCACGACCCCGAGGATGATCCAGACCAAGGCGGACGTGCGGTACTTGATATGTGGCGTCTGTTGAATGATGGCCTGGTAGTCGGGCGAAAAGACCATCGCGCCTTTCTGCGAAAGAACGAGATAAAGGATGTAGCCGTTGATCAACGTTCCCACGGGAAATCCGAGCAGCCCGATGCCGGAAAGAATAGACGTGGGGATTCGCGCCCAGGATCGGAGGCGGCGTAATCCGGTGCCCACCCAGATCTGGACGACTGCGAAGATCAAAAATAAAATCGCGAAAATCAGCGCTCCAGGCTGCCCCTTGCCGCCAATGATCGTCACCATCAGGCCGAGCCCCACCATGGTCAGTGCAGCGCCACCGATGTAGTAGAGGAAGCCGACGGATTTGACGGAGGCCTCATGGGACAGATATTTTCGCCGCGTTTCCTCCGCGACCGGGGAGACGACAGGTTTCCCTTCGGAAATACGCTGGAGAATTTGCGGTTTGCAGACCGCACAATAGTGGGTTCCGGACAGAGTAAAGGCGTCGGCCTCAGGCACCGGACGGCCGCAAGAGGCGCAGATGACGCTCCCAGGAGGCGCGGCGGTGATGGCATTGGCGCCATAGGCTGTCCAACCCGCCATGCCCTGGCGCCAGACCAAGGTATCGCCCCTGATGACGCCCTGTTGCACGAGTTGCTGGAAATCGGCATCGCCCACAGGCCCCTTTTGTTCTCCTTTGATGGCGTAGTACCAGTCCATTTTTTAGCGCCCGCTAAAAAGCACACGCCGATTGGACGGGTCAATCTCAAACGGGCAGAGATTGGTTGATAGTTGATTTTTGATTGTGGATAGTCCGCCGCGTTTCCGCATGGATGCGCTCCGCGCTCGACCGAGCAATCGAGCGGCTGGAAACCGGCAGCCATCGGCGGTCCCTGGGCCGCTGCTACCAACTCTCAACCACCTACCATCAACTTCCCATGAAGCTGCTCGTCTTTGCGCATACGCCGCCGCCGCATCACGGGCAGAGTTACATGGTCAAGCTCATGCTGGAGGGATTGGGCGGCGATCGGCGGGGCAAAGCTGTGGACGCAGGTCCGCCGACGGACGTGGAATGTTATCACGTCAACTGCCGTTACTCGGAGAACCTCGAGGATATCGGCTCGTTTCGCCTCGAGAAGATGTGGTTGGTCCTGCGCTATTGCCTGGAGGCGATCTGGTGCCGATTTCGTTATCAAGTGCGCTCGTTCTACTATGTACCGGCTCCCGGAAAACGCGCCGCGCTCTATCGCGATTGGGTGGTGATGGCGCTCTGCCGTCCATTTTTCCGCGACTTCATTCACCACTGGCATGCCGTCGGGCTGGGCGACTGGCTGCGCTCGGAGGGCACATGGCTCGAGCGATGGCTCACACATCGGCTCCTGGGGCACTCCTCGTTGGGGCTCGCCCTGGCCATCCCGAGCATGCGCGACTCCTTGTGGTTCCTCTCGCGCCGGGCGGAGATCGTGGCCAACGGCATCCCCGATCCCTGCCCGGATTTTGAGACCACAGTGCGGCCAAGGCGCAATGCCCGGCTGGCGGCCCGGCGACGGCTGGCGGTCGGTGAAACCCTATCCGAAGCGGACCGCACGGCCGCCGGCGGCGATCCCGAAACATTCCGCATCTTGTATCTTGCCCATTGCACGCGTGAGAAAGGGGTGTTCGACACGATCGAGGGAATCGTCGTTGCGAATGAAACGCTACGTGCCCAAAATTCCGCGTTGCGCCTCCACTTGACGGTCGCCGGTGGATTTCTGGATGCCGGCGAAGAACAGGATTTTCGCGCTGCCATCGCACGGCGTTCCGAAGCCATCACCTACGCGGGGTTTGTCCGCGATGATACCAAGGCGGCGCTGCTGGCGTCGGCCGATACCTTTTGTTTTCCCACCTACTATGCGGCGGAAGGACAACCGGTCAGCTTGATCGAAGCCATCGCCTACGGACTGCCGGTGGTAACTACGCGCTGGCGGGCCATCCCGGAAATCCTGCCACCGGACTACGCGGGATTCGTGACGCCGCACTCGGCAGACCAAATCGGAGCGAGATTGATCGCAGCGGCAGAAGAAGACGGGACCGGCCTGCGCGAGCTTTTCCTCGGGCGCTACACGCTCCAGAAGTATGTCGACGGATTGAAGCAGGCATTTTGCGCCGTGGGCGCCGAGTTGTAGCATACCAAGGCTGAGTACCTTCCGGCTTTTCCTGGCTTGAGTCGGAAGCCGGGCGTCCCGTAATCTCACGGAGGCATGAATGAATCCGTTCCTCGCCCACCCCGCGCCGGTTCCTCCACTCGCGACATGCGTTTTGAGCCCACCCGCTGGACTTTAGTCTCGAAAGCGCGCGGGCTGGAGAACTCACGAGAAGCGCGCGGAGCCCTCGATTCGCTGTGCCGCACTTACTGGTATCCACTTTACGCTTTCGCCCGAAAGCAGGGCCATGGCCCACACGACGCCCAGGATCTCGCGCAGGGTTTCTTCACTTATCTTCTCGAGAAACAGTTGTTCGCCTCCGCCGATCGCAATCTTGGCAAGTTGCGCACCTTTCTCCTCACCGCCTTCACGCGCTACATTTCCCGCGACCGCGTTTACGCAGCGGCTCAAAAGCGTGGTGGGGGACGCAGGGTCGAATCGCTCGACGAAGAGTTTGACGACGGCGAGCGCCGTTACCGGCTGGAACCCGCGGACAAACGCACTCCGGAACAAATCTACGCCCGGTCCTGGACCATGGCTTTGCTGAAGGCGGCCCGCGATCACATCGAAACTCGCGAAACCGCCGCAGGCCGGGGCGAAGCTTTCCAGGTTCTCGAGCCGTTTCTCGACCAAGCCCGCGACCCGAATGTCAGTTACGACACCGTCGCTCGTCGTCTCGGTATGACCCAGGAAGCCGTCCGCAAGGCCGTGAGTCGGCTGCGCGAGCGCTATCGCGAAGCTGTGCGCAATGAGATTGCCAGCACGTTGCGCAATCCCGACGAGAAAGAGATCGACATCGAGATGCGCTCTCTCTGGGCAGCGTTGAGTTAAACGCGCTCAGGCGCTGCCAAAGTCGAGCCGCACCTCGCCCAGCGTGAGGGTATCTCCCTCTTTGAGGGGCACTTCGTCAAACGCCCTCTCATTGAAATGGCCATTCACTGCGGTGCGATTGGAGGAGTTGCGGTCCGCCACCAAAAAACGATCTCCGTCCTTGCGGATGTGCGCGTGCTGCTTCGACACACTGTCATCCTTGATCACCAAGTGGCAAAGGTCCGCCGTCCGGCCGAGGATGAGCCGGTAATCACTGCTCGCAAACATCGCTTCCGTCATTTCCACGCGGACATCGCCTCCATCGGCTGTCCGCCCGACGAGCTGCCATCCGCCATGATCCGTCGCGGGCGGCGAGTGAGGCGGTTTCGTTCCGTGGATTTCCACTAGTTTGCTCGGTGTCGTGCCGAGGGCCCTGGCCAGCCTCGGGTCCCGAAAAATCTCCGTGAAGCTGGGCTTCTGGTTCGATTTCAAGAAGCCAATGACCCCCACGATGATCGCCACCACCACCGCCAATGAAACTGCGACCAGCACTTTCATCGGCAACCGCTCCACGATCTTCAACGTCGGCTGCTGGATAATCTGGGTCGGCAGTTGCTGGATGACCGGCTGCTTTTCGATGATCTTAATAGGTTCGGGGGCGACTGCCGGCTTTCGCCAATCTCCGGCAAGCGTGTAGGGGACCTTGTGCGCGTCGAGCCACTCCTTCAATTCGCTCGCTGCCGTCGCCCACTGCACCGCCTCCACTTCGCCCTTCTTTCCTTTGACAAAGCCGCGTCCCACGACACCGAGCACCTGGCCGCCTGCATTCAAGAGCGGTCCCCCGCTATTCCCGTGTTTGATGGCGCAGCTATGCTGAATCATCAACACGTCCGGAAAGGTGGCGCCGAGAAAGCCGTGGATTTTGGTAAATCTCTCGATGTTCCCTTTCGTCACCGTCGGCCGGAAAAAGTCCGGCCAAAGACTTTTGTGCGTCACTACCTCGGTCACATCCCATGCGCCCACCGTGGCATCCGCATTTTTCAAGAAGTTGTTTAGCGTGGCCATCATATCCATCCAGTCAGCGGGAATGGAGTCTGTATTTTCGATGACATTGGCTTTGATCGCGTCGATCTCCGTTTGCTTCAATCGACGGTGGAGTTCCGTCTCCATCCGTCGGATGCGGATATTCAACACGGTCTGCATGTACTCGATCGTGATCTCATCCGAACGTTTGGTATCTTCCGCGGCGACATCCGCGATACCTGGGTAACCCATGCTATAGACTTCTTCCGAAGCGGTCGATTTCGCCTCGTCGAATTCAATCGCCAGCGGCAGCGCCTTGAGCAATGGCGCGCGAATCACCGCCAGGTCCGCATTGGCGCTCTGCCAAAGGATTGCCGCCTTGTGGAGAATGAATCGTTCGCCCACCCGTTGCATCACCATCACCAGCGGCGAGGGAACCTCCTTGTCCTCTTCGGCAGCCACGACGTGATTATTGGTGATGATGAATCCCTCGTTGTTAATCACAAAACCGCTGCCGGAGGAGTCCGCTACCAATTCCACCGTGCTCCCGTCCGAGAGCTTGAGCGGAATCATATCAAAACCTTTCGCGCCATTTTCCGCAGGCTCCGGGCAAATGATCCGGACCGCCGACGCCTGCATTTCACGGCTCAACTGCGCGCTCAGTCGAACCGGTAACACCAGGAGCAACAGCACACCGAAAACGAAAAATGAATTGCCGAATAGCTTCATGGATGGGGTAAGTCAGCCCGGTTAAGTTAGGGCGTCATGGCTAAAAGCTCGCGAAGACTTACGGAGTAATAGCCGCCGAACCGGATTTCCTCGTCCTCGGTGACATACTCCTGCTTGATCGGTTTCCATCCGCCCTGACGTTTGACGGACGTGCCATTGCTGCTGCCACAGTCCACCAGGTAATAACGGCTCCCGTCCGTGATCGTCAGTTCCGCATGCAACCGGCTGATTTGTTTTTGAGGATCTTCGAGCACGATGTCCGTGCCTTTGCGTCCGATGGTCAGGATTCTCATGGTCTTGAAGCGCCGCGGGATTCATTGCTTACCAGCCACAGGCTGCGTGGCTGCTCAGTGATGCTTCTCGAGAATCGCGACCTCCTTCTTCAACTGTGCGGAAAGCCGGTGTTTGACGATGTAAACCTGGGCCAGGCTGACCGATAAGCTTTCGGCCACTTTCGAAGCCGACCACTGTTTGACGATGAGACAGTCGAAGATTTGATAATGTTTCGCGTCCACCCGGCGCTTGACCCGTTGCAACGCCGCCTGGAAGACGTGCTGCTGCCACTCCGCATCCCAAGCGGCCCGCAAATCAAATCCATCCGGCACCCGTTCGATCGTGGCGGTCTCCCGCGACGTTGCGCGCGTGGGACTTTGCGCCGTAGCCGGCGCGCGCTTGCGAAACTGATCGGCAATCCGCCAGCGGGTGATGTGAAGCAGCCACCCTTTGAAAGATCCGGCCTCGCGCTCGTACTTCGTGATGTTTTTGGCCACGGTGATCACCGTCTCCTGGACCACGTCCTGCGCCTCGGCATCCGTCAGTCCACTCTGTCGTGCGACTCCGTAAATGAGACGCCAGTACGTTTCAAAAAACTCCTGCCAGTGCTGCTGGTCTTCCCAATCGCGCAGTCGCTCCACCAAACTGCGACGCGTCGCCCCGAGGCGCGGGCCGGTTGCTGGAATGGAAGCCTTCATCGGCGGCAAACGTATCAGAACCGCGATAAAAGATGGAAGACCAAGCTTCATCCCTCGCCCCTTCGATTTTAATCTGCGCAGTCCGTGGTCTCCCTACTCAATCCTCGGATGGCCAGCCCCCTACTGCGGGGCGTGTTTCAGGATCTCGGCGATGATTTGATCCGTGCTCGTGCCTTCGGCTTCGCCTTCGAAATTGAGGATGATGCGGTGGCGTAAAGCCGCGGGGGCGGCCTGATCGATATCGGCGCGGGAGACGTGGTAACGGCTATCGAGCAAGGCGTGAATTTTGGCAGCGAGGATGAGCGCCTGCGCGCCGCGCGGGCTGGCGCCGTAGCGAACGAATTTTTTCGTGAGCGACGGCGCGCGTTCGTTGTCCGGATGCGTGGCCAGGACGAGGTCGATGGCGTGGGCCTGGATTTCTTTTGCCAACGGCACCTGGCGCACGACCTCACGCAGGGCCATCACTTCCGCCGGATCGTGCAGCACTTTGGAAAGGACCGGGTTGCCGCCCGCGGTGGTGCGATCGAGGATGGTGTGCAAATCATTGGCTGTGGGGAAGAGCACCTTGAGCTTGAAGAAGAAGCGGTCGAGCTGCGCTTCCGGCAAGGGATAAGTGCCTTCCATCTCCAGCGGGTTTTGCGTGGCCAGGACGAGGAAGGGCGGCGGGAGCGGGTGCTGCGTGCCGCCGACGGTCACATGCTGCTCCTGCATGGCTTCGAGCAAGGCGCTCTGAGTCTTTGGTGTGGCGCGATTGATTTCGTCGGCGAGCAGGATGTTCGCGAAGACCGGTCCCGGCTGGAAGGTGAACTCTTTGCGGCCGTGCTCGCCTTCGGTGATGATGTTCGTGCCGACGATGTCTGCCGGCATGAGATCGGGCGTGAATTGCACACGGGAAAATTTCAGATTCACCGCCTCCGCGAGCGTGCGGACGAGCATCGTCTTGCCCAACCCAGGCACGCCCTCGAGCAACACATGTCCCCCGGCAAAAAACGCCACGAGCACGCCTTCGACGATCTCCTTTTGCCCGACGATCATCTTCATCATCTCGTCGCGAATGCGGATGAAGCTGGCTTTGAATTGTTCGACCTGGGATTCGAGGGAAGACATGGGATTTTCGATTTTCGACGAGTTAAATAGAACGGACGGTGGTTACTCCAGAGTTACAATGCTTTTTACCGCAGAGAGCGCAGAGGTTTTAGAGAGGATCGCAGAGGGACGAGTGAGGGAATTGCTTGCTCTGCGACTCTTTGCGTCCTTTGTGCTTTTGCGGTCACCCACTCATTCCTTTGGGCGGATCGCCTCGAAGTACCGTTTGATGAGAAACCGCGAACCCAGCGGGATGTTTTCCTGGAGCACCGCATCCTGTGCGGCGGGCGCCATGGCGTCGTAGAGATTTTTGTAAGCGCGATTCGATTTCGAGTTATCGCCCGCGGAGAGCAGTGACTGCTGCAAGCTCTCCCCCGCCCCCACTTGCCCGGCGATTTGCTCGTGGCGCTGCTCCTTGCCCAACGGGTTTTTTTCCGAGCCGAACGGCGAATCGGTCGTGCCGGTATCGTGTTCGCCGCCGGGATGTCCGCTCGGCATCCGCGGGTCACCGCTGTCCGAGGGGCCGCTGAGCGAATTCATCGCGAAGGACTGAACCGAGACACCGCCTTGCTGCGGGCCGGAGGGCGGCTGACTGCCATTCGGTTGGCCCTCGCCCTCGCCGGCTTTCATGTTTTCGAGCGCGGCCATGAGGCCTTGCATCGTTTGCGCGCTCTGATCTCCAGACCGCTGGCCGCTCTTGCCTTGGGCCATCTGGCGAAGCATCTGCGCGAGTTCCTTGGCCGCTTCACTGGAATTGCCACCCGGCTGTTGCGCCTCGCGCGCTTTCAACTGCTGGGCGAGCTGTTGCATGGCCTCGGAGAGTTGCTTTTGCTGGGCCAGTTCTTTCATCGCATTCTCGATCGCTTGGCGCACCGCGTCGGAAGTCTTGTCGTCCTTTTTCTCCGCGAGTTTTTGCATGGCCTTTTCCAGTTCCTCCGCGGCCTTGGCGGGATCGGCCGAAGCCAACGCATCGGCGGCCGGTTTGGTGGCCTGGTTTTGGGCGAGCGCTTTGGCCAGCGCCTGCATTTCCTCAGGCGTCATCTTCCCCGGCGATTTCTGCATGTCCTGCACCATTTGCTCGAGCGCGGAGATTTCACGCAGCGTGGATTTCTGTGCATCCTCAGGATTGGTGGCATTGGCCCGCAACTGCTCCGCGCTCCGCTGCAACTGCTCGGCCAGCTTCTTCAGTTCGTCGGCCTTGTCTTGCTCGCTCGCGCGGTTCGCCTCCCGGGCGAGCTGTTCGAGACGTTTCGCGGTGCCTTCCACGGTGGCGCGCGCCGCGGCTTTCTCGGCATCGCGCACCGCAAATTCCTGGCGCGATTCCCATTGCAACGCCGCCAACGCCAGCACCGGGACGATCAGGTAAATCGTCTGGCGCGGGAAGCGCACCCGGATGAGTTCCGCAAATCTTCCGGACCGGATGTAGCGCCGGCACTCCTCGATGGCCAGCGCATGCATGCCACCACCATCGACCGTGGTGGCAGATGACGATGCTACCGCCCCGGTAATCCCAGCCGATTCCTGGGCAAAGACCAGCGCGGTGACAAAACGATCGCGCGTGCCGCCGAGCCGATCGAGAATCGTCGCGGTCTCCGCGAGGCTGCGGCGCCGAATGACAGTCGCGAGGAGCGCCAGAACCAGCGCTGCTACCGCGGCGATGACCAGATCGCGCCCATCCCAAGGCATCCGGCCCAACGCCCAACGATTGAACGACCCGTAGAGAATCAAACCTGCTCCGGCGAGCAATCCCGCTTTCACCAGCGCCTCGAGGAAGAATCGCGTGCTCAGCCGCCGCCGGGCGGCGCGCAAAGGACGCAGGACATCTTCGATCTCGGGCGGTTTCAAATCGGTAGGAAAGCTAGCACCTCGGAGGGAAACGTCCAACATCCAACACCCAGCGTGTCGCCACTTTCAGCACCCGCTCCAGCCCAGGAGCAGGGCGAGTATTTCAGCAGCGAATAATCCAAGAACAATCCCACCGATCACCACGAATATCCGCAGGACAATGGTGCCGATGCCGGGTCCCAATTCCGCAGGCGTCGGCGCTGGGACAGTTACCTCGGGCGCGACGACATTCGGCGCGGACGCGCTTTCAGGGGGCGTTGGAGGCGACGCGAGCGTCATGGCTTGGCGGTGTCACTATTGCTCCGTCCAGCGATTCGTCGAGTAATATCATCCTTGAGGTCGTCCGCGGAAAAGCCGGCGTCGTGCACCATTTGGAGAATGTCGTCGCGGGCCGGCCCATTCGGGCGCATGGCCTCCACCAGCGCGAAGAGACGCACCGCCCGCCGACCCGATCGGCAAAAGAGAACTGCCGCCTCCGTGGGCTGGGTGGCCAGGGCGGCCTGCAGTTTCTGCACCGCTTCCTCGGGGATCGTATCGTGAGGGACCGGGATGTAGAAAAAGTCGATCCGATTGTTTTCCGCAATCGTGCCGAGCATAGAGGAGGTCGGCTGGTGCGGGGCCTCGCCATCGGGGCGAATGTCGACGAGAATGCGAAAGCCTTTTGCCCGAAGATGAGCAATGTCTTCTGGCTGGAGCTGCGAAGTAATATACGTGTGACCGTCCACCGCAACCAATCGCGGAAGTTCTGGCCTGGGCGATCGCGACGGAAGTCGTGGATCGAACAGAACTTTCAGGAACAGCGAGATTACAAGAGTAACTCCGAACGACAGGAGAAAGAGCTTACTATAAGTAAGCCGGCGCTTCGTCGCCAGGCCTTTGTCTGACACACTTCCAGCTCCCGCTTCGACCGGCGAATCGACATTCATAACCCGGTGCGCAGGTTATGCCGGCGGGATATCCGTTGACTCGGCGCTAGCCGCGGGAACGGAGATAGTCGGCGGCGGATCCTTTTGCTGCGCGACGCCGATGCCTAAGAGGGCGTCTAAAAAATAACTTCCAAATAGTACTTGTACTTTTTATGGCAATTACAGACAAGGCTGGGGATGCCAACCAAAGAACCATATTCGAGCAGCCTGACGAACAAAGAATGGGCGTTCATCAAGCCGATGT
>DASYAY010000001.1:0-156396 GCA_036501065.1 Chthoniobacter sp. | reverse complement strand
CGGCGGCAAAATCAGGGCACACGCCTCCGGAGAGGCATCTGACCATGGTTCGGTTCAGCGGGAGGCAAATCGCTGAAACAGAGACACTTCCAGAGATTAGGAAGTGGTTGCGGGGGCGGGATTTGAACCCGCGACCTTCAGGTTATGAGCCTGACGAGCTACCAGGCTGCTCCACCCCGCGATTGGGAGGTGATGTATAAGCGGCACCTGCATGGGCGGCAAGGGGAATCTTTCAAATGCGGATGAATTTTCTTCAGGACTGCTTGAATCGGAGGCTATCGCTGCTTCCCAGGCATCGGCAATTCGTCACCATTGTGCAGAAATCTCAAAGCACGCTAATTTCCGGGGGTTGACGATTTGTTGTGATGGGATTGCGTTTAGCTTGGCAACGAACTTTTTTGGCGGACCCAAAGGTGAGGCGAAATGCTGTACGCCGTGGGCTCAATCGCGCTCCCTGTTTCGAATGCCGCAAAGACTTCCGGAGTTTCGGCTCCAAGGAACGCGAGGACGCGGCTCCGCATACCCGTCCGGCACTGAAATTTCTTCTGGCACTGAAGTCGATCCTTTGATGAATCCCCCGCCCTCCCCCACTCCAGTCGATCCGACAGTCACCCCAAGCCATCCGGAAGGCCATCCGATCCGAGTTTTGATCGTCGAAGACAGCGCCTTGGATGCCGAGCTTGTCGTCAAGGAACTGGAGCGCCAGCGATTTGCCCCCCGGTGGGAGCGAGTCGAATCTGAAGCGGAATACCTGGCCAATCTTCGGCCGGACCTGGACGTCATTCTTTGCGATTACAGCCTTCCGAATTTCTCGGCGGCTCGGGCGCTCTCGCTCTTGCAGGAACGCAACCAGGATGTCCCCCTGATCGTCGTCTCCGGGGTGATCGCCGAGGAAGACGCCGTCGCCACGATGAAACAGGGCGCAGCCGATTACCTGCTCAAGGACCGGTTGGCACGCCTGGGCATGGCCGTGAACCACGCCATGGAACAGAGTCGCCTGCGCCGCGACCGGCGAAAGGCGATGGACGACCTCCGCCTGTTTCGCACGCTGGTCGACCAGTCGACGGACACCTTCGAAGTCATCGATCCCGGCAGCGGACAATTTCTCGACGTCAACGAGCGCGGATGCGCCCAGCTCGGATACAGCCCCGCGGATTTCCGATCGCTGCGCGTGTGGGAGGTCAATCCGGTGATTAGTGAAGCGGAGTGGCCGCGTCTCGCCGGAACCATCCGCGACTCGTCCTGGTATCGGCACGAGGGCAGGCACCGGCGAAAAAATGGGACGACCTTCCCGGTGGAGATCAATGCGCGCTGGGTGAATTGCGGCCGGGACTACATCGTGGCGGTCGTTCGCGACATCACTTCGCAGAAGCACGTGGAGGTCGTCCTGCGAGAGTCGGAACGGCGCTTCCGCGAAATGCTGGAGAATGTCGATTTGATCGCCATGACTCTCGATCGCGATGGCACGATCACCTTCTGCAATGACCATCTCCTCAAACTCACCGGCTGGCGCCGCGAGGAAGTGATCGGCGGCAATTGGTTTTCGCTCTTCGTTCCCGGCAACGAAGAGTTGAAAAACCTCTACCTCAACACGGTCGACGCCGGAACGATTCCGCAGCACTACGAAAACCCCATCAAAACAAAAAGCGGAGAGCTTCGCGACATCGCCTGGAACAATACGATGCTTCGCGGCAGCGCCGGCAATTTCATCGGCACGGCCAGCCTCGGCGAAGATGTGACCGAGCGAAAGCGGGCCGAGAATGCGCTGCGGGAGAGCGAACGGCGGTTTCGTTCGTTCATGGAGCACAGCCCGATCGCCGGCTGGATCGTCGACGACACCGGCACCTTTCGCTACGTCAGCCCCGGCTATTACCAGATGTTTCGCGCCGGCACCGCCGACCTCACCGGCAAACGGGTCACTGAAGTGTATTCGCTGGAAATTGCCGAGCATTACCTGGCAAATAACGACGTCGTTTTCCGCGAGAGGCGCGTGCTGGAAACCGTGGAAACGGCGACGAAGCCCGATGGTTCGACCGGCGAATTCGTGGTCGTCAAGTTCCCGATGGAGCCGCACGAGGGCGCGCAACTTTTGGGCGGGATCGCCCTCGACGTGACCGAGCGCAAAAAACTCGAGCAGCAGTTCCTGCGGGCACAACGGATGGAAAGCATCGGCACGCTCGCCGGCGGCATTGCTCACGACCTGAACAATAGCCTTTCCCCGATCATCATGTCGCTCGATCTCCTGAAAATGCGGTTCCCGGATCCCGACAGTCAGGAGTTGCTGGAGACGGTGAGCGCCAGTGC
Organism: Chthoniobacter sp.; assembly: GCA_036501065.1. Classification (GTDB taxonomy): domain Bacteria; phylum Verrucomicrobiota; class Verrucomicrobiia; order Chthoniobacterales; family Chthoniobacteraceae; genus Chthoniobacter. Next base: position 154,092 of record DASYAY010000001.1, on the reverse strand, counting down.
CAGGCGCGGCGCGGACATGGTCAAGCAGGTCCTTTCTTTCGGGCGCGGCGTGGACGGTCGGCGCATGGTCGTGCAAGTCAAGCACCTCATCCGGGAGATCGAAAAAATCACCAACGACACCTTCCCGAAGAACATCACGGTGCAGTCGAACGTCCCGCACGATCTCTGGCCGATCCTGGGCGACCCGACCCAGCTTCATCAAGTGCTGCTCAACCTTTGTGTGAACGCTCGCGATGCCATGGCGGAAGGTGGCCGGCTGACTCTCTCCGCGGAAAATGCGATCATCGATGAGCATTACGCCGGCTTGAATCCCGATGCCCGGCCCGGGCCGCACGTCCTCCTGAAAGTTGCCGATACCGGCACGGGCATCCCCGCGGAGACGCAGGAAAGGATCTTCGATCCTTTCTTCACCACGAAGGAGATCGGCAAAGGCACCGGGCTGGGACTTTCGACCTCGCTCGGGATCGTGAAGAGCCACGATGGGTTCATCCGCGTGTCCAGCAAGGTCGGCGCGGGCACGACCTTTCAAATCTATCTTCCGGCGCAAAGTGACACCGTGGCCAGTGAACAGACGGTGCTCGAAGCGGAGATGCCGCGCGGAAAAGGCGAAACCATTCTCGTGATCGACGATGAAGCCGCGGTACGAGAGATTTGCCGGCAGACCCTCGAGGCCTTCGGCTATCGCGTCGTTCTGGCGAGTGACGGCGCGGAAGCGCTGAGCGCCTTTGCCAGTAAGGGCGAGGAAATCGCCGTCGTCCTGACCGATGTCGCCATGCCGGTGATGGACGGCCCCGCGACCATTCACGTCCTCAAGCGAATGAATCCGGCGGTGCGGATCATCGCGACCAGTGGCCGGGCCACTCAGGATCAGCTTTCGCGACTGGCCAGCCTGGAGGTGAAACACGTGTTGGCCAAGCCTTACACCGCGCAGGAACTGCTGATCGAGTTGAAGACGATCCTTTCCGAGACCTGATAACTCAGTGGGGCTTCGGAAAGGGGTGTTGATAAATGATGACTTTTTTCGGAATTTCCGGGGATTTACTCTGGAGAGATCGGAGGGATGTTGACGGGGTAAGAGGCGCCAGAGTTGGGAGTTATCTCTTCCCGCGGGCGCCGACGAGCGTCGAGGCCTTCGACCTGTGGCCGAACCTCGGGAGTTAGTAAGTGGTCGGCTGCATGACATAGAGACCGTGGGTTGCGTTAAACGCGTCCCCGACTTTCATGCGTTCCTTCTCGTGGCCGGCGCCCCACGAGTCGGTGAAGATCACGTCACCCTCCTTCAGATTGTAGCCGATGATCAGTCGCATATGGCCGCCGACCCCGTGTGCTTTGAGCGGCGGCACTTCGGGATACTTTCCAACTTCCAGGCCCCAAAGGAGGGGGATGCCTTTGTTGACGTAATCCTGGATTTGTTTGTGAAACTCCGCTGGACCGTTCCGCTTGACCGCTTTGAAGTGCATTCGGAAATTTGTGTCGAGCGACTGCAAGGCCTTCTCCATTTGCGTCGAACTGGTACCGCCCTGGGCTTGGGTCCCGGCCATCTGCGCGAGTTGGTGTTCGTCGCAGGAAATCCCATAGTATTCGAAGAGTCGCTGGGCGGAGGCGACCACGCAATATCCCTTCGGGCCCTGGTCGACCATGGGGACGCCGTCGATCCAGACGTCGCCGTTGGGATCGCGTTTCACCGCCGCGGCCAATTCGGAAAGCGAGGCGCCGGCGCGCTGTTCGCGCATGGCGGTGGCAATCGCGCCGCGGGCGTCGCGCGGGGCGAGGCGCAGACGGAGATACTCCGGTTTGCCGCGCTCCAGCTCGGGATTGTATTCGAGACAGGCCATGCCCACGGGCGAAATCCAGGTCCAGCCCTGGGAGAGCAAACCTTGCATCGGATCGGGCCGGCGGGGCGCCGGAACGACGCCTAACCTGGCGCGCAAAGCTTCATTGCACTTGGCGGCACGCCTTTGCACTTCTTCCGGCGGAAGGGAACCGCTGTCGCCACGATTAAACACGGAGAAGGTGATGCCATTGAGTTTGCCGCTGGCGAAATCGACGATGGCTTCATCGACCGGCACAGCTTTGTCCAGGATCGTGAAATTGACGCGCAAATTGGTAAAGTGGTCGCGCATGAACTGGGCGCGGCTATGATCGGCCGTCAACCACGTGAAATAGGGATTGGCGCTGAGGTTGGGCGGTTTCGGATAAAGCTGCTCGAGTTTGTCCGGAGTCAGCGCCCAGATTCCGGGAACATCGAGGAGCGGTTCGAGATCGCACGCCATTTCGCGAGGAGGGGCTGGAGGGGCTGGAGGGGCTTCCTGGGCGATGGCCGGGCGGACCAAGGCGAGCAACCAGACGCAGATCACAATGGGGAGAACCTTCTTCATTGACGGTGAAAATATCGCCGATGGCCGTCGGCGCAAGATGTCCAGCCGCAGCGGCCGCACCCGGAGGCTAAAAGTGGGCCGAAGGCAGAGCCGCCTCCGGGGGGGAGGTTATCTACCAATGACCGACCCCCCTCTGGCGGAGGTCTGTCCTCTGGCAGGACTTTGGCGGCCCCGGAGCGGGGATCGTGGTGGCGGTTCACGATTCCCGTCGTTGGGACTTCGTAGGCGAATAGCAAGGATAATCTTCGCCGGTTTTGCAATCTGGCATGCAGATGCCTTCCCGGTAGTGATTTGAGGCAATTGCTTTTGCTGGTTTTAGCGCACTCTCGAAGCTTCAGAGGAACGCTATCGGCGGAATTCTCTCCGATGACCGAGGCGCGTAATTAAGCAAATTTTCCGCGATGACAAACAGCAAGGACTCCGCCGGGGCGGACAATGGTTTCAGGGCTGGCCGGGTGTTGGTCCCGATGGAGAAAACTCCTCAGGAGTGAGCACGGAAATCCCCGGAGGATTGCGAAAATCTGTCCTGTTTCGCGTCAGGATGACGTCCGCTCGGCAGCTTTCTGCGGCGCTCAGTTGAAGGGCGTCTTCAAAATCGGTCAACTGGAACGCGATTGCGCGAAGCGCATCGGCGTGTCCGACGGACACGACCGCCGCGACCGAGAGAAGGTCGCGAAGAAACTCCATCGTCTTTTCGGCGCCACGGTCGCGACGCAAAATGTAAAAGATGTTCGAGAGCGTGTGCCAGGAGATCCAGAGTTCGTGGGATTCGGCCTGGCACTTTTCCAAGGCGCGTTTGCTCCCCTCGACAAGACCGGGACGGCCAAGCGCAACGTCCAAAATGACGTTCGTGTCCAAGAGGATTCGCACAGCTATTTCACATGCTTCCGAACGAGATCCGCAAGACGCGGATCATCATCGACCTGGCCGGGAAGGGCGAATGCGCCGGCCCATTTTTCAATGAATTCGGTAACCGACCCGCAACTCGGACCCTCTGCACCCTCCGGCAACAGGGTCAAAAGCCCCCGGCCCTTTTCGGGCAACGGTTCCGGGCCGAGGGGGATGACGCGGCCGTGTTCAATCTCAACTTCAACGGTGACGAGAGCCATGAACGGATAATAACGCGCGTGCGGAAAAAGGCGAGTGCGAGCATGGCGAAGCGTTCGTTGCCGTTCTTCCCTTCCCGCTTGTCACCCCGCCTCAATCGAATTCTTTTTGCGACCTTAATCCCCATGCCGCCCGCCGCCTACACCGAAGCATCGATCAAAACCCTCAGCTCCCTGGAGCACATTCGTCTCCGGCCCCGGATGTACATCGGGCGGCTGGGGAATGGGGCGCGTGCGGTGGACGGGATTTATGGGCCGCTCAAGGAGACGATCGATCATTCGATCGATGAATTTACCGTGGGCTATGGAAAAGGCGTCGGCGCAGCGCGTTCCGATCTCGGGAGGTGCGGCACCTGTCGCCTGACGGGCCACTATTCTGCTCCAACGTGCCGGTGGATTCTTGCCCTGCGCATGGGAAAGCCCGGTTCTTACTGAACGTCGTAGACGGCAATGCTGCGGAGTTCCGTGGGCTGGGCGATGGACTTCAGGCAACGGAAACGGATTTGATCTGTGACTACGGGTTCGACGCGATCGATCTTTTTTTGGCCGATGGTTTCGAAATCAGGTGATGGGTTGAAGGGAGGTTTCGCGGTGGGGAAGTGGTTGGCAGGTAGCAATGGCACCCAATCTCCGGACACTCGCGCTTCCAAAGTATAGGCGGCGATCTTTTGGCCGTCGGCGATGTTTTCCCTCAAGACGATGGTGTTGATAGGGCAAGGCTTTGGCCATTTCAGTTCCACCATGTCGCCGTTCCGAACCTCGTTCGCTTGGGCAATGGGTTTTGAAAAGCGCCTGCTGATTTCATTGCCGAACTCTTTTGCGGCCGCGACGAGGTCATCTGGAATGAGTCCGCGATCGTCCGGCGGCAGGTTGACGATGAGGTTGGCCCCGAGGCCGATCGTCCGATAGTAAAGATCGACATGCTCGGCGAGTGATTTTACGGATGTTTTGCCAGGATGCCAGAACCAGCCGCCGCGTTCGAAGGCGGTATTCGTGTCGCTCTCCCGGCTCCGCCAGATTTTTCCGAAGGGATGGCCGGTGAGCACATCGGTTTCGAGCAAGCCGTAATCGTTGGGCAGCGAATGGTCGGCCTTGGTGACGGTGGCGCGGCTGTAAATGGTGCCGTCGACGGTATTGATGGCGTTCCACAGCGGATAGGTGACGTATCCGTTCTCATTACCCGCGGTGGTCACATCCGGGCCCTGCATGAGGCAGTGCGGTTGAAGCTTGCGCATGGTATCGGTGACGGCCCGCCAGACGCCGCCGCCACTCCAATGATCGCTCCAGATATAGGATATCTCGCCGTAGTTAGTCAGTAACTCGGTCAATTGGGCGACTTGCAGGGCGGTGTATTTTTCGTCACCGGCATGTCCGTTTTGCGAGAGGTCGTCGGCCCCGTGATCGTCACCGAGATGTCTTTTTCCATCCGGGGCGATGAAGGTGTGCCGGGAGTCTACGCCGGCGGTATGATAGAGGCCGACTTTCAATCCGTACTTATGGCAGGCATCGACGAATTCGCGAACGATGTCACCCTGGCCGTTCTTGTAAGGACTGTTTTTGATGGAATATTCGGTGGTCGCGGTCGGCCAGAGGCAAAAGCCACCTTCATGCCGGGCGGTGAGCACGGCGTATTTTGCCCCCATGGATTTCGCGGTGCGAACCCATTGGTCGCAGTCGAGGGCGGTGGGATTGAAACGCTTTGGCGATTCCTTTCCATCACCGTGCTCCTGGCCGGTGAAGGTGTTCAGGTCGAAATGGAAAAAGACGCCGAGTTCCATGTCCATGAAGGCCCGTTGATCGGGCGTCGGTTTTGCCAACTCCACAGCACCGACCCGCACGCCGGCAAAGACGAGCGAGATCAGGAGCAGGAAGATTTTCAGCGGTGTGGGAAGGTCGGGGATTTGGCGTTTGAAGCGGAGATGGCGTAACGGCTGGGGATTCGGACCAGGGTTCATGATTGAGCAAAAGGATACGGCGGGAAATAAGATGCCCAGGCAAATCTGACAGCCGCATTCGGCAAAACCGAGGGCGGAATGGGTAGTGGCTCAATTCGGTTGTGATGAGTATGAAGCGCTTTGCTCGCCTCTCAAACGGCTTCTCCAAAATGGTGGAGAACCATGAACACACGGTCGCACTCCACTACATGTATTACAATTTCGCTCGCATCCATCAGTCGCTCCGCGTCACACCCGCGATGGGGGCTGGTATTGCCGATCACGTCTGGACGATTGACGAGATTATCGCTCTGCTGGACTGATCCAGCATGAACAAAGCACGCTACTACCTCGGGAATGCATTCAAAACCGGGGCAGTTTTCGCGTTCCTTGCGTTCGTTTTGCTGTTGGCGGATGATCCCAATTCGTTCTACGGCATCACGGTCTCCGCATTTCTTGCTCTATTAACGGCAATCGCCCTATTTGTAATAGGCAAGTTAATCCAGAGAGATTGAAATTGAGCCACTACCGCGGAGTGAGTTAGAAGCAAAATCAAGTGTGGTGTCATCAACGGACTGTGGGATCGGAACGATTCGGACCGCGAAGGTCCTCTAACTTGCGCGACGGGGTTTTTGGAGAAGCGGTATTTCTCCGTTTTCCGGCCGATTTTCGTTCGACGCCGCTGGTCGGCGTTGGGTTTCCTGGCATCTTCTCGCCGGTCCATTTTGCGGGAGCGCCTCCGAAAGCGGCAGAGCACCGCCGCACTCCAAGAACGCAAGCGTGGTGGCTCGCAATTTCTCGATTCCCGACGCGGCGAAGGCGTCTCCTCCGCTCGGGAGGAGACGCCTGAAAACTGCTTCGATGGGATGTCCCAGTTATTTGGTTTCGGCTTTGTCCAATTCCCGATCGGCCTTGTCCTGATGCTTCTCGGCTTTGCGCTCTTCTTTCTCCGCTTTACGTTCTTCGTGACTCGGCTTGCCGTCCGTGGTGGTGGTGGTGGTCGTGGTTTTGTTTTCCTGGATCACCGGCGCTGCTGGGACGACCGGCGCGGTCGTGGTCCTGCGCTCTTCAACCACGCCGGGAGCGGCCGTGGTCGTGTGGCGTTCTTCGACAACGCCGGCGGGAGCGGCCGTGGTGACATGGCGATGGACGATGACGCGGTCAGCGACGACCCGATCGCCTTCGTGGATATAATGGACGGTGACGGGAACGCCCGATTTGATGACATCCATCGCGACTGGGGCGCCGGTATCGTCGACATACGTAGTCGTCTTGGTGGAGGAATAGCGGATCGGTTCCGACGCTGTCTCGGAGCGAATGACAATGGAATCGGGACTGAACTCGCTGATGGTGCCAGCGGAGGTGGTGGTGGTCGTCACTTCATCGGCCGAAGCAAGCACTGCGGCGGACAGAGTCGCGGCGGCGAAAGCGCACAAGAGTTTTTGGAAATGTGTGGTTCTCATATATTCCACGGATTCGCGCGTAGGGACGTTGTGCGTGTGCAGTTTCTCGAATGGCTCAAGGTTTTCGTGGCTCTTCCATCGCGGACGACGCTTCACCGGTGATGCGCATGGATGTGGGCAGTGGTCTTCCTGTGCGCGCACGTCACTGCTCTCGAGCGCCCCGGCATCCCTCTTGAAGGAGAATGCCGTTTTGTGCACATTGGGGGCCCTTATGTCGCGCGATATTCCAGAGCCCGATTGGAAGGTGTTTCGTCAGCTTAGTCGCATCGCACTGGACCGCTATTGCCAGCGAATCCTTGACGAGATCGCGTTGATCGCGACGGATACCAAGGAAACCGCTCATGAACGTTACGGCAAAATCTTCGAAGTTGTTCAGCAGCGCGACCGAACGATCGCGGAGGCTTTTGACGGCATGCGGCGCTCGACGGCCATCCTGCAGCTCCTCATTGTCTGTTCACACGGACTCCTCACCGATGAGGAGATCGGCAAATTCACCCAGAACACTCGCGATGTTATCTGACGCTTTATCAAATAACGCGCCTAACCATGCGCTGCGGTTTCTCGCGCCATGGCGGGGTCAAGGTCGCGGGTCCGTCGAAGGAAATGCCGCCGGGCTCGGCGATCGGCGGCAAATGTGGGACTGCGGGCGTTGGGCCAATTGGCTGCGTTCATGAAACGAAACGCTTTGCCTGGTCCGGGAGGTTTGATGGGGCTGGGCGCATTCTGCCTCGTGGTGGTGTCTTTCCTGGCTTACCATTGGCTCACCGAACCGGTATTGACCGATGCCGACCTGACTCACATCACCGGGACGTTGACTACGGCCCGGGTTTATCATGGCACGCGTCCTTACTTGGAGCTGACGGTATCGGACCAGCCTTATCCATTCCGCTGCTTCTCTGAGTTATATCCCAAATCATTTAACTCGAAAGCACTGGCTCTGCTCAGGCCTGGGGCTCCAGTCGTCGTTGGAGTTCCTACTGCGGAAATGGCGTCGCCTCGACGTAATTGGGTGCAGGACCAGAAGTTTTATCGGTTTGTCACGCTGCAGATTATAGAGCGAGAGGCGCTGCCGTTATCCGGTTACAATCGGTCCGTCGAGAGTAACCGGCGGATTGGTCCTTGGTTTTGTCTAGCCATGGCATTTATCAGCGTCTGGTTAATGAGAGAGGGATATTCCCGACGTCTTTGAGCCGGTGTGGCGTCCTGGAAATTTCTTGAATAAGTCTGCCGCCCTTCCGGGGCTAAGAACCAAGGGGGCGGCTAACCCCGGACTAAAGTCCGGGGCTAATTTCATGCTGGCCCTTCGGGCCGCTCCAAGGTTCGGGCTGGACGGGCAATGATTTTTTAGAGCGGCTCCGAAAATGATCTAGCGTGTTGACGCTTCCCGTATCCGATGGAGACGGGCGTATCCAGTGCAGATTTGCCGTCCCTGCGGGACTGGTTGGCTCTTTGCGGAAAGTCCCTGCGGGACTGTCGATCCGCCACATCATTTTCGGAACCGCTCTAAGTTACTCGCGTGACACCACACTAGTACTTCGTATCATAAGTACGTAACACAATCTGTGAAGTCTTTCCAAAGCGACACAGTAGGTAAAGATAGTATTACGAACTAATGATAGAGACTAAAGCGGCTAGACGATGAACGAGGCACGGAATGCTGAGTGACAAACGCGGGAAGCGGAAAGAATTAGCAGGCATGCGGGGGACCGATGCTTTCGTTCGTCACTGGTCAATCCGCTTCGAGCCATTCGCGGGTGAAGCGTGCGATGCGGATTTCGCGGGTGTTATTGGGGAGGATTTGAAACCAGGCGGCGATCAAGGTGCCGTCGGCCGCCTGGGTCGCTGAGGGGTAGGCGCTCTGATAGCCTGGAGTGTTCACGAGGGTGCGTGGTTTGGACCATGTCTTGCAACCGTCCTTGGAAAGCGCGACGGCCAGCGGCCAGCGGTGCAACGGGGAGTTATCCCAGACGACGAGCACATCTCCCGAGTCGCGCAGGCGCCACAGGGCCGATGGGGAGTTATGGCCGGACAGCGGTGAAGGTGTCGGGGTTTCCCAAGTCTGCCCACCATCATGGCTGCGACTCTGGTAATGGTGGGAGTCGGAAGTGCGGAGCAGGGCAAAGATCTCGTCGTTGGGGAGCGCGACCATGGCCGGTTCGCAGACTCCGCCAGTGGCGCGCACGGAGAGTTTTTGCGGAACCTCGACAAACATGTCACCCCCGGCTGTCCATGTCTCGCCGCCATCGTGCGAACGGAGCACGCCGGACTTCAGTTTCATACTCCCCTCACCCGCGACGGGCATGGTTTCTTCCAGCAAGACATCCCAGCTATAAGGCATGAGCAGTGTGCCGTCGGAGAGGGTGAGGCCGATGTGATTCTTACCCACCTCATACTTATGATGCGCGGGCATCTTGACCGCTGGGCTCCAGGTGCTGCCATTAAACTTGCGGGTGGATTTCCAGGTTTCCGAGTAAGTGAGTGGTCCGCCTGGGACCGTGGTGGAATAGACCTGAATTTCGTCCGGCGCGAGGACGACCGCCGGATCGCCGTCGCCCAACGGGGTGTCGATGACCGTCTCCAGCTTGTCCCAGTGACGTCCGCCGTCGGTGGAGAACGCCCCGACGATGCGCGTACTGCTCGATTGGCCGCCGTTCGTCGTCCACGCGAGGAAAAGACGACCGTCGGGCAGCGCGGCGATGACCGGATAGGAGTTAAACTTCATCTTTTCGTCCGCCGGGATGGCGGTGAGGATTTCCGGACGCGGTTCCGCGGTGATGGGCAAGCCGGCCTCCTTCGAAAGGGCGAGAAGGCGTTCGATCAAAAGATCGGCGACGAGGCGATGGCCGAGGTCGTCAGGGTGCATGCCGTCGAGGAGTAACTTATCCACACTAATGCCCTGCTTTTGTGCCTGGTCGAAGAAGGCGCGTTGCGCGTCGATCAACTCCGCGCCCTCTTCGTGGGCCACACGGCGGACCACTTCGCAGTAAGTGACGAGGCGGAGATCGAGGCCGTCCGGATCGTCGGGCTGGTACGGGGGCCGGCCATACATTTCTTTCAGCTTCGGCGTCCAGCGGAGGGGATTGGGTGTCATGAGGAACACGCGCGTGTTCCTGGATTTCAGGGTCTGAACGAAGTAGCGCAGGTTGGCTTCATAGCGCTCCAGGGAAACTCTGGGCTGGGTGGCGGGCGGCGTCTTCCAGACGTCGACCATGGAATCGTTGATGCCAAACTGGACGATGGCGATCTGCGGTTGATGGGCGAGGACATCCTTGTCGAAACGAGCGCGAGCCATTTCCGTGGTATTCCCGGGCACGCCGGCGTTGATCACGTGGACATAGTGTAACTCCTCGGGAAGGACGGCGGCATAGATCATCGTCTCGCCGCGCGGCGCCGTGGTGGAGTCACCGAAAGCGACGACGGTAACCGGGTCGGTTGCGGGTGGCACGGCGCTGGTCACATCGGCGCCGAACCCGAGGGCGAAAAGCAGGCCGAGCAGCCGCAGGAACATGAAGGGTCGCCGCTGTTCGATATGATTTCGCAGCGGGCCAAAGCCATTTCGGGAAGTGAAGATATAAAAGTCGGATAGGATGCTCATGGCGATTGGGGGGGCGGTTTTCCAGCCAGCTTTTCACGGTGCGCTCCGCGGATTGCAAGGCGCTTTCCTGCATCTGTTTCCTGGTCGGCGCGGGCGTTGGGCAGAGGCCGGTTCGGCACCGTGTTGACCTGCGGCGGATTTCTGCGTAAACGAGCCGAGTGTTGTTCTGGTTGATCCCCGGCCGCTATCGTCTGAAGTACGTTTGCGTGATATGGTCGATTGCTGTCGGGGTGTTTGCCGTCATCTATTGGAGCAAAGCCTGGGGCGTCGGGGATTCGCCTCGTCTGGTATTGTATAGCGCGGCGTTTTTGGTTTCGTGCGCGATGGCGATCCTGGCGCGTGTGCCGACCTTCCTTGCCGGCTTGATCGTGGTGGGCGGTTTGTTCGGGTATGACTTTTACATGAAGAGCCTCGACACCGCCGCGCTGCGGCCGATCGCGGAGGTGGCCGCGACGATGGTGAAATCCGGCGGCCGATCTGGCGCCTCAGGGGCACCGGCGGACAGCCCTGCGGTTCCGGGAAAAATCGTCGTCTGGGACATGACGAAGAATCGTCTCAGTGACGCGCATTACCTGCTGCCGGCCTCCCTTCGCGCGACGGCGCAGGATCAGGCGATGACCGTCTTTTTGCTGTCGAATATCGAGAGCCGGCAAGTCGACACTTATTATAAAGTCGGGGAAGCGTCGGTGCGTGGGCCCGGCACGGGCTGGGGCGCGTACCGGGATACGGCCACGCTCGCGGTGGTGACCTGGCCCGGCCCACGGCTGGTGGGATGGCATTCCGTCGTCGGCGACGCTCCGGCCAAGAAAATCTCGCTTCACTGGGGCGTAGCCTACGCCTCGGACCAGCATGGCGCCCTTTCGCAGCCGATCGCGCAGTGGATCCGAATGCTCCCTGGTGTGCCGGCATCGCCCGCGCGCACGCCCGTTACGTTGCTCGCGTTTGTGCCGTCGACGACGGCGTCGGCTCCGTCCGCGGCGGGATTCGCGCCGACGGGCATTTCGTCTTCCGCGCCGACGGTGGCAAGATCGCCGGGGGCCTGGACGGAAGCGACGGCGCAAAAAGAAGCCCTGCACCGTTACCCGCAACTTGGCGTCCCGAACTCACCGATGAATCGCGCTTTCGTGGCGCGGTACCAGCAGCTCAAGGCGAAAGATCCGTCGTATCTGCGCGACCCTTCTTGGCCGCTCCATCTCGCCGACGAAATCGCGCAACAAGGGGTGAATCGGTAAGCTGGGCTGGCTCCGTCGATGCGACTGTTCGTTTCTTTCACGAGCGCTTTGCAAGCGCTGCCGGCGGTTGAAAACCGCCGCTCCTTGATGGTCACTGCCGAGCTTGGTTCAGCGTGGTCGGTTTCCTCGCGTGCGTGGCGTCCGCCGGGCCAGGCTTTGCGCTTGCCCCTTGGCCGCAATTGAATTCTTTTTTCCTAAATCCCCATGCCTTCCGCCTATACCGAAGCGTCCATCAAAACCCTCAGCTCCCTGGAGCATATTCGCCTCCGGCCCGGGATGTACATCGGGCGGCTGGGGAATGGGGGGCATGCGGAGGATGGGATTTATGTGCTGCTCAAGGAGACGATCGATAATTCGATCGATGAATTCACGATGGGCTATGGGAAGAAGATCGAGGTGGAGTTCGAGGAGCGCAGTGTGAAGGTGCGCGACTATGGGCGGGGGATTCCGCTGGGGAAGCTGGTGGATTGCGTGTCGATCATCAATACGGGGGCGAAGTATGACAGCGAGACGTTTCAGAAGGCGGTGGGGCTGAATGGCGTGGGGCAGAAGGCGGTGAATGCGCTGTCGCTGACGTATCGGGCGCAGGCGATCCGGGAGGGCGATACGAAGGTGGTGGAGTTTGAACAGGGGAAGCTGAAATCGCAGTCGCGGGTGACGAAGACGCAGGAGCGGAATGGGACGCTGATCGAGTTCGTGCCGGATGAGGCGCTTTTTGGGAAGGATTTCAAATACCGCCCGGAGTTCATCGAGGACATGCTGTGGAATTACGCGTTTCTGAATCGGGGGTTGACGCTGACGCTGAATGGGAAGCCGTTCCGTTCGCAGAATGGGCTGAAGGATTTGCTGACGAAGGAGCTGAGCGGGGAGCCGATGTATCCGATCATTCATCTCGAAGGGGATGACATCGAGATCGCGCTGACGCATGGGAATCATTACGGGGAGGAGTATTGGTCATTCGTGAATGGGCAGCACACGACGATGGGGGGGACGCATCTGGCGGCGTTCCGGGAGTCGCTGGTGGCGACGGTGCGGAATCATTTCAAGAAGGAGTACGACGCGGCGGATGTGCGGCAATCGATCGATGCGGCGGTGGCGATCCGGGTGCAGGAGCCGGTGTTTGAGTCGCAGACGAAGACGAAGCTGGGGTCGGCGGACATCGGGCCGGAGGGGCCGTCGATCAAGGAATTCGTGGGGAAGTTCATGCAGCAGGCGCTGGATACTTATCTGCACAAGCACCGCGAGGTGGCGGAGATCATCAAAGGGAAGATCGAGCAGAATGAGGAGGAGCGGAAGGAGTTGGCGGGGATTCGGAACATCGCGCGGGAGCGGGCGAAAAAGGCGTCGCTGCACAACCGGAAGTTGCGCGATTGCCGGCTGCATCTGGGGGACAAGAATCCGCGCGGGGAGGAGAGCACGCTATTTATTGTCGAGGGTGATTCGGCGGCGGGGTCGCTGACGGCGACGCGCGATGTGCAGACGCAGGCGGTCTTTGCGCTGAAGGGCAAGCCGCTGAATACCTACGGGCTGACGAAGAAGATCATCTACGAGAACGAGGAGTTTCATCTGCTGCAGTCGGCGTTGAACATCGAGGATGGGCTCGATGGGTTGCGTTACAACAAGGTGGTGGTGGCGACGGATGCGGATGTGGACGGGATGCACATCCGGCTGCTGCTGCTCTCGTTTTTCCTGCAATACTTTCCGGATGTGATCCGGAACAATCATTTGTTCATCCTGCAGACGCCGCTCTTCCGGGTGCGGAACAAGCGGGTGACGCGATATTGTTATTCCGAGCAGGAGAAGCAGGCGGCGGTGAGTGCGCTCGGGGGCGGGCACGAGATCACACGATTCAAAGGGCTGGGCGAAATCTCGGCGGGGGAGTTCAAGGATTTCATCGGGGAGAATATTCGGCTGGAGCCGGTGAATCTGCATCACCTTTACAGCAGCGATGAACTGCTGTCGTTTTTCATGGGGAAGAATACGCCGGAGCGGCAGGAGTTCATTATTGGGAATTTGCGGGTGGAGAAGGATTTGGTGGAGGCGGAAGCGTAGCGGAGAAACGCAGGATGCAGGATGGGAAACATCCAACACTCAACACCCAACATCCAACGTCCAATTACCCGCCGCCTTGCCACCCGAGATGTGCCATGTCATTCTGATTGGGGCCAATGAACGCTCTACATGACCTGCCCATCATCAAAAACCAATCCGCGTTTAACCTCGCGCGTTGGGCCGAGCTTTGCGCCGATCCACTCTGGATCGATGTGGAAGGCAAAATCGAGACCGACCGTCATGGCCAGATCATTATGAACGCCCCAGCCGATCCCTCGCACGGCGGCAGGCAAGCGGACTTGACGCTCCTACTCTCGAAGTTTGCTCCCGCTGGGAAAATCATCGTGGAATGTCCCATCTCGACGCGCGAAGGCGTAAAGGTGCCGGATGTCGTGTGGGTCTCGAAAAGGCGGATCGCCAATCTCGGCAGAAAGTCGGCCTTCACCGCCGCCCCGGAAATTTGCATCGAAGTCCTTTCGGCATCGAACACACGCAACGAAATCGAAGAAAAGCGCCGCCTCTATTTTGAGGCCGGGGCCAGCGAAGTTTGGCTGTGCGAACGCGACGGGCGCATGCGCTTTTTCCAGAAAGCAAATCCGTCCCGCGCCGCGAGACAATCGCCGCTGTGCCCTGAAATGCCCGGCAAGATTCTCGATTAGACCGGTGACACGCGCGATTGAGAAAGGAGACCGGGCTTTCCAGCCCGCCAGGCGGACAGGAAACTCGGAGCAAAGCGAGAAGCCGATGGCGAAAAGGGGCCAATCTGCCCTCCGTTGAATCCCCGCCACCTGCATTTCCCAAAATCACCTGATCCCCTCTCGCTAGATGCCCAAGAAAAAGCCTTCCAAACCCGCAACGCCGATCAAACCAAAAGGCGACGCTCAACCCGAGCTCTCCTTTGACGCTGCAGACGCACTGACATCGACGGGCAATGGCCACACCGCGCCTGACCTGGCTCCGGAACCTGCTCCGGCGACCGCGGATTCCACTCCCGAACTCCCGTCCAGTCGCGAGAAGGGCGAAAAGGTGCAGGATGAGCAGGCGCCGCTGGCGGTGAGTTATCGGAACTGGTTTCTCGATTACGCCAGCTATGTGATTCTCGATCGGGCGGTGCCGCATATCGATGATGGCCTGAAGCCGGTGCAGCGGCGAGTGTTGCATACGCTCTGGGACATGGACGATGGGCGGTTTCACAAGGTGGCGAACGTGGTGGGGGCGACGATGAAGCTGCATCCGCACGGCGATGCGTCGATCGGCGCGGCGCTGGTGGCGATCGGACAGCGCGGGTGGTTGATCGAGCCACAGGGGAATTTTGGGAATTTGCTGACGGGCGATGCGGCGGCGGCGCCGCGGTATATCGAGGCGCGGCTGACGCCGTTTGCGCGGGAGGTGTTGTTCAATCCGAAGACGACGACGTGGCAGCTCAGCTACGACGGACGGACACGGGAACCGGTGACGCTGCCGGCGAAGTTTCCGATCGTGTTGCTCGAAGGCGCGGAGGGGATTGCGGTGGGTCTGGCGACGAAAATTCTGCCGCACAATTTCAACGATCTCTGCCGCGCGGCGATCAATCATCTCCAGGGGAAGACGTTTCGGATTTTGCCGGATTTCCCGACAGGCGGGACGGCGGATTTTGCGGAATACAACGATGGCGAACGCGGCGGCAAAGTGAAGGTGCGGGCGAAGATCGAGGAACGATCGAAGCATCTGCTGGCGGTCACGGA
Source organism: Chthoniobacter sp. (assembly GCA_036501065.1). Lineage (GTDB taxonomy): Bacteria > Verrucomicrobiota > Verrucomicrobiia > Chthoniobacterales > Chthoniobacteraceae > Chthoniobacter. Next base: position 138,608 of record DASYAY010000001.1, on the reverse strand, counting down.
ACTGCCGTACGGGGTAACTACGGAGTCGCTGATCGAGTCGATCCTCGCGGCCAACGCGAAGGGGAAGATCAAGATCAAGCACGTAGACGATAACACGGCAGACAAGGTGGAGATTCTTGTTCATCTGCCGCCGGGTTCGCAGCCGGACAAGGTGATCCAGCAGCTTTACGTTTTCACGAGTTGCCAGGTGCAACTCAACCCGGCGGCGTGCGTGATCGTGCGCGATCCACAGACGGGCGATGACAAGCCGCAGTTCATGGGGGTGCGGGACATTTTGAAGGTGAGCGTCGACGCGACGAAGGCGCTGCTGAAGCGCGAGCTGGAGATCAAGCTCGGCGAACTCGAACAGCAATGGCACTGGGATTCGCTGGAGCGCATTTTCATCGAGGAACGCATCTATCGGCGGATCGAGAAATCACAGACTTGGGAGAGCGTGCTGGAAGAAATTCGCGACGGGTTGAAACCGTTTGTGCGGCAGCTTCGGCGCGAGGTCACGGACGAGGACATCGTGCGGCTGACGGAGATACGGATCAAACGGATCTCGGCTTACAACCGCTTCCAGGCGGACGAGGCGATGAAGAAAATCGAGGAAGGGATGAAGGTGACGAAGGCCGACCTGAAGAACCTGACGGCGTATACGGTGGCGTGGTTCGAGATGCTGCAGAACAAATACGGCAAGGGGATCAAGCGCCGGACGACGTATGACGAGATCGAGCAGATCGATGCGTCGGCGGTGGTGTCGGCGAACCAGCGGCTCTACGTGAACCGCGAGGATGGGTTCATCGGCCTGAACTGGCGGCAGCATGAATTCGTGACGGAGTGCACGATCCTGGACAGCGTGCTGACGATCATGAGAGACGGCTCGCTGAAGGTCACGAAGGTGGCCGACAAGGTCTTCATGGGGCGCAAGATCATGCACATTGCGATCTGGCCGAAGGACGGAGATACGAATTTTTACACGATGGTCTATCAGGACGGCGAAACGGGGAAGGCCTTCGCGAAGAAGTTTCAGATCGGCGGGCTTTCGCGGGACAAGCTCTACTCGCTGGCGAAATCGGAGGATTCGAAGATCGTTTACCTGGACATCGCGGCGACGGAGAAGGAAATGCCGAAGACGCTCCGTGTCTCGCTGGACGGGCGAAGCGGGGCGCGCGTGCGGGAATTGGAATTTGATATGTCGCGTGTACCGGTGAGCACGCGAAGTTCGAAAGGGCTGACAGTGAGTAAGTGGGCGGTGAAGGAGGTTAGGAAAGGATGAGGGATGCGTCCGGAGGGAACATCCAACATCCAACATCCAACATCCGATGATCCGATTCGATAGCGGCGTCTGGAAGTGGAAGCCGCGGCGCGATTTGAAGAACTTGGAATCAGAAATCCTAAACCAGAAACCCTGCGGTCCGGTTTAGCCCCCTCCGCTTTCATCGAGAACCAAATAACGACTGCCGCCGTGTTGCCAGACTTGAAGGAGGAAGTGTTTACTGGTGGCTTCTTTGACGGCGGCGACGGCTTCTTCGGCGCTGGTGATTGGCTTGTGGTTGATCTCCTGGATAACATCGCCCTGGAGCAAGCCAGCCGCGGCGGCGTTGGAGTCGGTGTTGAGTTCCGCGACGACCACACCACTGACGCTCGCCGGTGCGCCCACCCGCTGGCGCAGTGAGTCGTCCAATGTCACAATCACGACGCCAGGGAAAAGCCGGCCGGCGGTTTCTTCCTGCGAGTTCGAACCGGGTTGAGCGGGCGCAGCGGCCAGGGCCTTCTTGGGAGCTTCCTGGAGTGTCACTTCAACCGTTTGTTCCTTGCCGTCGCGGATGATCTTCATGCTGACTTTCGAGCCGGGGGCAGTCTGAGCGACGGTGAGGCGCAGAGTCCGACTATCTTCCACGGGCTTGCCACTTAACTCGGTGATAACATCGCCGCTTTTTAATCCGGCAGCGGCGGCGGGGCTCTGGTCAGCTACGCCGCCGACGAGGACTCCGCCTTTTCCGGGAGCATTGAATTCCTTTCTCAAGTCCCCGGTCAGATTTTGGATACTGACGCCGAGATAGCCGCGGACGACGTGCCCGGTATTGACGATCTGCTCCATGATATTGCGCGCCAGGTTCACGGGGACGGCAAAGCCCACGCCCTGGTTGCCACCGGAACGCGAAAGGATTGCGGTATTGAGCCCCACCAACCGGCCTTCGGTATCGACGAGCGCGCCGCCGGAATTTCCGGGATTAATGGCGGCGTCGGTCTGGATGAAATCTTCGTAATCCTCAATGCCCATGCCTCCGCGGCGCGTGGCGCTGATGATGCCCATGGTCACGGTCTGGCCGACGCCGAAAGGATTGCCGATGGCCAGGACGACATCGCCAACCTCGATTTTATCGCTATCGGCGAAGGTAATCGCGGAGAGATCCTTGGCGTCAATCTTGAGCACGGCGATGTCCGTCTGGGCATCCGTGCCGATCAGTTTGGCGGTGAACTCGCGATCGTCCTTGAGCAGGCCGACTTTGATTTCATCGGCGCCAGCGACGACATGATTATTGGTGAGAATGTGACCATCCGCGGAAACGATGACACCCGAGCCGAGGCTGAATTGTTTCTGTGGACGAGGGCGCGCGGGAGCGGAGCCTTCGAATTGATCGCCGAAGAATTGCCGAAAGAATGGATTCTGAAGCAATGAACGCCCGTCCTGCCCGGAAGGGCTTTTGACGGTCTTGGTAGAGTAAACATTGACAACTCCAGCGGCGACGCGTTTGACGACCGGCGCGAAACTGCTGGAGAGCTTGGTGTCGCGTGAAAGGGGAGCTTCATTGACCGTGACCGACAAAGGTGAAGAACCCACGGTCACCAGGCTGACCGGCCACTTCAGATACCAACTGGTGAAACCGAGGACGATCAAGACAACGCCGATGACGGCGAGCAGGGAAACGAGCGCACTGGCTCGCGGGGACGACGCTGGGGATTGCGCTTTCATAAGGCAAGCTTTGCTTCGTCACTGCGACTGGGGACGGCTTTATGAAAACACGCCTGGATAACGCCTCGTTGGTGTTCCGGAGCACGACCAAGAGCAAACGCGAAAAGTTACCCTGACACACGAATCAGGGGTGAACCTTATGCGGCAAATGGTCCCCGGATGTTATTTGGTATCAACATTCAAACGACCCACCGGGCCGGTTGCGCTTGCCGGCGCCTGGGAAGTCGCCGCTCTCAGGAGACCACTGACCCGCGGCGAATCTGCGAGCCTCGGAAGCGAATGCCGAAGCGAAAGACCTTCTTCTGCAAGCAATGGATGGCGCCGGTTTGGAGGTCGAAGCGCTCGGGGATTTCCACGCGACGCAGATCCACGGCGGCGTGGTAGCCGCGCTCGGAAAAGACGTCGATGAGCATGGCCAGCGCGATGGGATCGTCGAAGAGCGGGTCCTCGGAATTCACGTCGGCCCGGCCGGAGATGGCGTGGCGCATGACGATGGGCATGAGCTTGTCTTCAATGAATTCGACAACCTTTTCGAATAACTCGGTTTTCTCGACCTGATAACTATCGAGGCGCCGCACGAGGTCCTGTCGGGCATAACGGACAATCTCGCTGGCCAGGGGCAATTTGCGGAGCACTTCGAAAGTGGCCGGTTCCAGTTCGAGCGAGCTCTGATACTCGAGCTCGCGAATGATGTTATCCCGGACGATTTCGAGCGGCGCCTGGGCATTGACGAAATGGTAGTGAAAGACCTTCTTGAGCGAAACGAGGGCGTCGTAGGTGCGCTCCTTGAAAACCCGGTAACGATTCCGGGCGAGTGTTTCGTCGAAATCGGTGGGCCGTTCTTCCTCGAGTTCGCCGATGCCGGAGCGGCGGACTTCCTCGTTATGCGCGTGGACTTCGCGTCCGCGTTTCAGTTGTCGCACGATGCTTTCCGTTTCATCGACGAAAAGCATCATGATGTGAAAGATCGGTTGTTTGAAGTAGGGCGCTTCGGGTGTCTCGGAGAATTCGCGCCGCAGAGCGGTCATTTCCTCGAAGAGTAATTTGAGGCATTCCACCTGAGCCTTGGTGCGGGGAAAACCGTCGATAACGGCGCCGTTCTGCTGTTCGGGCTCGAGCAACTTGGAGAAAAGGATATCGACGACGTCGCTGTCGTTGACCATGCCGCCCTGAGCCTTGATCCGCTGCGCCTTGGGGCTGTCGAGGAGCTGGCTGATGACGATCGGTGGGGCGGTGATGCCGCGCAGTTCGCAGATGAAAGCGGTGTTGGTCCCCTTGCCTGCGCCAGGCGCGCCCCCCAGGAGGATGAGTTCCTTGGGAAAGCGCAATTGATTCCGGCCGTGGGTGTCCTCGAGGCGCCTCCAGACGCGGTTAAAGATGAGTTGCGCGTCCTTGACTTCCAAATCCGCAGGGGCGGGCGGTTTGGTGATGGGTTCCTTCGATTCGAGCGACATCGGGATAAGGTAGAGAGCAGAGTTGGTGCCCGTCGAGAAAGTCTGGCGGCGGAAGGGGCGGGTGGTTTGCCCCCATTGCACGGTGAGCGTCTCGCGGACTCGGCTGTGGTTTCTGGTTTCTGTTTTCCCTGCCGCGCCACCGGGTTTCGCGGGGTTTGCTCACGGTTGGGCGCGAGTGTTGAGGATGAAGGCGACTGGCTTCCTTACGTCCGAAGGGCGCCTGCCTATCGAAACATGGACTGCGGGATGTCTGGGATTGAAACGATTCGCACACCACACCATGAGAACCACTACTTTGACCTTTCCCGAATTGATCCTCATCGCCGCGACTCGCGGAATGCTCGGCGCCGGACTGGCTCTGTTAATTTCCAAACGGCTGACCGAAGAGCAACGCGAAACCGCCGGGATGGTCCTGACCTTGATCGGGGCCATCACCACGGTGCCGCTGGCGATGGAAGCCTTTGGCAAAAGCGAGTCTAAGTGAGGGAAATCACGAAGCAGACGAAATAGGGGAAAGGTAGAGGGCCACAGATCGCCCGGATGGTGCTACCTGGCATCGACGGAAGAAGCTTCGGAATTTTTGACCACGGATTGCACGGATTACACGGATTTCAGAAAATCCAATCTGTGAAATCCGTGTAATCCGTGGTCAAAAACTCTTCGCCGAGACGTAGCTTCAACCTTTGGTTTGCTGGGCGATTCTCGGCAGTACGAACTCAATCGTCCTTGAGGGTTTTAGCGAGCAACGGGATGGCCGTTTCGCCGTTCCAGACGTGGCCACCATCGAAATGGTGAACTTGGAAGTTATCCGGTTTTCCGGCAGCGGTGTAGGCACGCTGGATTCGCTCCGCAGCCTTTTCCGCCCATCCAGGGACGGCGAGTGGGTCTTTGCGGCCGACTTCCCAAATTGCCGGACGTGGGGCGATGAGCGAGCCGATCTCCGGCGTGTCGCCATATTGCAGTAGTCCGGGAATGACCTGGGAGCCGCAGCCGAAGTTGAATCCCTGAATGCGCTCCTGGAAAACATTCATCGCGCCGGAAATGACCGCGACGCGAATGCGCGGTTCGAGTGCGGTGACGAGCATCGTCATTCGGCCGCCATAGCTGAGGCCCACGCAGCCGACGCGGTCGGCGATGGCGTCGTCGCGCGTGGAGGCGTAGTTGAGAGACCAGATGGCGTCGCGCAGGTTTTCGCCGATGACGGTGCGACCGAGAACGATGAGACGGACAAATTCGACAGCGCACGGATCGGTCTTGCTGGCGCGCAACTTGGGATCGAGACGGCGGCCGAATGGAATGAAGCAGGGACAGACGGCGAGATAGCCCTGGCGGACGAGTTGGCGGCCGTAGTCGTAGTTGTATTCGCGGATGGTTTGTTGCTCTTCGAGAGTATCATCGACGCCGGCGACGGAGTCGTTGCCAAACGGACCGTGTCCGTGGAGACAAAGGACGATGGGGAAGCGCGTCTGGCCGGAGACTTTCGGACGGAGGACGTAGAGCGGGAGGCTTGGGGTGTCGGCCGCTTCGAGGAGGAGTTCCTCGCGGGTGTAGTCGGGGAACTCGCGGGTCGAAAGGGTTTTGACGGTCCATTGCTTCGGCGGGGTGTGCGGGCCAATTAACTCGCTGAGCTTTGCGGTGAAGGTTTGCTGCCAGGCGGTGAGATCCGCAGGGGTCGAACCGTGAAATTGCATCGAGAGCGGTGCGGCAGTCGCGGCCTGGATGATTTCGTCGTTGGCTGTGGGGATAGGGGTGGAAGGATCGTCCGCGGCGACGGCAGGCGACGCGCCAGCGATCCCGGCGAGGAAGATGACCGCCAATCGCTTAAGCGACGGATGGTATCGAATGGGTGAGCGAAGGTTCGCCAAAGCCGCCCAAAGGAACACTCCGAAAGCGGCGCAGCAGCGGTCCGGGCCGGACGGGCGTAGCACTCCAAAACGCTTCCGCTCTTCGGTGCAGCGAATTCTCTCGCGCAACGTTGTATTCATAGCGTCCGCTAATCGTTGGCGTCTGCGTCGTGGTCGGCGGTGGAGGCTTGTTCGAGCTTGGCGCGCATTTGCACGACGACTTCGGGGAATTGACCGGCGACGTCGGCGCGTTCGTTGGGATCGGAACCGAGATTGAAGAGTTCGGATTTCTCGGGAGCTTTCTTGGAAGCTTGAGTCAGGACGAGTTTCCAATCTCCGTCGCGAAAGGCTTTCGAACGGAACCCAGGGCCGGCAACATAAATGGTGCGGGGCTTGATCGGTTCGGCGCCGCTCAACGCCGGCCAGATGTTTTGTCCGTCCCACTTCAAATCCTTTTCCGGCTTGTAACCGGCGAGGGCGCAGAAGGTGGGCATCCAGTCGGTGATATGGGCGAGGCCGTGGAATTTGCCGGGCTGCAAGTGGCCAGGCCAACGGGCGACGCAGGCGGTGTGGATGCCGCCTTCGTAGACTTCGCCTTTCTTCCCGTGGAGCGGTTCGTTACTGCCACCGGCGGGGCCGGGTTCATAGTTATCCGGCGGATAGAGAGGGTCGTTGTTTTCCACGCCGGGGATGGCGCCGTTGTCGCTGCTGAAGATGACGAGGGTATTGCCGGCTTTGCCGGTTTTTTCGAGGGCAGCGAGGATTTTGCCAACGGAATCGTCGAGGTGCATGACGTTGGCTCCGTATTGGCGAAGGCTCGGCTGGGTAATCGACGCAGGGACGCGCCGGACGATTTCATCCGGTTCGCGCATGGGGATGTGGACGGCAGTGAATGGGACGTAAAGGAAGAAGGGTTTGTCGGTGCGCGCCTCGAGCCACTCAACGGCTTCCTTGGTGATCAGGTCGGTGACGTGGCCCTTTTCCTCGACGAGCTTGCCGTCGCGGTGCCAGGTGTGGGTGAATTCGCCCATTTTGTAATGGTGATCCCACGGGCCGACGCCGCCAGCGAGCGAGCCGTAGCTGTGATCGAAACCGAAGAGTTGCGGTCCCCACGCGGGCTTGGAGCCGAGGTGCCACTTGCCGCAAAGGGCGGTATCGTAGCCAACGGACTTGAGGGCGCGGGCGAGGGTGACGGTGTCCCAGCGAAAGGCGCGCGGGTTTTGCGGCGTGGTGACGGAGAAGCGCGAGGCGTAGCGGCCGCTGAGGAAGGCGCAACGCGTGGGACTGCAGACGGGATAGACGTAATGCTGGAGGAGTTCGAGGCCCTCGGCGTGGAGGTGATCGAGGTTCGGTGTGGGGACGTTGCCGTGATGGAAACCGACGTCGCCCCAGCCGAGGTCATCGGCGAGGATGAAGAGGATGTTGGGGCGCGGAGCAGGTGAGTCGGCGGCGAGGATGCACGAACCGAGGAGGAAGAGGCCGAGGAAGGCGAAGCCAAGGCTTCGCCAGGAGGTTCGCGGCGCGAGGCCGGAACCGGAATTCTGGGGAGGATTCATGGGTTTTCGGGAGAAGGCGGATTTCTAACGGAATCTTTGGGGCTTTCGCTCGCAGGCGGGATCACGCGAACGGTGCAATGGTATTAGGCAGAACGCGAGATACCAAAACTCTCGAGGTGAGTGGGATTCGCGGCCAAATCCGTCGGGCTCGCCGGGTCGTTGACAATGAGTTGAGAGAGCCTTTGGAAAACAGGGGCCGACTCCACGGCTTCGCCACCGGGAATGGCCCGTTCCAGAGCCTGTTCGATAATGGTATCGGTGGTACGCTGCGGCGCTTCGCCTCACGTTCCAGGGACGCAACAAGCGGATCCGGGAGGCTGATGGTGATACAGGTGCTCATTGTTGAGCGAGGAAGTGTTGGCTGGGTTGTGTCGTCCCTTCGGGACTGGTAGGTATTTTGGCGGGATTCCCAGCGCTAAAGCGCTGGGCTATTTTCGGGAAGTCCCTTCGGGACTGGAGGTGCTTCGGGATCGGAGAAGTTTCGGGATCGGAGAAGTTTCGGGGGCGGAGGGGCTTCGGATCGGAGGGGCCGTTTAGAGAAACTTACGGGACACGAGATCGCTTCGATGGAGTTACGCGAGGAGCTTGTTCACGAGCTGGCCGTGGACGTCGGTGAGGCGGAAGTCGCGGCCTTGGAAGCGGTAGGTGAGCTTGGTGTGATCGAAGCCGAGAAGGTAGAGCAGCGTGGCGTGGAGGTCGTGGACGTGGACGGGATCTTTGACGGCGTTGAAACCGAATTCGTCGCTTTCGCCGAGGACGAGGCCGGGCTTGAGACCGCCGCCGGCCATCCACATGGTGAAGGCATTGGGGTGATGATCGCGGCCGTCGTTGCCGCCCTGGACCATGGGGGTGCGGCCGAATTCGCCGCCCCAGATGATGAGAGTATCTTCGAGCAGGCCGCGCTGCTTGAGGTCCTTGATGAGCGCGGCGCTGGCTTGATCGGTTTTGCCGCATTGCTCCTTGAGGCCCTTGGTGAGCCCGCCGTGGTGGTCCCAGGCTTCGTGGAAGATTTGCACGAATCGCACGCCGCGCTCGATAAGGCGGCGGGAAAGGAGACAGGCGTTGGCGTAGGAGGATTCGCCGGGCTTGGCGCCGTACATCTCGAGGGTGGCCGGCGATTCTTTGGAGATGTCCATCAGTTCCGGCGCGCTGGATTGCATGCGGTAGGCGAGTTCGAAGGAATTGATGCGCGTCTCAATTTCCGGGTCGCCGACTTGGGCGAAATGCATTTCGTTCAAGCGCCGGATGGAATCGAGGGAATCGCGCTGGACTTCGTTGTCCATGCCGGTGGGGTTCGAGAGATAGAGGACGGGGTCACCTTGTCCGCGGAAGGGCACGCCTTCGTAAGCGGTGGGCAGAAAACCGGAACCCCAGTTGGCGGCGCCGCCGCTGGTGCCCTTGGTGCCGGTGCTGAAGACGACATAGCCGGGGAGATCCTGTGATTCGCTGCCGAGGCCGTAAGTGGTCCATGCACCCATGCTTGGCCGGCCGAATTGGGTGCTGCCGGTGTTCATGAAAATTTGCGCCGGGGCGTGATTGAAGGCGTCGGTCTGCATGGACTTCACGAACGTGATGTCATCGACGACGGTGGCGAGATGCGGGAGGATTTCCGAGAGTTCGGCGCCGCTCTGGCCGTACTTGGCGAACTTGTACTTGGGCGCGAGCAAGGTGGAGTTCGGATTGATGAAGGCGGCGCGATAGCCTTTCAATAACTCCGCGGGTGGCAAGGTGCCGCCGAACTTTTCCAACTGCGGCTTGTAATCGAATAAGTCGAGATGACTCGGCGCGCCGGCCATGAAGAGATAGATGACGCGCTTGGCCTTCGCGGGGAAATGCGGGGCTTTGGGAGTCATCGGGCGGGTGGGCGCGGCCGCGGCGTGAGCCTGGGGAGCGAGCGTGTCCTCGAGCAGCGAAGCCAGGGCGATGGAGCCGAGACCGACGCCGCATTGTTTGAAGAACCAGCGGCGGGTGCGTTCGCGCTGATATTCCCGCATGAAATGTTCGAGCTTGGTCATGGCAGTTATTCCTTGGTGATGGTTTCGTCGAGGTTGAGCAGGACGCGGGAGACGACGGTGTAAGCGGCCAACTGGGCGGGCGTGGAACCGGCGGGGACGTCGGGACGCTGATGAACGCCGGTGGCCAATTCCCACGGATCGATCCAACCCTCGTTGATGCGGCTCTGTTGTTTGGCGATGAGGCTGAGGATTTCTTCGCGCTCGGCGGCACTGGGATGACGGCTGAGCGCCCGGCGGTAGGCGTAGTCGATCCGCTCGCTGTCGCTGTGGCCGCCTTCCTCGAGGATGTGGCGGGCAAAGGCGCGGGCGGCTTCGACGGCGATGGTTTCGTTCAAAGTGGTGAGCGCCTGGAGCGGCGTATCGGACCGGGAGCGGCGGGCGCAGGCGACATTGCCATCGGGCGTGTCGAAGGTCTGAAGCATGGGATAGGGCGTGGAGCGGCGGCGCCAAGTGTAGATGGCGCGGCGGTAGCGTTCCGGGCCGATGGACTCAATCCAGGGGAAAGGCGCGTAACTGGCCGGTGGCTTGAAGAGATAGTCGGGCGCCGGCGGCATCGTGGGCATGCCGCCCATGGCGGGATTGAGGAGGCCGCTGACGGAAAGCTGGATGTCGCGGACGATTTCGCCTTCGACGCGGAAGCGCGGTCCCCGGGCGAGGAGCCGATTGTATTGATCGCGCGCGTAGAGTTCCGGAGTCACGTTGCTGCTCTGCCGGTAGGTCGCGGAATTGACGATGAGGCGCTGGAGATACTTGATGCTCCAGCCGTGATCCATGAATTCGCAGGCGAGATAGTCGAGTAACTCCGGATGACTCGGCGCTTCGCCCTGGGTGCCGAAATCCTCCGGCGTGGCGACGAGGCCGATGCCGAAGTAAGACTGCCAAATGCGATTGACCATGACGCGCGCCGTGGTGGGCGCGCGACGGTCGACGAGCCAGCGGGCGAGGGTGAGGCGCGTCGGCGGGGCATCGGCGGGAAGCGGATTGAGGACGCTGAAGACGCCGGGCTTGACGGGTTTGCCGGGTTTGAGCCAGTCGCCTCGCTTGAGGACGTGCGTTTCGCGCGGTTCGCTGCGGGCGTTGAGCACGAGGGTGGTTTTTCCTTCGGGATGCTCTTTCCAAAGAGCGGTGATGCGATCGTTGGTCTCCTTCCATTCGGGAACGGTCGTGCGCCAGTAGGAGAAGATTTCGGCGGTCTGGGCGTCGGTGCGCTGGCCGCGCGGAATGGCCAGCAACTGGCGCACGCGCTTCGGGACGGGATCGGCTTTCGGATCGGGAGCGGTGCAGACGGAAATCCGGAATCGGCCGAGATTGTTGGTCATCAGGTCATCCGAGTTCCAGCCACCGTGCATCTGCTTGAGATGGATGGTGAGCGCGGCGCCGGCTTCGGTGATCGGTTTGTCGAGGACGAAGACGGCTTCGTGCGGGAGGTTGCGGCGGCCCGGGCCAGCGTCCATGCCCCAGGCGGTTTCGTCCTTGCCGTCGATGGCGTAATTGATCGGGCCGGTGACGCGGGTCTTGCCGGACTTGTCCTCGAAGTTGGGCCCGACCGGCGTATCGGGGGCGTCGCCGAAATCGGCGGTGGCGGAAGCGATTTTGAGGAAGGCTTTCTTCCCCTCGCCGGCGGGTGCGGTTTCGACTTGAAATTCGGTGAGCGCACAGGTGCCCTTGAAGGAACGTCCGGGGCCATTGGCCGGAAGATTCGCATCGTTGAGCAGTTCCAGGCGGAAGGCGGTGACACCGGCCAAGGGAGTTGTGCAGTGGAAAATGGCGTCGAGTTTGGTGGGCGCGTAACCGGCGGCGAGGAGCGAGTGGTCTTTGAGTTCGGCGTAGCGCTGGCTGTTGTCACCGGCGTTGGCGATGGCAATGACCTGCCAATCGGGATGGGACGCGGCATTGACCGTGTCCTCCCAGGCGGACATGCGGGTGCGCCAATCGGGCTGGGCCTGTTGCAAGGCTATCTCGGCGTCGTGAGTGCGGCCCTGAATCTCGGCGATCTTTTGCCATTGAGCAGTGGTGTAGACGGCGCGCGAGCCTTCGTTGTCGTTGTTGAGGAAGGCGAAGATCCGGTAGTATTCCTCCTGCGAAAGCGGGTCGTATTTGTGGTTATGGCACTGGCAGCAGTTGATGGTGAGGCCGAGGACGCTTTTGCCGAGGGCATCGAGACGATCGACCATTTCCTCCATGCGGAATTGCTCGGGATCGACGCCGCCTTCCTCGTTGAGGAGCGAGTTGCGGAGGAAACCGGTGGCGACGATCTGGTCCTGGGTAGGATGGGGCAATTGATCGCCAGCGACCTGGTCGATGACGAACTGGTCGTAGGGCATGTCGCGATTGAAAGCGTTGATGACCCAGTCGCGATAAAACCAAATCCAGCGGGGCTTGTCCTTTTCGTAGCCGTCGGAGTCAGCGTAATGGGCGACGTCGAGCCAGTGACGGCCCCAGCGTTCCCCGTAGTGCGGCGAGGCGAGCAAGCGGTCGACTTGCTTTTGATAGGCGTCGGGAGAGGGATCGTTGAGGAAGGCGGCGAGTTCTTCGGGCGTTGGCGGAAGGCCGATGAGATCGAGCGAGAGACGGCGGAGGAGAGTTTCCCTGGTGGTTTCCGGCGACGGGGCGAGGCCTTCGCGCTCGAGACGGGCGAGGACGAAATGATCGATGTCATTGCGCGGCCAGGCGTCGGCTTTGACGGCCGGCACGGCTGGTTTCACCGGCGGCTTGAAAGCCCAGTGATCGCGCGTGTCTTTCAAGACCACGGAGGCGGAATCGGGAAAATCGGCGCCTTGATCGATCCAGGCGCGAAGCAGGCCGATCTGTTCTGCGGAAAGACGCGGGCCTTTCTTGGGCATGATATCGTCCTCCTGCAGGCCGCCGACGAATTGCACGAGAAGGCTTTCGGCGCTTTTGCCGGGGACGATGGCGACACCCAGTTCCCCACCCTTCAGTACCGTCGGCTTATGATCGAGGCGGAATTGGGCTTCCTGCTTTTTCGGGCCGTGGCATTCGTAACAGGCGTTCTGGAAGATGGGCTGGATGTCGTGGACGAAATCCACTTTGCGGGTGGCGGCCGGCGGCAGCTTGGCGAGGGCCTCGGCGCTGTTGGCTTCGTCTTTGTTCGGGGGCGCGAGGACGAGACCCGCGGGCCAGGGAGCGCCGTGATCGATCCAGGCGCGGAGAGTGCCGACCTGTTGCGGGGTGAGGGCGTGCTCCTTGTCCGGAGGCATATCCATGTCGACAACGAGCCGGGCGACGTAATGGATGAGCGGGCTCTGGGCGCTCTTGCCCTCGACGACGGCGATGCTGTCTTCGCCGCCTTTCATCATCTGCTCGCGGGTGTCGATGCGGAATTGCCCCTTGTGTTTGCGTTCGTTGTGACAGGAAACGCAGCGTTGCTCGAGGAGCGGCTGGACTTCACTCGCGAAGTCGAAGCTGGCAGCGGGGGGCGGGATCTGCGCCGGATCGACCTCGGCTCGCGCGAGGCAGGCGGAGAAGACGAGGGGCAGCGTCCAGAGGTATCGGCTCATTTGGGGAAGAGAAGGCAACAAACTCCTACAATAAGCCCGAGATGGCGCCCTTTGACAGGGCCGGGAGTTGACGTGATCGCGTAAAGGGAATGCGGAATGGGAGATGGGAGATGGGAGATGGCGGGCTGGATTGCATTGCGTTGGGTCGGCGTGACTTGTTTTGATTCCCCCACCCGCCAATGCCGCCCCTCAACATTCAGCAAGCCTTTGACCTTGCCGTCCAGTACCATCAGGCCGGACGACTGGCAGAGGCGGAGGGGATTTACCGGCAGATTCTCGGAGTGGAGCCGAATCACGCGGACGCACTGCACCATCTGGGGATTATCGCGCAGCAGGTCGGACGTTATGAGGCCTCCGGCGAATTCATTCAGCGGTCGCTGGCGCTCAAAGAGGATAATTTTGTGGCGTACTCCAACCTTGGCGTGGCCTGCTTCGCGATGGGACAAATCGACAAGGCGATCGCCGCCTATCGTCAAGCCATCGAACTGCAACCGCTCTTCGCGCAGGCCCACAGCAACCTTGGCGATGCGCTCCAGACGATCGGGGAGTATGAGGAAGCAATCGCCGCCTGCCGTCGGGCGCTGGAACTCCGTCCCGACTACGCGGAGGCGCACAATAATCTCGGCAATGCGCTGAAGGGCTCCGGGCGGGGGGACGAGGCCGTGGCCGCGTATGACCGGGCGCTGGAACTGCGGCCGGATTATCCGGAAGCGCACAATAATCTGGGCAACGCGCTCTGGGAACAGGGTGCGCTGGCGAGAGCGATTTCGTCGTGCCGGCGGGCGATCGAGCTCCGGTCGGGATATCCCGAGGCGCAGAATAATCTCGGCAACGCTCTTTCGAGCGCGGGACAGCCCGATCAAGCGATCGAGGCGTATTGCCGGGCGATCCAACTGAAAGCCGATTTCGCGGAGGCGTATGGCAACCTGGCCAATCTCCTGCGGCAGCAGGGCCGTCTCGACGAGGCGCTGGCCATGCACCGCCGGGCGATCGGATTGAAGCCGCGAGACGCCGGGCTCCGGAGCAATTTAATCCTGACACTTCTCTTTCGAGAAACGCAGCTCGGCGCCATCCGCGAGGAGCAACGATGCTGGAACGAGCAATGCGGCGGAGCAGAGAAGCGACGGGCAGCGCCGTACCGGAACGAACGCGATCCGGCCCGGCGACTGCGGATCGGGTATGTGTTGCCGGAATTTGGCGAACACGTGGTTGCGCGAAATGTGCTGCCGCTCTTTCGACACCACGACCGTGAAGGCTTCGAGATCATTTGCTATCCGACAACGCGCAAGGCGGATGCGCTGACCGAGGAATTTCATCGTCATGTCGATGATTGGCGCTACACGGCGGGCGTTTCTGATGGCGCGCTTTCCGAGATGATCCAGCGCGATGGGATCGACATTCTGGTGGATCTGGCGCTGCACACAGCCGGCAACCGGCTGCCGATTTTTGCACGACGACCGGCGCCGGTGCAGGTGAGTTTCGCGGGATATCCGGAGAGTTCGGGACTGGAGGCGATCGAGTATCGGATCAGCGATCGGTGGCTGGAGGCTGACGCCTCGGAGATGGGAGACGGGAGATGGGAGATCGGGGGAAAAAGCGAGCCCGATCTTCGATCTCCGAACTCCGATCTTCGACTCGCGGAGCGGGTTTTTCACATCGATAGTTTCTGGTGTTATGACCCGTGCGGGACGGTGGTGGCAGTGAATGAATTGCCGGCGCAGGAGGGAGGGTCGGTGACCTTTGGGAGTCTCAATAACTTCTGCAAAATCAATGACGCGCTGCTGAAGCTTTGGGCGCGGGTGATGCGGGAGGTGGCGGGATCGCGGCTGGTGTTGCTGAGTGGCTTGGGGAGTCAACGGCAACGGACGCTGGATTTTCTGGCGAAGGAAGGGGTGGCGGCGGAACGGGTGGAGTTTGTGACGCCGTGCCCGTGGAAGGAATATCTGGAGCGGTACCACCGGATAGACATTGGGCTGGACCCGTTTCCGTATGGAGGGCACACGACGAGTCTGGATGCTTTGAGGATGGGAGTGCCGGTGGTGAGCCTGGCGGGAGAACGCGCCGTTTCGCGGGCGGGGCTGAGTATTTTGAATAATCTCGAGCTGCCGGAGTTGGTGACGTTTTCCAAGGATGAATACGTGAAGATCGCGGTGAGTTTGGCCAATGATTTGCCGCGCCTCGCGGAGTTGCGGCGGACGCTGCGGGCGCGGATGGAGAAATCGGTGCTGATGGATGAGGCGCGGTTTACCCGGCAGATCGAGGGGGCGTACCGGGCGATGTGGGGGGAGTGGTGTGCGCAGCGGTGATTGGGGGACGGAGGGGAACATCCAACATCCAACATCCAACATCCAACACCCAATGGCGCTGGCGCTACGTGTAGTGGCGGCGCGTGCAGGCTGGCGGGCTCAATCGAAGGCGTGGCCGGCGGAGCAGAGGACGTTGCGGACTTTGTGGCGGACGAGTTCTTTGACCTTCGTGCGGGCGGGGCCGAGATACTTGCGAAGGTCGATTTCCTTGGGGCTGTCGGCGAGGGCTTTGCGGACGGCGCCGGTGAGCGCCATGCGGAGGTCGGTGTCGATGTTGACCTTGGTGCAGCCGGTGCGGCGGGCGACTTCGATGTCGGCTTCGGGGACGCCGGCGGTGTCTTCGCCGAGTTTGCCGCCGTATTCGTTGACCAACTGTGCGAGATCTTTGGGGACGCTGGAAGCGCCGTGGAGGACGAGGGGGTAATCACCGAGGCCGGCGTCGAGCAGCGCTTTCTTGATCGCCTTGAGGCGGTCGAGGTCGAGGTGTTGTTCGCCTTTGAATTTGTAAGCGCCGTGGGAGTTGCCGATGGCCACGGCCAGGGAATCGACGCCGGAACGTTTGACGAAGTCGACGGCTTCGTCGGGGTGGGTGTAGCAGCCGCCTTTGGAATAGCCGCCGCCTTCCTCGCCTTCGTCGTGCTGGGCGCCGATGAGCATGCCGAGTTCGCCCTCGACGACGCAATCGTGCCGGTGGGCGTACTCGACCACTTCGCGGCAAATCTCGATGTTCTTCTCGTAGGGCTCGTGGCTGGCGTCGATCATGACGCTGGTGAAGCCTTCGTCGATGCAGGTTTTGCAGAGGGCGAAGCTGTCGCCGTGATCGAGGTGAATGGCGATGGGAATGGAGGAGAGACCGACGGCAGCTTCGATGAGTTTTTTGAGATAGAGGGGGTGGGCGTATTTGCGCGCGCCGGCGGAAATCTGGAGGATGACCGGGGCTTTTTCCTCGTCGCAGGCTTCGACGATGGCCTGGAGGCCTTCCATGTTGTGGAAGTTGAAGGCGCCGATGGCGTATTTGCCTTGGAGGGCTTTGGCAAAGAGATCGCGAGTGTGGGTCAGGGGCATGGTTGGGCAGGTGTTTTACCGTGGATCGGCGGCGGTCGGACGGATGGGAAGAATGGGAGTGATAGGAAGAATAGGAAGTATGGGACTCGGCTAGGCCCAGGTGACTTCGCCTTTGGGTTCCTGGAGGACGATGCTTTTCAGGAAGGTGATGGCTTTGGTGAGGCCTTCGGGCGTGGTCATGAGGCTGTCTTCGTGCTCGATGGAAAGGACGTGGTCGTAACCGACCATGCGCAGCGTGGAGACGAAGTCGCACCACCACTGGCGGGAATTGCCGTAGCCGACGGTGCGGAAAATCCAGGAGCGGCTGAGTTCTTCGCGATAATGTTTGGTGTCGAGGACGCCGTTGATTTTCGAATTCCACTGGTGAATGGAGGTGTCCTTGGCGTGGACGTGCCAGATGACGCCGGCGAGGGCGCGGACGGCGGCGCAGGGGTCGATGCCCTGCCAGAAAAGATGCGACGGATCGAAGTTGGCGCCGATCTCGGGGCCGGCGGCGTGGCGAAGCTTGAGGAGGGTCTCGGGATTGTAGACGACGAAGCCCGGGTGCATTTCGAAGGCGATTTTCCTGATGCCGTTTTTGCGGGTGTACTCGGCGGTTTTTTCCCAATAGGGAATGACGACTTCCTTCCATTGGTAATCGAGGATCTCGAGATATTCTGGTGGCCAGGGACAGGTGACCCAATTCGGTTGGGAATCGCCGGGTGCGCCGCCGGGACAACCGCTAAATGTGGTGACGACTTCCACGCCGAGCTTTTGCGCGAGGAGGACGCAGCGGCGGTAATCGGCGTCGTGCGCGGCGGCGATGTCCTTTTTCGGATGGATGGGATTGCCGTGCACGGAGAGACAGGAGATCTGGAGGCCGCGCGAGGTGATGGCGTGGAGGAATTCGCGGCGTTTCTGATCGCTGCCGAGCAAGGCCTCGACGTCGCAATGATTGGTGCCCGGCCAGGCGCCGGCGCCGATTTCAACGGCCTGGACGCCAAGCTGGGCGACATAGTCGAGGGCGGCTTCGAACTTGAGATGGTTGAGGATGACGGTGAAAAGGCCGACTTTCATGGCGGAAGTTTAGGGGTGAATGGGTGCGGAGGACGGAGGGGAACACCCAATATCCAACACCCAACATCCAACATCCAACATCCAATTTGGCTGATCGGACACGCTTCTCCCGTTCGTCCCGTAAAATCCGGCCTAATCTGCCAACGGAGGAATGAGGCGACGCTTGCCTTCCATGAACTCGGCGACGATGGAGTTGGCGAGATGCAGGCGGTCGAGGATGGGGATGTCCTGGCGGTGATGAAGGAGCATGAGGCAGACGCTGAGGACGTCGCCGGTGCCGGTGGCGTGAAGCGGCGATTTCACGGGGGCGGGTGGCGCCGTGACGAGCGAGCCTTGATGGTAGTAGCCGGCGCCTTTGGAACCGAGATGGACGGCGACGGCCTCGGCGCCCCAATCGGCGAGAGAACGGAGGGCGGTATCGAGGTCGGGAGCGTCGGCGAATTCGGTCAGTTCGCGGATATTGCCGTGGGCCAGACTGACGGACGGGAGGATGTCGCGGACGGCTTGTTTGCGGGCGCGGATTTCGGCGCTGGAGGCACGGCCCCATTGGGGGTCCCAATTCAAATCGATGGAGACCGGAATCCCTGACTTTCGCGCGGCCTGAAAAAGCGCCTGGTTGCCTTCGAAGAGCATGGCCTGGGAGAACCAGAGATCGGCACGGAGCAGATGCTGACAGCCGCGGACGGCGTCGAGATCGAGATCGCTGAAGCACAGGGCTTCGTTGGCCGGGAGGCTGCTGATGAAATGGCGGTGGCCGGTGTCGAAGGAAAGCGCGATGGAGGTGCCGCTGGCGTGCTCCATGGCGCGGGCGAGATGCGCGGCGAGTCCGTATTTGGTGAGGGTGCGCTCGAGGCGATCGCCGAGAGGATCGGCGCCGACCTTGCCGAGAAAAGCGACGCGAGCGCCGAGAGAGGCGGCAGCGAAAGCACTGTTGGCGCCGCCGCCGCCGATGGTTTCGGCGATGGAAGCGACGGAAGTCTCGCCGTCGGCGAAGAGGTGATCGCCGGCGCGCATCGGCGCGGTTTTGATGTCACGGTTGACGTTACCGACGACGCAGAGCGAACTGCCGGCGAAAGCGCGATCATCCGGCATGGGCGAGGGCCTCCTTCACTTTGGCCAATGGGGGAATGGAGGCCCGTCCACCGGATGCGCTGACGGAAAGAGAAGCGGTCATGGAGGCGAATGGCAGGGCCTCCCAGAGGGGCATGAACTTGGCGAAGGCGTAGGCCAGTGCGCCGTGAAAAATGTCGCCGGCGGCGGTAGTATCGACAATGCGCGCCGGGAAGGCGGGGAGAACGCGGAAGCCGTCGCCATCGTCGGCGATCAATCCGCGTTCGCCGAGGGTGACGATGGTCACGGTGGGGAATTTTTCGCGCAAAAGGCGGAGGCATTTCACCTGATCTTCGACGCGCTCGAGAGTGGTGAGGCCGGTCGCCTGGAGGGCGAAATGCTCGGAGGCGGCAAGATAATTCACTTCGCCGGCGAGGCGGGCGGTGCCTTTGCGCAAGGAGCCGGCATCGAGAATGGAAATGGCGTTGGGGAAGTCTGCATGGCCTCGAGCGAGGCTTCCAACTCGTGTCCGTCGAAGAGAAGGATGCGCGGGGAGATTTTTGCGAGGACGCTTTTGTTGAGCCGCAGCGGGCGGCTGTCGATCTTGCGGTTGACGACGGTGCGGCTGCCATTTTCCCGGTTGATGAGAATGAGGGAGACGGGCGTGGAATGGTGCGGGCGCATTTCCAGCAGGGAAACATTGGTGCCGACGCATTCGAATTCATCGTGAATCCGCTGTCCAAAAACGTCGTCACCGACCACCGCCGCAAAGGCCGTGCGCAGGCCCCAGGAGGATAACAGATAGGCGGCGGTGGCGGCGGGACCGCCGCCGGATTCGAAGAACTCGCGGGTTTCGCATTTGCTGTTTTCTTCGGGAAAGCGCTCGACGACCACGCCGAGATCGTAGGCGGCGTGACCGATGCAGAGAACTTCAGGGTCCATGGGCGGCGGAGTTTGCGAAAAGGGTATCTTTGATCAAGTTGCAGGATGGCGACAGGGATTATCCTCGGGTGAGTTCGCGCGTTTCAAGGCGAGAGGCGCGCAGGCCGTCGCGAAGGTGATCGCGGATGACGGTATGGTCGAGGGTCGTGCCGCAGGAGAAGATATCCACGGCGGCGTAGCCGTGTTCGGGCCAGGTGTGAATGGCCACGTGCGACTCGGCGATGACGACGACGCCGCTGACGCCGTGGGGGCTGAAGGTGTGAAAGACGTCGGTGACGATGGTGCCGTGGCCCAGCCGCACCGCTTCGCAAAGCAGCTCTTTCAGGGCGGAGGGAGCATTCAACACGGCGAGATCGCAGCCGTGCAGTTCGAGGAGGGTATGGCGGGCGAAGGGTTTATCCATGCTGGGCGAGCAGGGTGTCGGCGGCGTGATAGCCGCGGGTGAAGGCTTCTTCAAAAATGGAAATGCCGCTCATGTCGGAATGGGCGAAGGCGATCCTGCCGTGGGGCTCTGAGAGGCGGGCACGGGTTTCGCCCCAGATGAATCCGGGGACGGGGCGGATCATGCCGTGGCCCCAAAGCCAGACGTCGATGTGGCGGATGTGCGGCGCAATGCCGGGATGGAAAGAGGACAGATCGGCGACGACGAGATCGCACCACTCGCGATGTGTTTTGACGATGGCGCGCTGGCGTTCCTCGACCGGACTGGCAGCGTCGAGCGGCCAGTAATGAGTGAGGACGGTTTCACGAGGTACGGGGTGCATGTTCTGGTGAGTGGCGACGACATAGCCGAGCGAAGCGCTGGCGCGGGAGACGTTGTCCCAGGCCAACTCGACGCCATCGCCGGCGGGCATCCGGTCGAGGGTGACGTTTGCCACCATCCAGGGGGAATATTCGAGGCCGGGGGCGGGGGCGAGTCCGCGCACGATGCGCGTGGCGACGAAACGCGGAGCGGCGCAAACGACGCCCTGGGTGCGTACTCGGATGCTGCGCTCGCGGGCGAGATCCAGGTAATCGACGAAAACGTTGGGCCCATCTTCTTCGATATTGAAGACGACGCAGCCGCTGCGAAAGCGCTCGCCGAGTGGTTCCGCGAGTCGGTGGGCCAGCCAGCCATTGCCCTCCGGCCAGGTGACCACGGCATCTGCGTCGGCATTGGCCGCGTGGCCGCGGCGAGAGGCAAAGTAATGCACACCCGCCCAGGCCGAGATGTGAGCGAGGCCAGCGCCGTAGTCGTCGCGGCAGCAATAATCGACGTGCCAGAGCAGCGGGGCGGAATCGAATCGCTGGGCGCGCATCCATTCGGCCATGGTGATCCGATCGAGGGCGAGAAACTCAGGATCGCGCGAACTGAGATCGAGCGGAATGGTGAAGGCTGGGCGGTCATCGCTGCCGCGTGCGTCGCGAAAGGCGGACATGCGGGCGAAGAAAGATTCGTATTGCCGGCGATCTTCCGTGCTGATGCCGATCTGCGGGAGAAGGCCTTCCTGCCAGCGGCCGGCATCAAAGAGGCGTTCCATGGGATCGGAGCAGAGGGTTTCTTCGTCGTAGATCGGCACACCTCGAGGGTCGCGGCCGCGGATGAGCCCGAGCTCCTCGAACCAGGCGAGCACTTCGGTGGAGTCGTCGTTGGGGAGCGGGACGTAATGCGCGCCCCACGGATAGGCGGAAACGGAGTTTCGACCGGAGGCGGCGTTGCCGCCGGGCTGTTGATCGAGTTCGAGGAGGAGAAAATCGCGCGCGTCTTTTTGGTCGAAACGGCGGGCGGCGGAAAGGCCGGCGATGCCCCCACCGACAATGACGTGGCCCACTTCGCGAATTTCGCTGGGAGCGGGAAAGTGGCCGTCGCGAATGCGGTGCCCGGCGGCGGAGGCGGCGCCAAGAATGGCGCCGGGATATTCAGCGGGTGACCGGGCGCAACCGGCGACGAGAGCCATGGCGCCGGCCCCGGCGGAAGCGAGGAAGGTTCGACGCGTCGTCTTCATCAACGCGTGTAGCGGGCCCATTCTGCCTCGAAATAACGGACGAGGGCCTGGTTGTTCAACCGGTTGATTTCGGTGGGGACGCGGGCCATGTCGGGAGGGAACTCGAAGAGCAAGGCGACATTCCGCTCGTCGAGGAAACGGAGGCCTTCGGGGAGTTGCATTGCCGGCGGAAGCGGGCGAACGGAGGCGAGGATAAAGCCCCACTCGCCGAAGGACGGGACGTAGCAGTGATAGGGTTCGGTGATGAAACCGCAGGCGTGCAAAGTTTGGTCGATACACCAAAAGCTCTTGCGGGCGACGAATGGCGAGGTGCACTGGATGACCATCGCGCCATCCTGGGCGAGTGCGGTTCGCGCGCGTTGGTAGAAGGCGGTGGTGTAGAGTTTGCCGATGGAGAAATTGGAAGGATCGGGAAAGTCGGCGACGATGAAATCGAAGGTTTCGCGGTTGCTCTTCAGCCAGGTGAAGGCGTCGCTGTTGATGACCCTCACACGGGGTGCAGTGAGCGCGCCCTGGTTGAGTTTGGTGAGCATTTCCTGCGTGGAAAAAAGCCGCGGCATGGCCGGGTCGAGATCGACGAGAGTGACGGATTCGATCTGCGGGTAGCGCAGGATTTCGCGCAAGGCGAGGCCATCGCCGCCGCCCAGAACGAGGACGTGGCGCGCCTGCGGCAGACGTGAGAGACCGGGATGGACGAGCGATTCGTGGTAACGATATTCGTCGCGGGTGCTGAACTGGAGATTGCCGTTGAGGTAGAGGCGCAGGTCGTCGTCGTGGCGGGTGATGGTGATGCGCTGATACGGCGTGGATTTGGCGAAGATGATGTCTTCGCCGTAGGCGGCGGCTTCACTCCAGGTGATGATGCGCTCGGAAAAGACGAAACCCGTGCCGAGAAGCGCGAGCACGGCGAGGCCACTGACGCGGAGAAGATGAGCGCGGGGCACTTGCTGTCCCAAGGCCCAGAGTGCGACCAGACCGACGGCGCCATTGAGGATGCCGAAGAGAAAGCCGGCACGCGCGATGCCGCAATAAGGCACGAGGACGAGCGGGAAAAGGAGCGAGGCGAGCAGTGCGCCGATGTAATCGAAGGTGAGGACTTTGGAGATGAGGTCCTTGAAAACGAGACGGCCTTCGAGGATGCGGAGGAGGAGCGGGATTTCCAGACCGACGAGTGTGCCGATGAGCAAGACGATGGCGTAAAGGACGACGCGAAAAGGGCTGACGTGCGCGAAGAGGACGAAGAGCGTCGCACCTGCCGAACCGCCGAAGAGGGCGATGAGAAACTCAACCTGGATGAAAGTGCCGAGAAGGTTTTTCTCGACGTAGCGGGAGAGCCACGAACCGGCGCCCATGGCAAAGAGGTAGACGCCAATGACCGTCGAAAACTGGAGCACGGAATCGCCGATGAGATAGCTGGCGACAGTGCCGGCGATGAGTTCGTAAATGAGCCCGCAGGTGGCGATGGTGAAGACCGACGCCAGGAGGAGGAGGCGGGTGCCGCGGTCGCGCATGTCAGCAGGAGGAGGGAAACATCCAACACCCAACACCCAACATCCAACATCCAATGGACTCCGCTGCGGGAATGGGGTCCGAGATGGGGAGATATTCTCGCTGCGGGGAACTCGAAACCCGAAACTCGAAACTCGAAACTCCCGGCGCAGTCGCCAAAACACGACGGCCGAGACCGAACTGGCGCAGGACGATCATTCTGCCGATCAATGGATCGCCGCGGCGACGATTACGCAGATGCCGAGGGCGAAGAAACCGACGACGATGGCGATGGCGGTGTTTTGCTTTTCCACCAGTTCTTTCCACAGGTGGTAAGGGGTGAATTTGTCGACGACGATGAAGGTGACGCAAAAGATGACCACGCCGAGGAGGGCGTAGAGGATGGAATTACCGAGAGTGAGCCAGTTCATGGTAGGGGTTTTATTTGTGGTTGAATCCGCCGTAATAGCCGGAGTGTCCGCTGGATGAAAATGGATGACCGAGAGTGTGCCAGAAGCTCCAGCCACGGGAATTGGCGGTACCGAGATAGGCGACGGCGAGGAGGCAAATTCCGAGATAGAGGGGATGGCGGATCATGTGTCAGTCGTTTGCCAGGCATAACCATGGGCGTCGCCCCAGCGCTCTTGCTCGAAGGTATGGCGACGCCAAAGAAGCATGGCGGGATAGAATAGAACTGCGGCGAGCATCACGATCAAATTCGAGGCGTAGACGCCGCCGCGCGTGACGTGGACGCTGTATTCGGTTGACCAGAGTTGAGGGTCGGCAGTCGGCTCTGCCGTGAGAAAATATTCGCCGGGCGGAATGGCCGGGAGCGAGACGGTCGCAGTCTGCGCGCCCTCGGACCAGGGACCATCGGAATCGCTTCCGTAGTAATAGCTGACCTCGACCTCAGCGGGATAGGAGGCATTGGTTTTGACGTTCACCAGGTCGAGATCGAGATCGAGCCAACTGTTGTTCACATTCGCCGCGACCTCGATGGTGACTCGCTGGTCGGCGCCGGTGACGGTGAAGTGCGGGGTGGATGGCAGGGGTGTGGGCTCGGCGGGCGGGGCTGATGGGAGGGTCGTCGCGGCGGGGATGGCCGGCGGACGCTGATATTGGAAATGGGCGCTCGTCAGTTCGACCTCGGGCCGGTTTTGGACGAAATAGGCCTGGAGGAAAATGAGCGCACAGAGCGCCGCGAAAAAGGGCAACCGGATTTCGTTCCAATGCAGACCGTAGGGATTGGGCTGGTTCAAATAAACGCCCCAACCGGAGGACGGGAGTTTGACCCCGAAGGCCTCGGCGATGAGGCGCGGTTCCACATAGATGCCGTGCGACCAGGCGAATTCGTTGAGGCCGGGATAAACTTCCTTTGAAAGGATATGGGGCGGCGCGACGTAATCGCAAACCTCGGCGCGTTCGCCGCGGCGGACCTTCCAGTAGAACTCACCGAGGACACCGGTGACAGTGGCCATGTTTTTGGCGTAGAACTTATAGACGTGCTCCTTCCACTCGATGACATTGGAAGTCAGATCGGAAATGGTCGGTACACGCTCGATGAAGCTCCAGTGGCCTTCGAAGGTGACGAGCCATCGGAAACCCTGCCACGGATTGAAAAGCAGATACTCGGACCAATGCGATTCGCGATCCTCGCGCGTGACGAAACCGATAACTTCGTAGTCCGTGCCGAAGAGCTTTCCGCGCTGTCCGATGGGCAGGAGGGGCGCGAGTGTGCGGTTGGCGATGTCGGCATTCTGGATGACCTGCACTTCCGGCCTGGAGGTATCGATGACCACCCCGCACGAACCGCAGACGGCGGACATCGAGTAACCGGCGGCGCGCAACTGAACGGCTCCGCCGCAGGACGGACAGGTGAGCGCGGTGGTGCGACCTTTTTCCTGCGCGACTTCGGCATTCCAGCCGGGCACCGGACGGAGATTGGCGAATTTCAGTTCATCGAAATCCACGTATTCGCCGATGTAGACCTCGGCCTGGTCGTCGGCGAGTTCGATGGTGGCAAAGCCGCCGCCCGGATTCATGAGATCGACGCTGGTTCGCGTTTGTTGCGGCGGAGCGACGAACGGGAGTTCGCCTTCGCTGGCGGGGTGAGTGACGTTTTTGACGTCGCTCACGGTCCAGAGCGTTCCGTTCAATCTCATCTGCTTGCCGTGGAGGTAATCGCGGATCGAGGTCGGGAGCTTTTCGGCCACTTCGGTGGCGAAGCTGATCATCAAGAGGCCCTGGGCTTCCGCGAGCCAACCGGTCTTGGTGGCGTCGTAGAGAATGCACCATTCGTTCCAGGTCCCCTCCTCCCAATCGACGCGGACACGGCCGACGATTTCAAAGCCGCGACCCTGCCATTCGCCGCGCGTGCCGA
The DNA here is from genome assembly GCA_036501065.1 of Chthoniobacter sp. Lineage (GTDB taxonomy): Bacteria > Verrucomicrobiota > Verrucomicrobiia > Chthoniobacterales > Chthoniobacteraceae > Chthoniobacter. Next base: position 112,990 of record DASYAY010000001.1, on the reverse strand, counting down.
TTTGGAACGGGCTCAAATCGGGCGGCAACACGGCCATGACGCCGGTCACCTCGGCCGAAGATCCCCGGACGACGACCATGGAACGGCAGTGCTCGCAGACGGCGAACACTGCGGTGGAGGCGCGCAACGTCACCGGCGCACCGCACTGGGGGCAATCGAAAACGCGCACCGACATGCGGCGTGCGTATCGGGCGGGTTATTGAGCGTCAAGATCGATGAGAATCGTCCTGAACAGAAATGACGAAGGAATTACCGGAGTCAGCGAAGGGGATCGCCGCTCGAGGCTTCGTCATTCGCCACTATTCGCCGACGAGAAATTCGATGTCTTCGCGGCTCACGGTGAAAACGTCCATGTCCTTTTGAACTGCGCCGAGGCTGACGAGGCATTCGGTGAAGAGCTCGCGGGTGCGCAGTTCGAGCGCCTTGGCGTCGAGATCCGTCATGACACCAATGATGCGCGTGCCTTTGCGGACGTGGGTGCGTTCGTCGGAACGAATGAAGTCGGCGACGTGGCGCAGGACTTCGTCGTTGCGACCGGCGGCGGCGTCGATGAGTTGGTTGATGGTCTTGAGGACGCCGACTTCGCCGAAGAGATTGATCTCGGCCATGGCGAAGGCGGGATCCATCGGGCCGCGGCAGGTCGAACCGGTGAGGCGATTGCGAAGTTCGAAGGGATCGTAGCCGGCGATGAGCATGGCGCGATGGCCGATCTCGGTGTGGCGGGCTTCATCCCAGGTGATACGCGCGAGGTCGTACTCGGCTTCGAAATCCTTGAAGCGAATATCCCAGATGAAGGTGCCGAAGGCTTCGATAGCGTCGATCTCGTCGCGCTGGGTGCGGATGAAGCGGAGGCGCAGGGCTTCGTAGGAGTCCTTCGGGAAGCGCTCTTCGCCGTCGGCCTTGTCGTAATCGCCGGTGGTCTTGAAGGTGTCGAAGCGAACGTCGCGCTGGGGCACGGTGCCGCGCTCGAAAGGTTTGCCGTCGATGCGCAAAGGCGCCGGCGCCTCGGTCCGGTCATCGCTGCCAGTGACACCGCCGATGGAGCGGAGAAGGCGGTCGAGATGCCAGCGCCACGCGGCGAGGCCGGCTTCATCGACACCGCCTTCGATGTAAGCGCCGATGGCCATTTCCGCCCACTCGAGCATCGGTTCGTAGTCGGTGAGGATACGGCGCAGGCAACGGATCGTGGGCACGTCGGCCACTTGATCGGTGACGTCGATGTGATGGCGATAGGCGATGGAGAGAGCACGCCCGGCGACTTGATGGATGCCGACGAGTAATTCCGCAGCCGAATTCGCGCTGAGCATTTCTTCGATGAAACGATCGATCTCGGGATCGCGGAAGGAGTCCACGGCGGGCGGACGCATTTCCTGCTCGGTGAGACGTTCGCGCAGCAACCGGGCGGCATCGGCATGATAGAAAATGTGCCGCCCCATCTCGAGCTTCACCTCGAATTCCGGGACGCTGAGCGTCCACGCACCGAGGGCCTGCATGAGGCGCCGTTCGAAATAGAAAAAGCGCAACAACCGGCGGGCGTTTTCCTTGACGGTGAATTTGCCTCCGAGTGATCGCCGATCCCGCGCAAAACGAAATTGATAGCATGCCTTGCGTTCCTGCGCGGCTTCGTGCTGGCCGGAGACGCGAACCGTGGGGATGGTGTCTTTGCTCACGCTGGCTTCGAGGTTGTCGGGGAGTTTCATAGAGGGTACCTGGCTGAGGTGGCTGAATTGGAAAGGATGGTCGAAAGACGGCGAGGCGCAACTACGCGAGTGCGTAGCGTTGGGGGGTGAGCGATCCTGCGACGAAGCCGCCACCGTAGGCGACAGGCAGGGAAAAACGCAGAGGACGCAGAGGGTCGAGAGAGGGCCGCAGAGGGAAGGTTGTGCTTCGTGAGCGATACCGGGATGAGCGTGGCGGTGGGTTATACGGAAAATGCGATGTGAGGGCTACGTCACTGTCGATGCCGACCGGCGGCGTTCACTCGGGAAGCAGATAGCCGCGCGCAAATTCGCGATACTCGTTGGCCCGGGTGGCGGTCTGCGACGGGGTCCAGGCGAGTTCGCGAGAAAGGAGGGCGGCGACTTCGTCGGCGGCTTCGATGCTCGCGCGGGCGTCGAGGAAGAGGGCGCGGGTGCGGCGGGCGAGGACGTCTTCGACGGTGCGCGCCAGGCCTTCGCGCGCGGCCCAGACGACGTCGGCGCGACGGTAGGGCAAGCGAGGATGAAGCGGCGCGGCGAGTTCGGGGTCGGCCGCGGCCAAGGCGGCAATGGCATTGTCGAAGTCGTCTTCCAGCGCAAGGGTTGGCGTTACGCAGGGACGGCCCGCGAGCGCTGCGCTGGTCTCGGCTTTGGTGATCACTTCCTCACCCATCTGGCGATAGGTCGTCCACTTTCCGCCGGTGATGGTGATGAGGCCGGAAGCGGAGACCTGGATGAAATCGCGGCGCGAAAGCTCGGCGGTTTTGGTGTCGTCGCCGTGGCTGACCAAGGGGCGCAGGCCGGCGTAGACGGAGAGGATGTCGGCGCGGGCGGGAGGTCTGGTGAAGTAGCGGGCGGCATTCTCGAGGAGGAAACGGATCTCTTCCTCGAGGGCGCGTGGCTCGAGTGACGTATCCGGGACGGGCGTGTCGGTGGTGCCGAGAATGACATGACCGAGCCAGGGGACGGCGAAGACGACGCGGCCATCGGAAGTTTTCGGAATCAGGAGAGCGGAATGGCCGGGGAGAAATTCGCGGGCGAGGACGAGATGGATGCCCTGGCTGGGGCGGACCAACTTGGCGGCGTCGGGTTGATCCTGGCGGCGCAGGTCGTCAACAAAAACACCGGTAGCGTTGATGACTACGCGAGCGCGGATTTCAAATCCGCGGCTCGTTTCCGAGTCAGTGGCGCGAACTCCAACGATGGTCCCCTGCTCTTTCAGCAGCGCGGTGCATTTCACGTAATTGGTGACGGCGGCGCCGTGGGCGACAGCGGTGCGGGCCAGGGCGAGCGCGAGGCGGGCGTCATCGAATTGGCCATCGAAATAGAGGACGCCGCCTTTGAGATTTTGCGGAGAGATTGTGGAGAGGCGCTCGCGGACTTTGCGAGCGGATAGAAGCCGGGTGCGACCGAGGCCGCGCCGGCCAGCGAGGGCATCGTAGAGCATGAGACCGATGCCGTAAAAGGGCGCCTCCCACCAGCGATAGCACGGAATGACGAAGGGCAACGCGTGGGTGAGATGCGGGGCATTGCGGAGGAGCAATCCGCGTTCGCGCAACGCTTCGAGGACGAGGGAGAGATTGCCCTGCTCGAGATAGCGCACGCCGCCATGGACGAGCTTGGTGCTGCGGCTCGAGGTGCCCTTGGCGAAATCGTGCTGCTCGATCAAGGCGACACGATGTCCGCGGGAAGCGGCATCGACGGCGGCGCCGAGACCGGTGGCTCCGCCACCGACGATGAGAATGTCCCACGGCTCGCGACGTGAAGTGAGGCGCTCGAGCTGTTCGGCTCGATTCATGATTCCGCCCAGGCCTTGCTCCGTTCCACGGCACGAATCCACCCGGCGCGGAGGCGTTCGTAGCGGTTGCCTTGCGGCGAGAAGCGCGAGCCGGCGCTCCACTGGGCGGCGATTTCAGCGCGGTCGCGCCAGACACCGGTGGCCAGGCCGGCGAGATAGGCGGCGCCAAGAGCGGTGGTTTCGATGCAGCGCGGACGGACGACCGGGCGATCGAGCAAGTCGCTCTGGATTTGGAGCAGCAAGTCGCTGCGCGTGGCGCCACCGTCGACGCGCAATTCGGCGAGAGGAATGCCGGAATCCTTTTCCATGCAACGCAGGAGATCTTCGCTCTGCAAGGCAATGCTCTCGAGGGCGGCGCGGCAGAAGTGCGCGCGGTTCGTTCCACGGGTGATGCCGAAGGCGGCGCCACGCGCGTAAGGGTCCCAGTGGGGCGCACCGAGGCCGACGAAGGCCGGGACGAGGAACAGGCCGTGGGAGTCCGGGACGGTGGCGGCGAGTTCATCGCACTCGGGAGCGGAGTGGATGATTTGCATTTCATCGCGCAACCATTGGACGACGGCGCCGGCGACGAAGACCGAGCCTTCCAGCGCGTATTCCGTGCGTCCGCCGATGCGCCAGGCGACGGTGGAGACCAGGCCGGTGTGCGAGATCATCGCCTGGTCGCCGGTGTGCATGAGGAGAAAGCAGCCGGTGCCGTAGGTGTTCTTGGCCATGCCGGGCTGGAAACAGGCCTGACCGAAGAGCGCGGCTTGCTGATCGCCGGCGATTCCAGCGATCGGGATGCCGGCGAGTTCGCGCGGCGCGGCGGTCTCGGCGATGATGCCGCTGCTGTCGACGACCTGCGGAAGCATGGCGGCGGGAACGTTCAATGCGGCGAGACAGTCTTCGTCCCAGGTGGTGGTGAGAAGGTTGAGGAGCAGCGTCCGGGAAGCGTTGGTCGCGTCGGTCGCGTGGACCTTGCCGCCGGTGAGTTTCCAAATGAGCCAGCTATCGATCGTGCCAAACAGCACTTCGCCGTGTTCGGCGCGTTGGCGCAGTTCCGGGCGATGCTGGAGCAGCCAGGCGAGTTTCGTGCCGCTGAAATAGGGATCGAGGCGCAGGCCGGTGCGGCCGGTGAAGAGGGGTCCGTGGCCGGCGGCCCGAAGGGCGGCGCAATCCCCTGCTGTGCGGCGATCCTGCCAGACGATGGCGTTGCCGATCGGTTGGCCGGTGCGGCGATCCCAGACGAGCGTGGTCTCACGCTGATTAGTGATGCCGACGGCGGAAATGTCGCGCGCGGTAAGTTTGGCGGCGGCGAGCGCTTCAATGGCGACGGCGGATTGATTCTCCCAGATTTCCTCCGGGTCGTGCTCGACCCAGCCGGGCTCGGGGTAGATCTGGCGATGTTCGCGTTGCGCGGTGGCGACCGGCTGACCGGTCGAGTCGAAGACGATGGCGCGGGAACTGGTCGTGCCTTGATCGAGGGCGAGGAGGAACATGCGGCTTCGCCGAACATCCAACATTCAACATCCAACGTCCAACATCCAATAAAGCTCCGCGCCATTCCGGCGGATAATGCTCAGTTCGTTGCTGGCGTTTTGGGGTGCGGTGGTGATCCGCCGCTTGAGAAAGCCATCCGAAAGCGGTGCAGCAGCACCGCACTCCAAAACGCAAGCGACGACGATGACGTATCATTCAAGAGCGGACCCACGATCTATCTACGGGCCGGCAAATTGGATACCCTGTTCGCGGTTCACGGAGCGGGTTCCGGCCAGGGCGATGCGCTGGAGGAAGGCGAGGCGGTCGCTTTCGCCGACGTCATGCCAATGGGGTTTCACCTTCACCATCACAATGTTGCCGGTCCGTTCGAGTAAACCCCAACCGCAGGGCAAATCGGCGCTCGTGACGATGCCGGGCTCGGCCACCACGTAGAAGAGATTGGCCACGCCGTATTTCGTCAGGCGATCGAACTTGGTATTGGCGTGCAGCCGGGCGCTGAGCTGGCGGATGTCGCGAATGATTTTTTCGTACCGTTCGTAGCCGGGGCGTTCGAAATTAAGCGTCTCGAATTCCTGGAAGAGCGAGTCGCCGTTGCGAATCGACGGGTAGTGAATCTTCAGCTCCTCCTCGGCTTTCAGACGCAGGACCTGGAGGCTTTCCAGTTTTTCCTGCGTTCTCTGCCAGGAACGGGCGTCGCGCACGAAATCCGAGGCGGAGGCTTTGCACTCGAAGATTGCCGTCGCGCCGATCGCCGGGCGGGAAATGGCGCGGCCACTCGGGCTCCGCACTTCCCGCACGCGTTCCATCCGGCAAGCGGCGACGTCCATGCGCACCCGGTGATTGGGCAGGGAAACCTCCGCGGCGGCGATGCGATAGCCACTGGCCTGGGCCCAAACCAAGGCCAGGCGCTTCAGGTCGCGATGGGCCTGGGTCTCGCCGCCGGGCGAAGCCGGTCCGGCGGCAACCGCGGGCGCCTCATCGGGCGGAGCGGAAAATGGCGCGAGGACGGGCATTTGCTCCCAAGAATGACAGGGAAAAAGATGATTTGCAGCGCCAATTCTGCTTAGAATTGAGCCGCCGGGCGGATGTATAGCCGAATAATCCTGCCCAGATGTTTCCCTCCCTCGCGCGCACGGCGCCCATTTTTGCCATTTTTCTCTGTGCGGCGACGCTTTCCGCGGCGAATCTGGGACCGGCTTTGACGGCGCTCGGGGCGAAGTATGAGAAGAGTTGGGCGTTCAAGGACATTCCCTATCTCTCCCTCAAGTCGGACGCGCCGTTGAGCGAGGACGCCTGGAAGGAAATCGCCGCGCTGGGTCCGAAGGCGGCCTTTCTCGAGGGCAAAGGCTTCGACGACGCGGCTGCGGCCCGGTTGGTGAAGCTGGGCGTGGAGGGGCTGAGTTTCAACGGGGCGGCGATCACGGACGCCGGGCTAGCGGTGTTCAAGGACGCCAAGGTGACGAAGCTCGGCATCGCCCATGCGTTGAATTTCACGGGGGCGGGAACCGCGGCTCTCCAGGGTCACCCGACCCTGAAGGAAGTGTCCTTCGGCGGAACGGCCTTCGGCGATGTGGGGATGCCGGCATTGGCGAGCATCAAGGGACTGGTGCGGCTGCAATTGAACCACGATCGGGTGACGGATGCGGGACTCGCGGCGCTGGCGAATCATCCCGCACTGGAGAATTTGATGTTCAGCCCGCAGATGACGCCGCGGATCACCGACGCCTCGCTGGCGACGATCGCCACGCTCAAGGCGCTGACGGACCTGACGATCAACGATACGGTGCTGACTTACGACGGGGGACTGAAACTGCTCAAGGGGTTGCCGAAACTTCAGCATCTGACTTTCGGCAAAGTGGGAATCAGCGAAGCGGACCTGGCCAAGCTCAAGGCCGATCTGCCCAAGGTGGAGATCAAATTCACTCCGGCCGATGCGCCCGCGGTGGAAAAGTGGCTGCAGGACTATCGGAAATTGAAGCCGGGGGCGGCGATTGCGCCCATCACCCCAGCGCAAGGGACGGCGACCACGCCGACGAATCCACCCGCGCCGGCAGCCGCGCTATCGTCGCCAAAGGCGCCGGCAACGGTCGCGCTTTCGCCGGAAGTCCTTGCTGGCTTCGGGGCAAACATCCAGCCGCTGCTCAAGGAGCATTGCTACAAGTGCCACGGCACGGAGAAGCAGAAGGGCGACGTGAATCTGGAGGAATACAAATCGGCCACGGCGATCGCTGCCGACGAGGAGACCTGGAATAAAGTGATCGACGTCCTGCGCGGTGGCGATATGCCGCCTTCGAAGGAACCGAAAATGGAAGATGCGGCGCGCGAAAAGCTCGCCGCGGCCGTCGAAGATACGCTCACGGCGGCGCTGCTCGCGCGCGGGCCGGAGCCGGGGCCGCCGATCATCCGGCGACTGACCCACGGTGAATATCGGCGCTCCGTGCGCGATTTGCTGAATGTGGACTTCGACGTGGCCGGGGCCGTAGGCATGCCGGAGGATCCCGTCGGCAAAGGGTACGACAATCTCGCGGACGCCCTGAAGATTCCACCGACGCTCACGGAAAAGTACATGGCGGCCGCGGATGAAGTGCTGGCCCGGCTGTTCGGCGACGGCGCGAAGCCCGGTTCACCGCCCCCACCGGGAGCCTCGATCGCCCAGATGTTCCGCAGCGCCACCACGATCCAAGGCGCCGACCAGTTGGGGCGGGGCCTCATGGCGCGCTTCCTCCCGCGCGCGTATCGGCGGCCGGTCACGGCGGAGGAGATCAATCGTTACGGCACGATTTTCGACAAGGCCCTGCTCCAGCGGAAAACTCCCACTGAGGCCTTCCGGCTGATGTTCAAAGCGGTGCTGCTCTCGCCGAATTTTCTTTTTCGCATTGAGGAAGACCGGGCCGCGCCGGGCACGACGCAGGCGTATCGCGTGAGCGACTACGAACTGGCCTCGCGGCTCTCCTATTTCATCTGGGCCAGCCTGCCCGATCCAGAATTGATCACCGTGGCCACGCAGGGAAAACTGAGCGATCCGGCAGTGCTCGAAGCGCAGGTGCGCCGGATGCTTGCCGATCCCAAAGCGCGGGCGCTGAGCGAGGAATTTGCCGCGCAATGGCTTCAGCTGAAGAACCTCGATGAGGCGCGGCCGACGCAGGAATTTTTTCCGACATTCAATGATGAGTTGAAGGAAGCGATGCGGCAGGAGACGACGCTCTTCTTCGATACGCTGCGCACGGAGAATCGTCCGATCACCACGCTGCTCGATGCAGACTACACTTTCGTCAATGAATGCCTCGCGGAGAACTACGGCATCGCGGGAGTCAAAGGCCCGCAAATGCGGCGCGTCGCGCTTCAACCGGATGAGCATCGCGGCGGCTTGCTCGGCATGGGCGCGATTTTGTCGATGACTTCACACACCTTCCGCACGTCCCCCACGCAGCGCGGCAAATACGTGCTGGAGGTCATCCTGGGCACGCCGCCTCCCCCGCCGCCGAACAATGTGGCCCAGATCGAAGACGCGGCGAACAAGGCCGATATCAAGACGTTCCGGGAATTGCTCGCCCAGCACGCGACGAACGCCACTTGCGCGGGTTGCCACAGCCGCATCGATCCGCTCGGTTTCGGACTGGACAACTACGATGCGATCGGGCGCTGGCGCGTTTCGACGAAGGAACAACCGCTCGATACGGCGGGTGTGCTGCCCAGCGGCGAAAGCTTTGAGGGAGCGGCGGGATTGAAGAAGGTGCTGGCCGGCAAGCGCGATCGGTTCGTGGACAATCTGTGCGAGCAGATGCTGACCTACGCGCTCGGCCGGCAATTGAAGAGCTATGATCGTCCGGTGGTCCGGGAGATTTCCGCGGCAGTCGCCAAGGACAACTACAAATTCGCCACGTTGATCACGGCGGTGGCCAAATCGTTCCCTTTCCAATATCGCAAGAACGCTGTGACCACTTCCACCACCGCCAGCCTATCCACCCCATGAGCCTCCATCTTTCCCGACGTTCCTTTCTCCGCGGGGCCGGCGCGACCCTCGCGCTTCCGTTCCTTGAATGCATGCTGCCGCGCTCGGTGCGCGCCGCCGCGGCGGGGGCCACCCGGGCTCCGCTGCGCATGGGAATCTTCACGGTCACGGGCGGCACGGTGCTGGAATCCTGGAAGCCGGGCGCGGAAGGCGCACTCACCGATCTGCCGTCCATTCTCCGTTCGCTCGATTTTGCCAAAAGCGATCTGCTCCTCCTGTCCGGTCTGGCGCATAATGGGCACACCGAAGGCACCTTCAATGGCCACCAGCATTGCGCCACGCTGCACCTCACCGGCGCTGACGTGGTCAAAAACGATGGCGGCAATATCAAGGCGAGCGTTTCCGTGGATCAGGCAGCGGCGCTGGCTGCCGGGAAGGAAACGTTCCTGCCGTCGCTGGAAATCGGCCTCGGCCGGGGCGAGACGAAGTTCAGCTTTGCTCCGGATCAGTCGCCGGTGCCGTATGAAGGCAATCCGAAGCTCGTTTTCGATCGCATGTTCCGGGGCCGCCAGCCGGCGCTACCGCCGTGGGCCGGGCATGGAAGCCAGCGTCCGGTGGTCGCGAGGCGCGCCCCGGTGACGGCGCCCCCCCGCGAGTCGCTCGACAAGAGCGTGCTGGATCTCGTGCTCGAAGAATCGAAAAGCCTTTCCGGCAAGCTGGGCTCGGGCGACCGGGCACGCCTCTCGGAATACATGGAGAGCGTCCGCGCCGTGGAACAGCGCGTCGACCAGTTGACGGCCCAGCACGGCAGCGATGTCCGCGATCTCGGTCCGGCGCCGACGGGCAAGGACGGCCTGCTCGTGCCCAAGGACCTCGGAACGGCGGACGCCTGGAAAAACGATCGCCCGATGATGGAAGATCCGGAGCGCCACGCGGATTACATTCGGATCATGTCCGATCTCATGGTGCTCGCCTTCCAGACGAATACGACGCGGGTCTGCACCTTTGCCTGCGGCAGCGACGGCGCTTATTTTCCGGGGGTGGTGACGGTGGGTTACGAGCGGCATTGCCACACGCTCGAGCACCAGGGGAATGCGGCGCGCGTCGACCAGGCCGATCCGATTTCACGCGAAGCCTGCCGGCAAATCCACGCCTGGTACACGGGCCTCTTCGCCGAGATGGTGCGCAAGATGAAGACGATCGATGACGGCGGGGTCTCATTGCTCGACAACTCCATGCTGCTTTACACCAGCTACATGGCGGATGGCGGCCACGGCCGGAAGGATTATCCCACGCTCCTCGTCGGCAAGGGCCAAGGCACGCTTCGCCCGGGGCGCCATATCGCCTTCGAAAAGGATACGCCGGTGGCGAATCTGTACCTGGAAATGGCCAATCGCATGGGCGCGAATCTCACGGAGTTCGGCGAAAGCAAATCGTCGCCAAAAGCCCGCTACGACGGCAAGTTACCCGGTCTCGCCTGACATGTTTCTCGCTGTCGGTCACAATGGCCTGCGCATGACCTCGAAAGACGGTCAGACGTGGAGCAAACCGGAACTCGGCAAGGAGGGGCAGGTCTTCCGGGCGGCGGCTTTTGGCAATGGCCACATGGTCACGGTCGGCAGTTACGGCGGCGACAACATCATGGCTTCCAGCACCGATGGCGCCAAATGGGACCTCGGGAAGCGCGACGCCAAATACTCGATCTATTTTCGCGGACTCACTTTCGGCGATGGCACCTTCATGGCGCTCGGGGGCGACCCGGGATCGGTGGGCGCGGCCAAGCCGTTTGTCGCCTTCACCAAGGACGGTGTGGAATGGGAGGACAATACCCCGATCGACGGCAAATACATGCTGCGCCGCGTGACCTATGGGAAGAGCACGTGGGTCGGCGTGGGGGATCGCGGGCGCCTGGCGTCCTCGCCGGATGGCAAGATGTGGAAGGATACGGAAGGGACGAAGCCGATCGATACGCTGGTCGATGTCGCGTTCGGCGCGGACGTTTTCGTGGGCGTCGGGTTGCATGGGCTGCGCCGGACGAGCGCCGATGGCGTGAAATGGTCCGAGCCCATCCACGGAGTGGAAGGCGAGCATCTCAACTCGATCGTCTTCACCGGGCGGCAGTTCGTCGCCGTGGGCGTGGGCGCGACTTATTTTTCGTTCGATGGCAAGGACTGGAAACGTGTGCCCAATCAAAATCCGCCGACGTTTGCGGTCTTCGGCGGGAATTTGTTTCTCGGCACGGCGTGGCGCGGACGCATTCTCGCCTCTGCGGATGGCGTCGTTTGGAAGGACGTGCACAAGTCGGATTATCCGATCGAGGCGGTCGCTTACGGGGCGTAGAGGTGGTGTTGGCAGCAGTGGTGGCCGTTTGCCGAGGGGAGGAATTGGAGTGATGTCTCGCTCGCGAAAATCAGTTTCGCGGCGCGGGGGCGCCATGCTGCAAAATGGCGGCCTCCTTTTCCTTCCACTCCTTGGTGCCCCAATGTCCGACGGGCTCGATGCAAAGGGTGTCCCCGGCGTCGAGGAGCGCGTGTTGCACGAGCACCGGATCGAGGGCGCGCGGCTGGACCCCTTTCTCAATGGCCAGCGCGGCGATGGCGCCGACCGCCTGGCCCATGAGCAAGGTGTGCGGTTGCAGGCGGGTGGCGCCGTTGGCCATGCGCGATTCGGAGAAATTTTTCTCGGCAGGGAGAAAGCCATCGATCTTCTCCGGAATGAAGCATTCGAAGGGAATCGAGAACGGGCCGAGACCGCGCTCGCCGAACTTGCGGGGAATGTCGGATTCGTGGTCCAACGTCAGCTCGAGATAGGGCGGAGTCATGGAGCCGTGCAGGTCGACGGCGTAGTCGCCCAGCGCCACGGAATGGGCAAATTGCACCGGCGGGCCGGGAACGCGTTCGATTTCGTGCGCGGTGAGCGTGTGGAGTCCGATGATACGGCGGCTTTCGCGCACGTAGGGCATCACGGAAAAATGATAGAGGATCGCCCGATAAGGAACGAGATCGGGCCGCTCCGTCAGCCACTGATCGATTTCCGCACGGTTGTAAGGCGTGTCGTACCCCTCGTCGTTGGCCACGGACCAATCCGTTTTTCCGAGAGTGTGCTGAATGTAGTAGAGCAAGCGCAAGGTCTTCAGCCGCATCTCGCGATTGGTCTTCAAGCGCGCCGCCGGTTCCTCAATCTCCGCGACCGTCGCGGGATAGTCGTTGTTGTAGTTGAGGTGCGTGCGGGTGATCGGCGGCGAATCTCCCGGTCGCGAGCTGTCGGGCATGCCGCGATAGCCGATGAAGGTGGCCCAATCCCACGGCTTCATTTGGTTGATCGTATCGCCAGGAACCAACGAGTGCGCGAAATAGTCGGCGACCTTGTCCGTATAGCCGGGCGGCGCTTCCTTGAGGATCAACTCGTCGGGAACCCCCTTCGGATATTGTTTGATGACCGCGGTCCAGGTGTTGTCCTGCACGTGTTTGGTCCGGTCGATGGCGTCGTTGGTACAGTTGCCCACGCGATAGCGGGCGCCGGTGAGCGGGATCACGTCCCCCCACTCGGTCGCGTCGACGAGCACCTTGCTGGCGACGGTGTGCGATTCGTGACCGGAATCCGTGGTGCTCTCGATCTCGACGCCTGTCACGGTATTGCCCTCGCGCAGCACCTTGGTGACGCGCGTCCGCAAGGCGAGATCGAGCACGCCATTGCCGCGGGCGTCCCCCAGCAAAACCTGCAACAAATGCCGGCCGACGCGCGGCTCAAAGCAAACGTGCCCATTCCAATAAGCGGTGAGATAATTGATCCCGAGGGGTTGGTAATGCGAACCGACCAGTCCGCAGAATTCCCGATACAATCCGCGGTGCCGCACGATCGGCAGGCCTTCGTCCATGGACGTCACCGCGGCGGCCGTGGCCTGGCCACCGATCCAATCGGTTTCTTCCAAGAGCAGCACGGAACGCCCCATGCGCGCGGCCTGCACCGCGGTGCCGATCCCACCCATGCCGGCGCCGGCGACGACGACGTCATAGCTCTTCTGCAACTTGCCGGGCGAGGTGGCCTCGAGCGGCGCAGCGGTGGCGGATTTCGGCGGAGCGATGGGCAGGCGCATGGCACAGCGATTCAGCACCGTGGCCACATTGGCGCCCTTCATCGTTCCACCCTCCACGGCATTCTTGCGCCAGACATCGGGCGAGCCGATGACCCGGTGCTGAACGAGCGCGTCGATCGCTTCGTCCCTGGCGCTCACGGGACGAAAGACCTTGGCCACCTCGATCAACATGGCCGCCACCCGCGCCCCGTCACACTGGCCGTCCACGGTGGCGTGCTCGCGCCAGTAATCCGGCTCGGAGAGGAAGTGGCGATCGGAGAGCGCGGCGATGCTTTCGTCGGTGCAATCGATCCGGTTGCCCGCCGCATGAACAGCGGCGGACGATTCCCAGAAAATCGCGGCGAGCAAGGCGATGCGCATCAAACGGGTAAACGTGGGATAAAACATCGGTAGGCGGGACAGGCCTAATGAGGAAGAAGTTGCCGGCGAATGTCAAAGCGCACCTGCCGCGGAAATGGCTTTGCCTTACTGCGAATTTGCGAAGGGACCAAAGAAATCCGGGACTGAAAAAGTTGTCATGACCCAAGGCCAACCGACGGAAAAACACGAATATTTCGCTGGTTGTTTTTGCGCTTTGATCCGACGCGAGTATCGTCGCGGCCCCCTCGGACCAAATGCAGATATCGATGCCTTTTAGCGCGTGGCTAACAGTTGTTAATCACGCCATTCATCGGAACGACAACTCCCTGTTCGCGTCCATTCATGTCCGGTAAAAATAAGTCCAAACAGCGGTCCCCTCTTCGCCCACATGCGCTAAAGAAGTATTGCCGGCGGTTATCACTGCAGGGCGCATTGGCCACCGGTTTCCTGGCGGCGGCGCATTGGGCATCGGGCGCGCCCGCCACCACAGTGACGTGGACGACTTCCACGGCGGGGATTGTGGATGGCAGCGGCAATTGGAATACCTCGACTCCCGAATGGTGGAATGGCACGGCCCCCGCAGGCACATGGACGGACTCCTCACCGTCAGCGCCGATTTTCGCCCAGTTTGGCGGCGGCGGAGGTTCGACGGTAGAGCCTACCCGCAACGTGACGCTCACCGGGAGTTTCGACGTCGCGGGCCTGATCTTTGCATCGGTGAGCGGCACGGTGGGGCCTAGCAATCCAGGTTACGTCCTGACCGCCGGTAGCACTTCCGACGTCCTGACCATTGATTCCGGAGGCAGCATTGCCATTGGCGACAATACCTCGACGTCAGGGCAATTCGTGACCATCGACGCCACGGTGGCCGGCAGTAACATCACGATCGATCGAACGACCAGCGCCAGCGAACAATTCATTCAGTTCGAGTCAACGAGTGGAGTATCGAACGGAAATATCTGGACCGGCACACTCACGCTCAGTGGGGGCACGGGGGGACTTTTCGTCCGGGCGACGACAGCGGCCGAACTGAATACGCTGACCACAGTAGTGGTGCCGACGACCGTTACGCTCGATCTGCAAGGGACCTCGACCTACACCTCCAATTTCAACGTGGCGGGCACCGGCGACAGCACCAGCGGCCGGGGTGCCATTCGTTTCGATAACAGCATGACCCTGAGCGGCGCCATCACCCTGACCGGCAATGCGGTGCTGAATTTCCAGAGTTCGACGCCGACTGCTTCGAACGTGGTCTTCACCGGTGGCCTCACCCAGTCCGGCGGTTCTTTCAATTTCACCAAAACCGGCTTGGGAACGCTGACGATGGACAGCACCGGCACCTATACCGGGGAAACGATCATCGTCCCGTCGGGAAGCGGCTTAGATCCCGGGACGATGCTTTTGAATTTCGCCGGCACCTCCCCGGCAGTCACCACCAACCTGCTTTACAATGGCGTCACCGCCAATACCCTGGTGCTGACCGGCGACTTGAACCGCACCCAAAGCGCTTCCACAGCCACGCTCGCGATTCAGGGCGCGGCATCGGCTGCCGACTCGCAAGCTTTCAATGGCGTGAACGTGACGGCGCCGACAGCGATCAGCGCTACCTCGGGCAGTGGCGGCAGCGTGAGTCTGACGCTCGGCGCCATTACGCGCGAGGCGGCCGGGACCATCCTGGCGATTACCGGCCCGGCATCCGGCAGCATCACTACGACAACGAGCAATGGCACGTTACTCGGAACATGGGCTTCATTCACCAACCCCAATACCGCCACAACCACCTGGGCGGGCGTCTCCGGCACCGGCGTGATCCAGGCGTTCACCGGCGATTTGACCTACGCCACTGGCACGAATATTTCGGCGCTCCCGGGTTACAGCAGCGCTTCGAATCTCACCATCGACCCGACATCGACGGGAGCGGTTGCACAGGCGGCGGGGACGACGACGATCAATTCGGTCACCATGGCCGATACCAGCACGAGCCGGGTCGTCACCGTCGGATCTGGCAAGACCCTCAACCTGGGCCCGATCGGCGGGATCCAATTGGTCACCGGCGCGCAGAGCCTGACGATCGGTGCCGCCGGCAATGCCGGCACACTCACGGCCGGGACCGCGGCGAATGCCGAGATGCTCCTCTCGAACTTCGACCCCAATAGCATCCTCACGATCAATTCGGTCATCGCGAATAACAGCGCTGGCGCCTTCAATGTGCAGTTGACCGGCACCGGCACGACGGTTTTCACCGGCACCAATACCTATACGGGAGTGACCACCGTCAGCGCGGGAATTCTGCAAATCCAGAACAACTCGGCCCTCGGCTCCACGGCCGGAAGCACGCTGGTCGCGGGCGGTGCGACTCTTCAGCTCGTCAACGGCTTGACCATTGCCGAGCCATTGTCCCTTGCCGGCGCTGGCGTCTCGGGAAGCGGCGCCTTGGAAAGCCTCGGCGGCAACAACACTTCCAACGGCCTGATCACGATGGATATCGATTCGACGATCACCGCCGCCGCGGGCAGTACGCTCACCCTCTTCCGTACTTCCGCGAGTACTTCCGTCATCACCGGCACTTACAATCTCACCCTCGGCGGCGCGGGGACGATCGACGTCAACAGCGTGATCAATACCAGCACGGGAACCGTGACGAAAAGCGGCACGGGCACGGTCTATTTGAATGCCGCGAATACTTACACGGGATCAACAGTGATCACGAGCGGGATCCTGCAGATTTCCAACGCCATGGGGCTGGGGACAACCGCTGCCGGCACCACGGTGAGTGCGGGCGCGGCCTTACAACTCACGGGCGGGATCACGGTCGGCGCTGAAGGGTTGAACATCAACGGCACTGGGGTCAACAACAACGGCGCTCTGGAAAGCGTGAGTGGAATCAATGTTTACGGTGGCCTCATCACGCTGCAGAGCGCGGCGACGATCGGCTCCGATTCCAACACGCTCACTCTCACGGGCAGCGCGATCACCTGCTCCGGCAGCAACGCCTTCCCCCTGACTTTCGTCGGCGCCGGCAACATCACCGTCAATGCGCCGATCACGATTTCCACGGGCACCTTGACGATGAACGGCAGCGGAACGCTGACGTTAAATGGGACGGACACCTACACGGGCCTGACGACCGTGGCCAATGGCACACTGGTCATGGGGGCGAGTAACGCGCTCGCCAATGGCGACGCGGTCACCGTCGCCGGTGGCACTTTTTCCATCGGCTCATTTTCACCGACGCTGGGGGCTGTGTTCCTTGATCTCGGTTCGATCACCGGCAGCGGAACCATTACCGCGACTGGTTACGGCGTGCAAAACGGCCTCGTCGGCGTCAATCTTGCCGGGAGCACGACGAGCATCGGAGTGAACAAGACGAGCAGCAATACGGTCACCTTCGACGGCGCCAATACCTACACGGGAACGACCACGATCACCGATGGCCGGCTGGTGCTCGACTACAGCGGGGGTAATACAGTGCTGCCTGTGGCAGATGCGATCTCGCTGTCTGGCGGCACGCTCGAAGTGAAAGGTGCGAGCAGCGGCACGGCGGTGACACTCGGCGCGATCACGCTCGGCGCGAGTACCGGCATGAGCACTATGGCCGTGGATGCCAATACCACGGTCACGGCCGCTTCTCTGACCCGGAATTCTGGTTCCGTGGTGTTCCTCAATCTTTCCGGTGCCGGCAGTGTGCTGAAGTTTACCACGGCACCTGCGGTGACGGACGGGCAGATCACAGCGGGCAGCGGAAACGCCGCGGTCGTGATGGAAGACAGCAGCGGCCGATACGATTTCCCGGCGCTGGGTGCGGGCAACAGCGTGGTCCGTCTGAATGCCACGGCTCCGCTCCCCACTTCGGGCGCTACGGCTGCGGACCCCTATGTGCTCACGGCCAACAATACCGTTCTCACCCTTTCCGCCGGTGAAACCGTGAGTTCCTTGCGAATCGACACGACGACCGCCGGCGGCACGCTCGACCTGAACGGCTCGACGCTGTCGTTCGGCTTGCTGGGCTTCCTCAACGATGGAAGCAACCCCTTTACCATTACCGACAGCCAGAGCGCAGGCGGTTTGTTTGGCATGAACGCGGTCTTCATCTACCAATTTGGCACCGGCACGCTGACGCTCAATGCGCCGGTCACTGGTCCGCAAACGTTCCTCATGGGCAACGGCCTGATCAACTGGACCGGCGCGTCGGGGAACAGCGGCGCCAATTACGTCCTCGGAGCGACCGTGCGGCTGAGTGGCCCCGGCATGACGTTGAACAACAGCGTTTCCACGGGAAACGGCGTCGGGGTGCTGAATATCGGAAACAATGGCATCCTGGAGTTGAATACCGGCAACTTCACGCGTCCCCTCGGCACGGCAGGTAACGACATTGATTTTTATGCCGGCAGCGCTGGCTTCAGCGCCTACGGGTCCAATCAAGCCGTCAATCTCGGCGGTGCCAGTGCCCCATTGGTCTGGGGCGGTTCGGGCGGCACGCCACAATTCCTGGCCAGCGGTAGCGCGCTCATCCTCGGCTCGCCCTACGCCAACGCCCAGGTCGACTTCCAAAATCCCCTCAATCTCAACGGGGGTTATCAGACGGTCTCCGTGCTCAGCCCCAATACGCCTGGTGTCGGCGGAAAGATCAGCGGCGCCATCACCGGCGCTGGCGGCTTCACCAAGAACGGCCCGGGCATTCTGGAGTTGTCAGGCGCGAATACCTACACTGCGTTCACCAATGTGAGTGCGGGCACTCTCCTGGTCAGCGGCTCCATCTCGGGCAGCACGGCGGTGAGTGTCGCCTCCGGGGCGGCGCTGCAACTCTCCGGCGCGGGCAGCGTCTCTGCCGGCACACTTTCGCTGGCCGGTAATTCCACGCTCAGCCTCGCGATTGGCGCCCTGACGGGAAACACCATTTCGCTCACCGGAAACGCCACGCTCAACGGCGACGTCACCCTCGCGCTCACGTTGACGGGCCAACCGGCCAACGGCGCCTCCTTCACGCTGATCAACGGCAGCACCCCGGTCAATGATGGCGGCGGCGCAAATCTGTTCGTCGTCAACGGCACGCCCGAAGCGGAAGGCTCGACCTTCAACGTCACCACCGGTGGCTTCAGCCAGAACTTCCAGATCAGTTACGTAGGCGGTAGCGATGGCGACGATGTGACGCTGCTCGCCGTAGTGCCGGAACCGACCACCATCGGGATGCTCTGGGCAGCCATGGGCTTGACGGTCGGTCTCACCCGCTTGCGCCGCCGCCGGGCACGAGTTTAATCCTCGCCAACGGCGGAGTACGTAGCGCGGCCCAATCCGCGCAATCCGCGGGCAAAAATCAATTCTGCAAGAACGCTGGGCCGGGCGGCGTATTATAACTGGCAGTGGTGTAAGAATTGTCGTGAACATTTTGCAGCCTTCCGCTCTCTTACGCCGCTAATCCATGGTCCTTCCCCCTCCACCGCCTGTGGAACGTGGGCCGAGGATGCAAAGGCTATCATTATGCAAAAAGATTCCACCGGTCCGGTAGCGCAAGAAGCTGACGTTCAGGCAATTGATCAACTGCGGGAGCTCAATGGCCGAATCCGCGCCGAACTGGCCAGGGTCATCATCGGCCAGGACAAGGTGATCGAGCAACTGCTGACCTGTATTTTTGCCCGCGGGCACGCCTTGCTCATGGGTGTGCCCGGGCTGGCGAAGACGCTGCTGGTGCACTCGCTGGCGGATATGATGTCCATGTCCTTTTCGCGGATTCAGTTCACCCCGGACCTGATGCCGAGCGATATCACCGGCACGGAAATTCTTCAGGAGACGGATCAACCGGGACGGCGCGCTTTCGAATTCGTGAAAGGGCCGCTTTTTGCGAACATCGTGCTCGCCGACGAAATCAACCGCACTCCGCCGAAAACGCAGGCGGCGCTGCTGCAAGCGATGCAAGAGCAGAAGATCAACGCGGGAAAGCACAGCTTCCAGCTGGATCCGCCATTTTTCGTTTTGGCGACACAAAACCCGATCGAGCAGGAAGGCACCTATCCCCTGCCCGAGGCGCAATTGGACCGATTCATGTTCCTGATCAACGTGGGCTATCCGAGCGCCGCGGAGGAATTGCAGATCGCCCGTTCGACGACCGGCGGCGCGGCGCCGACGTTGAACAAAATCCTCCACGCGGAAGATGTGCTCAAGTTCCAGGAAATCGTCCGGCGCGTGCCGGTGCCGGATCACGTTTACGAGCACGTGGTGAAACTCGTGCGCAAGTGCCGTCCGGTGGGCGAGGAAGCGCCCGACTGGATCAAGAAATGGGTGATGTGGGGACCGGGGCCGCGCGCCGTGCAGTACCTCGTGCTCGGAGCCAAGGCGCGGGCCGTTTTGCAAGGCAGCTACATCGCCCGGCTCGAGGACGTCCACGCCGTGGCCGAACCGGTGCTCGCCCATCGCATCCTGGTGAACTTCCACGCGGAAAGCGAGGGGATCAACAGTATCGAGATCATCAAGCGGGCGATTGCGGAGACGGGGGAGTGATTGGGAGAAGTTGATGGTTGAGAGTTGAGAGTTGAGAGCCGCGCGTCCGTAGGCAGAGCGGCGAACCGAAACGACGAACCAGAAACCAGAAACTAGAAACCAGAAACCCATCGCTGGAACCGGATAAAATCCAGTGCTCCCGTAAGCATGCCCAAACCCGAACACCACTGGGAATTTCTCGACACCGCGGTCATCGCCCGCCTGTCGCGGCTCACGGTCTCGGTGCGACTGCCCATGCTGGGGTCGGTGACGGGCATTCACCGCAGCGCCACGCGCGGGTCGTCGGTGGAATTTGCCGAATATCGGAAATACGCGCCGGGGGATGATCTCAAATTTCTCGACTGGCGGGTCTTCGCGCGCACGGACAAATATTTCATTCGCGAATTCGAAGCGGACACGAATCTGCGCTGCTATGTGGTGCTCGACACGAGCGCTTCGATGAAATTCACCAGCGGCGAAATGACGCGGTTTGAATTTGCGCGGAAGATTGCCGGGACGCTGGCGCATCTGCTCGTGCATCAAGGCGACGCCACGGGACTGGTCTGCTTTACCGATCGGACGCTTCATGAACTGCCGCCCCGGCGGACGCCGACGCACCTGCGGCAACTGCTCGACACGCTTTCGGAGGCGAAACCGCAGGGCGAGACCAATCTCGTCACCACGTTGCACGATCTCGCCGAGCGTATCCGGCAACGGAGCCTGGTGATTATCATCAGCGATTTGTTTACGGAGGTGCCGGAGTTGCTCGATTGCTTCAAGCACCTGCGTTTCTACAAGCACGATGTGGCGGTGTTTCACCTGCTCGACCGGCAGGAATACGATTTCGATTTCACGCGGCCGGTGCGCTTCGTGGACATGGAAACGGGGATGGACTTGATCACTGACCCGGCGGTGGTGCGTGAGGCCTATCACGAGGCGCTGCACGAATATCTGACGGCGCTGCAGCATGGCTGCAGGGAGTTCGATGTGGATTACCGGATGACTTACATCGACCAGGGGTACGAAGGAGTGCTGACGCAGTTTTTGTTGCAGCGGATCAAGCGGACGAAAGGGGGGCGGCGATGAACGGAGGAAACGAGTTACTTCGGACCGGATCGGATGGGCGGAGAAACATCCAACACCCAACATTTGCCCCCATTGTACCATGGGCGTCTCGCAGAGCCTCGGCTAACATCCAACACCCAATCGGGCTCCGCGCCACTTTTGGCCAAGACGTCAACCGGAGCGCTTGCGTTTTGGAGTGCGGCGGTGCTCTGCCGCTTTCGGAGGGCACTCCCAAAGCGGTGCAGCAGCACCGCACTCCAAAACGCAAGCGTTTGCGTTGTCGTTCTGCCCAAGTGCGGTGCGGAGCAATTGGATGTTGGATGTTAGCCGAGGCTCTGCGAGACGCCCATGGTACAATGGGGGCAAATGTTGGGTGTTGGATGTTTCTCCACCCGTCCGCCCCCTCCTAGCCCATGGCCTACCTCCAGCCATGGATGTTGTGGGTGCTGCCGGCGATGCTCTTGCCAATCGTCATCCATTTGCTCAATCGCCTGCGGTACAAGACGGTGCATTGGGGGGCGATGATTTTTCTTTTGAAGGCGAATCGCGCGGCTACGCGGCGGGCGAAACTGCGGCAATACATCCTGCTGGCTTTACGCTGCCTGGTGTTGCTTTTTCTCATCTGGGCGATGGCGCGGCCGCTCGTGGGCGGATGGATCGGCTCGGCGGCCGGTGGAGCGCCGGAGACGGTGATTCTCCTGCTCGATCGCTCGGCGAGCATGGAGACGCGCGGCGGTGAAGGGCAGGAAAGCAAACGCGCCCATGCCTTGTCGCTGCTTTCGCAGGCTGCCAAACAGAGCGCCGGCAGCCGTTTCGTCCTGATTGAAAATGTCCTTCGGCAGCCGTTGGAAATCGCCGACGCCTCGACTCTGAAGACGATGCAGATGTGCGAACCGACGGACACGGCGGCGGATTTGCCGGCGATGTTTCGCGCGGCGCTCGAGTACTTGACGACGAACAAACCGGGCAGCGCGGAGCTCTGGGTGGCGAGCGATTTGCAGGCCAGCAACTGGCGTCCGGACAGCGCGGAATGGCAGGACATCGCCGCGCGCTTCAACGGTCTGCCGCAAAGTTTCCGGGTGCGCATTCTCGATCTCTCTTCTCCGCCGGGAAACAACATCTCGCTGACGATGAAGAGCGCCGAGATGCGGGTGCGCGACGAGAAGAGCGGCCGGGGGCAGTTGAGCCTGGATCTGGAATTGAAATCGGACTCACCGCACAAAGGCCCGGTGCCGCTGCTGCTCACCCGGGATGGCGCGAAGAGCCAGGTGGATGTGAATCTCAATGCGCCCACACAGCGCCAAAACCTGAAATTCGATCTGACGAAGCTCGACCCTGGCTGGGGCAAGCTCGAGTTGCCCGCGGACGATAACCCGGCGGACAACACCGGCTATTTTGCCTACGCACAACCAGTGCCGCTCCGCGCGGCCATCGTCGCAAATGGGGCATCCGCGCAGCGTTTGCGGCTGGCCTCGGCGCCGGACAAATCGCGCACGGACCGGAGCGCGGAAATCCTGCCTGCGGAGCATGTGGCCAGCATTTCGTGGAAGGACACGGCGCTGGTGGTGTGGGCGGCGCCGGCGCCGGGTGAAGCGGTGGCGAAATCATTGCAGACCTGGGTGGAAAATGGCGGCGTCCTGCTCTGCCTGCCTCCCGGGGGCGAAGCGGCGGCGGGCCCGCTCGGCATCACCTGGAGCGCGGCGGAGAACGCGCCGAAGACTGCGCCATTTCGCGTGACGGCCTGGGATGATCTCGACGGGCCACTGGCGCGAACGGACAACGGCACGCCGCTCGGTCTGGCCAAGCTGGAGATCGATCGCCGGCAGATTCCGGCTGCGGGCGAGTCGGCCCACATCGCCGCGGCTTTTCCCGATGGCCACGCATTTCTCCTTTCGCACAAAGTGGGAGCGGGTCAGGTCTTTGCCTGTGCAACACTACCGGAAGCGGAGTGGAGCAATTTCGGCGACGGTTTTGTGCTTCTGCCGATGGTGCAGCGTCTGCTGGCGATCGGCGGGCGGCGACTCGCTCCGCCGCTCATGGCGACCGCCGGTGAATGGCAGCCGGCGGATGCGCAGGATACCTGGACCGCCATCGAAACGGATCGACGCCGCGACTGGCGCTGGCACGCCGGGGTCTATCGCAACGGCGCCCGATTGATCGCGCTGAATCGCCCCGAGAGCGAAGATTCACCGGAAATCGTCGACCGCGTCCGGCTGCCGGAAATGCTTCACGGAGTGAAGCTCACGGTGATGACCGGAGCAATGGAACTCAAGGCCGACCAACTCCAGAGCGAAATCTGGCCGGCGATGATCATCGTGACGATGCTCTTCATGTGCGGCGAGATGGCGCTGGCCACGAGCAAGGCGATGCTCCCGGTGAAACCGGCGGTGAAATCGTCGTCATCGCGTCCGCCTTCTTCAGCGCACAAACCCGCGGAGGTCGCCGCGTGATCGACGGCTGGCAGTTCAACACGGCGCCGTGGGCGATGGGAGTGGCGCTCGTGTTCGTCCTCGCGTCGATCTGGTTTTTCGTGCGGAGCATGCGCCGCGAGGGGCACGGCGGATGGATGACGTTCCTCCATGTCGTGCGACTGGGCATCGCCGTGGCAGTCGCCTTTACGTTGCTCCGGCCGGAACGCGTGCAATTGACGCGGCATATCGAGCAACCGCGGGTCGTCGTTTTGTGGGATGGCTCCGGGAGCATGGAGACGAAGGATGTGCTCACGGGAGACAAGCAAACGGCGTCACGCGCGGAATGGGTGAAGCAGCAGGTCGACGCCAAATTCTGGGCGCCGCTGGAGAAACAATACCAGGTGACGGTCGAGCCCTTTGCCCAACCGGCGAGCGATCCGAAGGCCGATGTCGAGACGGAGGTCGGGACCGATCTGGACGCACCGCTGGAACGTGTCCTCAAGCAGCACAACGATCTGCGCGCGGTGGTCCTGCTCAGCGATGGCGATTGGAATCTTGGCAAATCGCCGATCACCGCGGCGACGGCGCTGGCCCAGCGCGAAGTGCCGGTGTTCGCCGTGGGCGTGGGCAGCGAGACTTATCTGCCGGACATCGAATTACAGTCGGTGCAGGCGCCGACTTATGGCTTGGTGAACGAGCGGATCAGCGTCCTGTTCACGGTCCAAAACCACCTGTCACGCGAGGTCAAGACGACGGTCAGTGTGAGCGGTCCGGGCGGAGCCACTGGGACGAAAAACGTGGTCCTTCCGCCGATGGGACAGGTGCAGGACATGCTCGTTTTCACCCCGCAGGCCGAGGGTGAAGGTGACTATACGGTCCATGTGCCGGTCGAGCCGGACGAAGTTTTTCCGGGCAACAACGACCGCGCGTTTCATCTCTCGGTGCGTAAGGAAATCCTCAAGGTGCTGGTCGTCGATTCGCAGCCGCGCTGGGAGTTCCGCTATTTGCGCAATGCGCTCAATCGCGATTCGGGCGTGAGCGCGAATACCATTCTCTACAATCCGGAAATCGGCATGGGCGAAGGCGCGGGGTATCTGCCCGAGTTTCCCAAGAAACGCGAGGATCTCCAGGGCTACGACGTGGTGTTCATCGGCGACGTGGGTGTCGGCGGCGGCATGCTCACGCCGGAGAATGCGGCCATGCTCAAGGGGTTGGTCGAACAGCAGGCCAGCGGACTGGTCTTCATGCCGGGAGAGCTTGGGCGGGAGAAATCGCTCGCCGATTCGCCGTTGGGCGATCTCATCCCGGTGGAAACGGATTATTCCAAAGGGAGCGGTTTCGCCAGCGGCGCCGAGGCCCGCATGGAGCTGACCTTTCGGGGGCGCGACCATTGGCTGACGATGCTGGCCACCGATCCGGGGGCGAACGAGGCGGTGTGGCGGGGGCTTCCCGGATTTTATTGGTACGCGCCGGTGGTCAAAGCGAAGCCGGGCGCCGATGTGCTCGCGGTGCACGAAGCGGCCCGCAACCAATATGGGCGCATCCCGTTGCTAGTGACGCGCAACACCGGCAACGGGAAGGTGCTCTTCATGGGAACGGATTCCGCCTGGCGCTGGCGCAAGGGCGTGGAGGACACCTACCACTATCGATTCTGGGGCCAGGTGGTTCGTTGGATGGCCCATCAACGGCACCTTTCGCAGGATGAAGGCGTGCGCTTTTTTTACGCGCCGGAAACGCCGAAACGCGGTGACAAGGTGCATCTCAATGCCACCGTGCTCGACAAGCTCGGCGTGCCGATCAGTGAAGGCAAAGTGAACGTGACGCTGACCGCGCCGAGCGGCACGAGCGAGACCCTGGACCTGGCCGCGGAGAATCCGGAATGGGGCGTGCACAGCGGGATTTTCATCCCGCGCGAAGGTGGACGATACCAGGTGGAAGTGAAATGCGACTCGGCCGGGCGGCGCTTGAAAACGCGGCTCGATGTGACCGTGCCGACCTTGGAAAAAGTGGGACTGCCGGCGCGGCTCGACGTTCTGCGCGAAATCTCGGCCCTGACCGCGGGGAAGTTTGGCGGCCCGGCGGACCTGTCGCAAATGGTGAGCTCACTGAGCCTGCTGCCGGAGCGCAAGCCGGAGGAACGGCGGTTCCGGCTGTGGTGCGATCCCCGCTGGTGCGCGGCGCTGCTGGGGCTGTTTACGGTTTATTGGGTGGGGCGGAAGATGGGAGGGCTGATCTAGCTTTCCCTCGAAAAATGAACTGTTTCACTTGTTGTTTTTCCAGTTAAAGTCCGTATCGCCATGAACGCGTTTACCTTGCCGGAGTCCCTGGTCGCGCAACTTCGCGCTTATGAGGGCCGGCTGCGACGGATGGAGACTCTGGCCGCGGTAGCCGGCGGTGTCGTCGGGGTGCTGGCGACGTTTGTGCTCCTTTTTCTTTGCGACCGGTTTGTCGATACGCCGCGGGTGGCGCGGACGATCCTGACCCTCGGTGGCGGGGTGTTGGCGGCCTGGTTTGCCCATGCCTGGGCGGCGCATTGGCTGTGGCATCGGCGTGGACCGGCGCAACTGGCCAAACTGCTGCAACGGCATTTCAAAACACTCGGCGACCGCCTCCAGGGCATCATCGAGCTGACCGAATCGGACGACCTTCCGCCGAACATTTCGCCGGCGCTGCTCCGCGCGGCGATTCACCAGGTGGCCGGGGAATCCTCGCGCTTCAATTTCCAAAGCGCCGTGCCAGTGCGGCCGGCGCGCCGCTGGGCTTTGGCGGCGGGCGTGTTGGTGGCGCTGGCCGCGGCGCCGTTCGTTTTCGTGCCGAAGGCGGCGAGCAATGCCCTCGCCCGCTGGATCCGTCCGTGGGCGCAAATCGATCGCTATACTTTCGCCAGCCTGGAAGCGTTACCGAAGGAAATGTACGTGGCGCATGGCGAACCGTTCGAGATTGCCTGCGGCCTGAAGGGCGACTCGGCCTGGAAGCCGGACACGGCCACCGCCCACGTCGATCGGGAAGATCCGCAACAGGCGAAATTCGAAAGTGGCCATGCGGTTTTTCGCATCCCGGGACAGACGGAAAATGCGACTCTGCACCTCCGGGTGGGTGATGCCACGCGCGACATCGCGATTCTGCCGCTGCATCGGCCGGAAATGAAGGAACTGGCCGCACGGGTCGACTTGCCGCAATACCTCGGTTATCCCGAGGCGACGGTGGCGATCCAGGGCAGCAGCGCGGAATTTCTCGAAGGCAGCCAGGTCAGCTTCGCGGGAAAAACGAGCCGCGCGCTCAAGGAAGCGGACATGAAAGCGACGCATACCGAAACGGCCGCGGCCGTTCGCGAGGCGACCTTTACAACGCCCGCAAAATCCGTCGCCGACCTGGGAACGGAAGCGGTGTTTCGCTGGGCCGACCAGCACGGATTGACTCCCACGCAGCCTTACGCGGTGCGCGTGAGCACGACCAAGGACGCCGAGCCCCACGTGGAATTGCAAGGACTCGACCAGGAAACGGCCATCCTGCCGAACGAAGTGCTGAAGTTGAATGTCGCCTCGACCGACGATTACGGCCTGAAAGAAACCTGGCTGGGCTGGACGGTGCACGGCCTCGATTCGAAAAAGAACAATCTCGGGAAGGGCGATGCGGCGCACACGGCGGGCGGGCAAATGAAAAAGGAAATGACTTCGACGGCGGAGTTTTCCCCAGCGCTCTACAAGATTCCCGAAGACAGCGTCGTCGAACTGGCGGCCTATGCGCTCGATTACTACCCGGAGCGCAAACCGGTCGAATCCTGGAAATATACCGTCTACGTGCTCAGCCCGGCGAAGCACGCGGAACGAGTGCGGGACCGCATGGACCAGGTGCTGAAGCAGCTCGATGAACGGATTCGCGACGAGGAGCGGCAGAACGACGAGACCAAGGCGATCGCCGACGACAAAAAGGCTCTCGCCGAGGAAAAGACGGGGGAGGAAGTCAAGCGGGTGGAAGCGGGCGAGCGGGCCAACGAGGCGGCGCTGAAAAAAATGACCGACGAAATGCACGACGTCATGCGCGATGCGATGCGCAACCCGGAGATTCCCGAGGGCACGCTGGCGGATTGGAAACAAATTGCGGAAAAGCTGGAGCAGAACGCCAACCCACCGATGCAGCAAGCGGCGGCGAATCTCCAGCAAGGAGCACAGCAGCCCGGCTCGCGTGAATCGCAACTTTCCCAGGCGCAGCAGCAGCAACAAAAGGCGCTGGAAGCGATGCGTGATGCCGCGAAAAAAATGAACACCGCCAATGAGAATCTCTATGCGCGGAATTTCTACAATCGGCTGCGCGCCGCGGCCTCGGCGGAACACGGCATTTCTGACAGCTTGAAAACGGTGGCCCGGGACACCGCGGGGATGAAAGCGGAAGAAATCGATCCGGCGCAGACCAAGCAATTCACCGCGGCCGCGGACAAGCAGACGGCCAATACCAAGGACGTGGAGAACATCTCCAACGACATGGCCAGTTTCATCCGGCGGGTGCGGGAACCGAAATACGAGACCGTGCAAAAGGAGATGACGGAAAAGCGAGTGGTCGCCGAACTGACCGACCTGGGAGGATTTGTCCGGCAAAACCTCGGCCTCAAATCGGTGGGTCGCGCCCGGCAATGGGGAGATCAACTCGACGACTGGGCATCGATGTTGCAAAGCGAGTGCAACAGCCAGGGAGGCAACGGCGAAATGGATCCGGACGTCATGGAATTCATGATTGCCATGGTGCGCGCCGCGGTGGTGCAGGACGGCATTCGCGAGGAGACGCAACTCGTGGATGGAAAGAAGGACAGCAACCCGCAGTACGGAGAAGACTCCGGAAAGCTGGCCGAGCAGGAGGATGGTTTCCGGAAGCTCGTGGGCGGATTGCTGCAAAAAATCATTTTCGACGGTGCGGTGAAGCAGTTGAACGATCCGCTGGCGGCGTTGGGGAGTGGGAAGTCGAAGTTTGCCGATTTTCAGCCGGCGATCGAAGGAGCGCTGAGCCTCTCCGGCGAGGTCTCCGAAGATTTGCGCAAGCCCCAGACAGACAACGACGTGGTGAGCACGCAGAGTGCGATCATCGAGCTTCTGGTTCCACCGGACAAGAAAGGCGGAAAGGGTTCGAAGGCGCAACAGATGATGCAGAAGATGATGGCCCAAGTGACGAAGGCGCGAAAGGCGGGCGGCAACAACGGCAAATCGTCGAGCAGCTTTAGCGGAGACGACGCCTCGGGCGCCGTGGCCAAGGACACGACCGGGGCGCGCCGGGTGGAAAAGACCGGCGGCGCGAACTCGAGCGAATGGCCGGAGGAATTCCGGGACGAGTTGCAGGCTTACTTCCAGCAGATCGAGGGCGGCGGGAAGTGAGGCTCGTCACCGGAGGATGGCATGAATCGACTCGGTTGGCTCATGTCATGCACGCGGACAGCCGGAGCGATGTCAGAGACCATGATTCCACGGCGCCTGCGGTGCGGCTGGCTGGCGACATGCGCGCTGGCGATGGTTGCGGCCACGGCAAGTGGACAACTCCCCTTTCCCTCGGACATCGATTTTTTCGGGGACGACCTCCCGAAAAAGGGGCCGCCTCCGCTCATGATCCAGGGCCGCGTCGTGGTTCGAACGCCTCCCCCAGCAAGAGACCCGAATGACAAATCGCAAATCCTCGTCTTCCGCGACGGAGAACAAGTGCATGGCCAAATCCTGGCCATCGACGAGGACGGCATTCTCTGGAAACGAGAAGACGCCAGCGAGCCGTTGCGGTTCCCACGGGATTCGCTGCGCCGCATCGTCCTGAATTTCGAGACAAATGGTCTGCCGGTCCGTCGAGGCATCCTGGCCCTTTTCCCGCAGAGAGTGGACGATTCCGAAGACGATGCGCCAGACCATCCGATCAAACCGCTTCCTGTGACGCTGAAGCTTCCAGGCGGGGACTGGCTTTTCGGGGAGGTGTCGGGCACGGACGGCGAGAAGTATACGGTGCGGGTGGCGGAAAAGACTCTCATCGACGTGCCACGCGATCGTTTGGAGTGGCTTCGTTTCGCCTCGAAACCGACGCCGGCATCGGGGTTTTTCGGTTCCGCTCTCGACCTCGCGGGTTGGTTGCCGGAGTCGATGACCGCGGAGGTCAAGAAAGGCACCGTGTCCGTCGAGGGCACCGGCGGGACAACCTGGATCGGCCAAACCGCAAACGCCCCGCGACGCTTCCAGGTGGAATTGGAAGTTCCTCCGGACGCTGAAGATTACACCCGCCTTTGGTTGCAGCCCATCGGCGCCCAGATCAATTCCTACACCGCCGGGACGGTGGAAATCCAATTCGGCAAAACCCAAATCTGCCGCCAGCTTTTCGTCAACCAGTTCAGCCGCCAGACCACCGAATATCCAAAGGCGGCGCTCGATGAGCCAGGCCGAAAAGGGCCAACGAACTACCGCGTCTTCTACGATGGGGTCGATCGGCAAATCGTGGTTCTGCGCAACGGAAAGAAAGTCGGGGATTGGAGTTTCGGTGCGGGCAAGGCCGCCGGCGCCGAGGAGGAGTTGTTTCGCCGGATGCGCATCAACGGCATTTGCCTCGACCGCGCCGAATCCGCCGAACACCAGCCTCTCCAGTTCAGCCGGTTCGAGGTGCGGCCCTGGAACGGCGTGCTGCCAGCGGGCGGCGAAACGGCCACGACGGAGGACCGGCTCTTCATCACGGAAAAGCCTCCGATCGTCGGAAAGTTGGATTCGATTTCGAATGGCGAATTGGTTTTCGACGGCGAATCGCATTCCGGCAAAGCGGGCACTTATGTGGAGTTTGGGAATTCGCCGGCAGCGCTCGCGGAACCGCTGGCCAAGGTGGATCTCGGCGAGCGTGGTGAATTCAGCGTGAGCAAACTGGAAATCCACGATGGCGTGGTGCGCTGCGACACGGCGTTTGCGACTGGACTCGAAGTGCCCGCGCAGTTGGTGCAGACGATCTCGTTTCCGAATTCTCCTGCAGATCCCCAGCCGAAAGCCGATCTGCTGGTCTTTCAAAACGGCGACGAGATTCCGGGCAAAGCGCTGGCGGCGAGTTCGAGCGGCACGGTGCGCTGGCGGACCGCGGCGGCCCAGAAACTGGAATTTCAAACGGAACGGCTCGCCGGCATCCGACTGGCCAGCGCCACGGACGGCAAGCCCGCGGGTGGTGCTTCGACGGTCGAATTGCGCGACGGGGAACGCCTCCGCGGCAGCCTGCTGGACCTCGACGAAAAGCGGGTGCACTGGCAGCACCCGCAATTGGGCGCGCTGACGCTGGATCGCAGCCAGGTGTGGCATCTTTTTCCCAGCGCCACATGCGGAATCGCCGATGGCGGCACCGAACCCGAAGAGTGGCTTCGGCCTCCAGGCGCCGTACGCGGCCGCACGCGTCGGCCCAAGCATGATCCGTCCGGGTGGATTCATCTGGATGGGACCTACATTCGTCGCAACTCCGGCGTCTCGATGTCCCCCGATCCGGAAGGGTGGGATGGGTTGCATCGCGAGATTCCCGCGGGGTTGAATCGTTTTGAAGTGCGGCTGGAAGCGTACGGAGTCGTCGCCAGTTCCACCTGTCTGCTCGTCCGCCTCACCGCCGGGGATACCGGCAGCACGTGGCAGGGAACGATCACCTACAGTGAAGTCCAATTGGTGGTCTACGGCCTGCAGCAGAATCGCCGGCCCAACTGGCGGGAAATCCCGCTGCAAGAGAAACTGACTGACCTCGAGACGCGGCGGGCGATCCGGCTGTTTGTCGACACGAAAGCGGGGACTTGCGATCTCTACGTCAATGGCGTGCTCATCGTGCGCACAGGACAGCAAGCGGGGGAACGGATCACGCCCGGCAAGTATACCGTCCATTTCCAGCCCTATCCGAATCCGGGCAGACCGTGTGTGCTGTCCAATCTGTGGATCGGGCCGTGGTCCGGGGAATTGCCCAAAAGTGAGACGTCGCCGGATGCCACCACCACCCTGAGCAATGGCGACGCGACCTCCGGAACGCCGAAGACGATCCGCGACGGAAAGCTCGCCCTGGATGGCGAGGTCGGTGCGCTGGAGATTCCGATCGAGAAAATCCAGGAAGTGGATTTCGGCGGGAAAATTTCCACGCAGCCCGCGACCACGCGGTTACGCTTCACCGATGGGACGGTGATGAACATGGATCAATTCCACTGGGACAGCCAGGGATTGGCGGGCCACAGCCCCACGCTGGGAGACCTGCGCTTGCCCAGCGGAGTCATCAATGAAATTATCTTCCATCCGACGGCGCCCCATGCACCTATCGTCCCCGACGCGAAGAAAGCCGCTAACCGCGATCACGCCACGCCAGCCGCGGACGAAGCAGCGCCGCCCCTCGAACAAGAACCTGCACGCAACGCACCATGACTGAATCCATTCGCCGTTTCCTGGGTGCCAGTCTCGCGGTGCTCCTCACGCCGGTGCTGGGCCTGCAGGCGCAGGATCTGAACGTCTACCGCGGCACGCAGGTCCCGCCCGAAGTCGAGCGGGTTTACGAGCATGGCCTGGATTATCTCGTGAAGGCACAGGGTGACGATGGGGCCTTCCCGGGTAATTACGGCCATGAACCGGCGACCGCGGCCCTGACGATGCTGGCCATGTTCGCCCACGGGGACGATCCGAACTACGGTCCCTACGCCAAGCCGATCAAGCGATGCCTGGATTATCTGCTGAAAAACACCGACCCGGCCACCGGTTACATCGGCAGTTCCATGTACAACCATGGTTTCGCCACGCTCGCCCTCGCCGAAGCCTACGGCGCGGTGCAGGATGAACGCATCGGGCCGGCGTTAAAAAAAGCGGTCGATCTCATTCTCACCTCGCAGGAAAAGAATCGCTTCAAGGCCTGGCGCTACAGCCCCGATTCGAAGGATGCCGATTCGACGGTGAGCGGGGCGTGTTTCGTGGCGCTGATCGCGGCGCGCAACGCGGGACTGCGCGTCCCGGACAATGCCATCGAGGATGCCTTGAAGTTTTATACCGATTGCCAGAATCCCGGCAGCGGCGGGATCGGCTACACGCCGGGTTCAGGCGCGAATGGGATGGCCACGACCGCGATCGGCGTCGCCGTCTACGCCTATGCTCGCAAGAAGGATCAGCCGACCTTCGTCAAGGCGCTGGGGGCGCTGAAAAAGGCCGATGACGACGCCCTCGGCGGGTATCCCTTTTACGGCGAATACTATGCCTCGCAGGCCCTTTTCCAGAGCGACGTGAAGGCTTGGGAAAGTTGGAACGGGCGCCGGGTCCAGAAGCTGGCCGATACCCAGAACGATGACGGGAGTTGGGATGCCAGCCTGGGCGCGCCCCTTTCCACAGCCTTTGGTTTGCTTTCCATTGCCTTGAGCTACCGTTACCTGCCCATTTACGAGCGCTAATCCCCCACCCGCATGCCCCGATTCCCGATCTTCGCCACCGTATTTCTAGCCACGGTCCTGGCGAGTGGGTTGTGCCCGGCCGCGGGCCAGATCGTGGTTAACGGCGGTGCGATCGTCCTCGGCGATGGCTTGTCGGGCGAGGTGATGAAAACCGAACCGGACCCGGCCGGGCCGCACCTGATCGAGTTTTTCGACGGCCGGCAATTGCACGGCTCGATCGAATCGCTGGATCTCGCGCACCATGAACTCACCTGGCGGCGCCAGGATACGGATACGCCCCTGGTCCTCTCGACGATCGACATCAGCCGGGTGTGCTTCGATCTCGCGTCCCAGCAGGAAGGCAACCCGTTGTTGATGCAGTTCGGATTGCAGCCGACCACGCCCACCGATCCGCAAGGCAACCACGGGCGGGCCACGGTGAAATTTGCCGGCGGCGACTGGCTGACGGCCGAAGTCGCGAACATTCTGGACAACAAAATCCGCCTCGAACTGGCCGGCCATTCCCCGTTGATCGTCGATCGGAGCCAGGTGGAATGGATTTATTTTCCGCAAGGCGCGGCCCCCGAGTGTTTCGAAGGGCCGACGAGTATGGCGGGGTGGGTCTCGGGAGGCGGCTGGACCTATCGCGATGGAGCCCTCCGGGCATCGACGCCGACGCAGATCGGGCGGAACCTCGGCCCGTTACCCGACCAGGTGGAGTATCAATTTGAGATCGACCAGGGGAATCTCCTGAGCGCGTTCACGGTCAATTTGCACGGCCGCTTCGGAGTGGGAATCCGGAACGGCACTCCCGGAGCGATCCAATGCATGATCCGGGCGAATACGCTCAACGTCTACGGCAACGGCGGCGCCAACTTCCGGTCGCATCAGGTGGACCTGACCAAGTCCGCCGGCACCGCGCTCGACGGACGCATCAAACCGGGGAGAAATAATCCGGTCTTGTTCCAGGCGTTTGAGGATTTCACCGGCGGACGATTGCTCATTTACATCAACGGTCATAAAGCCGGCGAATGGGAGCTGGAAAAGGGGGAATCGGGCCGGAACGGCGGCGGCTTCAGCTTTCAACCCACGGTCTGGAATTCCGCCTCGGAGCAAACGCTTTCCAAAATCCGGGTGGTTCCCTGGGATGGCCGGCTGCCCGACGAACCGGCCACGGAAACCAGCGATGCTCCGGATCACATCCTGCTGGCCGACGGGACGACGCAGGACGGGAAATTTGTCGATCTGGCGTCCGGCACTGTCCGGCTGCGCGCCGAGGGAAACACCCTGGAGACCGCGCGGGACCGGGTGCGGATGCTTCGCTTCCAGCATCATGATCCGCCGCCGGAAGCGGCGCCGGCCGTGGCGAACCTGCGATTGACGGAGGGAGGCGAGTTCGACGCCGCCAGTGTGAACTGGCAGGACGGCAAACTGGATGTGCAGACCCGGTTTGGCACACAAGTGAGCCTGCCGATCGGTGCGGTCGCGGAACTGCGGCTGGCCCAGACGCCGCCGGCGCTGTCGGTGGCCGAAGACCTGCTCGTCTTCAAGAATGGCGACCGCATCAAAGGACATCTCCAAGCGGCCGCCGAAAACGAAAAACTGCGCTGGCGGGTGGGTGAATCGGACACGCCGGTGGAATTCGCCCTCACCCACATCCTGGGGGTGCGGCGCGATGGCGAAAGCACGCACAAGCGGGTGGATTGCGTCGTGCGCTTTCGCAATACCGACTGGCTGGCCGGCCAATTTGTGACCCTCGACAAAAAGGAATTGGTCCTGGATACGGCCGATGCCGGACAACTCACGGTGCCCCGCGCGCAAGTCCGCGCCCTCTATTTCAGCCGCAATGGCGCCCTGCCCATCTCCGACGGCGCGTCGGACGATCGCGAATGGTTGCACGGGTTCGATCAGCCGACGGCCTCGGGCACGTCGCGGAGCACGGCCAGGGCGGCGGCGGCACAAGCCAACCTCTGGAGATGCTTCGACGGCACCTTTTCGCTGGTCCCGTTTGGGAGCGAATCGGGCATGGCTCGCATGGGAGGCGCCCATATCGGACGCCACATGGACAATTTGCCGACTCTGGTCGAAATCAGCTTCGATGTCACCGGGACCCGCGACCAAATTCTGTTTGCGGCCCAGCTCTTTTCCGATCCCGCAAACCCCGGCTACTTCATGCAATTCCACAGCCAGGGGATGTACATCTACGATTTGAATCCGGTGCAACGCGGCCGGGGGATCATTCCCCAGCAGATGCAATTTGAAGGGAAATTGAAACCCGACGCCCGCCAGCGTCATATCGATCTGTTTGCAAACCGTGAGACCGGCATGCTCGCCGTGTTTGTCGATGGCGTGTTGATCACTCGCTTTGGCGGAAAGCCGGGGTCCAAGGCCCGCCCGCTGGGGCGCAGCTTGATGCTGACGCCGCAGATCGGGATGCCCTGCGCCTTTTCCAATCTATGGTTTGGTCCCTGGAACGGCCGGCTTCCGGGCGAACCTTTGGGGACGGACGGCACTCCGAATACGGCCATGTTGAACAACGGGGACGAGGCTCAAGGCACCGTGGAACTGGCCACCCCGAGCACGCTCAAGCTGGCGTCCGATGTGGGGCCGCTGGATCTGCCGTTGGAACGAATCACGATGATCGACTTTGGTGGAGCGCCGCCGGCACGGACGGACGGTCCCCGGCTGCGCCTGGCCGATGCCGGAGTGCTCACGGTCCACGGCTACCGGGTCGGAAAGGACACGGTAACCTGCCAGAGCGAGGTGGCGGGGAATTTGAATCTCCCGTTGGGATCGATCCGCGAGATCGTTTTCTCGACCGTCGCTCCGGCCAAGGCGGAGGAACAGAAGCAGTAGCAGCAAGGCTGCGGAAGTCCGGGGAGCGCACTCGTTCCGAGTGCTGGCGAAGGCGTCCCCGCCTTCGCGGACTTGAAGTTGAGAGAAAAGTTCGTCTCGGCTGGTCTGGGAATTCAGAAAAGTTCGTTCCGGCGGGACGCCGAAACCAGCACTCGGGACGAGTGCGCTCCCCAGAGGCGCTCCGCGCGACCTGTTTGGCGGCTGCGGCTTTGCTTAAATCGATCTCCAAGCGCCGGAGGACACGTCTGTACAAAAATTCAGCCCCCCGCAACCGAGTGGTTACGAAGGGCTGATGTTCCCCCCAGAACAATCTTCTAAAAACAAGACGACTATGGCGCGAGGGGCGTGAGGGCGCAACTGCTTTTTTTAAATTTTTTTAATACCCATCCGCAATTCGACGTAGAGTTGGAAGTATAAGAACCATTAATTCATATTGATTGTTTCCAACCACAAACCGGCTTATCTCTCCACCGGAGAGCGCCTTACCGTACTTTGACACCCGCGCGAGCGGGTGCAATGATGCGGATCACGAGTTGGCCGAGGACGACTTCCGCTTCCATCGAGGAAGTTACCAGACAAACGTTGGCATCCAGGCACGCCCGGAAAGCCACGGATAATTCGGCCGTCTGGTAACGCTGGGTATGCATGGCGGCCAGCCCCAAGGCGTAGGCATTGATCGTTCCATCCTTTTTCCGCGGCAGGTGGGCAGTCGCCGCTGCGGGCAGACGCTCCAGGGTTTTGCCAAATTGGAAGGGCTGTTGCGGCCGTGACAGGCGGTGGCGGGCCATCAAGTCCTTCACCAAAAGCAAGCTGCGCACAGTCGGAATGATCGCGACGAGCATGATCCCGATGGGAGTTTCGCCCTGGAAAAGCAATTGATCGAGAACAGCCACGGCGCGGCTCAAATCCCGGGCTGCGATGGCATTGCCAAGTTCGAAAACGATCCCAGCCCGGGAGAGCGGGACGAGTTGCCGAACGTCATCGGCGGTGACTTCCCGCCGCTGGGCGCCGAGATAAAGGTCGAGTTTCTCCAACTCGTTTTCCATGATTCGCCGATCTCCACCGGTGGAAAGCGTGAAAATCTCCAAAGCCTCATCCGAGAGGCTGAGCGTGTGGCGGCGAGCCTGCTCCCGGGCCAAGGCCGCCGCGTCCTCTTCCCAACCGCTCTTGCTGGCGTCCACTTTGTCGAAGACCTCCACCTTTCCGAGTTTGGCCAGGCCTTTGTAGAAGGTCCGGCGTTTGTCGACGTCGATGGCGCTGAGCAGGAACCGGGTCGATTCCGGGAGACCCCCGCTCAAGGTCTCGGCGAGCTTTTCCAGCGCCTCCGTCACGGCGGCCGATTTCCCCGCCTGGGTATCGGCGAGAAAATTGGCGCTCTTCAGCCAGACCAGCTTCTCCCCGCCGAAGAAGGGGAACGTCAACAGAGCCTCAATGGTCTGGTGAATCTTCCCCGCAGCCTGGTCGGCGTTGTCGGCCACTCCATCGATCGTGTCGATGGAAAAGTCTCCCCCACCCTGCGGGGTCATGCGGTCGGCGTATTCGCGGGCCACGCGCTTCACTTCGGCTTCGTCGGAACCGACGATGGAGCAAATCTGCGCTGCGGCTTTTGATTTGGCGGGCATTGGGGGAAGTCGATGGTTGAGAGTTGATTGTTGATAGTCCACCACGTTTCCGCAGTCTGGGTCGCTCCGCGACACTTGGGAACAAATTGTGCCCTTCGGAGCGGCCGATGCGCTGGGAGCGCCGTGGCTATCAACAATCAACTATCAACCATCAACTCTCCCAGCCTAGTCCGAATTGGAAAAAGCGCCCTGTTGGGTAGCGTAGGGCTTAAATTCCCGTTCCAGCGAGTCTACGTTGATATATCGCGCCCCGAAGCCCTTGTTCAGGGCCGTGTCGAACCGGTTTCCCTTGGACATGGCTTCGAGGAACAATTCGAAGCCGTGTTTGTCGCCCTTGGTCAGGAACCGGACGAGCCGTTCCGATTCGCTGTAAAAGACCCCCACCTGGGTGACCTCCTGGGGATAGGTGACCAGGGACGTCAACTGGCTGACCGGCATGTAGAGGCCGGCGGGGACGGAGCGTGAGGTGGGCCGGGCGGCATAACCGCGGGCGCGATTGAAGGCGGCGTAGCATCGGCTGGCGGAGTACTCCGCATAACCTTCGTTCAGCCAAAGCGGCACGCCCGAACCGAAAAACCGCTCCACCACGAGGTGAGTGATCTCGTGGCCGAGGGTATTGCCTTTGAATTTCAAATCCGGATTGCGCTGGATGAAGAGCGAACCTTGGGAATGAATTCCGCCGGTCCAGGGGTCCAGAGAGCCTTTGTGCTGGAACTCCTTCCAATCCGCATCCGTCTCGAAAATGAAGATGTGGCTCTTGCGCTCCCATTGGGTCGTGTCCTTTTCCAGGTCCGCGGAAATGACCCGGTAGTAGAACTCCGCTTCGACGGAGACCGGCGCAGCGACAAACCCATGGAAGAAGTGGTAGATGAAATTGGTCGTTTCCGCGTGCTTCCATTCATTGGGATGGATGCTCATAGCGGCCTGCCCCAAGGCAGTCAAATTGCGGTCGCTGAGGCTTTGAAAGGGTACTTCGTTGAGGGCCCCATTGGAATCGTCCGCCGCGGCGTGGGCCAGCAAAAGGCCTCCCAGGATGGCGCCACAGACACGAAGGGTCGGAAAGAAAAGCATATAGGATTCCACAGGACGGGCGCCGATGGCCGTGCTTCAACCGGGCCCGAAGTAGCGGCAGAATGCAAT
Source organism: Chthoniobacter sp. (assembly GCA_036501065.1). GTDB lineage: Bacteria > Verrucomicrobiota > Verrucomicrobiia > Chthoniobacterales > Chthoniobacteraceae > Chthoniobacter. Next base: position 74,676 of record DASYAY010000001.1, on the reverse strand, counting down.
CAATTCCCCCTTTTTTTCGTTCTTTCTTCCGAATCTGTGCCGCAAAGGCTACATCCAGCCGTATGTGACCGTCCGTAGAGACAGGTCGCAGCATTGAGAAGCACAGTCATCAACCAGACAACAAACACATGAAAATGATTAACTCCAAGCTAACCCGCCTTGGGCTCACCGGACTCGCCGTCCTGTGCCTCGGGGCTTCCGTGATGGCCAAATCCGCGCCGTCATACGTCGAAATCGGCGGAAAAATGTATTCGCTCACGCCTGTCACGCAGGACGTGAAGTTGAAAAATGGATGCACCGTCTGCAGCAAATGCAAGGTCATCGATCCGAAAGGAAAAACGACCGCGCTGAATAACGGGGATACGGTTTCCTCCACCGGTGTAGTCACGCCTCTGGCCAAGCTGGCCCACGGCGGATAGTAAAATCTCGCTGACTCGGATAGGGCGGTTTTCCAGCCGCCCTATCCGAGCACTCGGCTACGCAGAATCCGCCCCCTCCCGCCCGAAGCCTTTGGCTCAATCGCTGAGTTGAAGTTCGCTGCGACCAACAACACAGGTCCGCTCGCGATCTCAAGCTAACTCCACCGATCTGTTAGGGGCCGTTAGCAACATAAGGAAGAGCTGGATAGGTATGCTTCGCTTGTGGGCCGTCAGGATTCGGCTCGGTGTTTCGGAACGTCACGGGCAACGTACCGCAATCCACGGGCTCGGAACAGGGACAAAGGTGAAAATGCAAATGGGGAAGTCCTCCGGTGTTGCCGGTATTGCCGCTCAGTCCGATTGGCTGCCCTGCGACGACGTGATCGCCAATCTTCACGAGAGCACCGTGCGCAGTGAGATGGGAGTACGCGGCGATGGTGCCGTCTGCATGGCGAATCTTTACCCAGTTGGACTCGCCCTCTCCGGGCTGGCCATCATGAAACTTCATGCGGATCTCAACCACGACTCCCGCCCGCGCCGCAGTCACAGTCGTGCCGATGGGCATCACAAAATCATAGGCATACTTGTAGGCTCCGCGATGGCCGCCGGACGAGCAGTTACCCTGGCTCACGTAATAAGCCGCCCCGACGGGATAGGGAAGAACGTAGGCCGATGTCCGCCAATCTGGAAATGGGCCGCACGAATCCTGATGGTCGCGCCATACGACCAACCCGAGTAACGCCACGATACCGGATGTCCAATAAAGCTTGGCACGCAGGTTCATGAACGACTCTGCGGGTATGACTTCTCGCGTTGTTCCGTAAATGGCATAACTCCTACTGCGAAAAGCTCAGCGACGAATCGGCGGTGGCGCACCCGTCGCAGTGGTGGGGTAAACGGGCACCCCACCTGTTTCGACAATCCATAATTTCTACGCCCGAGCTTTGGTCCGGCGCCCTTTGCCGTACTTCACCGGCTTGCGGCGCGGCTCGATCTTGTTGAGGCCGGTGCCCGCTTTCAGCTCCGCGATTTGGTCGCGCAGGAGCGCCGCTTTTTCGTACTCGAGGTTCGACGCGGCCGTCATCATTTCCTGCTCCAGTTCCCGCAAGGTCTCGCTCAGTGAGAAATCACCGCCGCCTTCGCGGACCACGGATTCCTCCATTTCGCGGCCTCTCAAGATGGTGTGCAGGCTTTCCTGGACGGCGCGTTGGACGCTGCGCGGAGTGATGCCGTGTTTCTCGTTGTAGGCGATCTGTTTGGCGCGCCGGTATTCGGTAATGGCCAGGAGCGCCTCCATGGACTTGGTGACGGTGTCGGCAAACAGATAGACTTCGCCGTTCACGTGGCGCGCGGCACGGCCGGCGGTCTGGATGAGCGAGGTCTGCGAGCGCAGATAGCCCTCCTTGTCGGCATCGAGAATGCAGACCAGCGACACCTCCGGCAGATCGAGTCCTTCCCGCAGAAGATTAATTCCGACGAGAATGTCGAACTCCGCGGCCCGCAAAGCGCGCAAAATTTCCACCCGTTCGATGGTGTCGATATCGCTGTGCAAGTAGCGCACCTTCAGACCGACATCGCGCAAGTAATCGGATAAATCCTCGGCGGTGCGCTTGGTCAGCGTGGTGATGAGCACACGCTCCTTGGCCTCGATACGTTGCCGGCAGAGTTCCAGGGTCTCGTCGATCTGCCCCTTCAACGGCCGGATGGTGATCTTCGGATCGAGCAATCCCGTCGGACGAATGATCTGCTCCACAACCAGCGGCGCCTTCGGTGTGTGCACGTCAAATTTCTCCACCGGCATATCCGTCCGCGAAAGCCGCGGCGCGGCATTCTTCGGCAAATCCGGAACGCGCGCGGCCTCAACCGTCTCCTTGTCTGATTGTCCGCTTGTCTGATTGTCTGCACCGCCACCTCCCGCGACCAAAAACGGCACGTCTTCTTCCTGGCCAATCCTCTCCCGGCGATGCGGGATGTATCCGCTGTTGCCGACGATGGAATTCTGGATTTCAAACTCCGCCGGCGTGGCGCTGATGTAGAGCGCCTGGCCGGTCATTTGCATGAATTCGTTGAACCGCAGCGGACGGTTGTCGAGGGCGCTGGGCAGACGGAAGCCGTAATTCACGAGGACAGTTTTGCGCGATTTATCCCCTTCGTACATGCCACCGATCTGCGGAATGCTCGCGTGGCTTTCGTCGACCACGAGGAGAAAATCGCGAGGGAAAAAGTCCAGGAGCGTGAATGGCCGGGAACCCGCCGGACGTCCGCTGAGGTGCCGCGAGTAATTTTCGATGCCCGAGCAGAAGCCCATCTCCTGCATCATCTCCAGATCGTACTCGGTGCGCATCTTGATGCGCTGGGCCTCGAGCAGGTGCCCGTGCTTTTCGAAGAAAATGATCCGCTCCGCCAACTCCTCGCGGATGGTCACCATCGCTTTCCGCATCTTGTCCGCCGGGGTCACGAATTGCTTCGCCGGATAAAGCGTGATCGTCGTCAGTTGCTCGTTGCCATGGCCAGTCAGCGGGTCGAAGCGGGTGATGCGATCGACTTCATCGCCAAAGAACTCAATCCGGATCGCTTCCTCATCGAGGTTGGCGGGATGCACCTCCACGGTGTCGCCGCGGACGCGGAACTTGCCGCGGCTGAAGCCGATGTCGTTGCGCTCGTAGAGCATGTCGACCAGCTTGCTCAGGGCGGCCTCGCGGGTGAGTTGCTGGCCGACTTTGATCGTGAGCAGCATGTTCATGTAGTCCTCCGGCGAACCCAAACCGTAAATGCAGGACACGCTGGCGATGACGATGACGTCGCGGCGGGAGAGCAGCGCCGAGGTGGTCGACAGCCGCAGTCTTTCGATCTCCTCGTTGATCGAAGAGTCTTTCTCGATGTAGGTGTCCGTGCGCGGAATGTACGCTTCCGGCTGGTAGTAGTCGAAGTAGCTGACGAAGTACTCGACGGCATTTTCCGGGAAGAACTGCTTGAACTCGGAATACAACTGCGCCGCCAGCGTCTTGTTGTGGGAGATGACCAGCGTCGGCTTGTCGACGTTGCGGATGACGTTGGCCGCAGTGAATGTCTTTCCCGAACCAGTGACGCCCAGCAATGTCTGGTGCCGGTTTCCCGCCTCGATCGTTTTGGTCAATTTCGCGATCGCCTGGGCCTGGTCGCCCCGGGGTTCAAACTGCGAAGCGAGTTGGAAAGGCATAAGGGGTGAACCTAGCATTCTCTGACCCAACTACAAAACCCGACTTGACCCCTCGATGGGCAATCGGTTTTCTGCCAATGACCGCCCGTCGATCTGACCGGCCACGGTGGGAAACCTGGCCGGCCCTATCCCGGGCAAGATTCCATTTCCAACGATCCTCCTGCACCCGATCATGAACCGGAACTTCCTGGCTACCGCCCTGCTCACGGCATTCTTCACCAGCACGCTGCTGGCCCAACCCTTCGACGCGAAACGCGAACTGGACAAGGCCCGAAAGCAGACACTGCCCGCCGCCGCCAAGAGCATCGAAGAGAACACGGACGCCAAACTGCTGCTGGAGGTCGACGCCAAAAGCTTCGGCAACGACCCCGTGGCCTGGGGCAACCTCTACATCATCGCCAATCGGATCGTCGGTGCGCTCAGCGAAGTGGGCCGGGATCAAATGGGCAAGGACGCCATCGACCACGACATCAAACGCGTCCTCATTGCCAAACTGGCCGAACCGACGCAGGACGTGGTCGAACTGAAAATGCAAACGCTTTACGTCAACACCAGCGCCACCGACAAGGCGATGACGCTGCTGCAGAACGTGATCGTTTCAGCGTTGGAGAAATCGCTCCACACCGGCCACACCGCTACTCCTTGAAGAAGGCCGAGACCTCATAGGTCATGTGCACGCTGTCGGGATAGACCGCGAGCTTCTTCGTCTCCTGCGGCCCGAGAGTGAAGTGCGTGGTATCCACTTTGGTTTCGTTCGGGCCCGTTTCGAGAGTGGTGCGAATATCACCCTCGATCGTTTTGGAGAGGTGAGTATTGCGGGCGAAGAGGTTGAAAGAGGTCTTGTCCGATTCCGAACGCACGCGTTCGTACTCGAGATAGGGCGTGGCATCCACCGGCCCGCGATGCCCCATGGGCCAGAGGGAAAATCCTTTCTTCGTCGGCGGCGGCGTGGCCGCAGGCGCGCTGCCGTCGGCGGGAGCGGAGGAGTCGTGATGGAACAGAGAGCAACCGCTGAGCAAAACAGTAACGGCCAGGATGGTGAAAGAACGCGCAGTCATCGCCAGGAGGCGAAGAAAGGCGACAAAAGATGACGGAGTCAAGCTTTTGACTACATGCGAGGTATTCCGATTTGCCGCGCCAAATTGACGAATCGTCTCCAGAGAGATACGATCCTGCCATGGCTGCTTTCGCCGAAACCAGAACAGCCGCAGGCGGCTTGGTCGTATCCACTCCGGGAATACTCGGCGGAAAGCCCGTATTTCGCGGAACGCGACTCCCGGTCGAGACCTTGTTTGACTACCTCGCCGACGGTCTCTCGCTGGATTATTTTCTCGAAACGTTCGAGGGGGTAACGCGAGAGCAAGCCCAGGCAGTGCTCCGCTGCGGATGGGAAAAGATCGCCGCCGAACTTGGCGGATGAAGATTCTTCTGGATGTCTGCACTCCAGTGCAGGTGAGGTTAGCCTTGGCCAATCACGACGTTCACACCGCGGTCAAGATGCGATGGGGGCAATTGGAAAACGGCGACTTGCTCCGGGTTGCAGAGTCCGTGGGTTTCGAGGTTTTCATCATCTGCGACAAAAATCTCCGTTATCAGCAAAATCTCTCGGAGCGGCGATTGGCGATCCTCGAACTTTGGACGAACCATCGGCCAACGTTGGAAAAGCATTTTGCGCTCATTCAGCAAAACGCCGAATCCATGCAACCGGGCGAATATCGGGCCATCGCGCCACCATAGGCGTCGACTTTACCCCGGCAAACACGCCGGCCCCAGCGGCTCGAAGCTTTTGTAGACGAGCGAAAACTCGGCGTGGCCCATGCCTTCGCTGGCGGTTTTTTCCCCGGCGGCCACGCGCAGAATGCGGTCGTATATTTCGCGTCCGACTTCATCGAGCGAAGCGGCGCCTTCGAGAATGCGGCCGGCGTTGATGTCCATGTCTTCGCTCAAACGCCGGTAGGTCTCGGGATTCGCGCAAATCTTGATGACCGGCGAAATGGCCGAACCCACCACGGAACCGCGGCCGGTGGTAAAAAGCGTGACGTGCGAGCCGCAAGCGATGAGTTCGCCGATCTCCTGAATGTCGCTGATGTTGGGAAAGCCCCAGCGGATCTCTCCGTCGGGCACCACATCGAGCAGATACAGTCCGGCGGACGGCGGCACGTCGCCCGGCTTGAGGATGCCGCTGATTGGCGAATTACCGCTCTTGCTGTAGGCGCCCATCGATTTCTCTTCCAGCGTCGTCAGGCCGCCTTCGGCGTTGCCGGGGGCAAAACTGCCGTGGCCCATTTTCGTGTAATAGCGCGCTGCTTTATCGACGCAGGCGATCAACTCCGGGGCGAGGTTCGGACGCGCCGCGCGCGCGGCCATGATCTGCTCGCAACCGATCAATTCGCCGGTTTCTTCAAAGACCACTCGCGCGCCATTCTGCACCAGAAGATCAAACGCCCGGCCGACGGCGGGATTGGCCGTGATCCCGCTGGTCGCATCGGAACCGCCACAGACAGTTCCCACCACCAGGTCGCTCACGGCGATCGGTTCCCGCGGCACCGTGGCAATCTTCTCGAGCGCAGCCGCGATCCATTGGCGGCCTTCGGCAATGGTCTTTCGCGTGCCACCGGTTTCCTGGATCACGAGCACGTCGGCCGGCTGGCCGGTGGCGCGAATTTCCTCGAGCAAACCGGCGCGGTTGAAACCTTCGCAGCCGAGGGAAACGAGCAAGGCCGCGCCGACATTCGGGTGCGTGCAAAGCTGCCGCAGCATGCGGTGGGCATAGGCATTCGGATAGCAGCCGGGAAAGCCCAGCAAATGGACCTCGTGCTCGCGATAGGGAAACACCACCTCGCGCGCGACGTGATGCGCGCACTCGACCAAATACACCACCACGGTGACGTTGCGGATTCCTTTGCGTCCGTCGCTGCGAAGATAACCGTTCATGGAGATTGGTGGGCAAAAAAGCGCGCCTGATCCTCACGCAGGACAGTGGGCAGATAATCGCTCTGCACGTTGTGTGTGTGGACGTGTTCGCCCGCGGCGATGGCCTGTTTTGCCGAGCCGATCGGCGCGCCATACTTGATGATTTTCTCGCCCACCGCAATTCCTCGCGCAGCGACCTTGTGCCCGAGGGGCAGACGTTTGGAGATTTCGACTTCGCGATCATCCACGCGCACGTGCTCACCGGGCTCCAATGTCGCGGTGACCGTCAGCACATTGTCGGCTGGGTGCAGGAGGAGCAGGCGAGGGTCACAGGTCATTTTCGATTCTCGATTGTGGGATTCTCGATTGAGATAGCGCACGACGCCATTTCAAATCACGCAATCTCGTCGCCGATTGAAGGTGAATCTGCTCCCGGCGCTGCGGCCGCCAGCGCCAGTCGAGAATCGCAGACCCGCTCCCCGGGACTCTCGGGCAGCCAGAACCACGACACCAACGCTGCCGGCACGAAGAGAAACGCCGAATAAAACAATGCCAGCCGATGATCGCAAATCGCACCCGCGCCGCTGCCGACATGGGCAAAGAGTCCAAAAATGACCGTGCCGATCGCCGCAAAGACACGCCCCACGTTGTAACAAAAACCGGCGCCGGTCGTGCGGAGCAGCGTCGGAAAAAGTGGCGGCAGGCACATCGTGAACAAGGCAAACGCTCCCTGCACCATGCCAAGAAACGGCAGCCAGAACACAATCGCCTCGGCGTCGCGCACCACACCGTAGGTGATCATCATGAGCACGAAATAGATACCGAAGATGATCCCGATGGCCCGCCGATAGCCGATGTAGCGCGCGAGCCAGCCGGCGAGGAAATTGCCGACGATGGATCCCGCATTCAGCAGGTAGAGCGCGTGATTGGCCAGCGCATCGATCCGTTGCTTCGACCAGCCGGCATCGCGAGCCAGCGTCCGCAAATGCGCGGAATGCCAGAACAACATCGCCCAATGAGCGGTGAGCCCGAGACCGCAGACAGCGACCACGCTCAACGTCGTGCGACGCAACTCCGGCCCGAACAAGGCCCGCAAATGGGGCTGCCGGCCATGTGCTTTGTCATGCGCAGTCTCCCACACTTCGGGCTCCGGCACCGCGCGCCGAATCCAGAGCGTGAGCAACGCGGGAACAATGCCCACGAGAAACAGCGCCCGATAAGGCGCCCACGCGAGCGCCCAACCCGCAAAGCACGCCACGAGCACGCCGAGGTTCACCGCCGACTGCAAAATGGCCGCCAGCCAGGGCCGCCAGCGCGCCGGCCATGTTTCCGAAAGGAGCGAAGCGCCCACCGCCCATTCGCCGCCGATGCCGAGCGCGGCGAGAAAGCGGAAGATGAGCAAATGCCACCAAGTGTGCGCGACGAACGACAAACCGGTGAAGGCGGCATAGGTGAGAATCGTGAGGGTGAGCGTGCGACTGCGCCCAAGCACATCGCCGATCCTCCCGAAGACCGCCCCGCCCATCGCCCAGCCAAACAAAAACGCCGCCTGGATGAGCGAGGCTTTCGTGGAGACCTCCGGCGCCGCCGGATTCGATTGCATCAATTCGGCCACGAACGGCAGCGCCACGAGCGTGTAGAGATGCATGTCCAGCCCGTCGAACATCCACCCCAGCCACGCCGCGGCGCCGGATTTCATCTGCTGTGATGTCACCCGGAAATTTGGCGAGGTATCGAAAGACGGCATGGTCTGGGGGAGGGGGCGAGGCTTTCTATCTCACGTTGATCCCGGTTGCACCCTAATCCGTAGGAAGGAAGAGAGTGATGGTCGGTGATCGTCAGCAATCCACCCAGCCTCGCGGGGGTCACCAACGGGTCGATTCCAGCGGCAGATTATCGTAGCGATGGAATAAAGCCAGGAACTCGGCTTCGTCAGCGGGATCACGCTTGTTCGCTTGCTCCAGTCCGAGAAAGTAACCTTCCCGGTTTTGCCCAGGATTGAAAACTAGATTGAAAGTAACGGGAGCTTCCGAACGATTCCTGAATCCGTGCGGTGTGAAGCGCGGAATGTAGATCACCGAACCCGCCTTCGCGTCGACTTCCTCCCGGCCGTGCTGCACACAAAGCGTCCCTTCACGCACGATGAAGGTCTCGTCCATGAATCGATGGAAATGCAACGGCGCACCCAGCTTATTCGGCTCCAGGGAGATCTCGTAAACTCCGATTTGATCGTTCGATGTTTCGCTCGTCACCTTGAACGTGATCGTCGCGCCCTTAAACCGGATGGCGTGTCCCTCTTTCGGGCCAACCACCTTCGCGCGATCGACAAGGTCGTCTTTGCTATAGGGATTTTCGGCAGCCATACGTGGACGACTTGCGCTCTACTTTTGCGCGGCCTTCAGACTGGAGAGAAACTCGATGAGATCAAGGAACTCGCCGGGCGACATGCCGTTGGCCAGCCCTTCAGGCATGCTGCTTTGCTTGATGTTTTCGCGCTTCTTGATGTCGGCGACCTTGATCTCCTGCTTGAGACCGCCGGCGATCCGCAACGTAAGAGTCTCCGGTGTGTCTCCAATGACAAAGCCACTAAAGGCCGCGCCAGTTTGGGTCTCGACGTTCGTCGTCAGAAATCCGGGGGCGATCTTCGCGTTCGGATCGAGGACCGATTCGATGATGTCCTCGCGCTTCAAGCGAGTGGCCACGCCGTCCATCTGCGGGCCGTATTCGATGCCTTCACTGCCAAATTTGTGGCAGGCGACGCAGATGCGGCGAAAGACGGCCTTGCCGTTGTCGGCGACGCCGCGGGCCTTGGCGATTTCGTGGTAAAGGGCGTCGCGGTCCTTCTGCTTGAGCTCGGGAGTCGTGAGGTAACGCTTGAGCGCCGCGGTGGCCATGCCGCTCGGTTTCGAGCTTTGATCGAGCTCGTTGAGGAATTCCAGGCCCTTGGGATTGTTCAGCGCGATCTGCTTGTTTTGCAGCGCCGGCTTCCACACGGGTTCGAGGGCGCCGAGCGTCATCTGCAGCGTGTAATCGATCCAGTAATCGCGCGGTAAATTCACCGCCTCCAGGACCGCTTCCACGGACTCTTTCGTCGGCACGAAGCTCAACGCACGGATGGCCTCGACACGCGTCCGCGGAAATTCATCGACCACCTGTTGCTTGACCAACTCCATGGCGTTCGGAATGCGGTCCCACTCGTCGGCGAGCACCCGGGTGGCGCCGGCCCGGGCTTCACCGGTTTTCGCGTGCAAGACCTTTTGCAGGAGGAACGGATCGACGGCGTGATGCCCCTGCTCCACCCACAGGGCCTCGAGGAGGAGGCGGTCAAAATCCTTGTCCGTCGGCGTGAGCTTGGCGACCCACTTGTTGATCGCGGCGAGCACTTCGGGAGTCGGGCGGTCACGCAGTTCGCGGCGCGCCCGATAGCGCGTGCGCGGCTCGTATTCCTTCAACTGGTCGAGGAGTTCCGGGAGCGGCTTGCCATACTGCGTCACCGGCGTGAGCAGCGGCTTGTTTTTGTAAACCAGGCGGTAGATCCGTCCGTGGGTATGGTCGCGGTTGGGATCGCGCTGCGAGTACTGCATGTGGCCGAGCAACGCCGCGCTCCAGTCGCCGAAATACAATGCGCCATCCGGACCGATCTGCGGATTGGTCGGACGAAAAGTCATGTTATCGACCGCCGTCAGCAGGTCGTCGGGGACGAGCTTCTGTTTGCCGTTCTCGTCCGTGACCGTCTTCTTGCGCCGCGCACCTTTGTAGCCCGCGCCATCGTCACCCACGTGAAAGGTCGTCAGACCGTTCATGTTGATGGTGCAGGCGAAAATGAAGTTACCCTGCACGTCATCGGGGAACTGCCGCGAATAAATGAATTCCGTGCCGACATTCGGGCGCATTCCCTCGCCATCGAAGACCGTGTTCATGCCCTTGCGTCCGGGAAATTCCGCGCCGCTCAGTGGGGTGTCCCAATGCTGTTGCGGCGTGGTGCCGTCGCCGACAATCCCCTGCCCCCACCAGTTGTAAGCATAACACCAGGGATTGCCATAACCCGGGGTGACGAAATGCCGGAGCTTTTCCGTGCGCGGGTCGAACACATAACATCCCGGAGCGCCGGAGCGACGGAAAGGTCCCCACGGCGTTTCGACCGCCGTGCTCACGCTCACGCCTTCGAGCATGTTCAGCAATCCGCCGGGCGACCATTGGAAAGCGTTGATGCAATGATGCGTGTCATCGGTCGCCCAACCGTCGATCAATTCCACCACTTGATCGGCCTTGTCGTCACCGTCGGTGTCTTTGAGGAAAATCAGCCGGGGCTCATCGACCACGATCACCCCGCCGTTCCAAAACTCGAAGCCGGTCGGGCAGGTGAGCTTGTCATAAAAGACGGTCGCCTTGTGGGCTTTGCCCTTGGCATCGATCTTGTCGAAGATGATGAGCTTGTCGTTCGGCCTGGGGTCGCCCGGCTTCCACTGCGGATAAGTCGGCATGCACGACGCCCAGAGCCGGCCTTTGTTGTCGAAGCTGATTTGGTCGACCTTGGCGAGTTCCGGAAACTCGCGTTCGCTGGCCACCAGTTGCACTTCGAATCCGTCGGGCACTTTCATCGAGGCGATCGCTTCCTCGGGTGTCGGATATTTCAATTCCTTCGGCTCTTTGGTCGGCCAGCGGCCTGCGCCGGTCGGCGGCACGAAGAGTACCCCCGTCTTGCTGTCATCCGGCTTCGCGGCGACTTTTCTGCCCTGCACGATGTCCCACAGATAACGATCGCGCACCGCGGCCATGGCGCGAATTTTCAGGAACTCGCGCGGAAAGGTTTGGGTATCGAAAGTGCGGCGACCGCCGTAAACGTACCAGCCGTTGAGCATGCGATAGTCCTGCTGGTGGACCCAGGATTTGTCGTTGATCGCGGCGCGCAACCGCTCGAATGCGGGCGAGCCGATTTTTGCCGGATTGCTCGTGCCGAAAAGGGCCCGGTCGAGCAACTCGGCCACGCGGCGATCGCCGGCTTCATTGGTCTGCGCGCCATTAGTCGTGTATTTCAGGCCAGCCTTCGCCGAGAAATCCGCGCTCGTCGGGTCGAAGAGGTCGACAAACGCCAGACCCTGGCGTCTCGCGACCTCGCCCACCGCAGCGGCGTAGAGCTTGAGATTGGCATTTTCCTTCTTTCCATCCGGCAAAAACTGGTCGGTCGGTGTCTCGAAGGCGATCGGCGAGACCAGGACGAAACGCGGCGCGGCCTTGGTCTCATCCCGCGGATACTTCCTGGCGTAATCGGCGAGAAATTTCTCGTAATCGCTGATGAACCTCGGCACGCCCTCCGGTCCGGCAAAGGACTCGTTGTATCCGAAGAAACAGAAAAACGTGTCCGGCCCGAAAGCGGCGAGTGGATCGTCGAGCGCGGTGTAGTTTGCCGACCGCTGGCGAATGGCTACTTCGTCCGCCGGACGGGCAAAATTGCGCACGACCAGTTCCAGTTTGGGAAACCGCGAATGCAGGAGTGTTTCGAAGTAGCCGTATTTGCTGAAGTGCTCCGCCAGTGAGTTACCGACGAAGGCGATGCGCTCGCCACTGATGAACTCCAGCGGCAGTTTACTCGCCGCCAGAGCCGGCCGCGCCGGCCGCGGCGCTTGTTTGAGCAATTCCGAGCCGGGAAGCGGCTCGGCACTGTCTGCCTTGGCGCTCTTTTTCGGTTCGGCGGGTTTCGGTTTCGGCTGGGCGGTCGGTTCTCCGGGCATGGCCTTGCCCAGTTCAAGATCGGAGACTTTCAAACCGCGTCCGTCCTTGAAGTAATCTTTGATGAACCCGAAGAACGACGGCTTGTACTCGTCGACGATGGTTACATCCGTTTTTGCCGGGACCTCCATGCCGAGCCCCCAGAGGACGCCGTTGATGACCAACCGGCGAAGCCCTTCGTTCTGCAAATCCGTAGCCGCACCCATGGTGGTCGCCAGCACGCGGTTGGTCTTGCCATCCTCGTTTTTCACCTCGCGGGTCCAGACCACCGGCATCATGGGATCGTTAATGCCTTGCGACACCTTGTCGGCGCGAGCCTTGGAGTAATCGGCGGGCGGCGCATCCGGAGTCATGCCTTCGACGACCTGGCCGCGCACGAGGATTTTGGCATCGGCGGTGGGCTTCGCTTCATACACGTCGGTCAGACCGAAAAGATCGGTCACGCCACGCAGCACCGGATCGTCTTTCGCGCTCGGTTCGATAATCCCGCGGGTGGCCTCCGATTTGTGCTTGCCCCAATGGTTCACCCACGTCTCGCCGAGGATCTGCCGGCCAAAGCCTTTGACCCATTCGGGACCGCCGAAATTGTAGGCATACTTCGCATACTTGCTGTCCTTCTTGTAATCGAAAGCGTGGGTCGAGGTGCGCAACGCGACAAACGGCACGCCCCGGAGATAGGCCTTGTCGAAATGCGCCATGGCCTCATCCGGCCAGTGCCGAAAACGCAGCGACATGACGATGGCATCGGCGGAATCGAGCGCTTCGGGATGGGAAAGCGATTCGCCCTTGTTCGGGTTGATCCGGCCATCATCCTCGACGGAGAAAAGCACCGTGGTATCGAAGCCGAGGCGCTGGCTGAGGATTTTCGCCAGCATCGGCATCGACTCCTCGGAACGATACTCTTCGTCGCCGGCGAGCAAGACGACGTGTTTTCCTTTGCCTGGCCCATCCTTGCCGGCAAAGTCCAACCAGGTTTTTTCCGCGGCGCGCACAGTTAGTGAACTGACAACGCAGGCAGCGGCGAATGGGACAATCAAACGATGGAACTTCATAGCGTAGTGTGTTGGGGGCGCCCGAAATGGGCGGAGATGCAATGTATGCGCCCTAATGCGCGATCCCCGCAAGACCTTAGCAGAGCGGAGGGGTTTCTGGTTTCAGGTTTCTGATCTCACGTTCCGCCACCAGTCCGATTCCCGCTGCGGAGAACCAAAAACCTTAAACCAGAAACCAGAAACCCACCCTTCCGTTGACACCGCACCCTCAATCAGCCAAAACTGACAACCCTCGCATGAAAACCCCAGGTCTCATCCTCATCGCCTCCTTGGCGAGTCCCTTCGCCCTGCACGCCGTCGATTTTGTGAAAGACGTGCAGCCCATCCTCGAAACCAATTGTGTGCGCTGCCACAATCCGAAGGGGACCGAGTTTGAAAAAGGCGACACGGATTTGAATCTTTCGACGAAAGACAGCGCGTTCGAATCGAAGTCCACGATCGTCCCGGGCAAGGCCGAGAAGAGCAAACTCTACACGACGACGGTGCTGCCGGACGATGCCAAGAAACTCATGCCGCCGCGGAACAAGGTAACGAATGACCTCGAACGCCTGACCAAGGCGGAGACCGACGTGATCAAGGAATGGATCAATAGCGGCGCGAACTGGCCGGATGGCATCAATCTGACTGCACGGAAGAAAGAGGTCGCGGGCGCGGGCGGCGCAGCGGAAAAGGAGCTCGTCGAAAAGATTCACGCGACGATTGTGGCGGGCAACGGCCCTTCCAAGGAAGCGGACATGAAGGCCTACTCCACGACCATTCCCGGCTCGGAAATCAGCTACGACATGCTGCCGATTCCCGGTGGCAAGTTCAAGATGGGCAGCCCGGACAACGAAGTCGGCCACAAGCCGGATGAAAGCCCGGTCCACGAAGTCGAAGTCTCGCCCTTCTGGATGGAGAAATACACGGTGACCTGGAACGAGTTTGAGCTCTTCATGTATCCCAACGAGGAAAAGAAGGCCCGCGAGACGAAGAAACTCGACCCGGCTTTGAATGCTCTGACCGACGCGGTCACCCACCCCACGCAACCCTATGTGGAGATGAGCTTCGGCATGGGCAAGGACGGTTACCCGGCCATTTCGATGACCCAGCACGCGGCCAACAAATATTGCGAGTGGTTGAGCGCCAAGACCGGGCATTTCTATCGCCTGCCGACCGAAGCGGAATGGGAGTATGCCGCCCGCGCCGGAACGACCACGGCTTATTTCTGGGGCGATGACCCGAAGCAGGTCGGCGACTACTGCTGGTATGGGAAGAACTCGGATTTCAAATATCAAAAGGTCGGCAAGAAAAAGCCGAACCCGTGGGGCCTCTATGACATGCTCGGCAACGTCGACCAATGGACGCTCGATCAGTACGACGCTCACTACTACGAGCATTCGCCGGCTGTGAATCCGTGGAACAAGGCCACCAAGCCGTATCCGCATGTGGCGCGCGGCGGTTCGTGGGATGATGACGATGTGACCAAGCTGCGTTGCGCGGCGCGCCGTGCCTCCGATCCCTCGTGGAAGATCCAGGACCCGCAGCTTCCGAAGAGCGTGTGGTATCATACCGATGCCCAATTCCTCGGCTTCCGGATTGTGCGCCCGCTGAAGGTGCCGACCGCCGAAGAGTGCCAGGCTTACTGGAACAGCGGCGTGGAGAAGGATAACCCCGCGCTGAACAAAGCCGAGTAACTCTCCGCCATGGCCTACACCGATCTCTGGCCCTGCAAACGCTGCGGAACCAAGGCCGAGATCGTGATGCTGGGAAAGAATATCCTGATCCGTTGCGACACCTGCAATTCGGAAAAGGTGAACGTGCACTCGAACAGCGTCGACCAGGCAGTTCGCGACTGGAATCGCCGGAACGATCCGAATCGACACAGCCTGCTCGAGCGGCTGCGCAGGCTGTTCCGGCGCGGTTGAAGTTCGAATTGCGCGGCAGCACTTGCTACTCGCTTCAAAAACAGGCATTTTCGAAGTATGAGCACTGTTGCCGAAATCGAGTCCGCCATTGAAAAACTGGCTCCCGCTCAGCTCAGCGAGTTACTGGTGTGGCTCGACGAATATCAAGCGATGATCGGTGCTTCGGATGCCTTGTTCGCCATGTACGAGGAGGAGGAGAACAGTGCCGAAGGCTAGCCGTGGAGAGCTTTGGATAGCCGATTTGGGTCTAGCGGCTAAGGTGCGGCCGGTGTTGATCCTGAGCGTCGATTACCAAGGGATGGAGCGGGCAGTCGTGACTTATGTTCTTCGCACAACCAGTCTTCGCGGAACTCAGTATGAAGTCCCGCATTCGATGCGAGGCATGCCGCCTGGTGCATTCGACGCACAAGGTATCGGCTCTGTGCCCGATGTGAAATTGGAACGTCGGGTGGGAGTGGTCGACTCAGAGACATTGGCAAGGGTCGAAATTGCGTTGCGCTCCCGGCTGGCGCTGTGAGGGGCGAATCCCCTAAGGGATCCGCTCGCTGAGAATCAGCGCCAACAGCAGCACAAAGCTTTTCCGGCCAAGTCGATTAAGAAGCTATAGCCAAGCGTGTCCTGCTCATCTAGGCTCGCTCTCCCATTCCTCATTCCACATGAATAAACCATCCCAGATCGTTCTCCCTGAGGGTTTCTCCCGCCGGACCTTCCTCAAAACTTCCACCGCCATGGCGGGCGGCGCCGTGCTCGGCGCGCTCGCTCCCGAGCGCTATGCGCATGGGGCCAGCGCCTCCGATGAAATCAAGATCGCGCTGATCGGTTGCGGGGGCCGTGGCTCCGGCGCCGCCAATCAGGCGCTGAGCACTTATCCCATTGGCCCGGTGAAACTCATCGCCATGGCCGACATTCATCCGGACCGCCTGGAGAGCTCGCTGTCCAATTTGCAAAAGACGCACGCCGAGCGCGTCGACGTGCCCAAGGAGCGGCAATTCCTCGGCTTCGACGCCTTCAAGAAAGCGATCGAACTCGCCGACGTCTGCATCCTCGCCACACCTCCGGGTTTCCGTCCGATGATGTTCGAGGAAGCGGTCAAGCAAGGCAAAAACATCTTCATGGAAAAGCCCGTGGCCACTGATGCTCCGGGTATACGCCGGGTTCTCGCGGCTGCGGAAGAGGCGAAGAAAAAAAACCTCAAGGTCGCGGTGGGACTCCAGCGTCATCACCAGGCCGGCTACATCGAAACGATCAAGCGTCTGCACGACGGCGAAATCGGCGACATCGTCTCTATGCGCGCGTATTGGGACGGACGGCGTCCCTGGCAGAAGAAGCGCGCGGACCTCGAGAAAATGTACAAGGAAAAAGGCTGGGGCGAACTCAGCGAGATGGCTTACCAGTTGCGCAACTGGTACTATTTCGTCTGGACCTGCGGCGACCACATCTGCGAGCAGCACATTCACAACATCGACGTGATCAACTGGATCAAGAAGGGTCATCCGGTCAAAGCCCGGGCGATGGGCGGTCGCGAAATCAATTATGGCGGGCCTGACGACGGCGAAATCTTCGATCACTTTGCTGTCCAGTACGAGTACGAGGACGGCTCCACGTCGTTCAGTGAATGCCGCCAGCAGGCCGGATGCTGGGACAGCGTGAGCGAACACGTCGTCGGCACCAAAGGCCATTGCGATGTGAGCAAGTTCCAAATCGCCGGCGCTGGCGAACCCTGGCGCTATAAGGCCGAAGGTGCAAAGGATCCTTACCAGCAGGAGCACGACGACCTCTTCACCGCCATCCGCCAGAACAAGGACTACATCGAAGCGGTCTACGGTGCGGAAAGCACCATGACCGCCATCCTCGGCCGTATGGCTGCCTATTCCGGCAAGGAAATCGAGTGGAGCAAGGCGCTCGCTTCGCAGATCAATCTGTTCCCGGATAAACTCGACTTCAACGCCAAGCCGAAAGTCCTGCCCGGCCCCGACGGTTATTACCCACGCGCCATCCCCGGCAAGTCCGAGGTGGTGTGAGCAGAGTTGAGGGTTGAGAGTTGAGAGCCGCGTCTACTGGCGGCTCAACTCACTCTGAAAGGCGAAAGTCTTGAAATTACCGCGCCCCGTTTCCTCGTCATGAGGGGACGGGGCGCGTTTCGGTTTGGGCAGATTCGATATGGAAGGAAAATGCGCCATCTGCGGGCGTGAGGAGCGGCTCACCCGGCATCATCTGATTCCGCGCACCCGGCATCACAACAAGCGGAATAAACGCGAGTTTAACCGGACGACGGTGAAGCAGACCGTCGGCATCTGCCGGCCCTGTCATTCACAGATTCACGCGCTACTCACGGAAAAGGAACTGGAGCGCGATTGCCGCACCGTCGCGAGCCTGCTCGCGCATCCGGAGATCCGGAAATTTGCCGCGTGGATCGGGACGAAGCCGCGTGGGTTTCGATGCGCCGTGCGGGGGAAGACGGAATGACGAATGACGAAGGAATGTTCCAATTTCCGAAGCACGAAAAGCGGAATCGGGATCATTTGGCCATTCAGGCATTCCTTCAGCATTCGTCATTAGTCATTCGTCATTTTTTCCACCTTCGGCACGTCCTTCCAGCGCGAAGACTCATCCACTTCGATCTTGTCACCCGGCTTGCGCTCGACGTGCGCGGCTGCGCCCGGGGTTTCCTCCACGAGTTTCAAACCTCGCTCCGGGCCGAGCACGCTGATCGCCGTCGTCAGCCCATTGGCGATCATGCTATCCGGCGCTACGACGGTCACCAAGCTGTGGTCGGTGAGACCGTAGCCCGTGCGCGGATCGACGATATGCGAGTAGCGCTTCCCCCCAATTTCCACGTGCTGGAACATGTCGCCACTGGTGGCGAGACCGTAATTCTTTAAATAAATGACGTCCGGCGGTGGGGCATCCGGAGCATCCAACGGGGCGATTTCGATCCGCCAACCGGGCAGGCCGGGCGGTGCGTCAGACGCGCTCATGTCCCCGCTGCCGGCGACGAGCGCGCGGGTGATGCCGTGCTGTTTGAGAATCTTGATCGCGTCCTCGACGGCGTAATTTTTGGCGATCGCCCCAAGGTCCAGGCGCATGTCCGGGAGGAGCAATTCCGCGGTGTGATGTTCGGGATCGAGGCGCACGTTTTTGTATCCGACCCGGGCCTTCATCTCGGCGATCAATTCCGGGCTCGGCAATTCCCCTTTGCGCCGGGCGCGGCGCCACAGGCTCACGAGCGGACCGACCGTGATATCGAAGGCGCCGTCGCTATGTTCGGCGTATTTTTGCGCGCGCACGAGCACTTCCCAGAGGGGCGTGCTCACCGGAACGGCCTTGCCCTGGCCGGAGGTCTGCGAGAGCCGGCTCAACTCCGAATCGCTGTCGTAATCGCTGAAAATGCTGTTGAGAACCGCGATGCGATCGTAAGCAGCGTCTGCCGCAGCCTTGGCCGTGGCCTCATCCGGAGCATACATGGAGATGCGGAAAGGCAGACCCATCTCGGCCTTCTCGTAGACAAACTTTTGCAGGGCTTCGTCGGCCGCGAACGCGGAATGAATTGCCAAACAAAATGCCGCCAGGATTGCGAAACTACGGAACATTCAAACTTCCGTAGTCTGGTCCTTGAGCAGCGTCACGCCCGTAATCCGCCAATCCGCACCATCGCGCCGCAGAGTGTATTGATAATCAATCGGCTCGCGATTGGCGCTAAAGACCCGAACGTTCACCACCGCTTCGTCTCCGTTATCGAAGGAAAGGCCGCACTTGGCCGAGGTGGAATGGGCGATGGCGGGGAACCCAGTTCGGACCATCCGCTCGAAGTTCTCCAGCGGGAATTGGTTTTTAATCGCGGTGTCGGCGAAGACGTAGGCGCCGGCATAGTCGTCCTTCCGAAAAGCGTCGAGTTGCGCATTGATGACGGCGTGGAGAGCGTCCCGGGTTTTCATTTCACTCGGCTTGAGACCATCGGCTCCCAGCGCCGTCACAACGACCAGCAGCAAGGAAAGTATCAAGCAGCGCGGGTTCATGACGGTTATACGTAAGCACGGAATCATTTGGATTCACGGCGAAAACCACCTATCAACAAATTCCGAACGGCCCACCACCCCAGCTGTCCCAAACTCCCGATGCTTCCCACCAAGTTGATCCCCACCCTCTGCGCGCTCGCGTTCCCACTGGCGGCGTTTGCGCAGTCCGATGTCAAAACCACGACCGGCCAGACTCCCGCGCCGCCTGTGCACATCGCGCTGAAACCAATCAAGTTCGTGGAGTACGATCTGCCCAACGGGCTGCACGTCATCTTGCACGAGAATCACGCTGCGCCGGTGATCGCGACCTACGTGCTCTACCATGTGGGTAGCAAGAACGAGCGACCGGATCGGACCGGCTTCGCGCACTTTTTCGAGCATCTCATGTTCGAGGGCAGCGAGTACATACCCCGTGGCAAGATCGACAAATACGTCTCCGGCGCCGGTGGCAACTTGAACGCGAGCACTTCCTTTGACCAGACGGACTACTTTTTCAATCTGCCGAGCAACGAGCTCAAGCTGGCCCTGTGGATCGAAAGCGAACGCATGATGCATGCGAAGGTCGATGAAATTGGCGTGGAGACACAGCGCAAGGTGGTGAAGGAAGAAAAGCGGATGCGCTACGACAACCAGCCCTACGGCTCGCTTTTTGAAGAACTGGCCAAACAGGTCTTCGCCGGTTCTCCCTACTCGTGGGTGCCCATCGGTTCGGTGCAATATATCGACCAGGCCACCATCCAGGAATTCCGCGACTTTTATAAGACCTACTATCTGCCGAATAATGCCACCCTCGCCATCGCCGGCGACTTCGATCTCGCGGGCACGAAGAAGCTGGTCGAGGAATATTTCGGCCCGATTCCGAAGGGGCCGGATATCAAGCGCCCGG
This sequence comes from Chthoniobacter sp., assembly GCA_036501065.1. Classification (GTDB taxonomy): domain Bacteria; phylum Verrucomicrobiota; class Verrucomicrobiia; order Chthoniobacterales; family Chthoniobacteraceae; genus Chthoniobacter. The sequence goes on along the minus strand of DASYAY010000001.1, from coordinate 54,557 downwards.
AGGTCAAGCTCACCAATCCGACTTCTCCCGTCATTCATGATGTGGCAAAGGCCAACACGCCGCTCAACGCCACCATGCACTCCTGGCACGCCGTTCCGGAGACGCATCCGGACGCCTACGCGCTCCAGTTGCTCGGCGACATTCTCAGCACCGGCCGCAGTTCGCGGCTTTACAAGCGGCTCGTGGAAAAGGAGCAGGCCGCACTCAACGTCGAGACTTATCCCTTCCTGCTCGAAGATGCCGGCTTGCTCGGTGTCTTCGCCACCGGCCAGCAAGGGGTGCCGCTCGACAAGCTCGACCAATTGATCGACGAGGAAGTCGAGAAAGTGAAAGCCGAAGGAGTTACCGAGGAGGAATATCGCAAGGCCCTCAACCAGGAGGAGGCGGAATTCGCCAGCGGCTTCGGGACGATGCATTCGCGGGCTGTCAACCTCGCGCGCTATCACACTTTCTATGGCGACACCAACCTGATCAATACGGAGCTCGATCGCTTCTTCGCGGTGAAACGCGAAGATATCCAGCGCGTCGCGAAACAGTATCTCACCAAGGATGGCGTCTATATCTTGCGCTATCCGGCAGCCACGGGCCCGGCGCCATCCAAGTAATCTTCTTCCCGATCCGAATCATGAAAAAGCTTTTCGCCCTCCTTCTCATCTGCACGACGGTCCCGGCCTTGGCCGATATCGACCGCTCCAAGAAACCGGAAGCGGATCCGGCACCCGCGGTTTCCTTTCCCGACTACCGCACCGAGACCCTGCCGAATGGCCTCAAGGTCTTCATCATTCAAGACGATCGCAAACCGACGGTCACCTTCCGCCTGGTCATCCGCAGCGGCTCGATCGACGATGGCGGCAAAATCGGCACCACGTCGTTCGTCGCGAGCCTTTTGAACCGGGGCACCGAAAATCGCGATGCCGCGACTTTCGCCCTCGAAACGGACTCCATCGGTGTGACCGTCGAAGCCTCCAGCGGGCCCGACTCCATCTCCGTCGCGGCGGGCGGCCTGACCAAATATACCGACAAAATCCTCGACCTGTTTTCCGATGCCGTTCTGCACCCGGCCTTTCCCGCGGCGCAATTTGCCCGACTGCAACGGAAGACGCTTTCCGCGCTGGACGCGGAGAGACAACAGCCGGGAAGCCTGGCCGAAAAGCTCGCAGGCAAGGTCGTCTTCGGAAAATCTCCGTACGGCGATTATCTCAAACCCGAGGATGTCATCACGCTGAAGCGCGAGGATCTCGTCGCATATCATCATACCCATTTCCTCCCGAACAACGCCTCGCTGGCCATTGTGGGAGACGTGAAGGCCGACACCATCCTGCCGCTCGTGCAGAAGACCTTTGGCGCGTGGCAAAAGGGCGAAGTGCCTGCCGTGAAATTGCCGGAAATTCCGAAGCTCCAGGGGCTGACGATTCACCTCGTGGATCGCCCGGGATCGGTGCAATCGAATATCATCGTTTTGAGCGACGGCCCATCGCGCGACAACCCCGACCTGCCGGAGCTCAACGTGCTCAACTCCACTCTCGGCGGCGGTTTCAGCGGACGGCTCTTCCAAAACCTGCGTGAAAAGCACGGCTGGACCTATGGCTCGATGTCCGCCTTCGATTACAAAAAGCTGACCGGCGACTTCGAGGCGACTGCGGAGACGCGCAATGAAGTGACGGGGCCGGCCACGGCGGAGATTCTGAAAGAGATCGCCCGCATTCGCGATGAACCGGCGAAAGAGGACGAGATCGCGCTCCAGCGCCAATACAATGTCGGTAACTACCTCTTGAGCCTCGAAAACACTGGGCGTACCGCGCAACGCGTCCAGGACATCGACCTCTATGGCTTGCCCGCCGACTTCTATAAGTCCTATGCCCATCGCATGAGCGTAGTCACGCCGGCGCAAGTCGAAGAGTTGGCAAAGAAATATCTCACTCCGGAGAATGTGGCCATCGTCGTCGTCGGCGAAGCCAAAGAAATCCAGCCCGAACTCGAGAAGATCGGGAAGGTCATCGTCTATGACCAGGAGCTGGAGCCGGTGAAAAAGTAAGACCGGCGAGTGCTTAGTGCTCAGTGACAGGCAGACGCGCGGCAATGGTGATGTGCAGTCGAAATGAGGCTCATTGCTAATTCCTAAATGCTAAATGTACCGCGGCCGTCTCGCGCCTTCCCCGACAGGTTACCTGCATCTCGGCCACGCGCGGACGTTTTGGATCGCTCAACAACGTGCGCAAGACGCGGGCGGCACGCTCATCCTGCGCGATGATGACCTCGACCGGCCGCGCTGCCGACCGGAGTTTGTCGCGGCGATGTATGAGGACTTGCGCTGGTTTGGCCTGCGCTGGAGCGAAGGCCCCGACATCGGCGGGCCCGACGGCCCTTACCATCAAAGCCAGCGCATGCCGCACTATGGGGCCGCTTTCGAGCGGCTACGCGCCAGCGGCTTCCTCTTCCCATGCACTTGTTCGCGGCAGGATGTGCTGCGAGCGCTGTCCGCGCCACACCAGGGCGAAGAAGAACCGGTCTACCCAGGCACTTGTCGGGAAGCGTCATCGGACCGTCCACGCGCCGGCGTGAACTGGCGATTCCGGGTCCCGGTGGGCGAAAACATTTCTTTCGTCGACGGCGCTCTCGGGCCGCATGCCGAAATCGCCGGTCTCGACTTCGGCGATTTCCTCGTCTGGCGGAAAGAGGATCTGCCCAGCTATCAACTCGCCTGCACCGCCGATGACCTCGCCATGCGCGTCACCGAAGTCGTCCGCGGCGCGGACCTGCTCACTTCCACCTGCCGCCAGTTGCTCCTCTACCGCGCGCTCGGCGAATCGCCACCCGCATTTTATCATTGCCCCCTCATCCAGGATGAACACGGGCAGCGGCTCGCCAAACGCCATGATGCCCTCAGCCTGCGCACTCTCCGCGAGCGCGGCGCGATCCCGGGGGATTTGCGGGCAAGTGGGTAGCGCGCCACTGGTGCGGAAAAGAAAAGGCGTGTCCCCAGCGCATCAACGGGTTAAACAAAAGATCGCAAGATTTCGCCGCCGAGGCCTTGCTCGTTACTGGATTGAAAGTTGGTTCACTTAGAAAGCGTCTCCTATGCCATACGATCTCGCCAAAGCCCTCAGCAACGTTACGGAGAAGCCGAAGAATTTCACCCTCTACTGCGACACCAGCGGCAAAAAGGCCGAGGTCGTCATCGGCAGTTCCCTTCCCTCAAAGGATCTACAGGATCAAGTGGAGAAGAAAGTCGGCAATAAAAAGAGGGTGATCAGCGGCATCGTTTTTTTCGACAAGGTGGAAATGCACCTCGTTTTCTCCACCAAGGATGATCCCTCGGATGTAAATCGCGGGCGCATCAGCACGGCGATGAGATTGAGCAAATGCCACCGCCTGTTCGATCTTCGAAAACCCCTACCCACGGAACCGGAATCGGTGAACGGAGACGCTTCTGAGGACGGGGAAGTGAGCAGTGACCATGCTCAGAAAAGGGAATCTTCTGAATCGGAAACCTCGAGTGGAGAAGAAAAAGTGCGGCTTCAGCCAAATCCAAATGTGGTGCAAAAGCCGATGATGGCCCAAAGCCGACAAGCGCGCCCGAATGTCCAACAAGTCCCGACGACCGCCAACAACACCAACCAACCTCCCAGGCCAGTCCCGACGACCGCCAACAACACCAACCAACCTCTCAGGCCAGCCCCGACGACCGCGAACAATACCAACCAACCTCTCAGGCCAGTCCCGACGACCGCCAACAACACCAACCAACCTCCCAGGCCAGTCCCGACAACCGCCAACAACACCAACCAACCTCCCAGGCCAGCCCCGACGACCGCCAACAACACGAACCAGCCTCCCAAGCTCACAAATCCTTTTCCGAAAGGGTCAGTCCCAAATCCAACTCCCTTCAATCTCCGGCCAACCGGACGGGACGTCTCGCTAAAATCCGGCAAAGGTCTCCCCCAGGATCAGCAGCCAGTCGTCGAAGATCCGGCCCAAGCCAATCAAGCCCAGCCTCGCCGGCGCCCGGTGCAAGGGGCGCCGCGACAGCCACGCCCAAAACTCAACGACTCCGGGGTGAACAAGGTGCAGGAGAGAACGAACGACATCTTGGACTCCCTGAAAGCCAAGGCATTTGAGGTGGCGCGGGTTTCGTTCCCGAAGGGCAGCAGTGATGCCACCATCACAGAACTCACCGCCAGTCCTCTCACGGTGGATCGCGAGCATTTGCGGAGCCTCACCGTCAGTCCGGTAATGGAGAATATCTACGAGGAATACATCGCTTCAGCCGACAACGACAGACAGCGGAAGGAATGGCCGGTCAAAATAAAGAACGAAAAAGACGCGGCCGCAGCCGTGCACCAGGCGATGGAGGATTTGGACGCCAACCCCCATTCAGACACGCATCGAGACAAGCTGGCGACGGAATGCCAGAACGCCGTCAAAATTTACGAGCGGCGCTTTCTGCAAAAGACGAAAGAATTCGACGGGAATATAGCGCTCGAGAGTGACGCCAAGGTCAAGAAAGTGCGTGAAGCCAATAGAGAGATATTCCTCGCGGGGCCGGAAGGGGATCGCCTCGCCGCGAGTTACGATGCCCTGCTCGAAGCCAGACTGCAGAAGTCCGGAATATTGCTCCACGATTTGGAGAAGGCACTGCGAGCGGTTGAAACTCGCAAGACCGAGGACGCCGTGTCGGAGGTGCATGCGCTGGCCACCCAATATCGCAAGATGCTTGGGGAGCATTCCGACAACTACAAGAAACTGCCTGGGCGGAATCAGCCGAAAGCCGTGGTCGACCGGCTTGCCTATGTCGACAACTTGCTGGATCAGGCCGACAAGACCCTGTTCAGCCTCAAGCAGGCGCAACTGGAGCAGGCGACGCCGGACGCCGAGAAGCCGCGCGCCACCAGAGCTCTCGCCGACAAGGCCCGCCAAATCAAGGCCAGCGAACTACTTGGCACCGGCACGAGGGCCAAGGGGGAGGGCGGCGGCTCGGATGTCTTCGTCATCAGGGAACCCCAAAAAGAGGGCTTGTTTGGCAAGAAGAAAAGCAAGGGCAAAGTCGCGTTCGCCTTCAAGTCGGCCAAGGGCGAGAACCCTGAAATGAAAATGCCGCCGGGCAGCGGAGCAATCCGCGAGGTGGTGACGAGCAAAGTGATGGATACAGTCCTCGAGCAAACGGGATTCGATTTCGGATTTCCCAAGGTGACCATGGCCACGCTCGACGGCCACGTGGGCGCCTTGATCGAAGGCATCAACGGCACCATCCTGCAGCCGGACAATATCCCCGAGAAGGAAAAGGCCAAAATCGCGGCCTTCCAGAACGGAATCCCTGGCAAACAATTGCAGAAATCCTTCTGCGCCGCGATCCTCACGGGTAACATCCTCGACCAAAAATGGGACAACGTCTGCATCGAGGGTGAGGGCGCTGAAGCGATCGCCCGTCCCTTCGACGCTGGCGCCGGATTTCTGTCGACCAAGGAAATGAAATACCAACTGTCTGGACGCTTGGGCCAAGGTCTCAATGTCCCCCTCCTGAACGATGTCAATGGCAAGGTGGTCGATGGAGCCCAGGAACCAATGGCCGATGAAGTCATGCAAGCCATGCTCAAAATCGACTTAGCGGACCTCACTCAATCCATCGATGATGAGGTCCAGCGTCAGGCAATCTATGGCCTCGACCGGCATTTGGATGTGGAATCGCAAGAAAATGGGCTGAAGTGTCTTAAAATCGCGAAAGAGATTCTCCAAGGCCATGCCGATCAAGGAAGCCATCCCACCCTCAGCGCATTTGTCCAAGAGTTTGGGAACAGGATTATGGCGGAATTTGCGGATCCAAACGGCTGACTTAGCGCCACCGCGCAGTCGGAGCGGGGAAACTTTTCCATCACTCATCCAATCGATTGCGGGGCGCTCGCTCCGCCGCAGTTTCGATGAATATGGATCGAAACCGCCCTAGGACCTAGTCACGAATTGTATCCGGCCTGCATTAGCGCGCCAGCGTTTTGGAGTGTGGCGCTGCTGCACCGCTTTCGGAATGTCTGCGGGGGTCTGCGGTCTGCCCCACCACTCCACCACCTTGCCCTCTCCCAAAGCGGCGCAGCAGCGCCGCACTCCAAGAACGCAAGCGCGCGTGCTCATGTTTCCCGAATTCGTGAACAGAACCTAATGCGAGGCGGCGGCTGCGCCCGCCGTCGCTTCCGCACTCTTCGGCGGATGGAACGCGAAGGCCAGCAGCAGCATGGCGAAGATCCCCGCATAGCACGGCAGGAGGAAGAGATTCTTGAAGTCCGTCACCCCGTTGTGAGTGTAAGTCTCCTGGATCAAGTGCGGACAAATCGAATTGGCCACGAGCACACCAATGCCCAGCACCATGACATTGAACAAACCCTGGGCGCTCGCCCGGACATCCTTGGGGAAATAGGCGTCGACGAAGATATAGACCGTGGCGAAGAAGAATGCGTAGCAGATGCCATGAAGAATCTGCACGGCGATGATGAGCCCCGGGCTCTGGGGAAAAAACGCATAGACCGAAAACCGGACGACGTGGCCGAGCGTCCCAATGAGCATGGTCATGCGCCAGCCGAGTTTCTTTAATGTCATGCCCAGCACCGCCATGGTGAGAATTTCGGCCACCTGCCCGATGCTCATCACCGGCATAATCCAGTTACCCGGAATTCCGACGCCGCCCTTGTCTTGCGGAGTTCCGAGAAAAGTCCCCGTCCAATTGAAGTAAGCATTCAAGACGAACGAATCGACGAAGGTCACGATCCAGAGCACGAGCACAAAGGGGTGCTTGAGCAAACGAATCGCTTCGAGCCAGGCGAGGCTTTCCGCCGCGCCCTCGGTCTTCTTCTTCGCCGGGGTATGCGGCAGCGTCAGGCTAAAGGCGGCCAGGACCAGCGAGATAACTCCAGAAACGATGTAAGTCCAACGCGTCGCGGCTTGCAGCGCTTCGCCTTGCAACCCCGAAGCGAAGACTGTCCCAAACCACGCCACCAACCCCTGCGGATTCGCCTGATGCACCGCCGCCCAATCCACGAGGATGAACGTAAACGGCCAGGCCACCGCAATCCAGCCGATGGTCCCGCCCATGCGAATGAGCCCGAACTCCCGCTGCGGGTCCTTCACGTTCGCAAACGCGATCGAGTTCGTGATCGAGAGCGTCGGCACGTAAAGCAGGCAGTGGATGAGCATCAACAGAAAAAACGGCCAGAAACTCGTGACGAATCCGCAGCCTAGAATCGCCAGACCACCCACGAGGCTGCTGAAGGCCAGCACCTTCTCCGCCGCGAAATTGCGATCGGCAAATTCGTTGCTGAAAAAGAGACCGACGATCGCCGCAACCGGAAACGCATTCAGGATCAGGCTCTGCTGCGCCGGGGAAAAGTGGAGGCTCGGCAGGTAGCCAAAGATCAACGGCAACCACGCCCCCCAAACGGCGAGTTCGAGGACCATCATGAGGAAGAGGCGGAAACGGGGAGAACGGTTCATAGCGGCCAAGGGTGTAGAGAGCTTCCCATCCTGCCGCAAGCCCTCTCCGCGAACAATCATCACTTTTGTTAAGTAAATACCCACATCATCCACTTCGCCGATTTCAATTCCGGGCGCGCACCGCGCCTGCACCAGCAGACCGGCGCGTCGATTGGCGCGGAGATGCTACGCTCGGGACTCGCTGATCTCGGCCGCCCGGTGGATTGGTTTTGGAACCAGCGTGTGCCGGGTGGAAGTGAGCCGTTCCAGCAGCGTTTCCGCATCCGCCGCTACGGTCAGCATGCTGTAGTGGGCGGGTGTGAGAAACTGCTCGTCGCGCACGTGAACGAGAAAATCGATCAGCCGATCGTAAAAGCCGCCCACGTTGAAAAGTCCCACCGGCTTGAGGTGCAGGCCCAGTTGGAGCCAGGTAAATACTTCGATCACCTCCTCCAAGGTACCGATGCCGCCCGGAAGCGCGACGAAGGCGTCCGCGAGTTGCGCCATGCGCTCCTTGCGTTGGTGCATCGAATCCACCGGGATGAGTTCGGTGAGACCAAGGTGGGCGCGCTCCTCGGCAATCATCACGCGGGGAATGACACCGATCACCTCGCCACCGGCCGCCAGCGCGGAATCGGCCAGAACGCCCATCAGGCCAACGCTCCCACCGCCATAGACGATGCCGAATCCGCGGCGGGCGCACGCCGCGCCGAACGCGCGAGCCGCATCCGCATAGTCGCGCGAAGCACCGAAGCTGGAACCGGAATAGACGCAAATACGACGCATACGTAAATGGTCTCCAAACCGCCGGCTCAGTCGATAGAAGATCTCAATTGCCCCGGTAACGTTTGCGATAAGCGCCCGGCGTCGTGCCCGTAAGCCGGGTGAATTCGCGCACGAGATGGCTGTGATCGCTGAACCCGATGGCGACGGCGATCGTCGTAATCGTGTCATCGGTTTCGATGAGCATTTGGCAGGCGCGTCCCACGCGGAATTGCCGGAAATAAGCCATCGGGGTCACCTGGAATGCCTTCTTGAAGTGGCGCTGAAACGTCCGGGAAGACATCCCGGCCAACTCCGCCAGTTCATCGATTTCTACTGAGGTGGCGAGATTGTTGCGAATGTATTCCAGGATCGGCGTAAACTGGTGGAATGGCGCCGCTGTTCGCATCGTCTGGCGCAGGTCCCGCGAAACCCCGGCGAGCCCGATGATCCGTCCATTCTTCGCCCGCAGAGGAATCTTGGAAGTCACATGCCAGTCCGGCCAGCCGGGATGGCGCATCACCAGTTCCACCCGCCCCCAGATTTCCTTGCCGGCCAGCACTTCCCGGTCGTCCCGCGTGTAATGGTCGGCCAGATACGCCGGAATGAAATCGTGATCGCGATGTCCGATGATCGTCTTCGCATCGCTGTAGCCGTGCGAAAGATACATCACCCGGCTGGCATGCACATACACACCCCGCCGGTCTTTGATGAAGAAGCGCACGTCGCTCAGCGCATCGAACAACCGCTGGCCGTGTTCTCCACCCAGTTGGCTGATGAATTCGTCAACGAAGGCGGAGGGCAGATTCTTCATCGAAGTCGACGACTTGGGGGTGCGAAAGATACCGAGAGAATAGACCATGTGGCGCTTGCGTCCACAAAGTTGTCGCATTCCTGCAAGCCGGTTTCACCGTCTTTGCCCATCGTTCCCGGACGCCATGAAAACCGCGTCCGGAACCACCGTCATTTCCCATGGCCGACTCATTGACGGCACCGGCCGGCCGCCCCTCGCCGATGCGGCATTGGTGATCGAGAACGGCCGTATCTCCTATGTCGGTCCGGTGGCGAATTTGCCGCCACTTCCGCGCGATGCGGAAAAAATCGATGCCCGCGGAGGCACCATCCTGCCCGGCCTGGTCGAAGCGCATTTCCACGCGACTTATTTTAACATCGCCGAGCTTCAGGATCTCGATATCAAATATCCCGTTGAATACGTTTCGCTTTTGGCGTCAGTCAATACGCGGCTGGCACTGGAAAGCGGCTATACCGCGGCCCGTTCGGGCGGATGTCTTTTCAACTGCGATGTCTGGTTGAAGAAGGCCATCGAAGAGGATCTCATCGCCGGCCCACGACTCGCCACGAGCGGCCGGGAGATTTGTTCCGCCGGCGGCCTCATGGATTGGAACCCGGATTTTCGGAAGATCGGCATGGAAGGCCTCGTCTTTATCATCAACGGGCAGGAGGATGCGCGCAAAGCAGTGCGCGCCCTGGTCAAGGACGGTATCGAGTGGGTCAAGACTTACCCCACCGGCGATGCCGCTTCGCCGGATATCAACGACCATCACACGCTGTGCATGACCTTCGAGGAAATGCACGCGGTCGTCGCCACCGCGCACAACCACAAGCTCAAGGTTACCGGGCATTGCCGCGCCACCGCGGGCATCAAGAATGCGCTCCGCGCCGGCTACGATACGATCGAGCATGGCACCTTCATGGACGATGAGGCGCTCGACTTACTGCTCGAGCGGGACGTTCCGTGCATCCCGGCCCTTTACTTCGAAAAGGCCAGCATCGAACTCGGACCGGAATTCGGCTTGTCGCAGCGGGTCATCGATGGCCACCAGGAGACCCTCGACGGTGGCAGCGAGAGCGCCCGGCGCATTCTCCGCGCCGGCGGACGCCTCGGCATGGGCGGCGATTACGGATTCGGCTGGAATCCGCATGGCGACTACGCTCGCGAACTCACCTTTTTCGTCAAGGACGTCGGTCTCGCCCCCCTCGAGGTTCTTACCTGCGCGACGAAAACCGGCGCGGAAATCATGGGGCGTGGCGATGAATTCGGCACGCTCGAAAAGGGGAAATTGGGTGACGTGCTCATCGTCGATGGAGATGTGGTCGCAGACATTTCTTTGCTGGAAAAGCGGGCCCGTTTCATCGCTGTCATGCAGGGCGGAGTAATCAAGGCCGGACAACTCGCCAAACCATTCCCGACCGTCGTGAAGTCGGAAAAGTGAACGCCAAATACCAGTTCATCTCATGAAAGCTTCGCACCTCTCGATCTGTCTCATCCTGTCACTTTGGTTCGCGCCATTGCTAACGTGCGCGGAGGATCATTCCATTTTTGCCCGCTCCAACATCGCCGCATGGTGCATTGTGCCCTACGACGCCAAACACCGGGGACCGGAAGAGCGGGCACAGATGTTACAGGACCTCGGTCTCACCAAGCTTGCTTACGATTGGCGCACCCAGCATATCCCCACCTTCGACGCCGAAGTCGAGGCAATGAAACATCATGGCATTGAGATCACCGCCTGGTGGTATCCGTCGCCGAATCAGGCGATTCTTGATGTCATCAAGCGGCACGATATTCACCCGCAACTTTGGGTCTGCGGCCGTGGCGCCAAGGATGCGTTCCCTTCAACCGGTGAGCAACGCATCGAGGACGAAGCAAACCGCATTCGCCCCATCGCCGTCGCCGCCGCCGCGCTCGGTTGCAAGGTAGGACTGTACAATCACCGCGAGCCGTGGTTCGAAGATCAAGACAACCAGATCGCCCTCATCGAACGCTTGAAACGCGAGGGACTGATGAATGTCGGCATCGTCTTCAATTTTCACCATTGGCACGGCGTCCTCGCGGACTTCCCCGCCCTCTTCAAGCGCATGCAGCCTTATCTGCTCGCCGTGAACCTGAATGGAATGAGAGCCGACACCACCAGTTACGGCGGCGTGCGTTTCGTCGGCACGGGCGACTCGGAATTAACCATGATGCGAACCGTCGAGGAAAGCGGCTGGCGCGGACCTGTGGGCATCATCAACGAACACAACGATCTCGACGCCGCCGAGGCGCTCACCCGCAATCTGGCCGGCATCGAATGGGTGCAAAAAGAGCTTCACCAGCCAGGTTCAGGCGGCCCCAAACCCACTGAACCCGCTCCGCCCGTCACAGCGAAGCCGTGATTTCATCCGGCTTCGCCACTAGCTGGAGCAACCGATTCCACTGATCGGCTTCCAGAATAACCCCGGTCAAATCATCGTCGCCAAAGCGCGCCTTTTCAAAAGCGTTCCGCAATGGTGAAAATCGGCCATGAAATCCTTCCGCAAAGAGCTCTGGTTCGACCTGCCCCAGCGTCGGCTGTTGATCAACATCACGTCGCAAGTGGAAGCCGCGCTGCGCGAGAGCGGCGCGCGGGAAGGATTGTGTTTGGTCAACGCCATGCACATCACCGCGAGCGTCTTCATCAACGACGATGAGAGCGGGCTGCACCATGATTTCGAAGTGTGGCTGGAAAAGCTCGCGCCGGAAAAACCTTACAACCGCTATCATCATAACGGCGCCGAGGACAACGCCGACGCCCATCTCAAACGCACCATTATGGGACGTGAAGTCGTCGTCGCGATTACCGCTGGGCAACTCGACCTCGGCCCATGGGAGCAAATTTTCTACGGCGAATTCGACGGCAAACGACGGAAACGGGTATTGATCAAAATTATCGGCGACTGACAGCCGAAAGTCTGCGGCGCAGTGAAAAGCAAATGCCAGACAGCAAGCTCTCCATGAATATCCCAAGATGTCTTCACGCGGCGTTTTTTCTCGTTGCGATTTGCCACCCATTATTGCGCGCGGATGCCGAGGATGGTGGGACCAGGAAGAAGATCGAAGCGACCTCACCCGACAGGCGATTTGCCTTTCGCTACAAGGGCGAATCGGACGACGCGCCGGAAGCCTATGTGCTCATCGACCGGAAGTCGGGCAAAGTCCTCAAGCGCGTCGCCGAGTCCAATCCCGACCTGGGGCCCAGCGCCCGGTTCCAGATAGCCGTGCTGTGGAAACCGGACTCGCAGCGGTTTGCCCTCACGGCGATGCTCTGGAAGCGCGGGAGCGGAGTGATGGTATTTGCCCGCGATGGCGCCACATTTCGCGAGGTGAAAGTGCCCGAACTCCTCGCGGAAATCCCCGAGAAAATCATGGCGGGCAAAGAGTACCCGCACGTCGTCGAACTGAGTTCGCAGAGCGCCAGGCGCTGGCTCAAGGATGGCTCGCTCGAGGTCGAGATCGAAACGATCCAGGACGGCGACGGCAGCACCGTCCAGGCAAACCGCACGGTGATCCTGGGCTTCAAAAAAGGCGGTGAAGCGAAGATATTAAAGTCGACGACGAAGTACACGCGGCCGGACGAGTCCTCGCCTGATCCCGCGCCAAAGCCAGGTCAATGACTTGAACCCTTCGCCCCGGCCGCTGCGCCAATCCCCTCCAATTCCGCCAGGATGTCGGGAGAGAGCGTCAGTTGCGCCGCAGCCAGGTTCTCGCGGAGATGCTCGACGGACGATGTGCCGGGGATCAAGAGGATGTTCGGCGACCGGTGCAGCAGCCACGCCAGCGCGACCTGCATCGGCTTGGCTCCGAGCCGCTCCGCAACGGCCGAAAGCGTGGATGACTGCAGTGGCGTGAAACCGCCGAGCGGAAAAAACGGCACATAGGCAATACCTTGCCGGGCCAAATCGTCAATCAGCGCATCGTCGCCGCGGTTGGCCAGGTTATAGTTATTTTGCACGCACAAGATATCCGTGATCGCCTGCGCCTCGGCCACCTGCGCAGCGGTGACGTTGCTGATGCCGACGTGACGGATCAATCCCTGGCGTTGGAGATCGGCCAGCACCATCACCTGCTCGCCAATGGCGCCCTCCGCTGGGCCGTGGATCGCACCCATCGCGCGATAGTTGACGATCTCGAGCGCGTCCAGGCCGAGGTTGCGGAGGTTGTCATGAACGGCGGAGATCAACTCCTGCGGCGAGATGGCGGATTGCCACGATCCGTCCGCCGGTCGCATGGCCCCAAGCTTGGTGACAATCACCAGTTCCGCGGGATATGGATGCAGCGCTTGCCGGATGATTTGGTTAGTAACATGCGGGCCGTAGAAGTCGGCTGTGTCGATATGATTCACTCCCGCCGCCACAACCTCGCGAAGGAGAGCGACGGCGCCTTCCGGATCCTTGGGCGGCCCCCACACACCGGGACCGGCCAATTGCATCGCACCGTAGCCCATCCGGTGGACGGTCAATGAGGTGCCGGGGAAGGTGAACCGGCCGCCGAGCGACGCTTCACTGATCGTGGGATTCGTTTTCATATCTGTGGATTCTGATGGTCTTAAACGGTTCATTAGCGCGCGAATGAATTCATCGCACGATCCGGGCGAGTGGGGCGGCCATCTTTGATCGCCCCGCGTCTCCCCTGATTGGCGTGAATTTCAATCGTCTCGCCTGGAATCGTACTCACGCGTGCGCGCGAAACAGTTTCGGAAAAAGCATGCCTGTCCGGCGCTGATATTCGGCGAAGTGTGGGTGGCGGGCAAGGCTCTGGTCCTTCATCCACATGTTCCGCACGAAGAAACCGAACACCCACCCCGCGAGCACGCAGAACGGCAGCCAGTGCCACGAGAGAATGGCAAAGGCGAAGTAAATGAGTATTTCACCGAGATAATTGGGATTCCTCGTCCGACCGAAAAGCCCGTCCTCGATCAGCCCTTTCTGCAGTCGCAGCGTGTAATACTTCTGGGCGTCTCCTACGTAGTGGTAGAAGATCCCGATGGTATAGATGCAGAGAGCGGCGCCGACGACGTATGGGGGCAGGGTGATGTGCCGGCTGATGAGGAAATAAGGCGCGAGATAATAGCCGGCCAGCGGCACGAAGATGAAGGGGAAGCCGATCTTCTGCGGCACCACTTGCTGGAACCGCCGGTCGGGATAAAGCTCCTCCTTGATGAGCCAAAGCAGCGAGTAGGTGCCATGAATGCTCAGGTAGACGAAGGCCTCGGTGCTCCAATTCTGATAGTACCACATCAGGGCCAGCACCACGGGCACCACGAGGATTTTGTGCAGATTGATATAGGTAATGATTTTCATTGGTAGTTTCTTTTCGTTTTCACTATCTCTCTTGGATTCATCTTAACACCGTTAAGATTCGGCTCAATCTTAACGGTGTCAAGATTCTTTCTGGAATTCTTCGCCCGCGGCAGGCAGACTGTGGTCATGCCGAAAAAAGCCCCCGCACCCTCCCCTCATTCCTACCATCACGGCCATCTCCATGACGCCTTGGTGCGGACCGCGCGGCACATTTTGGAAAAGGAAGGTTTTGCCGCGCTCTCGCTCCGCCGCGTCGCCCACGCCGCTGGGGTTTCGCCCGCCGCTCCGTATCACCATTTCGCGGACAAACAGGCTTTGCTCGACGCCGTGGCGGAGGAGGGTTTCGCCGCACTTCGCTCGGGGATGCTCGCGCGGATGGCGAAGAAGGCCAATCCGGCTGCACGTTTGGATGCCTGCGGTGTCGGCTACGTCCTCTTCGCGGTCGAAAATCCGGCGCTGTTCCAACTCATGTTCGGCCGCTCCGACCGGGAGGAGCCCGCAAACGAAGCGCTGGCCGCGGCGAGCGAACTCGCTCAAGAGGTGCTGCAGACGGCGGTGGCCCAATGCTCTCCCGGTGACAAAGTAAATCCACTCACCAGCCTGCGACTCTGGGCCTTGGCTCACGGAGTCGCCAAATTGATCCTCGAAGCCGGGGTCAAGCCGACCGACTACGGCCTGAAAAGCACCGAAAAACTGGTGGAGTCCCTGCTGGACCGAGGCAAATGGGAGAAAGCGGGATGAAGGCCACGCAAAAGGCGTTTCCAATCGTCCGGTTGAATCCGTAAAGTCCCCCGCCAATGGATACGACCATTGATAAGCGCATCGGGATGATCGGTTTGGGATTGATGGGGACGGCACTCACGGAGCGACTGCTGGCACACGGTTGGAGCATGCAGGTCTGGAATCGCACCCGCGATAAAGCCGCGCCGCTCCTCGCCCGCGGCGCCGAGTGGAGTGACAACCCGCTCGCGGCTTGCGACCGGATCATCATCAGTCTCTACACCGGCGACGTCGTGGAGCAGACGCTCAGCAAGATGCGGGATGGATTGCGGGCCGGCCAGATCATCATCGACACCACGACCGGTGATCCCGCGCAGAGCGCGGCGCGGGGTGCCCGCCTGGCCGCGCGCGGCGTGTCGTATCTGGACGCGCCGATTTCCGGATCGAGCGAACAAACGCGGCGCGGGGAAGCGACCGTCATCGTCGGCGGCGAGCGCGCGGCATTCGATGCGTGCAATGACTTGTGGCCGATGCTGGGGCAAAACGTTTTTCATGTCGGGCCCTGCGGCAGCGCCGCGAAGATGAAGCTGGTCAGCAATCTCGTGCTCGGGCTGAACCGCGCCGCGCTGGCCGAAGGGCTCGTCTTTGCCGAAGCCATCGGCGTCACACCTTCCGCCGCCCTCGAGGTGCTCATGGGCAGCATGGCGTATTCGCGCACGATGGATACGAAGGGACGCAAAATGGTGGACGGCGATTTCGCCGTGCAGGCCCGATTGACGCAGCATTTGAAGGACGTGCGACTGATCCTGGAAGCAGCCGCGGAGGCGGGACAAGAGCTGCCGTTGTCTGAAACGCATCGCCAATTGCTGGAGCGGGCGGAGGCGGCGGGTTGGGCGGAGATGGATAACAGTGCGATCATCCAAGCCATTCGAGCGTTACAGAAAAAGCCGGAATCATGAGCGCCGGAGTTCTTTCCCCACGCGCTCGTTTGGCGGTGCTGGCGGCGGCGTTTTCCGGCTTGGTCTTCGACGGCGTGGAACTCGGCTTGATGCCGGTGGCCTCGCTCTCCGTCTCAAAACATCTCCTCGGCAGCGCCTATACTCCGACGCTGGGCGGCGATTGGTTTGCGCGCTTCACGGCAGCGCTCATGCTCGGCGCGGCCATCGGCGGCATCGCCTTCGGCAATCTCGGCGACCGCATCGGACGCGCGCGCGCCATGGGCGTGAGCATTTTATTTTACTCGATGTTTGCCGGGCTGGGGGCGTTCGTGAAGACACAGGAGCAGATGCTGGTGCTGCGCTTCATCGTCGGCCTCGGGGCCGGCGGCGTGTGGCCCAACGGCGTCGCCCTCGTCTCGGAGTGCTGGCCCAACGCCTCCCGCCCCCTGATCTCCGGCGTGACCATGGCCGGCTTGAACGCGGGCATTCTCCTCCTCTCGCAGATGGCGCGAATCGGGACGATCGCCCCAGACTCGTGGCGCTGGATTTTCAAGCTGGCTGCCGTGCCCGCGGTGCTCGGTGTGCTCGTCCTCGTCGCGCTCCCGGAATCGCCAAAGTGGTTGGCCGCGCGCGGCGCCTCGAAGCAACCCACGCCACCGTTGCGGGAATTATTCCGGCCCGGACTCTTGCGCATGACGCTGGCCGGCGTGGTCATCAGTTCCATCCCGATGATCGGCGCCTGGGCGGCCAGTAAGTGGATGATTCCCTGGGCCGACAAGGTCGCCGGCCCGGCTCTGCCCAGCTACAAAGCGGTGACGCAAGGCTGGTGGGCACTCGGTGCGATGCTCGGCTGCGTCGTCGGCGCACAAGTCGCTCACACCCTGGGCCGGCGCGCGAGCTACTTCCTCATGAGCGTGGGCACGACGGTCTTGACCGTCGTGATGTTTCAACTCACCACCCCCTTGCACGCTTCGTTTCTTCCGGTCGTCTTCGCGCAGGGATTCACCGCCACGCTCTTCTTCGGCTGGCTGACATTGTATCTCCCGGAGTTATTCCCGATCCACGTCCGCGCCACCGGCACGGGGCTGGCCTATAACTCCGGCCGGTTCGCCACCGCCGCCGGCGTGATGGTCGCGGGCACACTGTTCGCCGCGCTCGGCGGTGACTACCCGAAAGTCGGCGCCCTCTGCGCCATGGTCTACGCGCTCGGCATGATCGCGATCTGGTGGGCGCCAGACACCAGCAGCCGGACCATGGACGAATGAAAATTGACCGACCAAGGTGGAGAATCGCAGCGAAATCGTCTACGCATTGCCCAACCCCATGAAGTTTCTCATTTCGCTTCTCCTCAGCATTGTCTCGTGCGTCGCCGCAGAGACACCCACCCCAGTCGAGCCGAAACCGCTGCCCGTCGATGGTCTCCGCGCGCCCGCGAGGAAAGCCGAATTCACCCATCCCGGCTTGCTCCACAACGAAGAGGACTTCGCGCGCATGCGCACCGATTTGAACACCGAGCCCTGGAAGTCTGGCTGGGCAAAACTGACGGCCAACCGCCATGCGCAGCTCAACTACCGCCCGCGGCCACTGGCGATCGTCGTGCGCGGTCGGGATGCCGCCCACACCGATGCGGAGAACTATGCCCCGCTCTTCAACGACATCGCCGCCGCCTATGCCTGCGCCTTGCGTTGGCGCATCTCCGGTGAGCGCGCCTATGCGGATAAGGCCGTCGAAATTCTCGACGCGTGGTCTTCCACGCTCACCACGGTCAAAGGCAGCTCCGGCGAGTCGCTGGCCGCCGGGATTTACGGTTACGAGTTTGCCAACGCCGCCGAGATCATGCGCACCTACGAGGGCTGGAAGCCGGAGTCATTGGCGCGATTTCAGAAAATGATGCTCGACGTTTTCTACCCCATGAATCGCGACTTTCTCCAAAAGCATCGCGGAACGAAGGACGATCACTACTGGGCCAACTGGGACCTCTGCAACATGGCTTCCATGATGGCCATCGGCGTGCTCTGCGACCAACGGCCGATCTACGACGAAGTCATCCGCTATTTCAAAAACGGCAAAGGCAATGGCGCGATCCGCAACGCCGTTCCCTATGTGCATCCCGGAGGTCTCGGCCAATGGCAGGAATCCTCGCGCGACCAGGGACATACCCTCATGGGCATCGGTCTCATGGGTGCGATTTGCGAGATGGCCTGGAAACAAGGCGACGACCTTTACGGCTACGACGACAACCGTTTCCTCGCCGGCTGCGAATATGTGGCCAAATACAATCTCGGCGAAGACGTGCCTTTCCATCCGGTCCCGAACAGCAGCTTCGGCCTGCAGACCAAGCTCAGCACCGAGCAGCGCGGCCAGCTTCGTCCGGTGTGGGAATTGGTTTACAACCATTACGTGGGGCGCAAAGGCCTGGCCGCGCCGTGGACCGCGAAGATGGCGGAGAAAGTCCGACCCGAAGGCGGAGGCGGCGACTATGGACCAAACAGCGGCGGTTTCGATCAACTCGGCTACGGGACACTGACCGCCACCCTGAATGCCACGGCCAAAAAATAGGTTCACCCATTCTCCGCCACTTGGGAGGTGAGGCATCCAGAGCAATGTCGTCTGGCTTCCCTCTCCAGCCACGGGGCGCGCACGCCCCGTGGCTTCAACACCATGGGAGGTCGGTCAACGGGACCGGGCCGTGGGCGCCTGGGCGTTCACGTCCGAATCGGCGAGCTCGGTGAGCTTCTTGTCGGTCTCTTTTTCTTCTTCGAGGGTCTGCTCCAGAAGCTCCACGAAGTCATCATGGCCGAGCCTTTTGGCAAGGGCGATCGCGGTTCCATAGCCGGCGATCTCATAGTGCTCGACGCGTTGGGCAGCCCCAATGAGGCCGGCGTCGCGCACAGAATCTTCGGCGTCTTCACCGATCATTTCCGCGCCTTCCTCAATCAGGCCCTCCATCGCTTTGCATTTCATGCCGCCCAGGGATTTGTCGAATTTTTTCGCGATTTCGTCGAGACGTTCGACATGTTGTTTCGTCTGTTCCAAATGCTGTTCGAATCCCGCTTTCAACTCGGCATTCGTCGCGGCTTTGGCCATCTTTGGCAACGCCTTCACCAATTGATTTTCGGCGCTGTGGAGGTCTTTCAGTTCATGCAGGAGCAAGTCATCAAGGGTATTGAGTTTCATACCAGCACGCTTCGGCGGCCTTTCCTGCTCCGGATGGTTCTCCTTCACCGGAAATTTTCCTGAACAGCCTATCGGGAGCTTATCGACACACTCGAATCGTAGGCGATCCGTCCTGCACCAATTCGACATCCGCGGAAGCATTTCTTCCCCCCGAAAACTGAAAGGACCGCACTGCGAGGCGCGCGCGAAGAAATGCTGAACCACCAACTCCAAACTTCATATGTCTACCTGCGAAACTTGCGGAAATGAATACGATAAGGCCTTCACGGTGATCGTCGATGAGACGCCTCACACTTTTGACAGCTTCGAATGCGCGATTGCGCGACTGGCTCCGGTCTGCGCGCACTGTGGCTGTCGAATCATCGGACACGGCGTTGAGGAGAACGGCAAAACGTTTTGCTGTGAACATTGCGCCCACCACACGCATTGACGCAAACCATCGGCAGGATATAGCGGCCAGGATCGGCGCCGAAATGACGGACCGTTACCGGTGACCTGCACGTCCAGCATGCCTTCCGGTTTGCAGAGGCCGGGACGCGATTCGGAACTGGTCGGCCAGCTTGCAAGTTCGGATTGCTTTCGTTCCGTTTCAATGCGACGCCTCTCCGATGTTTTCCCCGGATCGCATTCCTTCCCGGGGGATAACTTCCCCCCATGAAACGCTTCCTTTGTCTTCTTTCGACGCTCTTGCTCCTGGCATCGCCGCGGCCGATTCACGGCCAAAATAGCGAGAGCAAGTCCGAGCCCGGCACCAAAACCTTTGTCATTCCGCTCGACATCAACGGCGGTAAAACCATCATCGCGCCGCCAGCCAAGACGAAACCGGTCAAGGTCGCGATCTTCAATGGCAAAGGCGCATCGATCGAAGGCATCGAGAACATGGAGAAGTGCATCCGGACGATCCCGCGGGCCACGGCAACGCGCGTGCCGGCCGCACAATGGGCCACCCTGGACTTGAAGCCGTTTGACGTCGTGGTCTTCTCCGGTGGTTCCGGCAGCGCGGAAGCGGAAGCCATCGACGAAGCCGGACGCAAGAATGTCCGCGAGTTTGTCCGCGGCGGCGGTGGTTATGTGGGCGTCTGTGCGGGGGCCTATCTCGCGTGCGCAAATTTCAAATGGAGCCTCGGCATTCTCAATGCCAGCACGGTGTCCAGTAAGTGGCAGCGCGGCCAGGGCTTCATGGATCTCGAGGTAACCGATGAAGGCCACAAGTTACTCGGCGATGTCAAAGGCACCTTCAAAGTGCGCTATCACAACGGCCCGATCATCAAACCGGCCGGCCACGATGACTTGCCACCTTACACACCCGTAGTGTTGTTCCGCTCGGAAATTGCCGAGCATGGCGCGCCCGTCGGTGTCATGGTCAACTCACCGTCGCAAGCCATTGGCACCTTCGGCAAAGGCCGGGTGTTCGTCTCCAGTCCGCATCCAGAAAATACGCCCGGCCTGGAAAACCTCATCCCGCGCGCCATTCTCTGGTCGGCCGGTGTCGATGGAATTTGAGTTTCGGTCGTCTGCCGATCGCCGCGGAAATCGCTTTGTCATCGATCAGACCTTCGGCCAGCATCGTCCCCTTGACCATGAGCACACCGTCCACCCCGGAACCCTCCCCCCTCGACCTCGGATCATTGCCGATGACCCGCCGGCGTTTGCTGGGCTCGGCCGCCAGCATGGCGGCGGGCGCCGCCGCCGCCCTCGTCCTGCCGCCCAATCTCCGTCGCGCGCTGGCCGCGGCCCATTCCCTGCCGCGGAGCGGTTCGCTCGGCGAGATCAAACACGTGGTCATGCTCATGCAGGAAAACCGCTCCTTCGATCACTATTTCGGCACCATGGCCGGTGTGCGCGGCTTCGATGATCCCAATGCCCTGCGGTTTCCGGATGGCAAATCGGTCTTCTATCAACCGGACCCGGAAAACCCCAACGGCTACCTGCTCCCCTTTCACCTCGATACCCGCTCGACGAGTGCCCAGAAGATCCCCTCGACCAGCCATGCCTGGGCAGTGCAGCACGACGCCTGGAACGGCGGCAAGATGGACAACTGGATGCCTGCCCACCGCAAGGCGGACGGCGTGAAGGCGCCCTATGTCATGGGTTACCACACACGGGCGGACATTCCCTTCCAGTTCGCCCTCGCCGAAGCCTTCACCATTTGCGACGCCTATCATTGTTCCGTGATGGGTCCAACCTGGCCGAATCGCATGTACTGGATGACGGGGATGATCGACGCCGATGGTGAATATGGCGGCCCGATGACCGGTAACAAGAAGAGCAAGGAAGGTTACACCTGGACCACTTATGCCGAACGGCTGCAAAAGGCGGGTATCAGTTGGAAGGTCTACCAGCAGCAGGATAACTATGGCTGTAACATGCTCGATAACTTCAAGACTTTCATGGAAGCCGACCGCGACTCCGCGCTCTACAATCGCGGCCTCATCCACGAGCCCGAAGGCAAGTTCGAGTACGACGCCATAAACGATAACCTTCCGGCCGTTTCCTGGATCATCACGACTAGCACGCAATCGGAACATCCGGATTTCATGCCCGCGGCGGGCGCAGCGTTTGTCGCCAGCAAGATCGACGCAATCGCCGCCAATCCCGAGGTGTGGGCGAAAACGGTCTTCATCCTGAATTACGATGAGAACGACGGCATCTTCGATCACGTGGTGCCACCGACGCCACCGCCCGGTACACCGAGGGAATACGTGAAAGACTTGCCCATCGGCGGCGGCTTCCGCGTGCCCTGCGTCATCGTCTCGCCGTGGACGGTGGGCGGTTGGGTGTGCAGCCAGCCGTTCGATCACACATCGGTGCTGCAATTCCTGGAAAAATTCACCGGCGTTACCGAACCGAATATCACCGATTGGCGCCGGCAAACTTTTGGCGACCTCACCTCGGCCTTCCGTTTTCACGAGGAAAAGGCCGCCCCGCCGTTGCTCCCCGACACGCTCGGACCGCTAAGCCTCGCCCGCTATCAATCGGCCTATCTCCCGAAACCAGTCGTGCCCGGCGCGGACCAAAAGCCGCCTTCGCAGGAAAAGGGAAACCGCAAACGCGTTCCGTGAGAAACGGAGCCGGATGGGTCAGGTCGCATCGAGCGCACTGAGGGTGACATAATATCCGTCAGGATCTCGGAGCGAAAACTCCATCGTTCCCGTGTTCGGATTTCGGTGTGGCTCTTCTTCCAGCCGGGAAACGAGCGCTCGCGCCCTGGGCAGCGCGTCGTCGAAGTCATCGACCCGAAAGAACAAGAGAAGTCCGTTGCCGGGCTTGGCCAAGTCGGGGCTCGTCAACGAGGGATGCTCATGGGCGCCCCACTGGTGGAGACAAAGCAAGAGCGTTCCATCTGCGTCGATGATCTGCCCGAAGTAGTCATGTCCCGGGACTGTTTTCGATAACCCAAGGAGCGACTGGTACCACGGAAAGCTCCGGGGCACGTCAGCCACGCCGATGATCGTCCAGATACGCTTCATAAGTTTCAGCTAACTCTATCAGCGTCCCCCGAGCCGGAAAGGCAAACAGCAGTTCGGAACCACAAACGGCGAGCAGCGATTTCCGCCGTCACATCTTACCGAGCCGCCGTCGCCGTCCCGTAGTAGGGCGTGCCGTCCGGCTTCACGTAGCGCCTGGCGACTTCGGTGCTGGTCGCCGCGGGATTCGTGATTTCGGGGAAATCACTCCTCGGATGCAAAGTCGTGTCGACCAGGAAACGCCGCCCATCGTCCAACTGCAATTCGTTCCAGGCGTGCGCGCCGCTGCCCCCTGCGTGAAGGTGAACGTAGTTCCCGCGCACGAGGGCGACTTTCAAACCGGCTTCATCCCCGAGCACTTTGAAAAACAAGGAACGATGCCGGCAGACACCCGCGTGGTACTGGTCGCAGACATCCCCGATGTGCAGCGGCTTGTTCACGAAGTCTTGTTCCAGTTCCTTCATGATCGGGTCGAGCATCGTCATGCCGCCGGGAGGAGTCATTTCCGAGTCCACGTAGGCCGACAACTTTCGCGCGCGATCGATCGGCGGCAAATTTCGGAGACTGCGGGCAAACTCCAAATCCCTGGCCAGTTCCGGATCGTGCGCCCGATCCACGACCAGGATTTCCCGGCCGGAAGTGGCGTGATCTTTGGCATCGAGCACCATATGCCGGCCACCATCCACATAACCATCGGGGATGGCCATGCCCGCCGGGATGTAATTGCTCTTGCGAAACGTTTCGAGAACCTGCTTCGCCGGTTCGGTGGGCGGGGCGAGCGGTTGGTCGGCAGGCAGCGTCTTCAGCGCCAGGTCGAAGTACAACCGCGAGCCGGCCGCCGTCGCGGAATGCACCTCGGTGTCGATGACGTTTATTCCCCCTGCCCGCACCGCATCGGGCGGCACCGCCAGCCGAGTGAAGAGCATTTTCTTTCGCTCGTCCACCGGCGCGAGCGCCAGCGTTTTTGCCTCGACCGTGCCGGAGGGCATGTTCACCCGGCCCACTTCCCGCCCGTTGAAATAGACCACCTCGCCGTCCGCAGCAGCTACCAGAATCACCAGACGTTCGCCGCTCTGAAGACCGTTGGCATCAAACTGCCGCCGAAACCGCGCGCTCACCGCCGGGGCACTCGCATCCGCCGGTGAATTCGCCGTCGCTCCCGAACCGGCCTCGATCAAAGTGCGCGCCGGCAGGTCCGTGGAAAATCCAGCGAAGGCGAGGGCGAAAAGGAGAACGGTGCAGCAGCGTCGAAGCGTGGGGGGATTCTTCATATCTCCCCGAAAAACGTCACAAATCGTCGCGCCCGTCTAATTTATTCGGACATTTTTTACGCAATTATACGGCGCGGCGATCACTCGTGCTAATCACTGACTAACACTCCGAATAACCAGCGCGGGACGCAATATCACGATCAGCGGCAAAGTCAGCAAAGCCGTGACGCCTGAAGAGATAACACCAAAAGACTGGCCCAAATGATCGGCGATGGCGCCATAAGCCAGCGGTGCGAAGGCGCCCGCGCCGATGACACTGGTGTAGAACAGAGCGAACGCGTGGGCCGTGTCGCCCTTGGGAGCCAGTTCCGGCACGGTGCCGTACAGGACCGACGACGTGCCATTGAGAACGACACCGAGAAACGGCAGGAGCGCGAGCATCGGCGAAAGCGGAACGAACAGAGTCGTGGCGATGAGCGCCGCGGTGGCAACTTCCGTAATCACGACGCTGCCGACAACTCCAAGATGGTGGCCAAGCCACCCGCACACCGCCTTGCCAATCGCACCGCCCGCAAACACCAGCGCCAGGCCCAAGCCGAGGGTGACCGACGTGCCGCCGCGATCCTGAATGAGAAATGGCAGGAAAAGCAGATAGCCCATCCGCGTCGCCGTATCGAGCGCACCGATCACCATGAGCAAGCCAAGCCCGGACCTTTCACCTGCATCGACAGCGTGCTCTGGCGTGGCCACGTGAGCCAGGGGGCGCCGGGGAACGAGTTTGAGGAGACTGATGCCCACGACAAATCCCAAAAGAGCCACCAGGCCCAGGACAGGGCGCCACGCAAAAACAGGCAGGAGGAGTGCGACCAACGCCGGAAGCGTCGCTTTCCCGAGGTCGCCGGCAAAATTGTAGATACCGAGAGGGCCACGCGCCTGGGTGCCGTAGGCTTTGGTCACGAGAAGCGACGCGCGCGGATGTTGGACACTGGATCCGATCCCGGTCAGCACCAGGCCCACGCAAAGGCCGGCGAAACCAAACGGCAACGCCATGACTAGATAACCAAGCGCTGCCACGAAGGTCGATACCGTCAGGGCCATCCGCAAACTGAAGCGTTCCGCGAGGCGATCGCCCGGTACCTGCAACCCGCCCATCGTGCCGTAGTAAAGGGTCCGGACCGCCGCGAGCCCGGTATAAGAAAGCCCGAATTGCGCCTGCCACACCGGAAGCAGCGCATACAGAAGGTCCGTGTAACCGTCGTGCAGGACATGCACGACACACGCGCTCAGCAAGCTCCGACCCGGCTGCGGGCCGGATCGCCATGGCCCGCCCGCGCCCGGATCAGCCGGGCCAGCGTTCTTGGTTTCCATGGAAAATGAGCCCATGTGCAAATGGACTATATGAGTCGCGATCCGAAGGAACACAACCCATCCAGAAACCCATCGAGTCCAGTGGCTCGAGTCTCAGCCCTCGTCTGAGCCGGACAGATCTCCTACGAGAACCAGCCAACGCGATCAGCAGAGGACCGCGTCCCGCCGGCGCCTGATCAACTCTGACAGATGGCTAACGGTCGATCCGCCAGCAATGGAGCCTGCGCCATGCCATCGCTTCCGAGGCTGGGATGGACCAGCGGCTGCTCGAACACCAACCTTCGTTGGTATCCAAAAGGGAACCGGTATTCCGCGTCCGCCATTACCCACAGATGATACTGGTTGGCCGTATCCACCAATCGACTCTCCGCGGGAAACAACTCCACCCCCTCGTTTTCCGGCCCCACCAATTCATTCTTGATCTCCTGAAAGTCCCGCCAACTGTCGCACGGTTCGCCATCGCACCGCGCAATGTTGAGATGAACGAGCGGCGAATCGTCCCGCATCTGAACATAGTAAGTATCGTTCCCGAAAACATTCGGATAGGCCAATACCTGGACTAACTCTTCAACGAAGCGAATGCGTTCCATCTGGTCAGGCACCCTGCCCAAATAGACACGGAAGTAATCAAGCGGCTGCGCCAAAAGCGCGTCCCGATACATTTGATCCCGCCGCACGTCGCGCGGGAGTGGAATTAGCGGATTCATCAGCGTTCCTCCTTTCTCGAGGGGCGGCCGGCAATGAAGTCACGCGAGGGAAACGATAGTAATAGGGTGATGGCATGCATAACTTGCGATACCACCGAGAATGCAGAAACATCTTCCATCAGGCAAAAGACTTACCAAGTAACGCTTCTTGCGACCCAATCATATCCGGGCTGATCCAGCGTCATGATCCGCACTACCTGGAGACGTCGTGATTTAACGACCCATTGTCATGGCCGCATGAATATCCAGCGACAATCGGCCTTGAGCCTTTCGCGTTGGAGCCGGGAAATTTCCCTCTCTCCCAAGGAAAAGAGGTTCTTTCAAGACCAATCGGTTTGCGTAACCAAAAGGGAACCGGTATCCCGACTGGGGCCGGACCCACATATGGTATTGATTGGCGGTATCCACCAGCCGGCTTTCGGCGGGAAACAACTCCACACCTTCATACTCCGGCCCAACGAGTTCATTTTTAATTTGCTGGAAGTCCCGCCAGTTCAGGCAAGGCCGGAAATCGCGGCGGGTGATATCGAGATGGACATAGGGCGGCACCGTCCGCACCTGCACGCAGTAAGTTTCATTCGCATAGGTCCGCGAAGATCCTACGGATTGCACCAATTGTTCGATGATTTGCAACAGCTGCACCGGATCCGGGACGCTCCCGAAATAAACACGGAAATACTCCGCGGGTTGAGCGAGAAGAGTCTCGCGATAAAGTTGATCTTTTCGCACATCGCGCGGGATCTGCACAAAGGCATTCATGGAAGCACCTCCTTCCACGAAAACCACCGGTTGCTGCAAACATGAACCAATAACATTGCTGTCAGTAATTTGGCATACATAACTCCCTCAAATACACCCCCGGTCTTTTCACCAGCAAATGACTTGCTTCGTGGAGCAAATTGCGACAGGCCCAATAGGCGATAGCAAGGCCGGGATGAGCGCTTTAAACGGAGGCAAGGACGCTTGCGTTCTTGGAGTGCGGTGCTGCTGCACCGCTTTCGGAAGGTCTGCGGGTACTTTATCAGCCGCATTCTTATTTAGAGCATCTCTCGAAAGTACTTTCCGGTTCAGCCGAAGAGCCTCCGCGAAGCGATGAAAAAAACCTGTCATTCTGACAGCGGAGCGGAGCGGAGCCGAAGAGGCCTCCAATCTCTGCGGGGCGGCGGTGCGGAGCCGTAGGTCATCAAAACGGAAATTACTTTCGCGAGATGCTCTAAACGCGCTAACGCGAAAGAGCGCGCTCCGTCCTCACGATGCTACTAACTACAGTCACCCGCACTTTACCGACCACAACCGGCCCGCAGGAACGCCGAAGCCCGCGGAGACAGTAAAACCCTCCGCACTTCTCTTCCTTTTCAACCGCCCCCGCGGTCAGCAAGTCACGAGTGACCGAGCGCGGCCAGCGCGGAGTCCGTGGACACCGTTGGAGTCGGAGGCAACTGCGTCGAATTCGGCACACCCAGATTGCCGCGAAAGGCCGGCGGATTTTCGAGCACCAATCGCTTGTGGAAGCCAAACGGGAACCGGAATTTCGCGTCCGCCATCACATAGAGATGGTACTCATTCGCCGTATCCATGAGGCGGCTTTCCGCCGGGAAGAGTTCCACCGCTTCGAACTCCGGCCCGATCAGCTCGTTCTTGATCCGCTGGAAATCCCGCCAGTTCGTGCAGGCCTGCCCATCGTGCCGGCCGATGGCCAAATGATAGTAGGGGTCCACCTTGCGGAGCCGAACGTAATAGGTGTCGTTGACGTAGACCTCCAAGGCCGCCAGCGTCCGGACCAAAGTTTCCACCAAATGGATGCATTCCGCTGGGCCCGGATTTCCGCCGAGGGCCGTCTGGAAGAATTCCGGGGGATTGGCGAGCAGAATATCGCGATCGATTTGATCCTGGCGGACATCGCGTTGAACTCGTTGGAAGGTATTCATCCGCGGACCTCCTTTTTCGAGGAGCGGGTGAGGAGGGGGTGAACCAAATGGTTAATCCTGGGGAAGAAGGGGATATCCATAGAGTAAGAAAACACCCGTAGATTGACGATTCGCGGTTCGATCGGCAAAAGTCTTGCTCTGTAGTGGTTATCGCGATGCGGCCCCTGCGCCCACATGACAAGAGCGCCAGGGGGAATCCTCCGAAGCGCCGCACCCGGCTCGGCGGCGTGGAAACTCCTTCGCGGCCAAGCTACAGGATCACGAACGCGCTCGATCGAATGCCCCGGCTGCTTTCTCTGCGCGCCAGCGAACCGGGATGGACAACCGCCGGGCCGCGACCTCAGATTGGCGGGGCGTCTATCCCACTCGAAATCTCGTTTTCATGCCGATCGTCTTTCATGATTTCCGCGCTACGTCCGGATTGAATTCGCCGGAATCGATGGCGAATTTTCCGCCCGGCCAGATGCAGACGGCGGACGTGGCGACGCGCCTCGCCGACGCTGCCGCGTATTTCCCGGCCCTGGGCGCCATCACTGCCCACGATCTGCTGGCGCTTGTCCACGCCGAGTTGGGCCATGCCGAGGCCCTGGACGATTTCAAGCCGTACGGCGGACACCTGGCGAAGGCCATCGGACCGCGAAATATTTTGCTCGTCGTCAGCAGCCGCCGGCCCGCTGCGGGCTTGCGCAGCCTCATTCACGGCCTCCTCCTCGGCTCCCACGTTCGCTGCGCCATTCCCGACAGCAACGGCGCTGCCGAGTTCACGGAATTTCGACGCTTGCTCCCGGCGAAGCTGGCCGCCCGGGTGGAAATCGACCGCGAATTGGCCGGCACATGGCTCGCCGAGGCAGATGCCGCCATCGTCTACGGCGGGAACGACACGATCGAGCGGGTTCGCACGCACATTCAGCCCGGCCAGATTTTTGTCAGCTATCCGCAGAAGTTGAGTTTCGGCGTGGTCTTCGAGGACCCCACGTTACTGAGTGCCAGCGGGGCCGCGCGGGATGCTTCCGGAGCGGACCAACTCGGCGGTCTTTTTCCGCACATTTTTTTCGTCGCCGAAGATCCCCTGGCCTACGCCGCCAAACTGGCGGCGGAGATGGAACGCTGGCATGCGCGCGAGCCCCGCGAAATCCGTTCGGTCGCCGATGGGAATGCCATTCGCAACCAGCGCGCCGCCCTCGCCGCCCGAGCGGACAACGACGAACCGGTCGTCGTCTTCCAAAGCGCCGACGCCGCCGGCTGGACAGTCGCATTCGATCCGGCGCCGAACTTTCCCTACCCACCCATCCATCGCTTCGTTTACGTCAAACCACTTCCGCAAGACCTGGCGGCAACACTCGCGGAAGTGAAACCGCACCTGGCCTGCGTGGGCATCTGGCCGGCCACCGTGGAAAATGCCCGCCGTTTGACGGAAATCGGCGCCCCGCGCATTTGTCCGCTCGGGCGCATGCAGTTCCCACCCAGCACCTGGCACCGCAATGGCGGCCCCGTTTTGACGCCGCTCGTCCGTTGGATCGACGCCGAAGTGTAGGGGAATGTCGAAGGAATGCCCAATCCCGGAAGCACGAAGGAGGCCCGTTTTCCTCATTCGGCCATTCCTTCGACATTCGACATTCGTCATTCCCCAATTGTCATTTCCCAATTGTCATTCCCCCGCTGGACTTGCATCTTTACCGCCGATGGCGAAAGAAGACGCGATCAAGACCGAAGGCGTCGTCAAGGACGTCCTCCCCGGGACCATGTTCCGGGTGGAACTTCCGAATGGCGCGCTCGTGCTCGCTCACATTTCCGGTAAAATGCGCAAACACTTCATTCGCATTGTCCCAGGCGACAAGGTGGAGGTCGAGCTCTCGCCTTATGACCTCGGCAAGGCCCGCATCATTTTCCGGGAACAATGAACGCCATCGGCGCGCAATCGGCCATCTTCCTGCGAATCCCTTGAAGCCGCGACGCCCCTCTCAACCCGGTTCAGCCAAAAAGAGTTCCACCAAAACACCACCTGCCATGTCCGACGAAAAAAACAGCAACGCCAATCTCGAAAGCGCCAAGGCTCACGCCAAAGAAGCCGCCGAAGCGGCCAAGACGCACCTCAAGGGAGCCGTCGATTCTTCCAAGGAACACCTCAAGCACGCCGCCGACGACCTGCGCGCTGCCGCCGAAGCCAAAGCCCGCGAACTGCGCGAAGCCGCCGGGTCCAAAGCGCGCGAATTCCGGGAGACCGCGGAATCCCATGCGCGCGAATTCCGCGGACGGGCCGAGGACGCCTATGGCGACACCGCCGAGCGCGTCCGCACCTTCCAGGAGGATGGCGAAGCCTACATCCGCGAAAACCCTTTCAAGGCCGTGCTCACGGCCGCGGCCGCGGGATTCGTCGTCGGGATGCTCTTCCGCCGCTAGCCCGGGCGCATGCCTGCTTCGACCACGGATGATCCCCGCCAGACGGGAGGATTGTTTGCCCATCTTTCGACCCTCATCGCCGCCAAGCTCGCCTATCTCAAGGCGCGCCTCGAGTTGGCCGGGATCGAGGGCCGGGAAGCCGCCATTCACCTGGCGATCATCCTCGCTCTGGCCATCGGCGGCCTCATTCTCGTCGTCTTTGGCTACTTCTTTTTCGTCCTCGCCATCGTCTTTCTCATCGCCATGGCATTTGGCAGCGGTTCCTGGATTTACGTCCTGCTGGGAGCGGCGCTCGTCCATTTCGTGGGCGCGGTGGTCCTGGTGCTTCTCGCCTGGGTGAAACTCCGCGTCCCCCTCTTTCCCCTCTCTCTCGAAGAATTCAAAAAAGATCAGGAATGGCTGAAGCAAAACGCAAACACGAATTGATCGACGAACTCGGCCGCGCCCGCAACGAAATGACCGTCCGTGCCCGGATCGTCGGACGCGACCTCGATTTTCGGACGCGGGGGCGCCGGGCGTTTGCACGTCACCCGGCGATCTGGATCGGTGTCGCGTTGGTCCTCGGCTTGTTCGTTTCGCGTCTGCCTTTCCGTCGGAAAAAGGCCGCGGTGGCCGCCCCGCCCCACAAGAGCAAAGTGGAACCAGTCGTCGAGAAAGCCGGTATCGCCGGCGTCGCCCTCGGCGTCCTGAAGATCGCCTTCGATCTCGCCCGACCGGCTCTCACCGCGTGGCTCACCCGCCGCCTCGCCGAGCGCTTCGCCCCCTCGAATAATCCCGGATACACGAGGCGATAACGCCACCGGTTCGCCGGCGTTTTCGGTGCCCGTTGTGGGGGGCAAAGTTTCAGTTGCAATTTAGCGCCGCCTCAGAGCACTTTGCCCTTAGCATGGCAGACACCACCCCCTCCCCCAACCCACCAGAGCAAACCGTGGCCGTGCAGAGCGAAGCCGTCCACACGCTCGCCCACGTCGACCAGTATCTGCAAATCGCCCAGGAATCCGGCGCCTCCGATATCCACCTCGGCGTCAATGCCCAGCCGATTTGGCGGCGCAACGGCCTCCTCGAGGCGATCTGGCTCCAGGCCGACAAGCTCACCGCCGCCGATACCGACGCGCTCGCCATGAGCTTTCTCACCGACGAGCAAAAACAGTTGCTCGCCGACCGCGGTGACGTCGACTTCGCTTATTCCACCAGCTTTGGCCGTTTCCGGGCCAGCGTCGTCCGCCAGCGCATTGGCACCGATCTCGTTTTCCGGATCATCAGCACAAAACTGCGGACCATGGACGAGCTCGGACTTCCGGAATCGCTCAAGCTCCTCACGCAATATCACAATGGACTCGTCCTCGTCACCGGTTCCGTCGGCTCAGGCAAATCCACCACCCTGGCCTCCCTGATCGAAGAAGTGAACCGCACGCGCAAGGATCACATCATCACCCTCGAGGATCCCATCGAGTACCTCATCGAGTCCAAGGGTTGCCACGTCACCCAGCGCGAAGTCCACACCCACACCCGTTCTTTCGCCGCCGCCCTGCGCGGCGCTCTGCGCGAAGATCCCGATGTCATCATGGTCGGCGAAATGCGCGACTTGGAAACCATCCAGCTCGCCATCACCGCCTCCGAAACTGGACACCTCGTCATGGGCACCCTCCACACCGGCAACGCCTCCCGGACGCTCGACCGCGTGCTCGACGTCTTCCCGGTGGATCAGCGCGACCAGATTCGCATCATGGTCAGCGAATCCCTGCGCGGCGTCATCTCGCAGCAACTGGTGCCCCGGGCCGACAACCGCGGCCGCGCCCTCGCCCTCGAAATCCTCACGAACACGCCCGCCGTGGGCAACCTCATCCGCGAGTCCCGCACCTTCCAGCTCCCGGGCGTCATCCAGACCGGTAAAAAGCAAGGCATGAAACTCATGGACGACTCGCTCATGGAGCTCTACGACGCCGGCATTATCTCCCAGGAAGAGGCCTACATCCGCGCCGAGCAGAAAACGCTGATGAAAGCGCATTTCGCAACCAGTTGAGGGTTGAGAGTTGAGAGTTGAGAGCCACGTTTTCTGATTGCGACCTGAAAGTCCCATCGCCGCTTCCCCACGCAAACGACCATGTTTAACTTCGAAAAACTCGATGTCTGGCACAGGGCGATTGAGTTTGCCGATCTCGTCTATGGGTGCACCCGCAATTTTCCGCCTGACGAGCGTTTTGGCTTAACCAATCAGATGCGTCGTGCTGCCGTCTCTATTTCGTCGAACCTTGCCGAAGGAGCGTCGCGGTCCTCGAAAATCGATTTCGCACGTTTCGTAGAGATCGCCGCTGGCTCCGTTTACGAAGTCGTGTCGCAATCCTTCATCGGCCGTCGCCAAAATTTTCTCACCGAAGATCAATTCCGTGAGCTTTACGCAGCAGCCGAAGAGCAGAGCCGCATGTTGAGCGGCCTGCGCAAAGCCCTCATTCCCGAATAGAGCGGCAGTTTCAGTGTCTCCCCACCATTCCAGATTCCTCTAAAAACTGCTCAATGAATCTCGGCTGAAACCAGAGGCTCCGCATTCCTTCCAGTGAACCACTGACACTCAATCAAATCACGCGCCCTCGACCACAAACCACGGGGCTCTCAACTCTCAGCCCTCAGCTCTCAACTTTCCCCACCCCCCCATGCCCTACATCGACCAGTTCTTCGAAGTCCTCGTCAACGCTGGCGCCTCCGACTTGCACCTCGGCGAAGGTCAGCCCCCAAAGATTCGCCGTCACGGCGAAGTCATGCCCATTCGCAACGAGGTCCTGACTACCGAGGAAATGGCCTACATGATGAGCGAGATTTGCGGGCCCGATCGGTGGAAACGTTATCTCGAGGGCGGCGACCTCGATTTCGCTTATGAGATGGATGAGCACTCGCGCTTCCGTTGCAATTATCTCAAGCAAGTCCACGGACTCGGGTGCGTCTTCCGGCTCATCCCGACGAAGATCCTCACGCTCGACCAGCTCGGCATTCCCCCGGTCGTCAAGGAGTTCGGCCATCTGCGCGGCGGCCTCGTGCTCGTCACCGGCCCGACGGGTTCCGGCAAATCGACGACCCTCGCGGCCTTGATCGACTACATTAACGTCAACTTCACCCGGCACATCATCACCGTCGAGGAGCCGATCGAGTTCGTGCACAAGAACAAGAAGTGCATCATCACCCAGCGCGAAGTGCCGGAGAATACGACCAGCTTTCCGCAAGGCCTCAAGGCCGCGTTGCGCGAAGACGCGGATATCGTGCTCGTCGGCGAAATGCGCGACTTGGAAACCATCCAGCTCGCTCTCACTGCCGCGGAAACCGGTCTGCTCGTTTTCGGCACCCTCCACACCAACAATGCCCGCAAGACCGTCGATCGTATGATCGACGTCTTTCCCAGCGATCAACAGGCCCAGGTCCGGACCATGCTGGCCAGTTCTCTGCGGGGCGTTGTCGCTCAGCTTCTCATGAGAAAGTCCGATGGCGGCGGGCGTCTTGCCATCAACGAAATTCTCGTCGTCAACAGCGCCGCCGCCGCCATCATTCGTGAAGGCGCCACCCAAAAGCTCCAGGACGTCATCGTCGGCGGCCAGGGTCAAGGCATGCAGTTCATGGATGATGCCATTTGGAAAGTCATGCAGCAGGGCATCGTCACCCCGCACGAGGCTTACATGAAAGCCATCGACAAGAGTCGCTTCCGCGTCTACCTCCCGCCGGAAGACGAAGGGCTCTAAGCGCCGGCGGCGCAAACATCAGCACCCTCCTTCCCGGAGATCAATTCTGCGCCACGACTTCCGGCCGTCTCTTCAAGAACGGATCGCAGGTCACGATCGCCGTCACCAATGCGGAGAAACGGTTCCCCTGCTGCCCGATCTTCGTCACGATGCCGTCCACCGTCCGCCTGTCGTACCGCTCCAGGCCGCGGCCCAGGGCGTAGGTGAGCAGCTTCTGCGTCAGGCAGCGCACGAAATTCCTGTTCCCCTTGATGAGCTGCTTCAGTTCGCGCGGGCCGGAAAAGGTCGTGCCGTTGGCCAGTTGTCCGGAAGCATCGATCTTGAATTTCCCATCGTTCACCCGCCAGGCGCCCGTCGCGTCGAAATTCTCCAGCGCAAAACCCAGCGGATCCATCTTGGCGTGGCATCCGGCGCATTCCGGACGATTGCGATGCTGCTCGAGCCGCTGCCGCACGGACGTCGTTTGATTGATCGCCTTTTGCTCCTGCAGCGGCGGCACGTCCGGCGGGGGCGGAGGCGGCGGCGTGCCCAGAATTTCCTCCAGGATCCATTTGCCGCGAATCACCGGCGACGTCCGCGTGGGCGTCGACGTGGAAACGAGCACACTGCCCTGCGTCAGCACTCCGCCGCGCGGTGAATCCTTGGGTAACGTCACCCGGCGAAACTCTTTGCCCGTCACCCCCTCGATCCCGTAGTAGCGGGCCAGATCCTCGTTGAGAAAGGTAAAGTCGGCATCCACCAGGTCGGTGATGGGCCGATCCTCCTTGATGATCGCGTCGAGGAAACGCTCGGTCTCCTGCTTCATCAGCCCCTTCAACTCGTCGTTCCATTTCGGAAAAGTATCCGGATCGATGCTCACATCCCAGATGTTGCGAATCTGCAGCCATTGATCACCGAAGTTGCTCACCAATGCCCACGCGCGCCAATCGTGGAGCATCCGGTTCACCTGCTTCTCCAGAACCTCGGGCTTGCGCAGTTCGCCCTTGGCCGCCAGCGCAAACAGCTCCTGATCCGGCTTCGTGCTCCAAAGGAAATAGGAAAGACGCGAGGCGATTTCGTAATCGGTGAGGTCGCGGGTATCGCCCGCCTTCATGCTGGCCGGATCGAGCTCCCAACGGTAAAGGAAATACGGCGAACAAAGGGCCGCCTGAAACGCCGTCTGGATTCCCTCCAGGAAAGAACCGCCATTCTTCTGCGCCAGGTCGACAAATTTGGCCACGCGCTCCACCTCCGCCGGCGTCACCGGCCGGCGATACGCCTCCGGCAAAAAGCGCCCGAGAATCTCCATCGCCACTTCATGCTCCTGGCCCGGCTGCGGCATGCGCGTGATCAGCCGCTTGTGGCTCTCCGGCAAGCTGGGCGCAGCACCCGGCGGCGCCTGGATCTCCACATACTCGACGAAAAGATTCCGGTCTCCGCGCAGCTTCGGGTCGGGATTGTTCAGATCGACGTAATTATTCAGGTAAGCCACGGCCACGGTTTGTCCCCCCGCCGGAAAAGTTCCACTCACCTCGTAAACCTTGCCCTTGCCCTCGTTGCCGACCTCGAAAATCTTCACATTCTTGCCGCCCACCCGCAGGGCCATCTTCGGCAATTCCGGTCCGGCGAGTTCCCCATAAGCGCGGATGCGGAAAGTATATTCGCCCGCTCGCGGAAAAGCATACTTCAGCGTCCCCTCGCCTTCGCGATACAGCCCCAGCACCTTGTTTTCCAAAGGCCGAACGGCTTCCTTGTCGGTCGTCGCGAACTGGTCCCCCACAAACCGCTTCACCTCAGGCTTGGCCCCGGCATCGGCCACGATGGCCTTGTGCACGATCTCATCGGCCGCCGCGATGTACTTCTCCATGAGCATCGGCGGCAGCGACAGCACGT
The DNA here is from genome assembly GCA_036501065.1 of Chthoniobacter sp. GTDB lineage: Bacteria > Verrucomicrobiota > Verrucomicrobiia > Chthoniobacterales > Chthoniobacteraceae > Chthoniobacter. Next base: position 18,707 of record DASYAY010000001.1, on the reverse strand, counting down.
CCCCGATGTTGTCGAAACCGTAGCCCACCTCGTCATTCGGAAAATCCTCCGGCTCGAAATCCACCCCCATCAGATCGCGGATGGTGTTCTTGTATTCCTCGCGGTTCAACCGGCGAATTGTCACCTTCCCCGGGTTGATCGGCCCGGCGAGATCCGCCTTGGAAAGTTCACCATCGAGGAATTTGACGATCAGATCGCGCTGATCCTCGCTCGGCTGCGGCTTCTTTTCCGGCGGCATATCGCCCCCCTCCACCACATCGACCACCTTCTCCCACACTTTCCGATTCTGCTCCAACTGCGGGTTATCCGCCACCGAAAGCAAATTCACATCGCCCTTGTGCTTCTTGTCGTTGTGACAATCGAAGCAGTACTTCTCCAGCACCGGTTTGATGTGATCCTTCAACGTGATCGGCGTGTGCGCCCCCCCAGCCTCCGCCCCAAGAGAAACGGCCCCTGGCCACAAAACAGCCAGGCCAGCAACGACCACGGGAAGAAAGGATTTGGATAAAGGCATCGACATCACCGAAAATGATACACGCGAATCAACCACAGAGAAGAGGGGGAATTAGGCCCGGTGATGGCCCCAACAGAACGACAGCAGAGAGCACCCCGCAAACGCGACAGCGTTTTGGAGTGCGCCGGAGCTCCGGCGCTTTCGGAAAGTCTGCGGGGCTGCCCCACCTTCCGACCACCTTGCCCTTCCCAAAGCGGCGCAGCAGCGCCGCACTCCACAACGCTGTCGCGCTTCGGGCAGGTTGAATTTTTCCCACGCGGTACCGCACAGCAGTTAAACTCTCACTGTTCATTCATTATGCTGGACGCGTGAGCTTGAGCGAAATCCTTGAAGAAATTCCCAAACTTTCGTTCGCAGAACGACAGGAATTGGTGCGGCAAGCCATCGCTGTCGACGACCCGGAATTGACGCCCGGAAAGCGCCCTGCTCGATGCTCGAATGGAAGATTTTCAGCGGGATCCTGATGCTGGTGTCCCCATCGAAGGATTGAGCGAATGGGTGAAGGAGCGAATCAGTCGGAAATGATTCGCCGAATCATTTCCCAACCGTAAAGCAGCGCGATGCGCGTGTGAACGCGCTTGCAGACTGCCACGCTCGAAGGACAAACCAGCGGCTTTTAGTTGAAACAAACCGTCAAATCTCCGAATTACGCCAATCCAGCGCCCCAACGTCAAAAAAAACGTGGAGTAGCCCTCGACTCAGCAGCCGACCTCTGCGGCCTCTAGAATGCTCTCCGATGAAGTCACGCAGGTTCGCGAGGAATTTTTCGGTGGAAAAAAGAGGACCACGGATTACACGAATTGATTTCGCAGCGAAGGCTTTAATCCGTGTAATCCGTGTAATCCGTGGTCCAATTTTTCCGAGCCTGTTCTTCCCCGTGTTTCGTGGACAACCCCCTTTTTGTTTGCGGCTTCGCCGCGCTATGCCTCTGCGTTTTCCCAAAATTCCCCGCATACCGAGTCTATTTCCAAAATTCAGACTCTGGGTCGCCACGGCAAAATATTGGATGTTGGATGTTGCCGCGAAGCGGTCCTGAGCGAGTGAAACGAGTCAAAGGAGATGTTGGATGTTCGGCCGCCCCCCACTTTCCCCTTTGCGCAAACGCCCCTGATTCATAGCCTGCGCGCCCTGTGCGCTGGCTCGCCTACATGGCCTCGCGGCTTCTCCTCGAGCTGATCCTCGCGCTGGTCGCGCGCACCCGCGTGCTGCACCGCGAGCGCACCCTCCTGCCCGGAGGTTGGATGCTGGCCGCCAATCACATCAGCCATTTCGATCCCCCCTTCCTCGGCGTCGCCTGCCTCCGCAAAATGGACTGGATGACTTCCAAGGAACTCTACCAAGTCCCGCTCCTCGGCGGGTGGATGCGTGCCGTCGACACCTTTCCCGTCGACCGCGAAAAACCAGACCGCCACTCCATTCGCACCGCCCTCGCCCGGCTGGATTCCGGACGCGTCGTCGGAATGTTTCCCGAGGGCGGCATCCGTGACGGCGCCCGCTCCGTCCTGCAAGGCGCACCGCTGCGCCCCGGCCTCAGCGCCCTCGTCGGAATGAGCGGCGCACCCGTGATCCCATGCGTCATCCTCGGCAGTGACCGCCTCTACGCAAGGCGGATGTGGCTCCCCTTCCGCCGCGCCCAGGTCTACCTCAATTTCGGCGAACCCATCCGCCCCACCGGCGCCGGCAAGGACGCGCGCGCCGCCTTCGACGCCGCCTACACCAAAGCCATCCAAGACCTGCTCGCCGAACTCACCACCCGCTTCGCCCTGACCGGCGACGATCTCCCACAACCCGCCGAGCGAAGAAAGGGTCGTGAGCCATGACCAACGACCATCAGCAATTCCTTCGTCATTAGTCATTCGTCATTCCGTGCCCCTCCCCCGCCTCTTCGACCGCATCTCCGCCCGCATGCTCGACGCCGCCATGTGCGGGATGATGTTCGCCGTCCAGCGCCGCCACCGGCTCAACGCCCAAAGCCGCGACGCCCTCGCCCGTTACATCGACGCCGCGTCCTCCCTCTCCCGCGACGAATACTACCGGCTCTCGGATGCCGACATCGCGCCGCCCAATGATGCCCAGCCACAAGAATTGATCTGGCGCAGCCCGATCACCACCGGCTACGCCGAAAACGACCGCGCCTACGCCCTGCATTTTCCCGCGGCGGCGAAAGGCGCCCCCACCGTCCTGCTTCTCCACGCGCTCATGTCCACCAGCGACCGCGGTTACCGGAAATGGGCCGCGCGCTTCAATGCCCTCGGCTGGGGCGCCTGCTTCGTCCACCTGCCGTATCATTACTCGCGGGTGCCACGCGGATTTTCCAATGGCGAACTCGCCATCACCGCCGACCTCGTCCGCACCGCCGAAGGCCTCCGCCAGGGCGTCGTCGAATTGCGCCAACTCATGGCCTGGCTGCGCCGGCAGGGCGTCCACGAATTCGGCCTCTGGGCGTGCAGCTACGGCGGATGGATCGGCGCGCTCCTCGCCTCCGTGGAACGCGATTTCCGTTTCGTCGCCTTGATCGAACCGATCGTCGACGTCGACCATGCCATCTGGCATTCGCCCACCGGCGCAGCCCTTCGGCGGGAACTAAGCCGGGTAGGCATCGACCCCGAATTGCCAGCCCGCCATTTCCCGCTCAGCTCTCCGCGGCACGGCCAACCCCTCTGCGGCACCGACCGCGTCCTCCTCGTCGCCGGCGAATACGACACCATCGCCACCGCCGCCGACATCGCCGCGCTCAACGCCCTCTGGCCCGGCTCCACTCTCCTTCAGGAACCGCAAGGCCACTTCGGCTACAAACTCATGCCGGCAGCGTGGGATTGGCTGCTCGCCAAAGGCTGGCTCGCGACGGCGTAGAGCCGTTCACAAACCCAAGTAACCAGTCAGAATACTTGGCCACGATCCCGCCCATCCACTCGGACCGCGTCACTCAATGCGACGTTTCCAATGGCGGTCATGACGCACCGCATGGACAACGGCGTAAACGACCACAACATCGACGCGAATTCGAAAAACAACGCGATACGGAAAGCGGTCCAGAAGAATCCAGCGGATTTGCCGTGTCCGATCGCGCATTCGGAAGAGCAAGGGTCGCGGCGGACTACCTCGATCGAGTCGCGCACCGCGCGGGCAAACTCGACGCCCAGCCCCGCCTCGCGGGACTCATACCATCCCGCGGCATCGGCGATGTCGACGCCGACTTGCGATCGCACTTCGAGCCGAAAGCTCACAGCCCGTACTTACTCTCCAGATCTTTCTTGAAATCTTCCCAAGGGATCGCGGACTGCGGATTCGCTTCGTGTTCAGCGATGCGCGCATCAATCAACGCCAGCTCTTGCCCCGTCAGTTGGTCGTCCAATTCATCGAGCTTGAGCCGAATCTCGTCGCGCTCCTCAGGCGTGAGCTTGGGAATAGCTTCGAGGATTTCGGCTTTGCTCACGATGGGAAAGCTGACACCGCAGCGCGATTTTGTCAGGCCATTTTTGAGCTCCGCACCGGGTGGCCGGTTGCGTGTTTCAGTTTTGAAATCTGCGTCTCCGCCGTTACCGGTGTCCGACGCGCACGGACGTCAAGGCGGAGAGGGCGGCAAAAACCGCAACCGCTCTACTCCAAATCCGCCAATTGATCCGGCGTGAAAAACATGCTCGCCGCCAGGAAATCCGCGAACAACCAAGCCGCGCCGACCGCCTTGTCGGCCTGTTTGCGATTGGCACTCGCTGGGGCCGGTTGGCGGCGGCGAGGAATGCGATCTTCCTGTTTGGGAACAAGACTGCGAAAACGGCGGCGTGAGTTCATTGGGCGGCGCGGATGGCGGCGAGCGAAAACGCGTGGATGTGCTCCACGAGTTGCTCGATCGTCGGTGGATGGGTGGCGAGTTTCGGGTAAAGCCGCTCGATGAGCGGACGGTCGTGCAGATAGAAAAGGCATTGCGCCACCACGCTGAAGCTCAGCATCCATTCCCGGTCCTTGGTGAGCTTGCCTCCCGTCAGGTCGGTGATGATCCTCTCCAGTTCCTGCGCCCGCGGACGAATCGACTCCCGCACCAGGATATCCAGCGCGTCAGTCGGCTCGATCATTTCCCGAGCCATCAGCAGGCCTTGCCATTTCGGACGGTCGGGATGGAGCAACCGATGGAGAAACCCGTCGATATAAAGGCGCAACCGCTCTTCCGGCGCGCCATCTCCCAGGGAAATGGGACCGCCCGCCGCTTGGGCGCTGCAATGGCATTCATTCAGGACCGCCCGGTAGAGCTCAGCCTTGTCCCGAAAATGATAATTCACCGCCGCCACGTTGACGCCCGCCCGGTCGGTGATCTCGCGAATGGTCGCCTTGTGGAAACCCCGTTCGGCAAAAATCTCGCCGGCCGCCTGGAGAAGTTTCCGGCGGGTGTCCTGAATGGCAACGGTATCGGCGGCAGCCAACATGGGTTTCAAATGCGTGTTTGAAACAGAAATATGAAACACCCGCTTGAGTTGTCAACCCCCTTGTGCTCCATTCCCCGCCCGCTCCCCTCGGCATCCGCACCCTACCGTTTTACTCGTGAGCGAACCTTCTTCTCCCCCTCCACTACCGCCGCCGAGCCCGTGGACCCTCCTCCAGGGTGGCCCTTTCGCCCGCTACATGGCCGGCGAAACCATCTCCATGCTCGGCACCTGGATGCAGATGATGGCCCAGGGCTGGGTCGTGGCCGGCCTCACCACCAGCGCTTTCACCCTCGGCCTGATGAATCTCGCCTCCGGCCTGCCCATGCTCATCCTCACCACTTGGGGCGGTGTCCTGGCCGACCGGCTGGACAAACGCAAAATCCTCCTCGCCACCCAGGTCGTCCAGATCGCCGTCGCCACCTGGATCGGTTGGCTGGTTTTTCGCCATAGGATCACTGTCTGGGACCTCATCGTCGGAGGTTTCATCCTCGGAATCAGTGCCGCCTTTGAAATGCCCTCCGCTTCCGCGCTCGTCCCGGAACTGGTCGAACGCGAACAACTCCGCGCCGCCATTGCCGTGGACCGTTCCATCTTTCATGCGACCCGGCTGGCTGGCCCCGCGATCGGGGGCATCTTGATCAGTTGGCTCGGCACGGCGTCCGCCTTTTTCGCCAATGCCGCCAGTTTCATCGCCATGATCGTCGCGCTCTTCACCCTTCCGCCCCGACCGGCCGGAACCGCCGAAGAAGAAGCGAAGCGGCAGACCGGCATGCACGAAGGCTGGGTTTATGTGCGGAACGATCCGCCCACCCGCACCATGCTCATGCTGCTCGCTTCCATCACCACCTGCATCTCGCCTTTCTTCATGATCATGATGCCGCTCTACTCGCGGCACGTCTTGAAAATCCCGGCCAGCGAACACGGCATCCTCATGGGATCATCCGGCCTGGGCGCTTTCGCCGGATCGATCTGGCTGCTGCGCATCGCCGTGCACCATCGCGTCGCCTACATGCGCGCCGCCATCATCGCCGTCGTCTTGTGCATGGCCGGACTCGCCGTCGCCCAGAATCTCGCCGAAGCGATCGTCGCCATGATCTTCCTCACCTCCGGAACGTCCACGATCTTTGGCCTCGCCAATACCATCGTTCAAGAGCGCGCTCCCAGCGCCATTCGCGGCCGCGTCTCCGCGGCGGCGGGGATGAGCTTCTTCGGAGTGATGCCGTTTTCCGGACTGCTCATGTCCAAAATCGCCGATGAAGTCGGACTCCGCCAGGCCATGGGCGGATCGGCCATCTGCTTCGGCCTCCTCGCCACCCTCCTGCTCTACCGGCATCATTGCGCCTGCGCCCAAAAACCGCAGGTCGATGAACCGGTGGCGATGGCAAATGCCGAATGACGTAGAAAGTGATCAGGAGAGCTGCATGCCCACTCTCGTTCCCAAGTTGCACTTGGGAACGCACTGAGGAGCGAAGTTTCACTTCGCATGGCGGGAGTGTCTGCGGGCGGGATTATCGGGGACAGGAATGTCCCCGCTCCTTTTCCACCGGGCACTAGGGCCGCGGGTCAGGAGACCCGCGCTCCGTTCCTGACCATCGCCGCGAACACTGGCATCGGCGCGATCCCATGCTAAGACTTTTTGTTTCCACCCGTTCATCCTGCCATGACCCGCCTGCTTCGCTTCGCCTGTGCCTCCCTCTTCTTCTTCCCAGTGCTCGCTCTCGCCCAAACCACGGCGGGTGGCGACGGCCAAAGCAAAAAGGACCGTGATCCGGCGAACGTGACGCCAACCGATCCAGGCGAGATCGCTCTGAAAAAATTCGCCGTCGCCCCCGGCTTGAAAGTGGACCTCTGGGCCGAGGAACCTCTCATCGAAAACTGCGTGGCCTTCGCCTTCGACGAAAAAGGCCGCGCCTTCGTCGTCGAAACCCATCGCCGCCGCACTTCGGTCCCCGACATCCGAAAAAATACCGACTGGCTTTTCGACTCGCTGGCCATGCGTACCGTGGACGATCGCATCGCTTTCCTCCACAAAACCCTCGATCCCGATTTGAAACTCAAGCCCACGAAGGATCATGCGGACATCAACGGCGAAGGGCAGTTCGACTGGCGCGATTGGACGGTCGAGAGCGAGGACATCAAGCTCGTCGAGGATCGCAACGACACCGGCAAGGCGGACTTCGCGGAGGTCTTTGCCACCGATTTCCATTCGCTCGAGACCGGGACCGCCGCCGGCGTCGCCGTCCGTGGCGATGATGTCTGGTTCGCCTGCATCCCCGATCTCTGGCATTTCAAGGGCGCGTCCGAAGGCAAGGCCACCTCGCCGACCAAGCTCCTGACTGGCTTCGGGGTCCACATCGCCTACGGCGGCCATGACATGCACGGCACCAAAATCGGTCCCGATGGCCGACTCTACTGGACCATCGCCGACTGCGGCGCCCACGTCACCACCAAGGAAGGTAAAGTCATCGACAACCCCGATAGCGGCGCCGTCTTCCGCTGCGATCCCGACGGCTCGAACATGGAACTCTTCGCCTCTGGCTTGCGCAATCCGCAATCTCTCGCCTTCAACGATCTCGGCGATCTCTTCACCGGCGACAACAATGCCGACCAGGGCGACGCCGCGCGCTGGACGCACATCGTCGAAGGCGGCGATTACGGCTGGCGCATCGGCTGGCAATTTCTACCCAAACTCGGCGCCTGGAATTCCGAGGGCATGTGGCATCTCGACAACGACAAGACCAACCTCGCCCTGCTCCCGCCCGTCGGCCACATCGCCCATGGCCCCGCCGGCATCGCCCACTATCCGGGCACCGGATTGCCTGATGGCTACGCCGATCATTTCTTCTGCGCGGACTTCCCCGGTGGCGTCCGCACCTTCGTGCTCAAGCCCAAGGGCGCCAGTTACACCGTGGATAATCCGGGCAACGTCCTCCAGAACAACAAGCCCGCCGAGATGACCGGCAAACTCCTCTGGAATTTGTATCCGAGCGATGTGCAGTTCAACACCAACGGCGGCGTCTATGTGCTCGACTGGGTCTACGGCTGGGACAAGACCGGCAAGGGCCGCATCTACCGCGTGCACGATCCCGCGGTCGACGCCAGCCCGCTCGTCCTCGAGACGAAGAAACTTCTCGCCGAAGGAATGGGCCATCACGACACCGAAGTGCTCACGAACCTGCTCGCTCACGCGGATCAGCGGGTGCGGCTCGCCGCCCAGTTCGAACTCGTCAAGCGCGGCGATGCCATGGCCCTCGCCCAGGCCGCGACTAATGAAAAGAATCCGCTCCTCATGCGGCTCCACGGGATCTGGGGCGTGGCCCAACTCGCGCGCCATCACCACGACGAAGCCAAAGTGCTCGCTCCGCTGGCCAGGGACCCGCAGCCGGAAGTCCGCGCGCAATGGGCCAAGTACGTCGGCGAAGCCGGCAACAAAGCCGAGGCCGATCTCGTCATCCGCCTCTTGGCCGATCCCGAACCCCGCGTCCGTTTCTTCGCCGCCCAGACGCTCGGCAAGCTCGGCGTGCAGGAAGCCGTTCCGGCCCTCATCGCCCAACGCGAATTGCAGCAATTCCCCGAGCCCTACGTCCGCCACGCCGTCGCCCTCTCGCTGGCCACACTCGCCGACGACAAGGATTTGCTCGCCGCGGCCGGCAACGAAGCGCGCGCCGTGCGGATCGTCGCGCTGCTCGCTTTCAGCCGCCGGCACAGCCCCGAAGTGGCGCGCTTTTTAAATGACAGGGATCCGCAGCTCATCGTCCAGGCGGCACGCGCCATTCACGATGGGCCCATTCCGGAAGCCCTCCCGCAACTCGCCGCGCTCGCCGAAAGATACAATCTCCCGGAGCCGGTGCGCCGCCGCGCGATCGATGCGAATTTCATTCTCGGCACCAAGGAATGCGCCCAGCGGCTGGTCAAAATCGCTGGTGAAGTCAAGGCGCCGGCGGAAGTGCGCTACGATGCGCTCGACGCGCTCACCCTCTGGAATCAGCCCTTCCATCGCGACCGCGTGAATGGCCTGTGGCGTCAATTGCCGGCTTCCCGCGATGCCCAGGCACCCATCCGCCCAGCCACCCGCATTCTCCCCGCGTTGATGCGCGAACCGGCGGAAGCGATGCGCGTCGCCGCCGCCGAGATGGCCGGTGGTCTTCACGTCACCGCTGCCGAAGGCGTGCTCCTTGCGGTCGTCGGCGATCGCAGTCTCGGCGGGAACACCCGCGCCGCCGCCCTCCGCGCGCTTTCCGAAATGGATTCCACGAAGCTCGGCGATGGCATCAAGGCCGCGATTGCCGATACCGACAAGATCTTGCTCGCCGCCGCCCGCCAGCTCGCCGCCAAGGTCTCACCCGCGGACGCCGTGACTCTCAACGCACCCGTGCTCGACACCGGCACCCTGCGCGAGAAACAAGCCGCAATCGCCACCATTGGCGGCCTGCCCGTGCCCGAAGCCGACAAGGTGATCCTCACCCAACTCGATCGCCTCGCCGCCGGCCAACTGCCCTCCGCGCTCTCCCTCGACCTCATCGAGGCGGCGTCGAAGCGCAACAACCCCGAGATCAAACGTCGCCTGCAGGAACGTGAAACCAAACTCGCCCAGAGCAAGGACCCGCTCGCCAAATGGCGCGATTGTATGGAGGGCGGCAACGCCAAGCACGGCCACGAAGTCTTTGTCGAAAAGGCGGAAGCCGCGTGCATGCGCTGCCACAAATTCAAAGGCGAAGGCGGAGACGTCGGCCCGGACCTCGCCAAAATCAGCAAGCCCAACGACCGGAACTACATTCTCGAAAGTATCGTCGATCCCAACGCCAAGATCGCACCCGGCTATGACAGCGTCGTCCTCACCCTGAACAGCGGTGATGCCATCCTCGGCATCCTCAACGCCGAGACGCCCGACGAATTGACCATCACCAATGTCGCCGACGGCAAGCGCCAGACGATCAAGACCGCCGACATCAAAGAACGCGCCCACGCCCCCAGCCCCATGCCGCCCGGCCTCGCCGAGGTCCTCGGCAAACGCGATCTCCGCGACGTCGTCGAATTCCTCGCCACCGGAAAAACGAAGTAACTTGCACAGCACAGCGTCTCCACCAACGACCATCGTCGAGAAGTCCGCAAATGGGCTGTTACGACGGTACGCTCGACCGAAGCGCGATAGCGTTTTGGAGTGCGCCGCTGCTGCGGCGCTTTCGAACTGCCCTTGGCAAACCCGCAGCTTCGTCAGTTTTGCAACCATCGCCCACCGGCCGATCTTCCTCTCCATCGGCGGGCCTGTATCAATTCTCTCGGCGTCTTATCGTTGAACCCTTTGCGGAAGCGGCTTCAAAAGCGCCGCAGCAGCGGCGCACTCCAAAACGCTATCGCGCTCCGATCAAGCCCCCAACTCATGTGGAGGCGCAAGGTGTGAATGTGGATTTTGCGTAGCGGTGAAAAGCTAACTCCATGCGGAAGATGTGGTCTACTCAGCACCGAAATATGTTACGCCTCCTCCCCTTCCTCCTGGCCGTCCTCACCACTGTCTCGACGCTCGCCGCGCCGATCAAGGTCCTCGTCATCTCCGATTCGGCCGAGGTCCGCGAGACACTGCCCAAACTGATCCAGCAAGGCGGAGGCGCGCCGGAATCCGCCGCCGCCCTGGACGACGCTGCCCTCAGCCGGGCGGATGTCCTCGTCCTGGCCGGAGCGGAACTCCAACCGGTGGCCGCGGCCCACCGCCAGGCGCTGGAAGCCTTTGCCGCACGCGGAGGCGGCATCGTCGCCTTGCGGGGCGGAATCGCCGCAGCCGAAGCGAGCTGGTGGAAGCCGCTCGTCGGCGGTGCCTGGACCGAGCAAAGCCGGAAGTTCGCCAACAAGCTCATGCTCTTCACCCTCACCGACTCGCATCCCATCACGCGATCGGCCACCCCCTTCGATCTCGACGACGAGACGTTCTACGATCTCGACCGCGAGGATTCGATCGACGTCCTCGCCTCTGCCTTCACTCCGAAAGTCACCGGAAAGCGCGCCAACGCACGTTCCGCGGAACGAATGGATCGTGCGAACGTCTACGATCTCCAGCCACAGATGTGGACTTACGAAGGTGCGGACAAACATCGCGCCTTCGTCCTCCTCACCGTCGAGCCGTCGTCGCTAAAGCACCCCAGCATTCGCAGCTTCATTTTGCGCGGCATCGCCTGGACCGCCAAACGCGACAATGTGGACGAGCTTTGCAACAAGGCCGACGTGGCCACGCTGCGCTATCCAAAGGATGGCGCCCGGCTAGCCGCGGACACGGTGAAGTCGTTCGACCTCATGCCGGGATTCAAGGCCTCGGTCATCGCCAGCGAACCACTCGTCACCAAGCCCATCGCCATGCAATGGGATGCGCGCGGCCGGTTGTGGATCGCGGAGACTCCGGAATATCCCAATGGCCGCCGCCCGCTCGTCACCGAGCCGTGGAAGGAAACCGGTGTGCTCGTCCCCGGCAAATACGACCGCCCGGCGCGGGATCGCATCAGCATCCTCAGCGAGCCGGATGCAAACGGGCAGTTCACGAAAAAGACGGTGTTTTACGAAGGGCTCGAGCTGGTCACCGGCTTTTGTCTCTACGGCGATGGCGTCATCGCAGTGCACGAACCGGACATCGTTTTCATTCACGGCGAAGGCGCGTCCCAAAAGCTGGAGCGGCTTTACACCGGCTTCACTCCGGGCGACACGCACTTCGTTGGCAATCATTTCATCGTCGCGCCGGATGGCTGGATTTACGCCGATACCGGCAGCGGCCCGAGCGTAACCTCGGTCCCGCATCCCGAAGTCAAGGCCCAGCTCAGTTCCGGGATGTTCCGTTTCAAGCCCGACGGCAGCGCCATCGAGCAAGTCTCTTCGAAAGGCGGCAACAGCTTCGGCGGCGAGGTGATGAGCAATGGCGAACTCTTCTTCGGCCAGGCCACGAGCGGCAATCCGGTGCAGCACGTCGTTCTCCCCGAGTGGATTTTGAACAAAGGCAAAACCGGAAATGCCGTGAGCGCGGAGAACGTCATCAAGGGCCGCAAAGTGGTGCGTCCCGACATGCCCGATCGTGCACCGTTCATGCAGATCGACGTCGTCGGTGGCTACAGCTCCGCCTGCGCCAGCACCGTTTACGAAGCCGGAGCGTGGCCGAAGGAATGGAACGAGAGCGTCTTCTGCACGGAACCCATCCTCGACATCATTCACCGCGAGAAGCTCGTTCCCAATGGGCCGACTTACACCGGCGAGATGAATCCGACCGATCGGGAATGGCTGCGCGCTCATGACTTCTGGTTCTTCCCGGTGGACGTCGAGTTCGGTCCGGACGGAGCGATGTACGTTCTCGATTTCTACTGCCCGGTGGTGGCGCACAGCGACACCCGCGGGCCGCTACACGGCAAGGCCGGCGCCAGCGTTCGGCCGGACCGCGATCACTATTTCGGGCGCATCTATCGCATCCAGAACGACCAGGCGAAGACGCTCGACATTCCCGACCTCACGAAGGCGGACGATGCGACGCTGGTCAAAACCTTCCTCCATCCCAACAAGCTCACGCGCTTCACCGCGCATCGCTTGTTGATGGATCGTCCCGATGCCGCCAGCGTGACGCCGCAACTCAAGACTATGGCCGCCGGCGAGAAGTTTGCCCCCGCCCGCATCCTGGCCCTCTGGGCGCTCGAACGCCTCGGAAAACTCGAACCGCAGACCCTGCAGGCCGCGCTCAAGAGTGATGATGTCGACGTCCGCAAGTCGGCCCTGCTCGTCGTCGAAGCGCTCGGAGAAAAGAACACCGTCGACGTAGCCGCACTTTTGAATGACTCCGACGCCCGCGTGCGTCTGCTCGCCCTGCGAGCCATGGCTTCCAGCCCATTGACCACCGAATCCGCGACGGCCCTGCTCGCCGTCCTCCCGAAGCTCAGCGACGACTGGTCGCGGAGCGCGGCCATTGCCGCGGCCTCCTCCAATGCGGGGCCGGTGCTCGAAGCGGCGCTCGCTGCGCACGACAAACCTAGCAACTCGCTGCTCGACCTCGCCACCTCGCTGGCTGCCTCTCTCACCGAGAAGCATGACAGCGCCGCTCTTGCGAACGTGATCGTCGCCACCGCCAAAGCCCCTCCCGAAGCCGCTCCAGTCGCTCGCGCCGTCCTCGAATCCGCCGGTCGCGCCATCCCAGCCGCGCCGGAATCGGCCAGCGTGACCGATGCGCTGAAATCGTTGCTCGCGTCCTCCGATCCCACCCTCTCAGCCGGCGCTTTGCCTTTCGCCGCGGCCTGGCGGAAAGATGCCCTGCGAGCGCCAATCGCCTCGCACATCGACAGCTTCCTCAAGCTCGCCGCCGATCCGAGCCAACCCGACAACGTGCGCGCCGCAGCGGTGCGTGGCTTGGTGCAATCGCGGAGCGCGGACTCGCGCGTCGTCAGCTCGACGCTCGAATTGCTGAAGACGAAATTGAGCGACGCCCTGCTCCTCGACGTCATCGCCGCACTCGCCTCGACGAACGATCCCGCCCTCGGCAAACCGCTCGTTGCCATCCTCCCGAACCTGGCGCCGTTAGGCCAGAATGCCGCCTACGAAGCGCTCACCGGCCGCGCGGAATGGGCCAATGCCATCCTTGATGCCTTGGAATCGAAAGAGCTGAAACCGGCGCTGCTCGGACCCGCGCGCTTGAGCAAGCTGCGTCTGCATTCCGACCCGGCGACGGCCAAGCGCGCCTTGAAAGTGATCGACGAAGTCGGCGCTGGAACCAACGCCGCCAAGGACGAAATCATCGCCAAACTTCTGCCCGAGGTGGAAAGCAAAGCGGGGGACGTGGCCAAGGGAAAAGCGCTCTTCGCCACCACGTGCTCGATCTGTCACAAGTTCAACGGCGAAGGAAAGGAAGTCGGGCCAGTGCTCGATGGCATCGGAGTTCACGGCACGCACGAGTTGCTCATCCACATCATCGATCCGAGCCGGGTGGTCGACGCCGATCATCGCACCTGGAACATCGCGCTGAAGAACGGCAGTTTCGCCACCGGCATTATCGCCCGCGAAAACGATCGCTCGCTCACTTTGCGCCTGGGCGGCGGGATCGAACAGGAAATCAAGATCGCCGACATCAAGTCGCGCCAGGAAACCGGTGTGTCGCTCATGCCGGAGGGATTCGAAGGACTCGGCGCGGACAATCTGCGCGACATCCTCGCCTACCTCAGCGCCGGCACTTCCAAATATCGCGCCATCGATCTCGGCCGCGCCTTCACCACCGACACCCTGCAGGGTCTCTACAATTCCCGCGAAGCGAAAGCCGATACGGTTCAGCCGATCCGCTATGGCGTGGTCACCGTGGAAGGCGTGCCCTTCGCGCTGGCCGATCCCAGCACCACGCCCACGGGAGGCAACGTCATCGTCCTGAAAAATGCCGAGCACAACAAGACCTACGCGGGCACCCTGCCGCAGCGCGTCGAGATTCCTGTCGGCTTCGCCGCGGGCAATCTGCATTTCCTCGGCGGTGTCGCAGGCTGGGGCGGCGGACCCGATTCGCACAAGCCGGCGATGAAAGTGAGCATCGAACACGCCGACGGAAAGAAGGAGATCGATGAACTATTCACCGGCGACGTGTTTATCGACTACGTCAGCCGTTTCGATGTTCCCGGCTCGAAGCGTGTCGATGGCCTCATCAAGCGCAACCACGTTCGCTACTTCTCGCTCCCGGTGGAGGATCGCGCGCCGATTACCAAAATCGTGCTGGAGAGTTATCTCGACGGTATTTCTCCGACGACGCTCGCCATCACCACTGACAACGAAACGCCGCAGCCACGCAAGAGCTTCGTTCCTCCCGCGAAAGAGGAATTGCCGAAGTCCGGCGAAACCCTGCCGGCGAATCCCGAGCCGGGTGTCGTTCGCGCATTGCTCATCGGCGGCGGCAGCTCGCACGATTTCGAGAAGTATTTTCACAAGGCCGACAGTGCCACGCTCCGGGGCGCGGGAAAGATCGTGACCGCCTACACTTCGAATTCCGGCGAAGCGATCGAGCTCATGAAGAATGCCGACGTCATTGTGCTCAGCGCCAATGACGGGAGTTTCGGCCAGCCGGATTTTCAGCACGCGCTCAATGCGTTTGCCGATACGGGGAAAGGGCTCGTCATCGTCCATGCCGGCACCTGGCACAATTGGTCCGAACTCTCCGGGTTCAACAAGCGCTTCGTCGGCGGTGGCGCACGCGGGCACGGCTTCGGCGATTTCCAGGTGATCTGCAAGCAGCCGAATCACCCCGTGATGGGGGACGTGCCTGCCGAATTCACGATCCACGACGAACAGTACCGGGTGGAACTGGATCCGACCGCCAGCACCGAAGTCCTGGCGATGACCTCGCCTGAGGCGGGATCGAACAAGGCCTATCCGTCGGTGTGGGTGGTGAAAGATCCGAAGGCGAAGATCGTCGGGATCGGGCTGGGCCACGCCGCGGAGGCGCACGGTAACCCAGCTTACCAGAAGCTCCTCATCAACGCCGTGCGCTGGGTGTCGGCGAAGTAGAGCACTTCTTCGCAGGTGTCCCGGCGCTTGCGTTTTGGAGTGCGCCGGCGCTCTGGCGCTTTCGGATGGGGCCAAGGTGGCGGAACGCGAGAGCACACCCGCGGACCGTCCAAAGCGGCGCAGCAGCGCCGCACTCCAAAACGCCAGCGCGATTCTTAACTTAGCGCCGCGTCGATCATGGCGCGGCGTTCGGCCGGAATGGACCAGCGTTCACGCTGCTCGGGTTCCAGGGAACTGAGCGGATCGAAGTAGAGGAATTTCTTCCCCGGCTTCACGCTCGGGCTGGTGAAGACGCTGATGCCCGTGGCGCGATCGTAGCGCTCGGGGCTATGCACGTCGCGTTTGCCGCCGCCGCCGGGGGCGTCGAGGACAAACGATGGCGTGTTGAATCCCGCAGTGGCGCCGCGCACGTGCTTTTCCAGCGACTGGGCGGTGGAAAGCGGCGTGCGCAAATCTTCGACGCCCGGGACCATGTCATGCATGTAGACATAGTAGGGGTGCACGTTGACGAAACTCAGCCGCCGGGCGAGCAGCGTCATCACGCCGGGATCGTCGTTCACCGTCCGCTGCAGCACCGTCTGGCAACGCACGTGAATGCCGCGCTCGACGAGGATGTCCATGGCGTCCTGCGTGATCCCGGTGATTTCCGCCGGATGATTGAAGTGCGTGTGGACCACCACGTCCTTGTGCAATGAGCGGCCGAGTTCCACGACCCGGGTGAGCGCATCGGTCCACGCGTGATCGCTGAGAATTTTCTGCGGCAACACACACAGCCCCTTGGTGGCGTAGCGAAGACGCCGGATGTTCGGCATCCGGAGCAGACGTTCCCCGATGAGTTGGAGATGCTCCGGCTTGAGATTGTAGCTGTCGCCCCCGGAGATGACGATGTCCTCCAAATCAGGCTGATTGGCGATATAGGCAAAGGCCTGTTCCCAGCGCGCGAGGCTGGCCGTGAGCGCCAGCTTCTCGACCTCGGGCGTGTCGTTCCCGACGGCGTAGCTGCGCGTGCAGAATCGGCAATAGACCGGGCAGCTCAACTGCGGGAGAAAGAGCGCCTTGTCGCGATAGCGATGCGTCAAGCCGGGCACCGGGGAATCCTCCTGTTCGTGCAGCGAGTCGAACTGGAGCATCGGATGATCCGGCTGCTGCTGGGAGCGCAGCGGCAGGAACTGTGTGCGGATCGGGTCGTGAAGCGGATCGGCCCAATCGATGAGGCTCAGCAAGTAAGGAGAGATGCGCAGGGCCATGGGCGCATGAGCGAGGGCGGCCTCGAGATCCGCGTAAAAGCCCTCGGAAGCGAGCGCGCCAAGCGTAACCTTGAGCTGGCGCGGGTTGGTGACGGTGTGTCGGTTTTGAAAAGTGTGAGTTCGAAATTCTTCCTCGCTGACCTTTTCGTAAGCGGGGATGCCGCGCCAGAACTCGTCGCGGCGGAGGGAGCGATGGTCGGGAAGAACCCGACTCGGAGGCTCCTTTGCGGGATCGGCCAGGGGCGGGTCAACGTGGGCAGTGTCGATATACATGGGTGTGTGGGTTTTGGGTGGTCGGTGAGAAATCGGGTGTGCCGCGCCAGGCGGCGGTTCCGCCGCCGGCGAATTCCATCCTATCCGAGGATCAGGGCGGCGAACGCGTTGGCCGGATCAAGGCGACGGCCAAGCGGCAACCCAAGAGGATGGTTGTGGATTCGGGAGTCCGACCCGAAAATCAGAAGACGGTGCATGGCAGATGGAGCAACAGGGAAAAGTGAAGCCGGATCGAAAAAAGAGGTCGAGCCGCGCCGTTAACGGAAGAACAACTTGATGGAGGTCACTGGTGAAAGCAAACGGGAGGTCATGGCAAAAATCAAGGGGAAGGTATGCGCCCTCGCCGGGCCGCGAAAGAAAATGGACCGGAGCGGAATTCCCCCCTGCGGGGCTCTCTGAGGATTACAGAAATTTAATGATTGCACGGAAAAAGGGGGACAATGGCAACCAACCTGCTTGTAGCTAAATACACTACATTTCAAGTAGTGTCAGAACACTACGCAAAAACGCTAACCTCACCTCATCCATCCTATATGCTCACCAAACTCCACATCCGCCGCGGGGGCTTCACCCTCGTGGAAATCATGATCGTCGTAGCCATCATCGCCCTTCTCGCGGCGATTGCCGTCCCGAACTTCCTCCGCGCTCGCAAGCGTTCGCAAGCGACCCGCTGCCTGGAAGACCTCCGGATCATTGACTCCGCGTGCGACCAGTACGCCATCGAAAACAACAAGAGCACGGGCGACACGGTCAACTGGACCGACGTCCAAGCCTACCTGAAGAACGGCTCGGTCCTCTACAATTCCAACAGCACCGATCTCTTCGGAGACTTCTATGGCAACAGCGGCAGCTTCTCCGTAGACAACATTCCGAAGTTGAGCTCGACGACTTTCAGCAAGCTCTCGGACGTGGCTCCGGCGAACTTCTGGTCGCCCTACTATCCCTGAGCCGTCTTGAACAAACCCGGCGGCGAAGACGCCGTGCGAGCGGCGGCCGGGCAGAACTTCTTCTACAACTGGGCCTTGGGCCCGATTTATCGGTTGCTTGCGCCCCGTCCTCACCGGCGGGGCGCAGGTGCGTACTGGGGGCGCGCTGTTTCTCACTGCGCAACAGATTTTAGAATTTTTGTAAAAGGCCCGACCGTGGCAGCCATCCTGCTCAAGGGAGGTATCACCAAAATCACCGGTGGCGCTCACCCGCTGCTCCACAAATACCAAACCTAAAACCTAGAGAACCATATGTTGACTAAACTCAATCACCGCCGCGGGGGCTTCACCCTCGTTGAAATCATGATCGTCGTCGCGATCATCGCCCTCCTCGCCGCCATCGCCGTCCCGAGCGCCCTCCGTGCCCGCAAGCGCTCCCAGGCCACGAGCACCCTCGAGACCCTGCGCATCCTCGATGCCGCCTGCGACCAGTGGGCCATCGAAAACGGCCAGTCCCCGGGGGCGACACCGACCGACTCCCAGCTCGCTGCCTATGTCAAGACCGGCACCAAGCTCTACACCGACCTCCAGGCCGGCTCCGCGACGGATGCCCTGGGCAACAATTGCACGATGCCCAAGGTTGACACCCAGCCCTACGTGAATACCGCGACTTTCGGCGCGTTGAGCGACGTTGCTCCTTCCAACTTCTGGGGCGCTTACTACAACGCCGGATCCTAGCCGCAAAGCTAACGTCCGAATCAAGCCAGTCAAAACCAGCCATCCTGAAAAGGATGGCTGGTTTGCTTTTGATCGATCAGCCGAACCTTTCTTG